>CBFGMV010000001.1:0-232094 GCA_965649915.1 uncultured Dyadobacter sp.
GACCTGTGCGTTTTCGCGCCGCATAACCTGCTGAGCGACCCGCCGTTTTCACGGCTCGACCTGGTAAGTTGCCGTAACCTGTTGATTTACCTGGACGAAGTGCTTCAAAAAAAGGCGCTCGCCACTTTTCACTATGCCCTGAACCCCGATGGCATACTGGTACTGGGGAAATCCGAGGCTGTCGGTAGTTCGCCCTCGCATTTTTCACAGATACAGAAAGCCTACAAGGTTTTTGCCCGTAAGAATAATACCCTGGCAAAGATCCCTTCGGACATGACCATCCGCAAAAGCGTGGTGGCACTGGAAAGGAAAGACCTCCCGAAAACCAGTGAAATGCCTCCGGTAAGTGATCTGGACAAACTCGTTGACAGCTGGCTTTTAACCAATCACGTGCCGGCCAGTGTGGTGGTTGACCAGGACATGGAAATTCTTCAGTTCCGGGGCTCTACCGGGCTTTTCCTTGAACACGCGACGGGTAAAGCCAGCCTCAACCTTTCGAAAATGGCGCGTCCGTCGCTGGTATTCGAACTACGGAATATCATTCACAAAGCCCGCAAAACGTCACAGTCGGCGTCGAAGACCGGCCTGGAAGTGATCATGAATGATAAAGTCCATTATGTGGAAATCAAGGCGGTACCGATCACCAGCCCGGCCAATCAACAGCTTTTCCTTATTCTGTTTGAAGAGCTTAAAGACTACGAACTGCGCTCCGGTGCGGGCGGTGGCATTACCGATAAACAAAACCTGCTACTCGAAGCCGAACTTACCGCCCTGCGCCAGGACATGCACTCCATTATCGAGGAACAGGAAGCAAGCAATGAAGAGCTACAATCGGCCAACGAGGAGATCGTCAGCAGCAATGAGGAATTGCAAAGCATTAACGAGGAACTTGAAACCAGTAAAGAGGAGATCGAGTCAGCTAACGAGGAGCTGCAAACGATCAATCAGGAGTTGCAGATCCGTAACGACCAACTCACCGAATCTTATGAGTATTCGGAGGCGATCCTTTCCACCATTAGTGAAGCCACATTGGTGTTGAACAAGGATCTGAGAATTAAGAACGCTAACAAGGCGTTTTACCGGGTATTCAAGACCGCTCCGCAGCAAACCGAAGAAAGCATGCTATTTGAGGTGGGCAACGGCCAGCTGGATTTTGTAGGTTTTCGCGAGGTAATGCAAAATGTGATCAGCCGGGACGCATCTGTCCAGGGCTTCGAAGTGAACATTAAACTTGGCGAAACCGAAGGGCGCACCATGCTCATTCACGCCAGAAAGGTGATATTACATCAAAAACACACGATTCTGCTCGTTTTTGAAGACATTACCGAGCACCGGAAAGCACAGAAACTCCTGGAAGAGCGCCAGCAGTGGTTCAAAGAACTCGTGGATAACGCTACCGCATTTATCTGGGTAGCGCAGGTGGACGGCCAGGTCAACTTTTTCAACAGAGCGTGGCTGGACTTTACAGGCCAGTCCTTCGACAAGGACAAAAGGGATGGATTTCTCGAAATTATACATCCCGAAGATCGGGCAGCTTACCGCCTGGCCGCCTCAAACGGCCTCGCCGAAGGAACCCCTTATACCATCGAATACCGTTTGCGACGCCGCGACGGAGAGTACCGGTGGGTGCAGGAAAGCACCAAGCCGATGCTATCGGACGCCGGCAGGATCACCGGATACATTGGCACCTGCACGGATATTCATTTGCAGAAAACGCTCACCGAACAACTTAAAACTCACGTCGAAGAAAGGACACAGGAGCTCAGGAATGCCAATGCAGGCCTTGAAACAGTCAATACTGAATTGAAAAAGACTGCCGAAAATTTACAGGCAGTATTGGATAGCTCTCCTGCTTCGATTGGTTTTTTCAAATCCATTACCGACGATCCATCGGCACAACCCGATTTCACACTGGCGGTCTGCAACCAGAAATTCGCGGCACACCTGGACCAGCATGCTGCGGCATTGATTGGAAAAAAAGCGTCCGAGCTGTATGATTCGGAACAGGTAATGCACATGCTGGATGTGCTGCGGGGTGATCACGGGTATTACGAAGAAATTTACCTGGAACAAGATCAGAAGTGGCTTGGGGTATCTATTACCCGCCACGACTATGGTATCGCCACCACCGAACTGGATATCAGCCCGCTGAAACAGGGCCAGGTGGAACACGACGGGTTAATGCGCCAGTTGGAAGGGTCCTATGAAATGATTGGGGCGTTGTCGGTCATGAAAGAATATGTTCAGCATCGCGGCTCGTTTCTCAGGTCTGCTTTTCACGATCTGCGGGGCAGTTTTGGGATTATCTCAGGGGCCGCCACGATGCTTAATATTATGGATACCGAGGAGGACCGCGCCCGTATTTTGGACATGATCCAGCGGAACCTGAGCCAGGTTGCCCAGATGATGAACCAGCTGCTGGACTATACGCGGCTGGAATCGGGACAGGAGGTTGTTGAGCTCAGTAAATTTGACGTCTCGCAAATGCTGACCGAACTGTGTGAAGCTTCCAAAACCATCGCAGACCGAAAAAATCTCTCCATTATTTTTGATGGTACCGACGGCATTCTAGTTGAAAGTGACCCAGTAAAGGTGAGGCGGATCGCCCAGAACTTGATCCTGAACGCGTTGAAATACACTACCGACGGAAATGTGACCGTGGGATGGGAATATTTAACCTCCTCCACCGATTTCCCCGATGGTGCCTGGCAAATCAGGGTGACAGACACAGGACCAGGAATCCCGCAGCCATTGCTGGATAAACTAACCATCGCCGAGGCTGAAGATACACCTGATATGCCGGCGGAAGCGGGTGCCGGGGGACCGAATACCGGAGAAGGGATCGGGTTATTTATCGTCAAACGCCTCTGTGAAATGCTGCGGGCGAATATGGACATCCAAAGTATTCCTCAAAAAGGAACGACGTTCCAGATTGTTTTTCCAGCGTCGTATCACTGATTTCCGGCCACCTGGCATGGATATTTTGCCTGTATGCCGTTTCCTTTTGGAAGATACACACGGCAATGCAAGTACACGACATAATCGTTATCGGCTCCTCGGCAGGCGGGGTAAGCGCGCTGAAAGAGCTTTTGCAAACCTTTCCACGCGACACGGCAGCATCTTTTTTTGTCGTTCAGCACGTCGCACCCGACTCGAAAAGCATTCTCGCTTCGATCCTCGGCCACGCGACGAACATTCCGATAATCGTCCCGCACGACATGGAACCCGTCCGGGTGGGGCACATTTACCTTGCCCCACCCGATCACCACATGGTCGTTAAGGAGGATCATATCCTCGTCAGAAGGGGCCCGAAAGAAAACCGCTTCCGGCCATCGATCGACGTGACCATGCGCTCCCTCGCATATGCCTACGACGGGCGGGTAACAGGCATAGTCCTTACCGGGCGGCTAGGCGACGGAAGCTCAGGGCTTTGGACGATCAAGGAAATGGGCGGAACGGTCATCATTCAGGACCCGGCGGACGCGCTCTTTCGCGATATGCCCGACAACGCCTTAAAAGCCGTGCAGGCAGACCACGTCTTACCTTTAAAGGACATAGGCCCATTGTTAAAAAACCATATCGGACGGCCCCTTGCTCCCCGGATCGACACTAATCGACCGGCCCAACAGCGAATGAAGGCGGAAATTGATATAGCTGCGCAGGAAAATGCATTTGAAAAGGGCATTATCAATATGGGTGAAAAAACCAGCCTCACCTGCCCCGAATGCGGGGGCGCGCTCACGGGCATACGCGAGGGCACCTCGTTCAGGTATCGTTGCCATACCGGACACGGATTTTCGACAGACGCGCTCTGGGCGGGGATTACAGAAGGTACCGAGGCGCATTTGTGGCAAGCGCTCCGAAGCATGGAGGAAGCCGTTATTTTGCTCGAACAAGCGGCCACCGAATCCAGCCATTCGGGTAATCAGTCCGAGTCCGAACGGTTTCACAAACAGGCGGAACAGCTTCGGCGGCGGTCGCGGAAACTGCTGGACCTGATTTATGAGAATAATCCGCCGAACACAGGCAAAAACTGAATTTCAGGAAAATGGAACGATTATGGCGAACAATAGAACAGTGTCGAGTAGACGCACGGATTACTCCAGTGCGCCCCTCACAGAACCCGCCGTGCAGCTTTCCCGCAACGGGCTCTTCAGAATGTGTCTCCATTTCAGCATAGTTTAGACATTAAAGTGAAGCGTCACGGGCTTGGGTAGTTGAAACCATTTCTTACTGTTTAAATAATTCCAATTCCCTTTGCCCCTTTGGCTTTGCCTCCTTATAAAGTGTCGCCAGTATCGCTTTATCTGCATGTGTACCAATTCTAGTTTTCTTGCACAGTGATGTAGTGCATAGTATTGGTAAAAGCCACTCAACATTGCGTTTAACTGCTTTTGTTGCTCATGGACATCCAAATGGGGATGTCTTCTAAGCCACTCTCTGACCCGATCTAAGAATTTTCGCACACTACGTTTCCGAGGGTGTCTGATTAAGGCAAATCTCCCTCGCTGATCCAGTCCACAAATATGTGTGAAACCTAGAAAGTCGAAGGTCTCCACCCTCCCACCTCGTTTTGCAGCGCTCTCTCGGGCAAACCTGCCAAAGGTGACGCAGCGCGTCTTTTCTTCCGCTAGTTTCAAATGAAATTTGTCAAAGCGCTCTCTGAGATATGCGCCAAAACGACGGGCGTCTTCGAAATACCGGAAGCATACCGCAAAATCATCCACGTATCTGATTAGATGCGCCTCTCCCTTGCAAATAGGCTTTATCCGCTTTTCGAACCACAGATCCAGAACATAATGCAGATAGATATTAGATAAAATACAGGATATTGGCCCTCCCTGAGGTACCCCGTCCTGTCTGGCTATAATCAGACCATCTTCCATGATTCCTGCACGGAGCCATTTATCGATTAGTCGCAAAATAACCGGGTCTGCTATCTTCTGTCTGAGCATTTTCCGTAGCCGCTCATTGTTAACCCTGTCGAAGTAGGCCCGTATATCCGCTTCGAATACATACTGAGCAGATTTACCTAATACCAAGCTGTCCCTCAACATTTTCAGTGCACCATGAGCGCTTCTTCCCGGCCTGTATCCCCAGGAACAGTTTAGAAACAGCGGTTCATAAATCGCATTCAGAATTCTGGCTACCGACGCCTGGAGCAATCTGTCCGATACTGTTGGGATACCCAACTGCCTTGTCTTTCCATTGTCTTTTGGAATTTCTACTTTACGCACCGGCGGAGCTTTATAACACCCCGTCGTTAACTGTTTCCACAGTTGCTGCGTCCGCTCTTGCAAATTTGCCGAAAACATTGCGGCAGTCTCCATGTCCACTCCCGGTGCACCCCGCTTGTTCATTAGCCGCCACGTCTGATTAAAATATTCAGGCGTAAGCAGATGTGCCAAGGAAGTGAACACCGCCTTTTTGTCTAGTTTTGCCTTCGTGGCCACACAGTTCAGTTGTGTTGTCATGTTCATTCCTTCTCTGTTTGTAAGGGACATGTTTCCCTGCCTTGTGTACATTCTGCTCACCCCTTCCCCGTGTATGTGGCTTTCCCACACGCTGAGTACTATGAGTGAGTCCGACTCCCATAACAGCGTCCGCCTTTATTAGGACCTCCCTGCTGGGGCGTACCTTGTCTCGATTTCCGACAAGGACCGTTATGGGCCTCCTGGGTTCCATGGCACCTCCGTTTCTGCCGTGCTGCGCCCTTAGACCCCGCCGAAGTCTCCTGTACTCTTCGCCCATAGCGAGTACATACTGTTGCCTTCCAGGTACTTCGAGCCTGTCGGCCTTCGGACTATGAACTAACGGGGCTCAATAGCTTCACTTGCGTTGCAGCCCGGACATCGCTCTGTCTACGCTTAACAGATGTCGTTACCTTCACCTGCCCAAGACTCGATTACCAGTGAGGCGGCTAACCTCTTATTGATACAGGAATTTCACCTGTTGGAGATGCCTGGCTTATCCCAGCGCACCAAAAAATGGTTCAAAAAGGTGAACGAAACCAGCGACGCCATGGATCTGGAAAATAGGGTTTTCAAATCCAAATCACCCAAAAAAATCGCCCGTTCCCTGAAACGTTCGGCGGAGCACAGCAAGCGACCTAAGGCGAAGCCATTCCAATCGGCCATGTCGATGCTTAATTTTTTCATCAACCGGGCGGGAAAAAATCTGAGCAAAAAGGAGAAAGAACCGCTTGAAAAGTCCAAAACGAATTGCGCGCGCTTTTTGGACGGGAGAAAAAATGACAGCCATGCTCAACGACAATCCTTTGATCCTGCCTATCAACTGCGGCTCTTCAAGTATCAAATTCGCTGTCTTCAACAAGCCGGGCAATTGATCGCCAAAGGCAAAGTCGACCACATTGGAAGTGATCGCTCGAAAATGACTTTGCAGGCTCCAAAGGCATTTTCCGAGCCCGTCGAGGCAAGAGATATTGAGCAGGCATCCCCAGCGATTATGGCTTACCTGGATAAAACTGGCGTCTCTCGGGGCCGGCGGGAACCGCACGTGTGTATGTGAACAAAACAGATGAGGAGGTCGTCATTGTCCGGCAGACCAAGTCGGTAGTGAAGAAGACAAACTGAAAATTCCTGCTATGACAGTGATACAAACAGAAGACCTGGAACTGCTGGATGCCTACTGGCGCGCAGGCCCTCACCCATATCGAGATTGGTGCCCGGCAAAATGTTTTCGTTGACCAGTTTAATGATTTCGGCAGTCACTCCCTCTTTTTTCAGATATTCGATAAAGAACTCCCAATACAAGTGTGTTGGACTGTCCTTCTTTTTTAAGGGTACCCAGTAAGATGATCGCTTTCATTTTGTTGTGATTTTTATTGAGAGCAAGTGCGGGACAATTATCGTACCCGGAACCGAACACGGTGACCGGCTTCATGTCATTTATTACCGTCCTGTTGTCGGGTCGCTTTCCTTGATGATTTTTCTTGCAAAATTTCGGCAGACAACGCAGCGACTAGTCTTAGTTTTGGATGCATGGTGGCCGTGACAGCACCGCCATCACTTTTGCCGAATAGTTGCCGGACTTTTGAGGTCGTTGTAGCATGGATGCAAACAAGCGCGTGCAAATGTTGTTCGCACCACTGGTCGGCAAAACCCTCTTTATGAATTAGGTCGAATAATTGATTGTAACGGGCAATTAAGGCGCTTTGGTGCTGGCTTATTGTTTCCATCAGCATAATGATGTTCACGCCATGCTGTCTTACAATTCCCGGATCGAACCCGATTTCGTTAAGGCATGGATCACGCAGGTAGCTTTTAGAGGAATTATACAGTTCTTCTATGTCGCGCTCGAAAACAATGGATGTTAGATAGGCTTTTTGCAAGATTCTGCGCAATGTGGGGCATGTGTCTTTCCGCATGGCTGTCAGAAGGTGGTTGCGCAGTCTTTGGTGCGCTTGCCAGGTGCCAACCAGCGCATTCAATATATTACGATAATTGCCACCGATTTCCATAAAATGACCAGTTTTGACGGCACAATCGATTACCAAATTTATGCCTGAGAGACCGCCAGACGAATTCTGCATTAGGCCTGGCATAAAAACTACTGTGAATTGCGCAATTTCCACAGTGGTGTGGAGCAAGCGCCTCCCTGGAAACGGAAATATATTCTGCTTCCAGGGGCGCAGTTTTCTAAGGCGCTAGTTTCAGCACTAATATAGAACGGCTTTCCACCGGTATCGAATCGCCGGAATTAAAGTCATAATTGTCTTCCCCAATAAATCCTATGTTGGTATCGACAACTTTGTGCCAGATTCCTCCCTGCTGCACGGTCGGCAGTTTGTAATCTAAAGGCTCATGATGTGCGTTGAAGATGATGTAGAAAGAAACATCGACAATTCTTTGGGCGTTATAGTCGACATCCTTGAGAGCGTTGCCATCCAGGAAAACCCCAAGCGCTTTGGCAAAGTCGCGCTCCCAATTTTCATCGGACATCTGCTGACCATCCGGCAGAAACCACATGATATCACTTACGTCTGAGCCTTTGATAGCCCTTCCCTGAAACCAGCGCCGCCGCCGGAATGACGCGTGGTTTTTACAAAATTGAATGATAGCCTTGCTGAATTCAAGCAGTTCCCGGTCTGCCGACTCCCAGTTTAGCCAGGAAATTTCATTGTCCTGGCAATAGGCGTTGTTGTTGCCTTGCTGACTGCGGCCAGACTCGTCACCCGCAACAAGCATGGGTACACCTTGGGATAAGAAGAGCGTCGTCAGGAAATTACGTTTCTGTTTTTTCCTTAAAGCAATGATCTGCGGATCTTCAGTAGGACCTTCCGCTCCACAGTTCCAGCTTTTGTTCTCGTTTGTTCCGTCGTTATTGTCTTCCCCGTTGGCCTGATTGTGTTTATCGTTATAGCTTACCAGGTCATCCAGCGTGAAACCGTCGTGGGCCGTAATCAGGTTGATACTGGCAGTAGGCTGGCGATAACCTCCCTGGTAAAGGTCGGCGCTGCCCGTGAAGCGCCTCGCGAATTCGGCGAGCTTGCTTTCGGCCCCACGCCAGTAATCGCGGACGCAATCGCGGTACATGCCATTCCATTCAGCCCAGCCGGGGGGAAATTGCCCGACCATGTAACCATCGCTGCCGACATCCCATGGCTCGGCAATCAGCTTTACCTGAGAAATAATCGGGTCCTGGTGGATAATGTTAAAAAACGAGCTTAATGTATCGGTTTCATGAAGCGAGCGGGCCAGCGAGGAAGCAAGGTCGAAACGAAAACCGTCCACGTGCATCTCGGTGATCCAGTACCGAAGACTGTCCATGATCAGCCCCAAAACAAAAGGCAAGCGGGTATTCATCGTATTGCCAGTTCCGGTATAATCCGTGTAATAGCGCGGATCTTCGCTCAACCTGTAATAGGAAGCATTGTCCAGGCCTTTCAGGGTAAGTGTGGGTCCAAGGTGATTGCCTTCCGCGGTGTGGTTGTAAACGACATCCAGAATTACTTCAATACGGGCCCTATGCAGTTGCTTAACCATATTCTTAAATTCGGCAACCTGCTCCCCGTGTGCGCCGCTACTTTTATACCTGACATCCGGCGCAAAAAAATTGATTGTGTTGTAGCCCCAATAATTGGTCAATCCTTTTTCGAGAAGGTGCCGGTCGGCAACATATTGATGGATCGGGAGCAGCTCGACGGTGGTAATCCCCAACTCTTTTAAATAGACGATCATAGCCTCGTGCGCCAGTCCGGCGTAAGTTCCCCTATGGTTTTCGGGAATAGCCGGATGGAGTTTTGTCAAACCTTTGACATGCGCCTCATAAATAATGGTATCATGATACGGGACTTTCGGACGCCGGTCTTCCTCCCAATCAAAAGCGTCATCCACTACTACCGATTTGGGAACAAACGGCGCACTGTCCACAACACTGAAACTCAGATCCTGCGCAGGGTCCTGGATCTGGTAAGCAAACAGAGCATCATCCCATTTGACGGTTCCCGAAACTGCTTTGCCATATGGATCGATCAGCAACTTATTGGGGTTGAACCGGTGCCCGTTCTCAAGCTCGTATGGCCCGTAGGCCCGGTAACCGTAGAGCTGGCCTGGCGAGAGACCCTTCACATATATATGCCAAACATTGTGTGTCACTTCCTTGATCCGTATTGTACCCTGGCTGCTCTCATCCTGTTCAAAAAGACACAGTTCTATTTTCTCAGCGTTTTCAGAAAAGACCGCAAAATTAACCCCGTTTCCATCCCAGCTCGCGCCCAGCGGGTAAGGGCTTCCCGGGTAGGCATCCCAACAAACTGTCTCGCCAGATACAATGTCATTCTCCGTAGTTTTTTGCATTTCCATAAAGACAACCCAGTTTTCATGTGGCAACTAATTGGACGCACCTGTGGCAAATTCCGTACCCGCTGCCACCAGTCGCGATTTTCCACGCCGGGATACTCAAAAAATATTCGATTCACACATTTATAAGCCGGAACAGAATTTGTAACAAAGCGCATCTGCAATCCAAATCAACTTCAACAAACCATCAATAACGACTATGAAATACTACGATCTTTTACAAAAACCAGCATTACCGGCCCTATTAGGGCTTCTACTAGGGGCTGTTACCATAAGCTGCGACGACGACAACGATTTCTGGGATGCTTTTATACCAGAAACTGATATGGAGGCAACTTCCGTGCAGGTTGAAGGTTACGTGTTTTATCCCGCTGTGCAGGCCGCGACGGACCAGAACGTGGCGAAGCTGAAAGTACCTGCCGGGTTTAAAGTGGCCAAATTCGCCCAGGACCTTGGTAAACCACGCATTTTGGTAACCAGCGCAAATGGCCATGTATATGCTTCCGACCGGGAAGCCGGGATCGTGATGATGCTCAGCGACGCGAATGCGGATGGCATAGCCGAGGATAAAAAAACGGTGGCGGCCATCAAACAGGTCCACGGGTTGCACATTTACGATGGCAAGCTTTATATGGCTGCTGTGAAAGAAATATATGTGGCCGATATGAATGCCGATGGCACGCTCTCTCAGCCGCGTATGCTGATCAGCGATTTGCCCGATGGCGGACAGCACCCCAACCGCACGCTCGCATTCGGCCCAGACAAGAAAATGTACATCAGTGTCGGCAGTACTTGTAACGCATGCCCTGAACCAAATCCTGAGAATGCCACATTGCTGCGTGCCGATGAGGACGGCTCCAATCGCAAGGTTTTTGCAAAGGGGCTTCGCAACACCATTGGCTTTGGCTGGCACCCGCAAACCAGCGAGCTCTGGGGAATGGACCACGGCATTGACTGGCTGGGAGATGACGAGCAGAAAGAGGAGCTCAACCAGATCAAACCTGGTGCCGACTACGGGTGGCCTTATATCTACGGCGAAGGCAAATACAATCCTGGTGACCGGCCGAAGGGTGATACGACCTATCAGCAGTACCTGCAAAAAACCACCCTGCCGACCCTAACTTACCAGGCCCATTCTGCTCCCATGGCCCTGACCTTCTACACAGGCTCGCAGTTCCCGGAAGAATACCGGAATGATGCTTTCATAGCCATGCGTGGTTCCTGGAACCGCAGCTCGCCTGTGGGCTACAAGATCGCCCGGGTGCATTTTGAAAGCGGTAAACCGGTCCGGTTCGAAGATTTCCTCACCGGCTTTATCGTCGACAATAACCGAGCCCATTTTGGGAGGCTTGTAGGCGTGGCCGTTCACAGTGATGGATCGCTGTTGTTTTCCGATGATACCAACGGGGTCATTTACCGGGTTTCCTACCAATAGCCTGCTTATTTCTTGTACCGGCTGCCAATCCTTTCCTTCATGAGAAAACAAGACATTATTCCCGGCGACTGGTACCGCATTCTTTTTGGTGAAACGCCGGTAATCTTTTTGCTTGAAATATTGCTGCGCACATGCTTTATGTATGTGGTGCTGCTGATCATCGTCAGGATGATGGGGAAACGCATGGGCGGACAGCTCACGATTTCCGAACTCGCCGTGATGATCACCCGCGGAGCGATTGTTTCTCCCGGAATGCAAATGCCTCAGACCGGGCTGTTGCTCTGCACGGTAATTTTGATGTGCGCGCTGTTGTTTCAAAGGGGCATTAATCTGCTGGAATCCAAGAGTGAAAAGTTCGAGCGTGTGACCCAGGGCTCATTGAGCATTCTTGTCAAAGACGGCATTTTGCAGCTCGATGAAATGACACAGACCAAGATCTCGCGGCAGCAGGTTTTTGCCGCCTTGCGAGGCAAGCAGGTCTATAATCTGGGCGAGGTCGACCGGCTGTACCTTGAAGCCTGCGGGCTGTTTAGTATCTACCGGCATCCAAAACGTCGGCCGGGTTTACTGCTCTACCCGCCAGACGACAGTTCAATCGCAGGGTTCGGACAGATCACCATGAAGGATACGCTGGTATGTGCCAATTGCGGGAAGGTCGCCGGCTTGCCGGATCACGCACAACGCTGCCAGGTATGCGGCGCTACCCAATGGGGCTCCGCGAGCATTTCCAATTCGCCAGATATTTGATTAAAAAGCTATGAAGAAAGAAGATATACATTTCGGCGACTGGCAGCGGATGTTCGCCGGTGATGTGCCGGCGGGATTTTACTGGGAGGTAATGCTGAGAATAGTGATTATCTACCTGGTTCTGATGATTTCCATGCGGCTCATGGGAAAAAGAATGGCCTCGCAGCTGAGCAGAAATGAGCTGATCGCCTTAGTTTCATTATCAGCGGCCATCGGCGTTCCCTTGCAGGCACCCGACCGAGGCATTCTCGCCGCCATCGTGATCGCAATCGTCGTCATCGCCATCCAGCAACTACTGGCGGCGGTCTCTTCCCGCAATCAACGGCTCGAATCTTTTACCCAGGGCGATCTAACCGTGCTTATTGCCGACGGCAGGTTAGCTATTGACAGCATGAAAGAAACCGGAATTACCAAAGAGAAGGCCTTCGCTCAGCTACGCAGCAACGGAATCCGGCATTTGGGCGAGGTAAAAAGGCTGTATTTCGAGGCAGGCGGCGCATTCACTCTAATTCGCGAGACTGCCGCCAGTCCCGGTTTGGGAATCCTTCCGGAGGAAGATGCTGATTTTATCCGGCAGGTTTGCTGTAATGCGGGCTTTTCCGTTTGCACGCGCTGCGGGCAGAAGCTGACCGGCGCCCAGGCGGACAAAACTTGTGAAAACTGCGGCAGTCGCGAACGGGCCATTGCGGTTGAATAATGCACTCAAAACAAACTGTTCCGATGATTAAAAATGTATTGTGCCTGTGGCTGCTCCTTTTTCCATTGCTATCGCTGGCCCAGGAGAAAATAGCGCCACGAAAGATCAGGGAAAATTTCTGGTACAAAAACAGCGTGATTTATAACCTTGAAATCGGCGCATTCAAGGATAGCGACGGCGACGGGCGCGGCGATATTAACGGGCTGATCCAAAAATTGGATTATCTGAAAATGCTCGGCGTCGACGTGATCTGGCTGGCCCCGTTCCAGCCTTCCCCCGGTGCTGACGATGGCTACGATGTGGCCGATTACTACGGCGTGGACCCGAAGCTGGGCACAAGCGGCGATTTCTCGGAATTGATGCATCAGGTCAAAAAAAGAGGCATGCGGGTGATCATGGACCTGGTCATTAACCATACTTCCGATCAGCATCCGTGGTTCAAAAACGCCCGAAGCGCGCGTAACGCAAAATACCGCGACTGGTACGTGTGGTCTCGGGCAAAGCCTAAAGACGCCGATAAGGGAATGGTTTTCCCGGGTGTGCAGCAGACAGTGTGGTCACTCGACAGCACTACTAACGAATATTATTACCATCGTTTTTACCGCTTTCAGCCCGATCTCAACTTCAAAAACCCCGAGGTGGTACGTGAAAGCCAGCGGATTATCGGCTATTGGCTCAACCAGGGAATATCGGGTTTCCGGCTCGATGCGGTGCCATTTATCATTGAGGTTCCCAAAACCGGTTCCGAGAAACCGAAGCTGGATTTTGGTTTTTTAAAGGACATCCGCCAGTTCACACAATCCCGGAACGCCGATGCCGCCATTCTCGGGGAGGCCAATGTAGCGCCCGACGAAAACACCAGTTATTTCGGTAAAAACGGGGACGGTATTCAGCTGATGTTCAACTTCTTTGTGAACCAGCATTTGTTTTATGCACTTGCAACCGGGGAAACCGCCCCTTTGCTAAAAGCATTGAAAGAAACATCCGGCATTCCCCAGGGGTCGCAATGGGCACACTTTCTGCGTAACCACGACGAAATAGATCTAGGAAGGCTCAACGAAACCCAGCGCAAACAGGTATACTCAGCGATGGGCCCCGACACCAATATGCAACTTTACAAACGCGGAATCCGTCGCAGGCTCGCGCCCATGCTTGGCAATGACCGTCGAAGGATCGAAATGGCTTACAGTCTTCTGTTCACGCTTCCCGGCGCGCCAGTAATCAGGTATGGGGAGGAACTGGGTATGGGTGATGACCTCAACCTGAAAGAACGGCTTTCCGTACGCACACCTATGCAGTGGAACACCGAAAAAAATGGCGGCTTCACCAAAGCGGACTCCGCTTTTCGCCCCGTAATCGACAAAGGCGATTACGGCTTTCATAAAATTAATGCAGAGCAACAATGGCGCGACAGCGCTTCCCTCTTTACCCGCATTGCTTCCATGATAAGGATGCGAAAAACAGTTCCGGAGATCGGGCTGGGCACGCCAACTCTCCTGGAAACCGGTTCCAACGACATTCTGGCGATACGATACGACTATGAGGGAAAATCGGTCGTGCTGTTGCACAATTTCGCAGGCACAGAAAGAGCCGCCAGCCTTTCATTGAACGGCTCCCAGAAGCTGTACGACCTCTGGAACAGCCAGAGCGACCAGGCCATTTCACGGGATCGGGTAACGATCCAGCTACCGAGCTATGGTTACCGATGGTTCAGGATCGACGATATTCTTCCATAATCATTACTTCCTAGACCTTTTTAGACCGCAAATAAAGCACGGCGACCACAATCGCCGCCAGGACGAGTATACCGATGGGTAAAAGCATGTTTGTGAATATTTGGTTAAGAAAATCAGTGTCCCTTGATGTTTAAATTCACGACGTGATTACTTTAGGAGGGGCTTTCATATTCCCAAGAAACGATATCATCCTCCGGAAAAACGAATTGGGTTTCATGGGGCAATTCCATATCCTCGCGTTGCTGAAAGCCATGTTTGTCACTTTTGTAAATTCCTTTTCTGACTACTCCCAGCATGTCAGTAAAAATCAACGATTTACCGTCCTGCGGATAAGTACCTGGTGCAAATTTGTCCTTTTCCATTTCATTTTCCATCGTTAAAATCGTCATTTCGGTTCCTTCCCATGCCCCGGCCGCCCGTTCCTCCTTTGATTTGATCGCGCTGCTGTTGCTCTGCCATTCCCTGAGGCGTCCCGGTGTCCAGGCCGTAGTCATCAGTCTGGTCTTCTCCAAAATTATCGTTGGCATTTCTGCCTCTTTCCAGGGCGTGAGCTACTTTCGGGTCTGGCACTGTGCCTTCGGCAGTTTTGCCGTTCGATGTTTTCTGATTTGATTTCATGAGTAAACTTTTTAGTAGATTGTTGACTTTTAAACACGCGCTATTCAAAATACTTCCTTTTGGATTGCACATCCTGGAAAAAGACGCTTTATGACAATAAATATGCCAGAAGCCTCACAATTTCAGGGTTACCGGCCTGGCGTTCCTGGCAGCCTCGTAGATAGCCATCAGGATTTTTACGTCCCGAAGCCCCATTTCGCCCGGGACACGTGTCGGCCTGTTGCTGATCACACAAGCCGCAAAATCATCCATTTGCAACGCCTGCTGGTTAACATTGTCCAAACCCATGTCTCCCTGCGAGGTCTTTCCTTTGATTCCGCCATAGCCAAAGGCCGGTTGCAGTTCGTACCAGCCTTTTTCGGCCTCTACGCGAAGCAGGGTCCCACTCTCTGCATAACTGGTACGGCAATTGGCCGTGATGCCTCCCGGGAATTCCAGCTGAAAATCAATGGACTGCTCGACCTCGCCAAACTTGTAGACATCTGTTTTGGGACCTTCTTTCGCTGAAACCCGGATCGGATTAGCTCCGGCCGAATAGATGGCCCCCTGCACGCAATAAATGCCCAGGTCCATCAGCGGTCCGCCACCTGCACGCTCGTGGTCGAGCCGCCAAACGCCCTTCTCCATTTCCTGGCTGTCGATGGCCTTAATGCTGCGGATATTTCCGTACATTTTCTTTTTACCAAACTCGACAAAAGTCAGATGGTGGGGTTCAAAGTGCAGCCGGTAGCCAATGGAAAGCATTTTACCTGCTTTTTTGCAGGCAGCTATCATCGCTTCGCAATCCGCCACCGAAGTCGCCATCGGCTTTTCGCAAATCACGTGTTTACCCGCTTTGGCCGCGCGGATCGTATACTCGGCGTGAAGCGAATTGGGAACGACCACGTAGACGATATCGATGTCGGGATTGTCCTTGATCGAGTCGAAATTCTGGTAGCTGTAAATATTTTTGTCGGGAATTTTATACTTGTCTTTCCATTTGGGAATTTTGTCGGGTGTGCCCGTCACGATGCCTGCAAGCTTGCAACGCAGTGTTTTTTCAAGCGCCGGCGCAAGTTGCTCCTCGGCATATTTCCCAAGTCCGAGCAGGGCAATGCCCAGTTTTGTATCCTGTTCAGTAAACGACGCCACGGATTGCAAATGCTCCGCCAACGTATCGAAATTCATCGCCAGCATCGATGGCAGCGCCAACGACGCCTGTAAAAACTGTCTTCTTTGATAGGTTTCCATAGTTGATATTGCTGAAAAATTGCGCCGGAAGACACAAAAATCAGACCAGTGCAAGTTTTAATCTTCCTCGGCGGCTAAGATTTTGGCATGCTTATTTTGGAATCCGCCGGATAAAAAATCGCGGTTATGCGAGATGCTCAATTACAAAGTGTTCAACCAATCGAAGGAGAACTTAAATGCAGAGGTTATGGAAAACGTAAAAGAACGGCTGGGCGTAGCATTGGTGGGCTTGGGCGAATATGCCACAGGTCAGTTGATGCCTGCGTTGAAAGAGACCAAAAACTGCTATCTGGCCGGGCTGGTCAGCGGTGATAAACAAAAACTGGATCAATACAAGACCGAATTCAGTCTGCAAGACGATTGTCTTTACAGCTACGAAAACTTTGATTCGATCGCCGATAACGATCGAATTGATATTGTTTACATTGTATTACCCAACAGCATGCACGCCAAATTCAGTATACGGGCGATGCAGGCGGGGAAACACGTAATCTGCGAAAAGCCTATGGCGATGAATGTAGCCGAATGCGAGCAGGTCATTGAGGTGATCGGGCAGACAGGAATGCATTTTTCAATGGGCTACCGCCTTCATTTCGATCCTTTCAACCGCGAAATGATGCGGCTAGGCCAGGGTGAAAAATTTGGTGAAGTAAGGAAAATGACGCTTCTGGACAGTATGGATGTCGGCGAGAAAAACCAGTGGCGTCTCGACCCGCGGCGATCCGGTGGCGGCCCGTTGGTAAATAATGGCATTTACTGCATTCAGGCGGCAATTTATATCACCGGCAAGCTACCCACCGTGGTCGACGCCCGCTACACGCCCAAAACGGACCCATCTAAATTCGAGGGATTGGAAGAAGGGATCAGGTGGACGATGTATTTCGGCGATGATGTGATTGCCGATTGCGAGACGAGCTATTCCAAAAATCAGAACCTGATGCGCGCCGAAGCTGAATCCGGCTGGTTCGAATTAAATCCGGCTTATGAATACCACGGGTTGAAGGGATCGACTTCCCTAGGCGAAATGCAGTTTGCCCCTGTCAAGCAGCAGGCCTTACAGATGGACGATTTCGCGCTTTGCGTTATAACTGGTCAGCAGTCGAGGGTACCAGCTGAAATGGGTCTGCGCGATATGAAGGTCATCGAGGCCATTTATGAATCTGCCGATAAACGAGCCAAAATCGACTTATATCTCAGCGAATTCGCCGAGCTCAGGGAGCCCTAGGCCGGATCGCTACCCAGACTTTTCATCTTCGAAATGCATCGGCATGAATCTCAGAAATGCCTGCCAAACAGGATCTGCTCTCAGAGCACATAATGACTACTTATCGGATTCGTTGGTTTTTGGAAATTACGGTGAAACTGACCACCAGATTTCATTTTGGGCTGACCAAGTCATTTCGGTTTTGGTTGACCACCTTATCTTTCTTTTCACCAGCGAGTTACCCGAATGTCCGTGAATTCTGGCTGGTGGTCAATCTGCGGTTCATCCCCACTTTTGGTGGTAAATTCGTTAAAGGTTTTTCTTAGCTCGTGAAACCTTTGATGACCACCGAAAACTTACTTTTTTCTACCTCCGCGAAATTTGAAATCATTTCACTCGATAAAATAGATTCCGTACTAATTATTAAGATAAAAAGCATTCAGCCAACAAGTTGTTGTCCCAGTTGCCAGGTACCGGCCGAGAAAATTCATAGTTATTACCTCAGGAAAATTAAAGATGTACCTGCTTTTGGAAGTGGGGTGATAATTACCTTACAAGCGCGAAAATTTTACTGCTGCCATCTTGAATGTATATTGAAAGTGTTTACAGAAAGGTTCGAAAAGCACTTTTTACCTTATAGGAGAAACACTTACCGGTTAGAACAGCTACTCCTTTCTGCTGTTTTAGAATCTAGTGCAAAATCTGCTGAGCGATTAGTTCGTAAAATGGGCGCTTTCGTCAGCGATACTACTCTTTTAAGAATTATAGAGCGAAAACCTTTGCCAGCCACGTATGCGCCTCAGATATTGGGAGTTGACGATTGGGCATGAAAAAAGAGAGACAGATATGGAATAGTTCTCGTCGATTTAACAAACAGGAAAATCATAGATTTACTGAATGACAGAGAGGCTTCGACGCTAGAGAAATGGCTCAAAAACAATCCAGGTGTACTTATTATCAGTCGAGACCGTTACGGGAAATATATTCAAGGGGCTACTAATGGGGCACCGCACGCAATGCAGGTCGCTGACCGATGGCATTTACTTAAGAATCTGGGAGAAGCAGTCCGTAAGCAATTAGACCGCGAATACAGTGTCCTAAAGGAGCTTAGAGACGAAGTTATCGCAGAAAATAAATTCCGCCATGATCATAAGAGCTCTAGATATCAGATTGTTAAGAATATTCGGGCCGATCGATATCGAGACAGATTCAGAGCGGTAAAGCAACTATACGTGGGTGGCCAATCAGTATTGTCGATTGCTAAAAAATTTAAGATGAGCAGGCAAACTGTTAGAAAATATATCGCTATTGATTCCCTGCCCAAAAAAATCAGTTATAATCAATTGGATAAGCATCTGCTATATATAAGAGACAGGCTACTTCAAGAACCCAAGTTACAGCTTCGTGCCTTATGGTATGAACTTCAACAACAGGGATATACAGGAGCGTACACAACGCTATCTGAAAGCCTAAAGAAAGCGGGTGTCATGATGGGCAAAAAGTCAAAATTTAATCAATTTCCCAAATTATCAGACCTGTTATGGACGCCTTCAAAAGCTAGTATCCTGTTTTTCAAAGATGTAGATGCGCTTTCTATTAAACAAAAGAACACATTAGTTAGTCTTTGCGAAAAGTCCCATACATTAACCAAAGCATTACAGTTGGTGCGGCATTTCAGATTTCTGATGAAAACAAAGGCTGGTAATCAACTACATGAATGGATTTTACAAGCGATTGAGTCAGGTCTCAAAGAAATAGGAGGATTTGCACAAAGTATGAAACCGGATTTCCAAGCGATTCAAAATGCATTTAATCTGCCCTGGAGTAATGGACCTGTTGAAGGAAATGTAAATAAAATTAAAACTTTGAAGAGACAAATGTATGGTCGTGCTGGTTTTGAGTTGTTGAAAAGAAGGCTATTGCTAAATTCGGAGTGACCACCAAAAGTGGGGATGAACCAATCTGCCACGAAATGGGGTGGTCAGTGGCACCGTATTTTCCAATTTGTCCAGGGAACAACGAAAGTGGGGGTAAAAAGCTTAGTGGGCGAACAACTCACGGTAATAAATACTTGAAGAGTATCTTAGTAGAAGCGGCATGGTTCGCTACTCGTGTGAAGGGAACGTTCTTACGCGCCAAGTTTGAAAGCATGGCTGGAAAAAAAGGAAGAAAAAAAGCACTTATGATATTAGGACACAAGATCCTGAATGCAGCTTATATCATCCTTTCAACCAGGCAGCCCTATAAGGCGTTTTCCGTGGAAGATTTTGAAGCCAAGCGTAGTCAAAAACGATTGATATACTTACAAAATGAATTGAAGACCTTAGGCGTCAGTGCCTAGGATCACAGTGAAAGCCGGGAATGATTTAGTGGTGGGAAAGACCCCGCTCATGAAACAGGTGTTTTTTCGCTAAGCACACAGGGTTGAGTCAGAGAACTCGCGGATGAAATTTTACATACTTAGCAACACTGTTTGAAATAACCCCGAAACAAATCAGCCTTTCCACGCGCATTTACGGATGAAATATTCTGTTTAAGTATTTCATTGCTTAACAGTTGTGACACGCCGCAGGGCTATTGATTAAGGGAGCCAATGCTTTTATTACAAATACCTTTGCCGGTACCTTGTCACTACTAATCTGAGAACAACCTGATCACTTTCTGCCCGTTAAGGGAGATTCGATTCGGTCTGGCTGAAATAACTATTCTATATCCTCCCCGGAAAAATAGGAAAGCCGCACTTGTCTTGAAAATTGCATTATGGGAAGGTTAACAGGTAGCCAGTAAAGGAATGTGAAAAAGTCTAAATACTTAAATACCAGCACGTAGAGTATGTGACAGGCGTTGGTGCACGATCATCGAACAAATACCCGGCCTTGATCACTACCAGCCGCCGGGTCAGTAACCTTATGTTGGCTATCAAGGATTTGACTGAAGATGAGCTAAACCTGCCTCATAAATTTTACAAGCGTTTTTCTGACCAGTCCTAAAAAGATCAGGACACCCGCAAATCCCACTCGACCAATGCGGCAGAAAATTTGCAAAAGAGAAAGGACAGCTGCATATCCTGGTGCAATACTCGATCAGGACTCAACCTACCGCAAGGCTATAACCTTAAACAGGAAAGGTCGAGGGTGCATTTACTTATTTGAATGAAAGCGGTCAAACATTCAACGCTCAGTATATGTTTGGCCGGCACCTCAAAGCGCCATTTGGCGCGATTCTTCGTGCCTACTGATAGTAGGCACGAAGTGGCATTCTGTATCGGAGTTTTCTGTATTGGATTAGTTAATCTCCGTCTTTTTCTTCATCAGTGTCTTTTTCAAGTCTTACAAAGTGCCTCGCGAAGAAGGCATTATACTTTTTCTCCACGCACCATTTGCCAGACAATCTCACCTGGCACTATTCCTTTGCTGACCCGAAGCGGGTATTTTGTTATAATAGTACTCGATGAACCATTCGGGTACTGCCTCTCCATCAAGAGATTCATCACTCCAGACCTTTTTGCCATCTAATACTTTGAACTGTGCAAATGGGACAAATTGCTCGTTGGCACCTACATTGGTGGAGTTGTCAAAAAAGAAGGACTGATGAGTAATTTGGGCAGCTTCGTAAAGCAGGTCCAAAGACCGGTAGTACCTCGACCTGATTTTGTCTTCCGGTACATTATGACCATCCTGTTTAACCCGAAGGGCGACACGGAAAATGTTGATTTCGGGGGATTCGGTTGAAACAAAGTATAGGTATACCTTGTACCCTTCCGACTGCGCCTCTCGCATGATTTCCAGTTTTGACGGGTGTGAGAATACCGTTTCGAACGAAAATTTCTTCTTGGCTGCTACCAATTTTTTCCTTAGGAAATCTGCCAGGATCTGAGCAAGGCGCTCGTCGGCGGCGGCATTAGTCAGGGTAACAACCCCATCGGCCAGCTCGAAACATGCATTGAAATCTTCTCGTGTAAATGGCGGCAGCAAAAGTCCGGAATCCGTGGCCACATTGATTACTTCCTGCTTGGTTGCCGAAACCTGATACTCTGCGAAATTAAAATCACCATTTCGAAGCGCCCGGGCAATATCGTCGGCATTGACGTAAATGCCGAAATCCAATGGGTGCCCATTGACATTGGCCTGACGTATTGAGGAAATAATTGTACTCTTGCCAGACCCGTTTGGTCCGGCAAAAACACGCATGCGGAGGCTCATTTAGTCCAGGTTTAACTTTTTGGGACGCGCGTGGGACTCGATCTTACTGATCTTGGTAAGCTTGCCATTTTTGTCTTCACGGACCACCCAGCCTCCCTGCGCCTTGACTACGTGCCCGGTAATCTGCATTGCACGCGCAGACGCAGCGCGGATAGCCTTTGTACTTTCCCGCACGATGATTCTTTCTGTGACACCGGAAGTACGGATAGCGTTAATAAGTTCCCCTACCCTTCTTTTTTTATCTGACCGGCCTTTAACTGCTGACATACACAATTATAATATATTCGAAATCGATTAGTTAAATATACGAAATCCGATATTCAAATCGATAAAAAAGAATACGAGATTACCACCAACACCTTCACGCTACGCTAATCGGCCAACAATTTTTGGCGTCAAATTGGCAGCCGAATAATCCGAACCTGGTTGACTAAGAGACGGAGTTCGTCCTGAATTGGACTTATGCCAGAGAATTCGAATACCTTAACCACCCGATTCCGTGGCAGACTGGCCATCAATGAATACCTATTTGCATAAAGTTAAGTTACTCTTAATAAATCATTTAAGCTGGTCAATGCTGACCGAAACGTTTTAACTGTAATTCCCGAATTGTGGCGGTCAATGGCTCCGAATACTACCGAGATAAGCCCGGACTGTCTGAAATAGTATCCGTCCGGTGAACACCGTATTGCCCTGTCAGCTTAATTTACAAGGCGCGTAAACTAAACACCCGGTTTCCGGTACTTGATCCAGTTATTGGGAAGTAATTGGTAAAGATCTTTGTGCTTGTGTGATTGAATTCTTTCCAGGACATCGGTGAGCCATTGCTGCTCATCAACACCGTTTTTCTTGCAGGTCGCCATAAAGGAATACATGGCAGCGGCCATTTCTGCGGCTTGGTGGGAGCCGGCAAAAAGGAATGCTTTTCTCCCGATTGCCAGTGGCCTGATTGCGTTTTCCGTTAGATTGTTATCGATCTCGATTTGGCCGTGCAGCGCATAGGCACTCAGGCCTTCCCAGCGTGGCAGTGCATAAGCAATGGCTTGCCCAAGGGGGCTTTTAGGCATTACCAGTGGGAGTTGCTCACTCATCCAATGTTTCAGTTCAAAAAGGATTGGCACTGCCTTTTCCTGTCTCAACCGTGTTTTTGATTCCCAATCCAAGTGCTGCTGGCGCATTTCATCCTCCAGGATGTAAAGCTGCTGCATACGCTCCAAGACATGATTCGCCTTTTGCTTGTCATATGGGAGCGCGTCTACATATTTGCGGCGAGCGTGCGCCATGCAGTATACCAACAGGATGTCCGGATGATTACCAAATAGTTTTTCGTATACTGAATAACCGTCCACTTGAAGGATGCCCTTATAGCCACCAAGCATTTGCTTAGGGCCGCTTTGGTCACGGCCTTTCCGGTAGTCAAACAGAGTCAGTTTGTCACAAGGGGCATTGTAAATCCACATATAGCCCTGATGGATCCCATTTTTATGGTCCCTGTCCAGCACTTTCAGCGGGGTCTCATCGGCTTGTAAGTATTTCTGATTGACTACCAGTATCTTAAGTGGCTCCCATAAGGGTGCCAGATGTTGCCAGCCTTTCATAATCCAGTCTGAGACCGTGGAAGCCGGGATGCTCACTCCTAATCGTTTGTATTTATCGATCTGTCGGTGTAGCGGAAGACCGAACACGTATTTATCGATGATGATCTGGGCTATCAGATCATCAGAAGGAATCCCTTTTTCAATGACCCTTTCAGGAAGTGAGGCGGTGATGACACCCTCGCCGTTGGGACGGGCGTATTTGTAACGGATATAGCGTTTTACGTAGAGCTCGGCTGGAATTATGTCCAGGACCTCGGTTACTTCCTCACCAATGATCGAGCAGTTGGTAACATCTTCTTCAGGCTCAATGATGATTATTTCCCGGCGCAGGTTTTCCGGCAGTAGCATGCGACCGGTACCTTTTTCACGCTTTTTGGCGGGAGCTTTTTCAACCACTTCAACAACTTGGGACAACTCCTCTTGCTGCTGCTGGGTGGTGCCTAATTCAAAAAGGTCAGTTTGGGCTGCGTCCGGATACGGACTGGGAAGTTTTTCGCTCTTTTTACCGAACAAGTAGCGGCGATATTTATCGAGCTCCAAGTGCAGGGATTGAATCTCGATATCTTTGTCGGCGAGGTTTTTTTTGTGCTCCAAGAGCGCCTGCTCATAGAGCAATTTGTAGTCCGTCGCTGCGTCTTCCATAACATGAAAGTACAACTCAAAAAACGCCTATACAACAAATTGGAGCACTTTTTAATGGATTTTGTGCTGCTTTTAATTACGACTTCAAGCCCTTATGTAACGTTTTCTCAGGCGAACAGAATCCAACATGACCCCTTGAAGAAGAAGCGTCAATTGTTGGCTGGTGATTAAAGTTTGGTTGCCCTTTGGCCACTCGAAGGTGCCGACTTCAAGCTTTTTAATGTACATCGCGAAGCCATCCCGATCCCATTGCAGCAAACGAATTTGGTCTAAACGTTTACCCAAGAACACAAACACATCACCGCAGGACGGGTCAAAACCCAGCTCATTCCGTACCAAACCAGCCAGGCTGTAAATACCATAGCGCATATCGGTTGGGCTGCGGTACAGAAAATACCGGCATGTATGCGAGAGGGCCAGCATACTTAGTTCGCCAGCTCCTTAATGAAGGAGGCGTCCAGCGCGGTGAATAACTCCAGTCTGGCCCCGGAAGCAAAAACAAAAGTCGCAAGCATAGGTCTTTGCGGCTGCGGTAACGGTGGTTACTGGATTGTTATACGTGAAAATCCTTTTCGGGAAATGGATTCATTAGCATTATCGCGACGAAATTTCTTCACCAATAATTGAATTTGTAATAGCTGATGCCATTTCGATTACAAAATGACTGTTTACTAACCCCTTCCAAGCACCATTGATCGTAATGAACGCGCATTTTTTCTGTGTCTGTTTTCATGACACAAGATTAGAAAATTACAGAATGCAGCGATAGATGGGTTGATCGGACGGATACCTGAAATATGTACAGAAAGCACACTTGCATGGCTTTGCAAAAATCACAAAGCTTTTGGCGGCAAATCTGTTTTCGAAAAAAATCAGGCTGATCTGATAATTTGAAAAAGAGATCCAGCAGGAAAAAGTTGACATCTTAAAGTTCAAAGATATTGCCAGGCGCGACCAAGCGGAAAGCTGGTCAACCTGATAAGAAGTCTATGGCCTGAGATAGACACAAATGATCCCTGAGTGTGGCAGCAGTGATTCCTATAAATTTAAAAGACGCATTAGAACCAGCAGTCCGAAACTGATCAGGCCAACTCCCCAATACCAGTGGTTTACCGTCAGAAGGTAACCAAGCGTCGGCCACTTGCCGGAAAAAAGTGATTGCTCATAAATGTCAAAATGATAAGCTTGTCCTTTTGCAGAACGGGTGATGTGCCTCCTATATAGAAATTGCCTTGATATGAGTGAAAAAGCTCCTCTGTAAGTCCCCAGGGATTAATGTCAGATGTTGTTTGGAAAATTATTGTTTTAGAACTTGGATTGTACGCACCAGCTGAGGCACTGGTCGGATCTATCCGCCATTCGACTTTTGTAGCTGTCGAAGTGAGTCCAACATAGAAAGCCTTGCCTAGACACGTCAATATTAACTCGTTCAAATTTGCATTCACTGAATTTCTTGCAGTTTGTGGAAACACTGAAAACTTGTTGATCGTGCTATAGCGATCAACAAGTTGAGTGCTGGGGCTGCCACCAGTCCCACTAGATCCATAACTTCCACCAACAACCTGTAAGTAGCCGCTACCATTCGTTGCCGCGCTATATGCGGCAGGTGTGACGTTAAAACATTCACTACTCGAATACATAAATAAGCAGGAGCAAAGTAGCCAACATAAGATACATACGAGCAAGACCAAAGTTCCACCCAGAAACACGTTAATATATTAGTCCGGCTGTTTGGATTGCCCTTAACCGCATGACCGGTTACTTTGCCATTGTCAACGTAAAATCCATCAACGAAGTCGCCTAACGCGTTTTCGACGATAATCTGCCCAGACCACTCCTTGGTAACTTTACTTGAGTCACGGTGATAGTCTGCGATATACGTAGCTGTCTGGAAATCATATTTATCGCCATTCTTGGACACGAGTAATCTTGTTATGGAACTATAAGAACGCCTGTTTTCACTGCTCCCATTCACAAATATCTCATTTTCTAGTGTGAATGGCACAACTAGCTATTCTCCTGATGTTGTTTTTATCGAATATGCATCTTCCCACAACATCTGCCTTTTAAGTGTCCTTTCCCTTTTATCGTTGACAGTTTTCGGTAGAATCGGTGCTATTGACATTGTCTCTTGATACGCTTTTTTTACGAGATCAATCCTAAATGTTTCCGAGATCAAATTGTTTTCCTGCCTGTGAGGTTCAGGCAGATTTGTACAGCTCTGAATAGTTACAATCAGAATTACCCACAATGCAAATAAGGCAAGAAATGTTCGTTTCATAGGCTACCAAATTTAAATGGAAACTTTTTAAACAGCTGAGCAATAGTAGTATTTAAAGCATTTCGATCAAATAGTTTGAAAGCCAACTATGCAATAATTTCGACCAAATAAATTCATCGACCAATCGAAAGATTATAAATTCGAAGGATATAGGGCATTACTCAGGCCGTTATGCATTAACCTTATTATGATGAAAAAAGGAAAAGTTCAATCCTTTTCATTTCACCTGTGGCTGGTGAAACAGGACAGAAGCCTGAATTGCCGGTGCCGTTTGGATATGCTTTTTGTTAAATGAGAAAACACCAGAACAAGGTGTCTATTGGCTTTTTGAGCGAAGTTCTTGGATTGTCCAAGGACACAGGACTTTTTGTAAATTGCTTTCGAGATGGCGCAGCACAGATGTTCAACCTTGTCGGGTTATTCAATGTTAAATAGAAATCTGGGCGTTACCGAGTAAATGATTTCAAACAATCAATTTCCTACTAGCCAACTAATCACCTTTTTTTGTGCTTGTGCGGTTTAAGCGACGGTGTATTACCAGGAACATCCTTGTTATCACGTTGGCGCTTGTCTGGCTTTCCTGTCGAATCGGCAATTCTTTTTGGTCCTGGTTTTAGCTCCATGATTTACTATATTTTTTAGATGAATATAAATATTACCAAGTTACAATTTTCCCAAGAACTGGCCAACCGCCCTGGCGTTACAGGGCACAGTTTTTTAATAGCTTCTAATAAAAAACGAACATTAAATATGGGATTATCACATGAATTATTATTGGCCTGGTTGAAGGTGCAATTGCTAAAGCATCCAGCCAGGGAAGGATCCAGGAGGATTTATCGTACCATTATTATTGGAACTGGCACTTGGATGAGCCAGCTCGCTTTTTCTTCCAAATAATTTCTCTACTCTGGACACTCATGAGAAAATCACATCCTTCACACTCTTTTTTTTACAGGAACAGCCTGAGCATCGTTTTTATCTCCTTATTTATTGTGACACTTGCCGCGCAGGCACTCACAGGCTGGCACGAGCATAATTCCGAGCTAGTCCAGGACGGTGCGGCAGAAGTCGGACTGGCCGCCTACCTTCAAAGCGGGCACTTCATTTCGGCTACCTTTGAAAACTTCGAAAGCGAATTCCTGCAAATGGCCCTGTACGTGGTGCTGACGATTGGTCTGCGGCAAAAGGGTTCCGCGGAATCCAAGTCGCTGAACGGCCCAGAAGAAGTGGACCGTCAGCCGCAGCCAACCAAAGATGCGCCCTGGCCGGTACGCAAAGGCGGTCTCGTCCTTACCCTTTACAAACATTCGCTTTCCATAGCGTTCGCGCTGCTGTTCCTTGCCAGTTGGGCACTTCATTTTTATGGTAGCTGGCTGGATGAAAACCAGCAAAAACTGCTTAGCGGCCAGCCGCCGGTTACCCCCGTGCAATACCTCGCCGAAGCAAACTTCTGGTTTGAAACTTTCCAGAACTGGCAAAGTGAATTCCTTTCGGTGGCCAGTATTGTAATTTTGACAATTTTCCTTCGGCAGAAAGGCTCACCTGAATCCAAACCTGTGGACGCGCCGCACTCCGAAACGGGCAAATAAGGGCTGGCACGGGATTTTACCAGCGGGCACCCGAGTTAGGCTTGCTGTTAAAATGAAAAAACAAGATATCGTCCCTGGTGATTTTTACCGGATCCTATTTGGGGAGACCCCACCGAATTTTTTAGTGGAAGTGCTGATCAGGACACTGATCATGTACCTGGCGCTGCTGGTGGCCGTGCGGCTGATGGGGAAGCGAATGGGCGGGCAGCTGACGATTTCCGAGTTGGCGGTGATGATCACCCTTGGCGCAATCGTATCACCTGGGATGCAGATGCCGCAAACCGGTTTGCTGCTTTGCACGATGATACTTATTTGCGCGCTCGTCTTTCAGAGAGGCACCAACTGGCTTGAGGGACGGTCGTCAAAATTCGAAAAGATCAGTCAAGGTAAAGTTAGTACCCTCGTTGAAGATGGTGTCTTACAGCTTAGTCAGTTGAAGCAGCACAAAGTCTCTCGACAGCAGGCCTTTGCAGTGCTGCGCAATAAACGGATATACAATCTTGGGCAGGTCGAGCGGCTCTATCTGGAAGCATGCGGATTGTTCAGCGTATATGCACGGACGGAACCCGCGGCGGGTCTACTGCTGTTCCCGCCTTCCGACCAGAGTGTCAATACTTTTGGTCAACGGCCGGTAGATGGACTGGTAGCTTGCGCCAACTGCGGAAAAACGCTCGGACGCGCTGACCACCCACACACTTGCCCGGTCTGCGGGGCTGACCAGTGGGGACAGGCAAGTATCGCAACTACCGGGTCAAACGAAGCTGCATCATGAAGAAAGAAGACACCTATTTTGGCGACTGGCTACGGATGTTTGTGGGCGACGTCCCCGGAGGCTTTTACTGGGAGGTGGTGCTCAAAATTATCGTCATTTACCTGATTTTGATGATTTCTATGCGGCTAATGGGCAAACGAATGGCATCCCAGCTAAGCCGAAACGAAATGATCTCCATGGTTTCACTGGCCGCTGCGATCGGTGTGCCCTTGCAGGCGCCGGACCGTGGGATCCTGGCGGCAGTAGTCATAGCAGCTGTCGTGATCCTGATCCAGCAGCTCGTTGCCTTGATCGCCATCCGCAACCAGCGGGCCGAATCCATTACGCAAGGCGATTTGACAGTACTTGTTTCGGACGGCTGTCTGAACCTGGAAAACATGAAACAAACCGGCATCACCAAAGAGCGCGCTTTCGCCCAACTTCGAAGCGAAGGAATTCGGCACCTGGGCCAGGTGAAAAGGCTTTACTTCGAGGCCAGCGGGGCATTAACACTGATACCGGAAGTACGCGCCCAGCCTGGACTGGCGGTGCTGCCCGACTACGATAAAGCATTCATCTCCCGGGTTTGCTCGGCAACCGGCGAGCAGGTTTGTTCTACTTGCGGATCCGCTGCCGGCCGCGCACATCCGGCTCTTTGCCTCCAATGCGGCAGCAACAAGTTTGATAATGCAATGATCTAACGTCCCAATAAAATTGCAAGCGTATGGATACCACTTATTTTAAACATGAAGAACAAGTAAACAAGCAACTGGCGCTTAAAGTCTTGCCGGGCAGCCCCTACCCTTTGGGCGCCACCTGGGACGGTAAGGGTGTTAATTTTGCCATCTTTTCCGAAAACGCCGAAGGTGTTGAGCTATGCCTATTTGATGGTGATAAAGAGAGCAGGCTGCCGTTAACCGAAGTTACCCATCAGGTATGGCACGGCTACGTCGCTGTCCTGGCGCCAGGACAACACTATGGTTACCGGGTGCACGGTCCTTTTGACCCTTTAAATGGTCACCGGTTTAACCCGTCCAAGCTGCTGGTCGACCCTTATGCAAAAGCCATCGACGGTGCTATCGAGTGGAACCAAGCTGTATACGGTTACAGATTCGGTGACGCCAGTGAAGATCTGAGCCGCGAAGATTCTGACAGCGCGCCATTTATGCCCAAATCAGTGGTCATCGATCCGGGCTTTGACTGGGAAGGTGACGCCCGCCCCGATATTCCCTACCATCAAACCATTATCTACGAGGCGCATGTCAAAGGGCTCACCCAGCTTTGGCAGGAAATACCTGGGAAGCTGCGGGGTACTTACGCCGGGATCGCCCACCCGGCATGCATCGGCTATTTGAAAGGACTTGGCATTACCTCACTCGAACTGATGCCAGTCCACCAGTTTGTGCAAGACCACCACCTGATCCAGAAAGGGCTTTCCAATTATTGGGGCTATAATACGTTGGGCTTCTTTGCGCCGCACGGCCCCTATTCGAGCAGCGGCACCAGCGGCGGGCAAGTCAGCGAATTCAAGGAAATGGTGAAGGCGTTGCATAAGGCAGGAATAGAAGTGATCCTGGATGTAGTCTATAACCACACTGCGGAAGGAAATCACATGGGCCCGACACTTTCCTTTAAGGGAATTGACAATGCCGCCTATTACCGGCTTGTTCAGGATGAGTGCCGGTACTATAATGACTTCACCGGCACGGGCAATACGCTTAACACCCGCCTGCCCAATGTACTGGCACTGATCATGGATAGTCTCCGGTATTGGGCCGTCGAGATGCATGTGGATGGATTCCGGTTTGACCTGGCTGCCGCGCTGGCGCGTACCCTTCATGAAACCGATACGCTGGGCTCCTTCTTTAACATCATCCATCAGGACCCGGTCATCTCCCAGGTCAAGCTGATTGCCGAGCCCTGGGATATCAACGAGGACGGCTACATGGTCGGAAAGTTCCCGGGCGGCTGGGCTGAATGGAACGGACTATACCGCGACCAGATGCGTGATTTCTGGCGGGGCGGCAAGACAACTATGACCACCTTCGCCCGCCGGTTCACCGGAAGTCCTGACCTGTATCATAACAGCTACCGGCGCCCTACGGCTAGTATTAACTACATTACCGCCCACGACGGTTTCACCCTGAACGATCTGGTGTCCTACAATGACAAGCACAACCAGGCCAACAGGGAAGATAATAAGGACGGTGACAATGAGAACCATTCCTGGAACTGTGGGGCAGAAGGCCCGACAAATGATCTGAATGTGGTAGCACTCCGCAACAAACAGAAACGCAACCTTTTGACAATGCTACTACTTTCACAAGGTGTTCCCATGCTGCTGGCCGGGGACGAGCTCGGCCGCACCCAGCAAGGAAACAACAATGCCTACTGTCAGGACAATGAAATTTCATGGATCAATTGGAAGCACATAGATCAGGACCTGCTTGATTTTACCAAGCACCTGATCAGCTTCATCAAAAGCCACCCATCTTTTCAGCGCAGGCGCTGGTTTCAGGACCTTGCCGTCAGCGGCTCTTCCACAAAGGACATTATCTGGTTCCAACCAGACGGTCAGCCGATCACAGAGCAGCAGTGGGAACAAGAAGCAGCGAAAGTTTTCGGGGTCTTTCTTAACGGGCTGGGTATCCGCTGCGTTAGCGAGCAGGGCGAAAAACTGTTTGACGACGGGTTTTACATCGCTTTCAATTCCTCAGAGCAACCAGTCGAATTTAAGCTGCCGCCTCAGGAGTGCGGATCAGGATGGCAGGCAGTCATCGATACGGACGCAGGATTATCCAGTCAAGAGGCCGCCCCGCTTGATCCGGGCAGCGGTGTGCTAGTTGCAGCCTGGTCTATGAAGGTTTTGCAGTGCCCATTACAGAAAAACTAAACGCTTTTACTCGGAAAATAAAAAAGCTGGCGGTCGAAACCACCAGCTTTCGCACTCTGCGCAATCACCACAACCTATTCTGTCGCTGCCTGCTCGTTCACGTAGGTTTCAGCAAGCTCAGTTAACAAGTGGTCTGTCTCTCCTTCCTGGTCCAAAGTCTGTTGAAGCAAAATGGCAGCCTCCTCATATCCCAGTGTGCGGGCAATGTTTCGAAGGGTACCATATGAGCCGATCTCATAGTGCTCCACTTTCTGGGCGGCCATGATCAGCGCGCAGTCGCGCACCATCGTGCCTTTATCGGTGCTTTCAATCATTTCTTCAGCCTCAGCAATTAGCCCTTCCATCGCGACGCACTTTTTGGCCTGTGCTTTTTCCCCAACGATCTCAAATACTTGCTCTACTGTCGCCACATGACTCTCTGTCTGGGTTGCATGCAGTTCAAACGCCGATTTAAGCTCTTCGGAGGTCGCATTTTTGGATAGCTTAGTCAACGCTTTCACCAGGCTTTTCTCAGCCCAGTAAATGTCTTTCAATCCATCGATGAAAAGTTCTTTAAGTTTCTCACCGTCTTGTGGGGTAATCTGCTTTTTAGCTTTTGTGGTTTTTGTTGCCATGGTATGTTGAAAGTTTGATGATGGTCAACTTCTGCTTCAAAATCATGCCAAATCCAAGCCAGCGTTCAGTTAACTCGGCTTGGTCTTCCGAACAGTCGTTAACAATGCTGCGAAAAAGTTGGCGCTCGTTAACGGCGGGAACGCATTTTAATAAAAGCAACGGCGAGCGTTAAAACGGCTGCGCCGGTAAGCACTTTCCTTGCCAGGCCTGCCTTGTTATAGGCCAGTTCGGATTTACCGCCATGTTCGCTGAACAGGTCCGGGATATGACCGCTTTTCAGATCATCTCCAAGCCCTTCCATCATATTCACCCGGTCGGCAACCAACAGCGCCAGCCAGTGGGTCCAGGTCGACTCGCTGAACCTGAAAGCGAAGCGTCGAATCTTTCCACTAAGCCCTGAGGGAGGATTGGGTGTGCCGAATACAGCAGATAGATTGGGACGCTCGTTCGAATGGAGCACTTCTACCAGGGCAGGTTGCTGTGCGGGCCGCTCCCAGACCATTCCTTTGTTATCATTTTCTGTTCGTTTCTTGATCGGGTAATTCGGGACATCCAAAGGGTCGGCGTCAATTCCCCAACCATTGATATGACTATAATCTTTTGCTATCTTTTTCATATGTTCTTAGTTTCTTGCCGATGGCGGGATGAGTATCGTCTTGATACAATTGTCAAGCTTCGCAGAAAAAATGTGGTAGGCATCACCTACTTCCTCTAATGGTACCCTGTGGGTGATAATCGCTTTGGGATCGATCCGGCCGGCCTGCACATGCTCAATGAGCCGGGGAAGTAACCGCTTCACCGATGCCTGATTGGCCCTGATCGTAATCCCTTTGTTGACCACATTGCCGATCGGGATCAGGTTGCCTGTCGGACCGTATACGCCGACGATAGAGACAATCCCTCCTTTTTTGACAGAATTGATAGCCCAGTGCAAAGCGGTGGCCGACCCGGCCTGCAGCATTAGCTTCCGTCCGGTGATAGTTTGCAAAGCATCTCCTGCTGCCTCGCATCCTACCGCGTCAATGCAGACGTCTGCACCGATCCAGTCGGTCGTTTTCTTAATAAAAAGCACCGGGTCTTCCAGCGAGCGGAAATTATAGGCTTCGCACTGTGCATAGTTCTTCACGAATTCCAGCCGGTATTCCAGATGGTCGATCACAATGACCCTGCCTGCCCCGAAAAGCCAGGCTGATTTTGCAGCCATAATGCCAATGGGACCGGCTCCGAAAATCACTACCGTATCTCCTGGCTTGATCCCTCCCATCTCTGCCGCCTGATAACCCGTCGGCACCACATCCGTTAACAGCACCGCATCGTCATGGTCCATATCATCAGGGATGATCGTCGGGCCTATGTCCGCATAAGGTACACGGACATATTCTGCCTGCCCGCCATCAAAGCCCCCCGCGGTATGCGAATACCCAAAGATGCCACCCACTGCCGTAGCCTGCGGATTGGATTCGTGGCAATTACCATACAGTTGCTGCTCGCAGAAAACACATTTTCCACAAGCAATATTAAAGGGTACCAGCACATTGTCCCCTACTTTCAGGTTTTGCACCGCCTGGCCGACCTCTTCGACAACACCAATAAATTCATGGCCAAATGTCGTCCCGACCCTGGTATCGGGAACCATACCGTGATACAAATGTAGGTCCGAGCCACAAATGCAAGACCTGGTTACCCGGACAATCGCATCGCCCGAATGCTCTATTTTTGGCATCGGCTTATTGCGGTCTGCCCTGACGCGGTAAGGTCCGCGATAGTTCATTGCTAACATATCTATCTCTGCGTTTTGGTTTTACTTTTGGCTTTTGCTATTTGGGGATGCCTGAAACAGCTGCTGGGCCATCATCAGGTGGTGTTTGAGCGCAGGAATCTTGGCATCTGCCCACTTTTTAAGATCCTGGTCTTCGCCCTTATTCGACTCGGTTTGAAAATGTCCGATCGTTTGCTCGTGGGAAGCGATCATCATGTTCATGTACAGCATATCGAACTTCTCGCCGCTCATAGCTGCCAGACTATCATACTTCTGCTGTTTGGCACTACTTGGCGAAGTCGGCACCTTCATTTGCTTTCTCTGCGCCAGCGATTTCAATTCATCGTTTACCTTGGTATGGTCAATGACCATGGTCTTTCCGAACTCTTTAACTTTGGCAGACACACCTTTCCGACTGGCAAGCTCTCCCAACTTTACTTCGAGCATGCCGCCTTCGGCCGCCTGTTGTACAAATTTGCTGTCTTGGGATTCAGATTGGTGTGTTTTCGCACCGGGGAAAACCATGAGGCTTGCCATGCCGGTAATAATGATTAGTATCGCTTTCATAGTCGTTATGTTTTTTGCGCGGTCGTTTACAAAAAGCATACCTGACTGTCAGCTTTCTTACCTCCTCGATGATCTGATAATCAGCGTAGGTTGCGGTGCCTTTCCGAGCGCTTCTCACACGCCGCTAGCACCATGTTGAACACCAGATGTGCTGGGATTAGTTGGGCAAAAAACGCTGGTACAACCCGCCGGGCCGTTTGAGGATGTTTATTAAGGGTAAGTTTCCAGGCACCGGCTGCCACCATACCGCTGGAAGCTCCCAGCACCGTAGTTCTGGCTGATGTTGAGAGGCGCTTCGAACAAACTGCGTAAAGCAGCGCCCAGATAACTCCTACAACATAATGAGTAAGCCAGCCTGTTGCCCTGTGAGCTCTACGGTTTGCCTGTGGCCACCTTTCACGGCTTACAGCTGCTAAGAGCCTGGGTTCCCGGAAATTTCGTCTGCAAAGACCAGACATCCCGTAACTAAAAACCGTCATAGCGGTCGTAGCCACTGTGGATGCACAACTCAAAAAAAATATTCGTTTTAGTTTCGCCATGTCCTAATCATTACTGGCTGATGCGGAATTTTGTCCCGTAGAAGATCTGCTCCGCTCTACATTACTTTTTATTTAATAGCTGGTTCTCCGCTGGCGCGCCAAATTTTGAGCTGGAATTGTCTCCGCCGCAGCTGTTAACAGAGTAAGCTCGGCACAAGGAATAGCACGTGAAAGGTTTCATTTCATTTGAAGTTTATTTGTCCCAGTGTTGATCTGCCTATTCAGGCCAGGGCCAACCACAGCCATGGCATCGCCTTGAATATCGGGGAGTGCTGGTCTGGTGCGGTCCGAACCAAAACTTCTCGCTGGGTCCTGGATCTGGAAAAGCTCGCTAATCCTTGACTTAGCTGACGCACTTATTTGATGAATCGCCGCGATGTGCACGCCGCACCTGTCGAAAATGATGCCTTCCTCGCCGGTCTGGTCGAGTAGCTTGCAATACAATTCACGCAGCTCATCCCACTGATTAATAATCGTATCCACAAGGATGGCCCGGGTGAGCCCATGCTGCCGGATACGGCCAGGATTGAACCCGGCATGGTCCAGTTGACTATCTGCCAGGCAATCTTTCAACGAGTCATACAGGCCTTCAATATCTCGCTCGAAAATGACACTGCTTATATGTGCTTTTGCCAAAATGCTGCGCAAACAGGTGCAGCCGTCCTTGCGCATAGCTGTCGATAACAGTATTCGGATCCTGCGATGCGTCTGCCAGATCAGCGCCAGGGTATCAAGAATGCATAACGTTTTGTCCGGCCCACCCATAGCTTGTGAATTGGTAAAGCCGTGCTTCCTACCAAATTAGTGCCTATTGATTCACATGATCAATCACGTTGACATGCAGGTACACTCATATTGAATCCGACTTATTACGCTCCACAGCTTGTAGAAGAAGTGCCACGTGGGAAGAACATCGCCTGGGTGTCCTAACAGGGTATAGTTTTTACATGCGTTGAGCGCTTCGAATCAAATTCCTGCCACGATGAAAAACATGTTACGTCCTTTAACGGTTTCTCCTTTTCAAACACAGCTTGCCCACGTGATGCAAGCCGAATATCAATTCACAAGGATCATCCCAAAGATATTGCGTTCGGTCTGGTCGAGCGAACTTTCACGCGCCTTGAAACGAGCGGTAGCAATGTCTGAAAGCCATCAGGAAAGCCTTAAAAAACATTATTATGATAAAACAGGCGACAGCCAAGCGGCAGTACTCGATGATGTTGAAAGCCGGATCATGAATGCTATCAGAAACAGCCCCAAAGGCAGCATCACTGACCTTACACTGACGCTGTTGACGGCCAAAATGATTCAGTATAAGATCGATTGTTATCAATCGCTTTCAAGCCTTCCGGTCCTGGGAAGTCTGCCCGGCCATTGTCGTGTCTTTGGCGCAGCCCTCTCCGACGAAGCAGCCACAGAACTATTCCTTCAAGAACTCGCCGAGCGCTTCTTGACACGAGAGTTTTCAGAAGGTTACAAGTCGCCAATAACACCCAATTAGTCCTGTATATCATTGATTTTCAGCTTTTGATCGCTCAATATGTTCCGATAATCGCTAGGATGCCTACTTTAGTAGGAGTACTTTCTGGATCTGTTCACAAAGTCAGGGAAATGTGTTCACGGCATGGAATTTTTCCTAGATTTGAATCGGTCACCCTCAAGCAGAAATCCATGAAGAAAAGAATGCTCGTCATTGATGACGATCCTGATATATTGGAACTTTTGAAAATTGTCTTTCGCGATTCAGGACACGAAGTTATGTTTTCTCAAATAGCGCTTGATCCCCAAGAGATTAATGTATTACATCCCGATTTAGTATTGCTGGATGTGCGAATAAAGGGATTTTCAAGAACTGGGGCCGACATTTGCAGAGAACTGAAAGCGCACCCAGAAACAAAGGAATTACCGGTAATTCTATGCTCCGGAGAATACAACCTTGCTGAAATTGCACGGCGGTGCAATGCGGACATGTATCTTGCCAAGCCTTATGATATGATGGGTTTGCTAGTTCAGGTAAACAAATATCTTTCCTAAACGTTGCACTATGTTACAATCTGACGATATCAATCTTGACAAAGACGACCTTGACCAATTTTTTATCCACCATCTCGACAAGATCTATGCAGCAAAAACTTTGCTGATTTCTGAACTACCCCAACTGATAGATAACGCCCACTTTTCTGATCTTCGAGATGCGATGCATCGAACCATAGACGATGTCAGGGGCCAGATTCTAAATATGGAAAAAATCTATCGGATCATGCGAGCAACTGCTTCTACCGCTAGTTCTCTTGGCCTTAAAGGCTTGCTGAAAGATTCTTTCAAAGACATCACAAATCATAGCAGCAACGCAGAATTAAGGGATATGTCAATTTTATTTTACCTGCATAACATTGAAAGTATTGAAATGGCCTCCTTTCAGATTCTTGAAATGGTCGGAGTAAAACTGAAAAATGATCAGATTAAACGACTGCTCAGGGAGAACTATGAGCAAGCAAAAGCAGACAGAACATTATATCTGCTTATAAGCGCAAAGTATATCGCTTCCGTATGAATCTATGATCGGGCGGCTTCCGTTCACTGCGCTGACGGGGATATGCCGTAATAGTTGACATTGATCGCCACCCATGGGATCAGGCGCTTACTTCATCAATTCACAATTCAACGCAGCCTTCCTTTTGATACCTGCACACATTCTTAGAAGATGGCTGATGTTGTTCAAGTGAAATAACCCTTAAAAAGCAAGGCATCCCAAACGAACGACTTTCCAATCCTTAAAATGGACGTCTGCCAATTTCAGTGCAACTGCCTGGCTGGAAACCGGAAGGTCCTTGACCAAAAATAGGAAAGGTTTTGAAAATAAGTTGGCCATTCAGCGACGTTGAGCGGTTTGATTAAATAGGCGTTGGCACGGAGCAGGTAGCCAGACTTGATATCTTCACGATCGCCTGAATAACTAAAAATCACAATCGGAACCCTGGGCAAGTTACATGATTGAATAACGTACCTGACATTGTCAAGAGCATCCAGCCCGTCTTGTCGAGTTGGCAAATAAAGGTCCAGGATTACGATGGCTGGACTAGGATGTAAAAATTGAAAACAGTCAGAAAAATATTCGAAAACGGCCGCCTTGTCACGTAATCTGATGAGCTAGAAACCGGACCCATTTGACTGAAAGGAGAGCTTTATCAGGTTCCAATGCTCGTCACTATCTTCCACGATGATAAGACGGGCATCGTTGCGAATACCATTGGCGGGTAGCGGCAATGATCTCCAAAAGCCGTTCAAGAAACAAATGCTGATCGCGCTGGCCATTATCGCATAGTCTGCGGTAGAGACTGGCTTTGCAATAAACGCATTGACGCCCAATTCGTAGGCCTGTGCTACCAATTCGTCATTTGAGGCAGTCGACATCATCACGACCGGGACCTTGTCAATTCGCTCATGTTGCCTGACGGCCCCAAGAAGATCAAGACCATTCAATGCAGGCATGTTCAGGTCTGTTAAAATCAGGTCTGGTTCTTTCCAGGGCCCATGGCCATTGATCAGAGCCAAGAGCTGGCCCGCGTCGGTGAACTCGATAATTTGAAGGTCTGGCACTTCACGGAGAAGAATGTCACAAAACAGAAGCCTGTCATCTTCGTCATCTTCCACCAAAAATATCGTTTTCCGCTTTACCATGCCTGTTTGTTGTTAATCCGCCGTGGTTAAGTGCTCACAAGCGATTTGTAGCCCTAGCAAAACTTGTACCATCGTTTTTGATTTGTTTGGTACCCACATCAATGCGTTGGACAGATTCCGCATCGAATTTGTAGCCGACCATTCCAAGTGATGAAGAACCCAGCCGTTAACCTGTGTTTTCATCCCAACGTATTCTTGTAAAAGCTTTGCTGTTAGCCACTATCAGGCCAATTTTTTCAATGGCGGCACGAAGCTATTAAACAGAGAACGAAACGCGAGGCAGATGGCAACTCAAAGGCATTAGCAGTGAAAAATAGCGAAGACCTGCCAAACCACGCTACGGCAGCCAATCTCCGTTTAACCAACCAGTTGACTACACCTAAGATTGTACCAGCTGCCGATTTTTGGCTGGCCCAATCTTTGCAGCAGTCATTACAAACCCTCAGTAACATGAACAAAAATGGCACTATTATCATCATTGAGGATGATCTCGATGATCAACTGTTGCTCGAACAAGCGTTCAGCGAGCTGAATGTTCCCAATCAAAGGATTTATTTCCCCGATGGTGACGCGGTTCTTGATTACTTGAACGGAAATTCAGAGCCCACTTTCCTGATTTTGTGTGATGTGCAGATGCCAAGACTGAACGGCCTGGAACTGCGGGCTGAATTGAAAAAAAATGCAGGCATCGCCCTGAAGTGTGTCCCTTACCTGTACTTCACCACGGTACTGAATCATCGGTACGTAATTGACGCTTACTGCGAGTCGGCCCAAGGTTTCTTTGTAAAGCCAGCAGACTTTAATCAACTCACCCAGCTGCTAAGTCTGATCATTAGTTACTGGACCGCATCCGCCGCTATAGAACTGGCTGCATGAAAGACCTTTTATCTTTTCAAAACCTGTTATAACAAAAAATGTAAGTGAGCAGTCCCGTTGAGCACCTAGGCAAACACACTTGTTCTTTGCATTGTAGTTACTCACTCTTTCTATTATTTGTCATGGAGCGTAAAATTGACCCCTCTGGTCATTCCAAAGAAATCTACTAGATATTCCTGCGAAAGTACTCCAGTGTTCCTGGGCAAAAGGGTTCAGCGTCACTTTGGGTGATCCGTCCAATTTGGTGTCAACACCCGCAGTCGTAGCAGATCAAATTTTGCTTTGCCATACATTGTCCGTTTGATTGTTTTCAGTCGGTTCACTTGCCCCTCTGTTTGACCATTACTCCACTCGGATCGGAACGCTTCTTTCAAGGCGTCAAAGTCCCTGCGTATGCCCTTGACAAATCCGTTCAGGACGGGAATTTGTTCTGCATCGGTGCACCATTCAATTAATCCATCCGCTTGCCGGGCTCGCATCATCTGCTTGAAACGTAAATTCAGCTTGTACACCAGCACTATCGATTCATTTTGGTTAAGCAAGTGTGTCAAAAAGGGCTTGTCCGCTTCCGGCCAATCGATAGCTTGCTGGCTCAATAGTCGCGTGAGCCTGCGACTTGGGTAGTTATATTTATTCGGGGTTGGTGGCAGGGGAGACTTTTGTAAAGGGCGCGGATAGTTGGATAAAAAAGCGGCCAGGATTGTGTAACTGCCGTTATAACCCAGGGTACTAATTTGTTCGAACAACGTTTTAACACAGGTCTGGCCATCTTGCCACCGTTGCCGTAAATATGCTTCATAAGCAAGCAGGTTTGATCTTCGTTCTCTGGTCTTAGGTACAAAATGAGCCTGTTTGAAATACTTTCCAATCGTGTTACGTGAACTGCCTAGGTGAGTCGCAATAGCCCGAATACCATGGCCTTGCTGCTGTAACTCCTTCGCACGTTGATAAAGTTCATACCTTTTTTCACCAGGAACTGCCGTCTCAGTGAGTTGATCATCTGGTAGTTGCAACTCAATTGGCTTGGATAAATCCTTTTCTGTTAACGAAACAGCAGGGCTAAAGCGGACTTACTGACTGTTGGTTGATAAATTGGGCAGCTTGCCGGATGGCCGAGCGCTGACCGTCTAAAAAGCGTTCGACCGCTTCGGACAGGTTGCTCAGTAAATGCCAACGGTCGGCCACTTGAATTGCATTAGGACAAGCCGAAGTGACGGCAATGGGAATTCAACCAGGCTTCCCTCAAAGCAAGCGAAAAAATGAGGTGTTCTTCCGGATCCTCATCAATCAAAATGCAGGAAACTGTTTTCATAGCGGTCCTTACTAGCTTGGGTGGCCTCATTAATAAATACCAGCGCGGATCGGGATTTCAACTATTGAACGACTTTCCGGTAACACCTTAAAAGTGCCAAAACGCTCTCTAATACAATTTTCATCTACGAAAATTGTGTGGCGGATAAATGTTAAAAATAGCATACCAGTAAACATATAACGGCCATAGGTGTCACACTTACGAGCAATGCGCCACATTTGAGATGTTTGCCGGATTGGAGCCGTAACACTCCTTGGTTCAAAAGAGCCACTGCTGCTAATGATCAAAGACTCGTATTATTCTCGCGGTGTATCTCCCCTCCGACCGAACCTATTTGACTCCCATCAGGCCGATCGGTGAATTCTGTTGCCTTTCTCATCACCGTGGGGAAAGTCTAAGACGTATATCGGTTCCATTCCGCCGTTCCCGCTACAATTTTCCTTCCCGGGGACGGGTATGCTTCTTTTTTGAGCTACTATTAAAAAAACAATCGAGCTATGACTACAGGAACAATAAAAGACGCACATATTTACTGCTATGACGACTTGTTTATCACCGCAGCGCTGGATATCAACGTTAAGGGAATAAACTTTCGTTTCGGCGGACATGATGTTTTCATCTCAGGCCCCCGGGGTGGCACTGCCGGCGACTTCCCGTATCTGGGCACATTCGTCTTTCGATGTTTGGAAATCTGCGGTGTACAAGCCTGGAAACAAATAAGAAACTGCAAAGTGTTGGTACAGATCGTCAATAAAGAAATAATTGCCATTGGACAATTAACTGGCAATAAATTCTTTAATCCAATGCGAGAATTTCACAATTCTGACAAATTAGTTGGCAAAGCTGACTCCGACGGGTCAGATGAATAAAAACTGCCTTGCGTCAATAAACAAACCCCCTTTACGATCCGACTTCAAAAGATCTGTATACTACCACTTTAAGCAGTTTCCAGTTTAAATAAAGCTAATAGTCCAGAGTCGTGTTCACATTCCTTTTGAATCCTCAAACAGTCTACTACTCCTACCGGCAAATAACTGGCATTGCTGGCCTCGCCCTGCGTACGGCAAATGAAGCCATGTCCGTTTTAGAGGAAGAAAACAATTTGCTACAGGTATGTAATGGCCATCTAATTCTTGACAAGAAGAGGCAACTTCTGGAAAACTGGATAATTGGATACCAGAACGTGCTAGAGCCCTCGCTACTGTTCGGAACCTTCTACTTTCGTAAAGCTGATAACTGGCGATCAATCGATCTGCCTTCAACAGCTGTTCAGCCGGAGAATCCGCTGGAGACATTCAACCGGGCATCTAAACGCCGTACACTGGACTGCTTATACGGGCGAGTCAAAGGCAGATCTGCTATGGAGCCTGGCTCCGGAGTCTGACGGGAATCTAAAAATTTACAATCGATTCTGGACAGATGAAAAGGCTCCGACAAACCAAAATGCAACGTCTGAACTGGTCACATCCGGACCTGGTGCTTCCCGGAGATAAGACCCGTCCGGTAGCAAAGCGTCGGCATAAACAATTGCAACGGCAGCCTCGGGGCATCGAATGCTCCCGGGAAGGATATAAAACCGCCCGCTTATTTCAGTTTTAGCTTACATCGGGATCAGATTCACTTCCAAGTATTAATTTCGTCCTTGAATAACCAAAGACAACTGATAAGATATGACGAAAGCAGACCTTGTATCCCGGATAACAGAAAAGACCGGTATCCAGAAAGAAGAAGTTGAAAAAACCATCGAATCCTTTTTTGTGACTATCAAAGATTCACTCAGCCAGGGAGAAAACATTTATTTCCGCGGCTTCGGCAGCTTTATTATTAAGCAAAGGGCTGCCAAGACGGCTAGAAACATCTCTAAGAAATCCACTATTGTCATTCCTGCACATCAGACTCCGGTCTTCAAGCCGGCCGATGACTTTACTAATCAGGTCAAGGAAGGTCTGTTGGTAAAGTAGCACATCACCTTTTGGGGTGGCGAAGAACCTCGCAAAATTTCCTGTGGGATTCTTCGCCACCAACCAATATCTGGCAGATCCCTACCTGTCACCTTTACCACTTCCGGTGATAAATATTTGATTGCTGTGGGCCTCGCTCCAAATGAATTGTGCTGGGTTGCTTGCGGCTGAACGAGGGTTCGTAGCGGATGTAGCCGTAATCGCTGAGCTGCCTGACATATCTGAAATACGTATCCCGGCTACTGACTTTGGCAAGGCCGATCACCTGATGGGAGAAAACCATCAGCGGCTGCTGGTACTGCTGGATGGCCCAGCATTGCAGAAGAGCGGCATAAATGCCGATATGTCCGCAGCTGATCCGCGGGTCTCGCGAAATACCCTCAAAAAAACTGTGTAAAAGCGCTGAGACGGATGCCTCATTGGGAGACTGAAAGCCCCTGTCGCTTTGACGGCTTTGGAGAACTGGTTGCGTTTTCATCGGTTTCAATTTTAACTGATTGATTTTTACTATTATTGACCACTTGCTGCTGCTGCGATAGCTGCTGGGTATTATCCAGCCTCAGGCGCCTGGAATTCTCATCGTAAACAGTGATGGATTTAAACTGCGGATTGGCCTCAATGAGCCGCTTTTGCTCCGTTCCGTTCTCTGTGAAGGTGACTGCTTGACGGTTACCCTTGCGGAGGGATTCGACAAGCCGCGCTTTATCCTGCTCACTGCCCAGTTCCTTGATCGGAAGCGCTGACAGCACCTTTTCCAGGTCAAAACCGTAATTCTGGTGGAATTGCTTTAGCTTGTAGTTACCCTGCGCGTCTGCGTTTTTAAAATCCAGTTGGACCCACGCGTTATAAAGCTGCCCCTCCTTATTGGTCAGATCCTTGTTGACCGCCCGCCCGTTCATCAGATTGAAAGCTTCCTTTAAGGTAATGTTGTTGGCTTTCTCGATGTAAAATGCCTGATTCATCTTCGGGCTGTTTTCATCCTTGGCAAGCGAGACCTGGTAACTGTTAAAAAAGTACATATCACTGGTAGGTGATTTTTTAAAATGAAGCGCTGTAACAGTTTCCTGCCTGCCGAACGACTGCTGATGTTGGAGCGAGAACTCGGGAAGCTGCTTTTTGATGTTTTCTGCAAGCTGGGTTTGCAGCGTCTCCCCGAAACCGGTGTACTTGACCTGATCTGAGAGATAGTCTAGATTTTTCTGGTTCATCGTTTTTGTGATTTTAGTTCTTAAAATGCTGCTTACTGGAGCGGCACTGGCCGCCTGATCCTTTTGGCCGGAATCCTAAGCGACAGCTCCCGGCTACCACCTGCCTCCCGGGCCTGGATGGCCAGGTATTTCTCTCGCGGAATGGTAAACTGGCGGAAGGCAAATACCATCTGGTGCTGTGACCGCCCACCGACAACAGCGGTGTCACCCAGCACGTACACCGGCCTGATCTGCTGCTGCTGGATAGCTGACCGTCTGGCTTTTTTGCTGTCGCGGATAAAAAAACACAGGTTTTCAATGTGATAGCTGATATCGGTATTATTGGTAAGCTCCACCCTGAAAAGCATTATGTCCTGCCCGATAAAGGGACCACTTACTTCCAGTCTGATGCCGGAGCTCTCTGTGGCCGTCCTGCTCGCATCAGCGTTTTCGGTCGCCGCCCGGGCAAGCCGGCTGGCTATGGCCTGGTTGACTCCACCCTCCGCCGGCTGAGCCCGCGCAACATCTTCGCCGGCAAATTCAATGCTTAGCTGCGCGGGCTCTGGCTGATAGTCTACCGAAAAGCCGTACAGCTTACCGTCCGCTGTAATCACTGTCAGGCTCGTCTGAGCAAAATCTGCTCTGGCTGCCTTGACCTGAAGGATATTAGCTGTACCCTTTGCCTTTTGGGCCAGGATATCGCCACTTCCCCTATCGACCGAAATGATCGCGTATGGAAAAACCAGGTGCGTGGTCTTTCTCACAGTCACTTCCAGCGGATAGGGCTCGATCGCAAACATCTGCATCTTTATGCCCTGAGAAGCACCTGGTATGTTGACCCCGCAGCAAAGCAGTGCCACCAGGATCAAAACTTGATTTTTCATAAACCTGGATGGATATCTGGGCCGCAATGGCCGGTTGGAAAGAATTGAAATTTCTCAAAGCGCCGCCTGCTTACCCAAAAGCAGTACGCGGTAGCCTTCGTGGACGGTGATCTGAATCAAACGGGCTTTCCGGCTGAGAAGACTTTTCGCAGTCTGTATACCCGCGCCCACCGCCTGCCCTGCCAGTGAAGGATCCAGCACACCGATATCAACGCCCTGGATGTCCTGGGAAAGTGACTGTTTGGCCACCTGACGAGCAACATCGTCGGGGATATGAATACCCGCTATCCCGTCCAGATCATATACGCTGAGCCTTACAGGCAGCACAGCATTCTCAAAATGAATGCTTTCAATCTCTGCCATCAAACGCTGATTATTAATCGATACCTTTCCGTACACAAGACTCCCGACAGGCACTTTGGCGCCACCGATAAAGACATCCTGAGTTAGCCTAAGCCGCAAAACCTGGCCACTGACAAGGGTCTGGTCCTGATCCACCTCGGCTGAAATCGCGTTGCCCAGCGGCACAGCTACCGGCTCTTCTAGCGAAAAAAAGCCGCCTTCTTCCGCGTCAGGCACTGCCGTTGAATCGCCCTGAGTCCGTGTGGTCAGCATACCTGCCTGCACGGAGTCCCCAATTGTGCTGACGGTCAGAACTTTTCTTTCCGGCTTTGTGGCGGCGGCAGATTCCCAAGCCGCGTGGCTGGCCGGATCCTGAATCGCAAGGATCTTATCGAGCACCCCGTTGAGCTGCTCTATCTCAGGGTCCGGATCCGCGGGCGCTGTCTGCCAGGGGTAACGTCCAGCTTGCTGCTCTCCTTGCCAGCTTACCTTTGCCGCCGCTCCCCGTTCTCTCGCAGGCAATTCCTCTGGAACCTGCTTGAAATCGGGAGCCGAGGCCTGAGAAAGCACCTGGTCAAGCTCCCGCAGCTTCTCATATACTTTCCGCTCGTTTTCTGAGGCGCCTCGCTGCGGCTGGCTTCGGGCTGCGGTAAAAGCTCCTTTCCTGCCGAAAGGCCCCTGCAATCCCGCCAGCTGACCCGCCTGAAATGAGTCCACGCCGGCCTGCACCTGATCAAGGTAGGGATCTTTTCTGATCTGGCCCTGCAGTTTGGCAGAATCAGCCTCTGCCTGCTTATAAAAGCTTAGCTTATTAAGCTGTTTATCACTTCCCAGCATTGCATCCGGAACGCTTGTCAGAAGTCCTTCGACCTGCTCGGTCGGCTGATAGGCTGAGGCGGGTCTGACAATCCATAACCAGTAAAGTGCCGTGATGAAAGGCAGTACCAAAGCAGGTAACGCCACATAGAACTTCCGTCTGAGCGCCTGCTGACGCGCGCTGATCTGAGTATGCATATTATTTTTGTTTTTGATGTTCTCCCCCGTGGCGGCTGCCCACAGGCACCTTCTTTTTTAAACTATCGCCGCTGTCAGCGGCAGCCTGTTGCCCAGGCGCTCTGCGCCAGCTCTCAACTGGCAGCCCATCAGTCCGAAACAGTCCTGGCACCGCCAGTTGCGGGATGATCAGATTCAGAAAGAAGATCGCCGCTGCTGCGAAGCTAACTACCGTCAGTATACGCAGCCATTTGCCTGGCAGCTTTCCCGCCCACTCCCTCATCAGATCTGCCCACCGGCGCTGGACCTTTAAAATCGTTGACGCAATTCGTCTGGCTGTTTCATCCAGAACTGCGTCCTCATCTTTGCTTTGCCGGGCTCTGCCCCTGCCCTCTTTGTGCGCGTTGAATCTGTAAAACATAGCTCGTTTATTTTAGTGAAGACTGGTTGAAAAAATCTGTTGTCCTGCTGCGGACATCGACATCCTTGTTTTCCAGAATCCGCCAACGCTCGATCAAAAAGCCATGCGGATTATTGTCGCTGCGCGTGACTGACCTGAGATACCCTTCGGTAATCAGCCGCCGGGTCACAATGCTGGTGCTGCGGATAATCTGCTGGGAGGCCACGCAGCGGAAGTAGTACGGATATGATTTCTCTATCACCTGAACGCTGTCGATTGTGACCTGCTGGCTGATGTTGCCCGAAATAATGCTGGCATAAAACCCGGACTCCCGCAGGTTGTCGTATTGTTGCTTGGCTGAGCCGTCAGCCAGATACAGCGCCCTGACAACATTGGCTTCAATCACCTTTTCATCGGGATCCAGGCTGAAAAAGTACCGGTGAAAGCTCTCCACATGATCGCGGGCCTCGACCGGAATGTTTTCTGATCTTGCTGACAGGTCCGCCTGCAGTACCCTGCCGTTAGAGAGTATGTATACCCTTGCCGCTGAGCGCTCGGAGAGCTCATAGCTTTTCAGCAGCGCAAAGCAGCAGAAAGCAAAGCTGGCCACGACAATCAGAAAGGTGAATGCACGTATATGCCGGAAAGCGCTGTCGATATTTTTTGTTTTTTGAAACATGGCCCAGTTCTCGTTTTAGCTTTTTGTGGATGGTCCCGGGTATCTGCCGAAGCCCCCGCCGGAAGGAAAGGCCCTGCCACCGACGCCCGATACGGAGGAGGCAAACAAAGCAGTCACTTTCTGCATCAACGCATTACCCCCACCCGCATGGATGATCTGACTGGCCACCGAGGGCACAGAGAAATAGCCGACGATTCCGATGATCAGAAATATCAGATAAGCCATATCATGCGCATTGAAGAATGTATCGCCCGCGCCCTGGATCTGACGGATGTCCATCGCGATCATCTTTTCCTGGATACGCCCTATAATCGCCCCGAAAATATTGGCCACCGGAAGCCACAGGTAAACATTGATGTAGCGGGCAATCCAACTGGTAAGGGTAAACTGAAACCCGTCAAAAACGGCAATGCCCAAGGCAATCGGCCCGATAATGGCCAGCACCACCAGTTGAAACGTGCGGATCGTGTTGATGCATAGCGCCGCAGACTCGAAAATAACGCGCAGTATTTCTGAAAGGGCCGCCTTGATCGAATTGCGAAAATTATAGGACTGCTTGGCCATGTAGAATTTGATGTCATTGGAGATCCCATCCCCAAAACCTTCCGAGTAGCCTTCTCCGTAGGTATATTTGAGCCACTTTTCCCGGTTCCCCTTGCTGTCATCGCCCACGTACATCTCCCAGAATGCCGAGCTTTTGATGGCATCCTCCTTCTTTTTCAATAGCGTCGCTATCGCCTTATCCGAGTCTTTGACCATGCCCGCTGTCCCGCGGACAGTTGGAGAAAGTACTCCGTTGATCAGCGCGATCACTGCCGGAAAAATCAAAATAACAAACCCGATCACAAAAGGCCGGAAGAGCGGATAAAAGTCAATCGGCTCCGCATTGGAAAGATGCCTCCACACCCGGTGACCGATGTAGAATATGGCCGCAAAGCCCGCAAGACCCCTTCCCACATTGATCAACTTGGCGCACAAAGGGATCATCTCCTGATAAAGCTCGTCGAGCACACCATTCAGCCCCCTGATCTGGGACTCAAAGCCCTGACCATAGCTGGCTGCCGGCGCGATGCTCAGAAGAGCTCCCAAGGCGCAGATCATGATTGTCTTTGATTTCATTTTCAGTATCGGTTTTATTATTGATCTACACCCAGAATCCTGCTTGTCTGCCGGATCGAGGCCCGCTCCTCTCTGCGCTGGGCAGCCAGCAGGCTGCCGCCGGCATTAAAATGCCTGAGAAACACCAGCTTGTCTGACATATCCTCATAGATCGCATCGATCACCCGGAGCCTTTCATCGTCGGAGGCCCTAAGCCTCTTGGCTGTCAGCACCTGGGTAAGTGCGTCCAGGTTTCTGATGCTGCCCGCGATCAGCTCATCGTAAACGCCGTCCAGGTACTGCTGTTCAGCTGCGCTCATCTGCCCTGTCGCAACCAGTGCGCTGCGCGCCTGACGCGATTCTTTCAGAAGCGCCAGCTGGCACGCTGTGATATCTGCAATACGCTTGTAGTTTCTTACAGCCGGACTGACTTGCAAAAGCCCGTCGAGAAACACCTGGTGCAGCTGAAAATTCACCTTGGAGATGTCCCGGATCGTGCTGTAACCCTTCTGTAAAATCTCATAACCTTTTTTGAGCTCAGTAAGAATCTTTCTGAGCTCATCAAGCTTTTCGATGTTCAGAATCAGTTGGGTTACCTCAGGGGTCTGTGCGTGTGCCTTGCCTGCCCACGCCAAAAAAATCAGAAGGAGCATCAGTATTCTTTTCATCTGGTCAGCTATTTAAGTCCGTGAATAAGTCTGCGGTTTTCAAGGTCTTTGAGTTCTGCCGCGGCAGATTTACAGATCAGACCAAATTCCTTTCGAAGGTTCTTGGCAAAGAGATAGTTTTCTTCGAATGCTTGGCAGAGCTCCTCTATGCGCATAATTCTCTCATCGTCGGTCATCGAGACCTGCTCGTCGCGGATTACCATAAAAAATCCGCCTATAAGTACCTGGGAATCGTCATATAGCGCTTTAAGACCGGTAATCATCTGTTTTTTCACCACAGCGTCAAGCAAATGGCAATCCTGGATTTCGGCAGGAAGCTTCTCACAGATTTCATTAATGCTTCCATGCAGATCGGTGATGTGTTGCAGCCGTGAAAGAGCGGTGATCCCTGATTTGACAATTCGCAGGGAATCAAACCGGTTCTTATGCAGTTTGAATTCACCGTTCTTAATATCAGATATCGTAGCCAGACCTTCCCGCGCGATCTCGTACCCCTTCTCGGTCAGCGCCAGATAAACTTTCAGCTGCGCGATCTGCTCGATCAGATACCGCTTCTGGGTTGCGTTCTGACGGAACCATTCTCTGAACAGCTGCGCCTTTACCGGAAGCGCGAGCATTGTCATCAGCGCGATCAGATAGATCTTCATATCGTTTTCTGTTAAGGCAGCCCATACAGCGCTTTGACCCATTTGGCATCCTGCTCGCTGTGCGCCCGGGTAAGACTCAAAAGCCTGTTTTCATGATTGAAGGTTTCGAGCTCATCAAAAACCTTGTCGACCTGTCTGGCGGCCTGATCGATAATTTTAAGCCTTGCCGCATCTGTCATCTGCAGCGTAAAGGATTTTACCACCAGCGTCAGTAGATCCACGTTCCTGGCCGACTCGGCCAGAATCCCTGTGTAAACCTGCTGCATGTATAGCAGCTCACCTGCCGTAAAATGTTTATCGTTTGAGAAGAGCGACCATGCTTTCTGGTACTGCTCTACGATCAGCACCTGTTTATCTGCGATCTGCTTGATGCGGAAGTAATAAGCGATGACCGCCTTGACCTTTTTGAGCTCCTCATAATACTCTTTATATAGATCCCGCTGCTTTTTGACCCAATCGGTGATCTCGTCCAGATGCAGCTTGGCCATCGTGTTCTCCAAAGCCTTCTGCGCATTCTGAAGTCGGATCACCGCCGTCTGACGCCGCTGGATCAATAGATCCACTGCCCGTACCACCCTTTTGATAGCTGCCTTGATGACAGCCGCCCACGGGTTTGCAGCGTGGCTGGCTGGCGCTGGCGCCAGCATAGCCGCAAGCAGCACCAGGATAAAGACTGATTTTTTCATCGCTTCGCTTCTCTGATTTCACTGGCCAGTACCTGTATTCCTTCCCTGATCCCTCCGTAACGCCTGGCATAACTGGCAACCTTCATTTTCTCGGTCTGTTCTGTGGTGTAGGCCAGGTATTCCTGTGGGCTCACCTCGGTGCGGTATACCCTGGACAAACTGCCTCCCAGACTGATAAAGACCTCTTTATATTTTCTGAGCGGATCATTGGCCCTGTTCACCGATAGCACCATTGCCTTTTCCTTTTCGGTAAGCCCCAGAAGCTGCTGTATCTGATCAAACTTGTTCTGGTATTTGCTCTGGTCCAAAAGAATTTTACAATCACTGTTGTTAATGATCGCCTGCTTGACCACCGGAGAAGAAATGATATCCTCCACCTCCTGGGTGACGACGATCGCCTCCCCAAAAAATTTACGGACTGTTTTGAACAAGTAGCGTATATACTCAGCCATTCCCTCTTTGGCGATCGCCTTCCAGGCCTCCTCGATGAGTACAACCTTTCTGATCCCTTCCAGCTTTCTCATCTTGGCAATAAAGACCTCCATGATGATGATGGTGATCACCGGAAAAAGGATCGGGTGGTCTTTCACCTGATCCAGCTCGAAGACAATGAAGCGCTGGTATTGCAGATCCAGGTTCTCTGCCGCATTAAGAAGATAATCGAATTCTCCCCCCTGGTAATAAGGCCGCAGCACATACAGAAAATTAGATACGTCAAAGTCGCGGTCCTTGACCTGGTCGCTTTCCAGAACGGTGGTAAAATCCTTGCGAAGAAAATCGTAGAACGAATCAAAGCACGGGCGGATGGCCGGCTTTTCATCCAGCAACTGATAGTAAAGCGTCAATGCATTGGAAAGGGCCACATATTCGCTCCTTTTGAAATCTTCGCTATCCTTTTTCCAGAGCGCCAAAAGAAGCGTTTTGATACTTTCCTTTTTTTCTGTGTCCGGCGCTCCACCCCCTTCGATGTAAAACGGGTTGAAGCGGATCGGATTCTTCTCCTCATAGGTGAAATAATACCCTCCAACCAGATCACACAATCCCTTGTAGGAATGCCCCACATCGACCAGCACGACATGAGCGCCCTGCTCATAATAGGACCGAATCATGTGGTTGGTGAAAAAGCTTTTGCCGCTGCCTGACGGGCCCAGGATGAACTTGTTACGATTGGTGCAGATACCCTGCCGGACTGGCTCATCGCTGATATCAACGTGCACAGGTTTGCCGGTAAGCCGGTCCCCCAGCCTGATGCCGACCGGGCTGATCGAAGACCGGTAACCGGTTTCCATATTCAGAAAACAGCACGCCTGTTCAGTGAACGTCTCAAAGGTCTCGTTCATGGGAAAATCCGCCCCGTTGCCAGGGATACCTGCCCAGAAGATCTGGGGCGCCCCTATGGTTTCTATTTTCACTGCAACGTCCATCTGCGCAAGGCCTGAGGCGACCAAGCTCTTGATCGACTGGAGCTCGGACTTACTGCGGGTCCAAACCAGCACATTGAAGTGTGCCCTGACCGGAAGGCGCTGCTCTTTGACGGCTTCGTTGAGAAATTCATTGACCGCATCCAGCGCCAGCGCATTCTCGCGGGCATAAACCGAAAGTGACTGCAAGCGGAGCCGCTTGCTCTCCAGCCGCCGGATCACCGAAGGCCCGTCTTCGATAAAAATAAACTGATTGATCATGTGGTTGCATGGCAAAAGCTGGCCGACGGGTGAAGCAAAGCCGATGCTTAGCCTGGCATTATCCGAGGAGTATTTCTCATAGCGGCTGGCAGCAGCGCACGCCGACGGCAGACCCGCCGAATCGGCGATCGTGTAAAGCTCAGCATACTGCTCGCCGATTTTAATGCCGTCCTTGAGGTCAATGTCCCGGATCAGCCGGTCCCTTTCGCTGGAAAGGTTGTAGTATCTTTCCAGAAGGCCTGCCTGCGAAGGTCCGCTTAATAACTGGTGGTCTTCAAGCTGACTGATTCTGACAAGGCCCGTGTCTTGAAGCACGCGGGCGAACTGACTGGCAGCGTCTTTGAAATCCTGCAAAGATGCAGCGTCCAGCGTATCCTCAGGCACCAGCGAGGGCCTGAGCAGATTGGAAAACAGCGAGCTCGACAGCCTGCGCCCTTTGGGCTTTCTGGTCAGCATCACATAACACTGGTGATCCAGGTATGGCCTTTCGTGAAAGAATCTTTCACTGCTATGGCTTAAAAAACTGATCTTTTCTGTACTTACGTCCGCCTGATATGAATCCATATTAAAATAGTCCTGTTTATGAAACACCGTTCCCGCTGGCAGCATTTTCAATGCCTTTACCCAACTTTGGTGCAGGTGCTCATACTCCTTTTCTGACAGCGTAAAAATCTCAGGCAGCTCCACCTGAAAACAGACCGTCACATCACCCTGCCTGGAAAGGATCATTCCCTGATCCACCTCCATGACCGGCCACAGCTCATCAAGTAGCTTCTCCATATCTGTCAGGTATTAATTTATATTCCGGTTTTCGTTACTTTTCTTCTTTTTTCTCACCTTGCCTTGAGAACAGGCGCCGGCTCCGGGACTTGACCACCTTTGGAATACTGCGCCTGGCAAGCGCCTTGGTCAGTCCGTGCTCTCCGTAGCTGCTGCTCAGATGATATATCCACATGATCATAGCAGCTCCCAGGCACACGGTTATGGCAAGGCTTATGAAAGTGTTCACCCCGGCCACATACAGCGCAGCATAAAGCAGCAGCAGAATGAACATGCCTGCCCCCATGTACCAGATATACTGGGCCACCAGTCCCTTGAAGACAATGCTTCTGTTCACACCCTTATTGATGACGTAAGTTTTCATCTGCATCGTTGATGTCGTTTAAAATCCATATCACGTCTAACCCTCACCGGAGGTAACCGGCATCTATATACGCTGCGCATCAAACATCGCCAGCCCTTAACTTGCCTTTCCAGTATCCGGTAGGGAGCCTGTTGGCTCCCCGTGGATACTGCCACACCATAGCCGGCACTCTAACCCTTGGTTTCTGCCCGCGGCGCGCTACTCAAAGAAATACCTTACAAGCGCGCAGCCAGGTCATTGGATCGATATCCCTGTGGTCTTTTGCGTTGACTAATGGTATGAATCACTTGGCAAGCTTGCCCTCTACAATCCGAAGAAGGACTGCAGAACCGTTGCGACGACGACCAGAAAGATACAGCTCCCAAACCAGGCGGCTGCGACCTTGCCCGTGTCCTGGTCGCCCGCGTTCCACTTCTGGAAGACCTTAACGGCCCCAACAAGGCCCAGCACAGCTCCGATCGCATACATCAGGTTTGTCCCGGGCTCAAAGTAAGACCGTACCTGTGAATTGGCTTCTTCGATCCCGGCCGCCCCATCCTGCGCGATGGCAAGCAGTGGCCCGAGTGATGCAGCGATAGCTACCGCAAAACGCTTCATTCCCTGAATAAATCTTCCCCTCATTTTCATCCTGCACAGTATTTAAAGTTGAACATATCTTTTGTTAGGATTGCCTGCCGGTTTGCTGCCTTTCACAACAGCAAACCCTGCCGACAATTGCCCCACTACACCTGATCCCAAATCGCCGCTTTATCTCTCTCACTCAGATGCACGGAGCCATACTTTGCACACTGATTATCTATGAACTCATTGATTGATATCCGAAACGCCTTCTCATGGACTAAGGGATAGTCCTGAAGCACCATCTGCAATAGCAGGGATAGCTCGGTAGCGTCGTAATTTTGCTGATTCGCCTCATCGATCAGAGTCGTTAGTTGATTCCCCAGCCCGACGATCTGCTCAAATGCAACGGTCTCTTGCAAAACTGGGGCTTGGGGTGCTAGCGCGTTGTCAGCCGGCATTTCAAAGCCAACCTCGTGTGTGGCGAGCCCCTCCACCATACCGGCAGGTTCCCCTCGCGGCAGCCTCCACCAGTTAGTGCCGCCTGAAATTACAGCAGCTTTAATTTGCCCGCTGTAAAATTTAAAAGCAAACAAAATGTAGTAGACTGCCAGCAAGGCTGCAACAGCAATAGAGTAGTCAGTCCATGGCGTAGGTGAAAACATAGCCCCTTCGTTTAGATGTTTACAAATGTCAGATCATTGTTTTGCGTGCGTGTCGCAAATTGGCCTTGCAACATCCTGCCACGAAAGAAACTTCGTTGGCTGCGATACAAAGTTGCACTGATCCCAGGGGTGCAAAAAAGTACAACTTTGGCTGCACCCTTTTGCACCCATTGATTGTGAACCTATTAACCCCAAAAAAATCTAAATTAAAATTTTGAACCGGTACGCCAGGGCCCCTTTTCGCAAAGTCGGATATCATCAATAGTGCCCCGTTGTAGCGCTGTCCTCTAACGAGTATAATCAGAGAAACGGTCTTGGCTGGCGGCGGCACCGGGTTCCATGAGAAACCTGTCACACTGGAAGGATTTCTGGCCCTGCCAGGGTGCTCAGTAATACATCAATCAGTTAAGAGGATCGGAACCGCTCAGCGCGTGATGACGGCCGCAGAGAAATAACCAGCGAATGGGAAGGTAACTTTATTAGGTCGAAATGTTATTTTTTCAACCGGATGAGGTTCTATCAGATCACACCCAAATTACAAGAAAGGACGGCCTTAGTCTGCATTTTAAGTCATGAGCGGTTATGGAAGTATCAAGAAAGCAACACGGTTTCTGCTCAGACACTGCTGCGGGCAAAACGTGAAACTAGATTCCTGAGTCTTTACTTACCCTTCCCATCGCGGGAATCGATTTAAATTGTTACGGCCCTGGCTCACCTTTTTCTGCCGGCAAGCGTGCAACCATTTTGCCTGCCAGTCTTTCTGTAAGAAGATATCCGATAAACTGTGCGAACGGCTCTATGTCTTGTTGCACACTTGCACTCTCCAATGCAGCCATGTATTCTTCCCGTTTTTCGAACGGAATCACCGTCCATGGGTAACCACCAGAAGCCAGCATGGCATTCATCAGAAACCGGCCCATCCTTCCATTCCCATCCATGTAAGGATGAATGAATACAAAGATGAAATGCCCCAGCACTGCCCTTACCGAGGCGTGGGTCTCCTCTTGCAACAGCTCAAAAAGTACTGGCATGGCATCCCGCATCGCATCTACACTCAACGGTACATGTTTGGAACTTCCGATATACACCTGGTGGTTACGGTATCCAGCCAAGTCCGATGCTTTCAAAAGGCCCGCGACCACACTGGGATCAAAGAGCTCCCTATACCATTTTGCGTGTGCTATATCCACTAAATCGCCGGCGTTGCCCCCCGCCAGTATCTGCTCGATCGTCTGCTTTACAGCCTGAAAAGCCTGGTAATACCCCCGGGCGGCCATGGCGTCTCTCTGTCTTTGATCCTCCTCATTTTCCAACACGTTCCATTTACCCGAGCTTACCTTTTCAATCAACTCTGGGGTTACCCGGTAACGCTCAATAGACAGCGAGTTGTAAGCATCTGTTACATAGATATCGTCGATATCTTTTAAAAAGGATCCGATGTTCTCGGGAAGGCCCGGTTCCTGTGGCAGGTTTGCGATCACTACCGGGCGCATATGCATCCACATCAAACGAATGCGGTTTGCATAAGGTGAGCGCTCTTTCGGAGATAGGTTAATGTCCAGCCGATGGTCAAACGGGTCTGTCTCACGGATATCATAACCGGCCTGTCGGAAGGTCTCGATGATCTGGTCCGCTATCCGCTCACGTTGAATATTTCTGAACGCTCCCGCCAACCGGCCGGCCAAAACTGTATGCCCGTTATCAAGCATTATGGGCAATAATTCGGAGGCGTCTCTTATCATGGAAAGCGCCGTCCTGGCATCGATAGCATTGCTCTTGTACACAGTAGCAGCACTGTATATCAGCGCTGACTGCATATCATACATACGAATCCCCATGCTTATCACTGTTTGCCCGGCGGAAGGGATATCAGTTCTCAGGTTAAACAAAGACGTGTTGTGAGGTAGCGGCGTAGGTCTGTTGTTGCCTTCCGGCGATCTTACAAGCAATTGTCTTGGAACGGACCAGTTTCCCGCTTGGAGCAGCAACGACTGCTCAGCAGACAGACACCAGTTCTCACCGTACTTGTGATTCAGATATTGAGCAATGAAGTCCCAGTATGAAGTGTACCATGAAGTGGTCTCCCCTTCCTTTTCGGCCGGATCCATGGCAATATACCACCCCTTGGTGACTTCACGGATAAAGCCATTTTTGATCAGTAACTGCCTGTATCTAGCCGTCGGGATATCATCTGTAAATATGCCGACTATGCCTTTTTCCTGAAGAGCTTTCAGAATGTTGAGTGCTTGCGCAAATCTTTCCTGAGGTGTTGCCATGCTTGCAAATGTTATAAAAAGGTGCCGCGATTATCCGCGGTCCTGCTAGCAAATGTAGCCGTGGTAATCTTAGCAAACGCTAATGTAGCAAAATTAGCAAACACAGATGTGTAAATCTTAGCAAACGCTATACAATGTAGCTACAGAAGAGCATTCGATACTTATGAAACTATATGCTGCATTAAGAGCACATGCAAGAAATTTCGCGGATCTGAGTGCTCAAATTAATTAAATGCATTCCTATTTCTCTTCCCTCATTCATTCTCATAATCGAAATCGAAAAGCTCTTTTGGATGCACGCCTAGGCCTCTCGCTATCGCACTTATAACAGACAAAGTCGCACTGTTCTCCGCATTAATGACTCTATAAACTTGTTTAAACTCAATATTGGCGTTTGCAGCAACATCCTGCGGAGTTAAGCCCTTCGACTTAATCAATTGGTCCAAATGAACTCCAAATGCAATTGCAAACGCTTTATTGGTAACCTTCATTCAGTGAAGGTGAGAAGACACCTTAAAAGTTCATTGTCAAATTTGACAATGAACTTTTAGTTTAGTATATTTACGTTGACTCTCCGGAGTCGTAGTTGCGATTCTTCAAAAATACTTGAAGCTATTCGCTTAGAGTCTCGATGCTGAAACCTGAGAAATTTCAATGACTATGAGACAATAAGTGAAGGTAGCTCACGACCTAGGCGTGGGTTGCCCTTCTTATTGTTAGTCAAGGCTTCTCAGGGCCGCAGCATCGATAAGTCGGGCCCCACACCTTTTTTTCTTTCGGGCCTTCTTATCGCGCAAGGACTCAACCAGTAACAATTTTCTATGTTCTACGCCTTGCTTGCTAGGTTTAACCCATTGTTACGTATGAGCAACTTACTCATTTTCAAACTAATTATTCGCAAGCCAGAATAATAGGATTCTTGCGATAAAAATTTGATATCGAGCACCTTTTATTCAAAAAAGGTCAGATCCATTATTGCGTCCGCTATACGCGATAACAATTTCACTCCATAAATTCAGTTACAATGAATCCACTTTATTGTTCCCTGGGTAAGCTATGTCGTTATGTTACCTACCTCATCCTTGCTTATCTCTTAATGAGCGCCTGGCGGCCCGCACGAGGGCAGACCACGGTCTACACTTTCCAAGGCAGAATATTATCTGCTGATAACCATGAAGCGCTTACCGGCGCCAGCATTCTGTTAAAGGGCAGCACGACAGGTACGGTTACCGATAAAAATGGGTACTTCAAATTATCCGTTCCAGATAATCACACGGCCGGGCTCGTCGTTTCGTTTATTGGATACCGTTCGCTTGACACGCTTCTGCAGCTCCCGTTGAAAAGTGAGCTGATTCTGTCTCTTCCGCAGGAAATGTCCGTCTTGCAGGAGCTCTCTGTCACCGGATACCAGCAAATTCCACGCGAGAGGTCTACGGGCTCATTTGTCAATGTGGGTCAGCCTCTTCTCAACCGGAAAGTATCCACTAATCTGCTGGACCGGCTCGACGGCATAGCCAGTGGCGTGCTTTTCAAAGCAGAACAGCAGAAAGCTACCTCTGCAAATCCTCTGGGACGGAACCTGGGAATCCGGATCAGGGGCGAAAGCACGCTTGGCGATATCACCCAGGTCAGCCGTGACCCGCTAATCGTAGTCGATAATTTTCCATTCGAGGGGAATCTTGATAACATCAATCCAAATGATGTTGAATCTGTCAGTATACTGCGCGATGCTGCCGCAGCTTCCATTTGGGGGGCCAGGGCCGGCAATGGTGTGATTGTGATCACCACCAAAAAGGGGAGCAAGAACACCCCGATGACCGTGGAGGTAAACAGTAACATTACCATCACCGGAAAACCAGACCTTTATGCTGACCGAAACTACCTTCCGTCTGCCGACTACATTCAGGTAGAAAAGACCCTGTTTGATGCCGGATACTTCAATGCCGATCTGGCAGATAATATTTCCCGACCGCCCCTGTCGCCGGTGGTCGAGCTGCTGGAACAGCAAAGAAATGGTAAAATCTCCTCCGGTCTGGTTGACGAAACTTTTTCCCAGTGGTCGCAAAGGGATTTGCGAAAAGAATACAGCCGGCACGTTTACCGGCAGGCAGTGAATCAGCAGTATTCAGCCAGCATCAAAGGAGGAAACCAGCAGGCCGCATACGCATTATCTGCCGGCTACGACCACAATACCTTCGATCAGGTTGGCAATGACTACCGCCGGCTGACTCTGAATTCAAATACCACCTACTCTCTGACCAAAGGCCTGGATCTGACCACAGCCATCAACTACAGCAACAACCAAACAACGACCAGCAACTATCAGAATAGCTTCGGATACCTGCCCGTCGGAGGTAAATACCGTTCCCTTTATCCCTATGCTGTGCTCGCAAATCAGGATGGCAGTCCGGCCGCCGTAGTCAGGGATTACCGCAGCATTTATGTTGATTCTGCTGAAAGCCACGGACTTCTGGACTGGCAATACCGGCCTTTACAGGAAACACAGACAGCCGATAATTCGCTGCGGATTAATAATCTGCTGATGCGGGCTGGGCTTCAATACCGCATTCTCCCCTATTTAACCGCCGAGGTTATCTACCAGAATGAAAGCCAGCGGATTCATTCCTTCGATAACAGAAGCATTGACAGTTATTATGCAAGGGATTTGATCAACCGCTTCACGCTGGTCAACAGCGACGGCAGTGTGACCTACCAGGTGCCCAAGGGCGGAATTCTGATGCAAAACAGTTCGTTATGGCACTCGCAGAACCTAAGAGCCCAGCTAAACCTGAATCGCAAGATAGGAACACTTCATCAACTGACGGCCCTTGCTGGAGCAGAAGCAAGACGGCTCCAAACCGAAAGCCAACTGCGAACTTCTTATGGCTACTCCGATGATCTGGGCGTCTCTGCCAACAACCTGGATTTTAGAAATTCACTTGCTGTTAACCCTTCCGGAAGCGCTCAGATACCATCAGTTCCAGGCGATATTTACACATATGACAACAGATTCTTGTCATACTATGCCAATACAGCATACACCTACAAGAGCCGGTACACAATCTCCGCTAGCGCCAGGAAGGATGGAGCCAACATCTTCGGTGCGAAGACCAACAACCGCTTTTCTCCGCTTTGGTCAGCTGGCATTGCCTGGGATATCAGCAGGGAAGGCTTTTATAAAATCAGTTGGCTGCCGTATCTGAAAATAAGGTCTTCATTTGGGTACAGCGGGAATCCCTATCAGGGAACTGTATACGTAAAGGGAGGCTACTCGACTAATTCCTATACCGGCGCGCGAACTATTCAGAATCTGACGGCCCCAAATCCAGCGCTACGCTGGGAAAAAGTCGGAACGCTCAATGCAGGGATTGATTTTGGGTCAAAGAGCAATCTTATCACCGGCAGCATTGAGTATTTTATCAAAAACGGCACGGACCTTATCGAAAGACAGCAACTTGCACCTTCGGCCGGCTTTAGTCAGTTTTTCACCAATGGAGCTTCAACTTCCACCCACGGGCTGGATCTGACTCTTAACGGAGACATAGTCGCAGGCCGTCTCAGGTGGCAGCCTGCATTTCTTTTGAGTTTGTTAAAGGACAGTATCAAAAAGTTCACCATCAGGCAGACTGCCGGAAGCATCCAAAATCCAGATGGCAGGCCCGGAATAGTCGGCAAGCCGCTGTACGGCGTGTACTCCTACCGCTGGGCAGGTCTTGACCCGTCGACAGGGGATCCGCAAGGGTATCTAAACGGAGAAGTCAGCACCAATTATACCAGCATTATCAACAACTTCAATCCGGACAGTCTAGTGTTTCACGGGTCAGCAGTCCCGACAGCCTTCGGCTCTTTTCGGAATGATTTCTCACTGGGCGGCTTTTCACTATCGGTCAATCTGACTTACAAAATGGGCTATTATTTCCGGCGACAGTCGGTTTCCCCCAACTATACTGACGTACTAGCCGGGTATACGCACCAGGATTATCAGCTCCGCTGGCAGAAATCAGGCGATGAAGCCTTCACTGACATTCCGTCCTTCGCTTACCCCTCCGAGCCCAACAGAAGCACGTTTTACAGGTTTTCTCAAACACTTGTCGAAAAGGCCGATCATCTGCGCATTCAGGATGTACGGCTCAGTTATACCTTGCCTGACTTCAAAAAAGGCCCGGCCGATGCGCAGATTTATCTATATGCGGCTAACCTGGGCATTTTATGGCGGGCAAACAAAAACGGTATTGACCCGGATGCTGCTCCAACCGTACCTGCGACCGATCACAGCCTGCCAAAAGCATTCTCTGTTTCATTGGGCATAAAAGTCAAACTATAGAACCTGTGTATAACATGAACAAAATCATATCTCTCAGCCCGCTTCTGATGGCTCTGCTTCTGCTATCATGCGGAGGTGGCGACTGGCTCGATGTCAAGCGCTATAACGCGGATGTCATGCCGCAAAGCATGGCAGACCTACAAGCGATCATGGACAATCCTTTTGCGGTCAACCTCAGATATCCGGTCCTGGGCCAGATTGGCTCGGATGACGTCTATATTCCAGATGACCGGCTCAATTCCACTACTGCTTATGAACGTAATGCCTATATCTGGGCAAAGGACATCTTCCAGGGAGCGGCCTCACCCGAATTTACCAATCCTAACGAAAAGATTACTTATGCCAACATTGTTTTGGAGCGACTGCCGCAAGCCGGCCAGTCTACGGCCGCTGAGGCAACCAATCTGAAAGGGCAAGCGCTTTTTCTCAGGTCATTTGCCACCTACCAACTCGCTCAGCTTTTCTGCAAAACCTACCAGGCCGAGTCTGCGCAAAACGATCCGGGCCTTCAACTCCGCTCGTCCTCCGACCCCAATCCTACTGCCACGCGTTCAACCGTGCAGCAGACCTACCAGAGAATCCTTGATGACGCGCTGGAAGCGTCTTTACTGCTCCCGGCCCGCCAGCCTTATGCAACCCGTCCCACGGCGGCGGCGGCCCATGGGCTTTTGGCCAAGGTCTACTTGGTGATGGGTAGGTTCGGGGATGCACTGACACATTCGGATCTTGCCTTAAAGGCCTATCCCGAGCTTTTGGATTTCAATTCTGAAATCATCCAACCCTCTGCAACATATCGTTTTCCTGTCTTCGACGCGTCTCGCCTTAATCCTGAGATCATTTTCTTCGCTGAATCCATGGGAGTCGCCTCGATCGACCCTGGGCGGCAAATTATTTACATGGATACTGTGCTTACAGGCAGCTTTCAAAATAACGACCTAAGAAGAACTCTTTTCTTTAGGCCCGGGACGCAAGGTCGGCTGCAACATGTAGGAAGATATACCGGCAACGCCCGGACGTTCTGTGGGATCGCCACCAACGAACTATTGCTGATTTCGGCCGAATGCCATGCCAGAACAGGTAACCCGACAACAGCCATTGCCCTATTGAACCAGCTTCTAAGAAAACGTTTTAAACAGGGGACATTCATCCAGCTTGATTCCCAAGATGCTGACTCTACTTTAAACCTGGTCCTCTTTGAGCGCCGGAAAGAATTGGTCTTCAGTGGGCAAACACGCTGGGAAGATCTCAGGCGGTTGGGCAAGGAAAGGCCCCTGGTCCTGAGACGACATGCCAACGGAGAGGATCACGAGCTCTTGCCCGGTGATAATCGGTATGTCCTCCCGTTCCCGGATCTGGAAATTCAGCTTAGCGGGATTGCTCAGAACCAACGGTGATCTATCAACATTCTAAACACAGCATCAGCATGAAAATTTTATCATTATCCTGGTTGGTTCTTTTCATTGCCGGGGTCTTCAAATCTAAGTACGGACACGACCGGCCCTCATCAGGTTTCCAGCCGGTGGAGATTAATATACAGCTGGCCCAGGACATTAGGATGGATTCGGTTTATGTCTACTTTATTAATTCTCTGAAAGGTGAGACAGTCATAGACAGCGTCGCCGAGTTTAAAGCTCAGGGAACTGGCCGTTTCAAATATCGTGGCTGGGCAAAAGGTGCCGGGCAGCTAGTCATCAAAGCCAAGCCGGCAATTGAGGGTAAATCCAAACACAGACATCTGCCGATAACGCCCGCTTTTTACTGGCAGGCGCAGGACCGGGTGCATATCCGGATGACAAAACGTACGGCACTCCCCCTGACCGGCAACACCATGGATGATTACGTTTTTTCGTTCAGCGGTGCCGGGTCTGTAAAATACGTTGCCCGGGAGAAGATTCTAAGAGCAAAGTTAAACGCCGAACCAGCGCCCGCCTCTGCTATGAGTCAACCATACCAGGATCTTCTGGCTCCCAAGATTGATGCCGCGCTGAACATGCTGGAAGAGCTCAAACCCGCGCTTTCAGATCACTATTACCATTTACTGAAAGCCGACATCATAGGCTGGCAGGCAGGCAGGTTCCGCCGGCTTACCGGCGCTTGCGAAAACCGGCAGGATTCTGCGGTCTGTCTGATGTTTTATCGTCAGAACTTTCATACAGCTTTCGATTCGGCAGCCACGGAAATCCCACCGGCCCTGGCGGCCCTTTCTTTCCCGTATGTCAACTATCTGTACGAGAAATTGCTTTTTGACTCATCTCTCGGCCAGACGGAGGGCTCCCAGCCGGATTACGTCTCCACCATTATCAAACAGCATCAGGGGCCTTTGCGAGAAAGACTCCTTTTGAACTTGTTTCTTAATCACCCTCCGAGAGCAGACATCAATCTGCTGTATCAAAAGGCACGTCCGTTGATATCCGATCCTGGCTATCTGATGGCGCTGGATGAAGCTACCAAGACGCTGCCGGGAATGCCCCTCAAGGAGCTACAACTGCAAGACTTGACTGGAAAAATGGTCCGACTTGCTGATCTCAAGGGAAAAGTGGCATTCGTCGACGTCTGGTTTAGCGGATGCGGAGCCTGCTCGGCCTATTACCGCAACGTTCTCAGGAAAGCGGAAGAGGTTCTTAAAGACGAGAAGGACATCGTATTTGTCTCAATCTCCACTGATAGCAAACGTGAACTTTGGAAGCGCAGCGTCTCTTCAGGAAAGTATTCGTCGGCTACTGTAGTGAACCTATGCACGAGCGGCAGTGAGCACCCATGGGTCAAATACTATAACTTCGAATCCGTGCCCAAGATGATCGTCGTGAACCGGGAAGGCCAGATCGAAAGGATATACAACAATGGCCTCGCCGACGGGATCAATACTACTGCTGCCCTGGTAAGCACCCTAAAAAAAACACAGCAGGCGCAGTAGCTTAAAAGCAAACAGCCCGGGGGACTCCCCTGTGAGGATAGTCTTACCGGGCTGTTTTGCTTATCAGTTGGCTCTGGTATCTTTCACCTCGATACCAGAAACACTCTTGGAAATTCTTCCATCTACACCAGGCCCTTGCGGGGAGGAGATTTTACAAGCCTGGTCCGAACCTGTACCGCAGGATGGCGGAGTGCCGACCTGGTAATAAGTGCTGGTTTCAAGCTCCACATCGTAATCTGCAAGAAGCGTGGTTTTAGAACCATTGACACTGGATGCGACGGCAAGACTACCGCCCAATACAAGAGCGAACAGCGGCAGATACTTTAGGTTAAAAGCAGTTTTCATAAAGCGTTGGTGTCTCTTGGAGACTTTGATTGTGAGAAAATCACATACTCTGTTTTCAGGTTTTCTGTGAAAGCCCCTGGCGGAAGTTGGAAGACCTGGGCTACCTGCTTCCGGCAATCTTGCTAAAAATCACTCAATGCCATTTCACCTCCTTCCTCCTGGGGTTATACATGTATATTCCAAGGATCGATAGCGCCAGAAAAATCAGATTGAAGACAAAGTGGGTAGCAAATCCCATTTCCTTAATAACGCCCCCGCAGCTGCATGGAACCCGGTCGAAAAAGTTTAAAAGGACAAGACCCATATAGCCTGTAAATAGAAGCATTAGCAGCGCCGAGCCATAAAATCCCGTCTGACGCGTTGGCCGGTAAACCAATAAGCCGGCTACAATTAACTCAGTGGCGGGAATCAACCAAAGCAGTGGCTGTTTTGAGCAGCCCGGAAGGGTCTGCCGGGCAAGCTCCCTTTCAAATTCATCAAGATTGAGAAGCTTGCTGATACCCGTATAAGTGAACAGTACTATCAGCAAACCTGCGACCATCCAAATCTGTCGTTGTTTTCTCAGGCTGTAAATCATTGACCAAAAACGTTTAGTGAAAACTGTTCTATAACTGATCCATCTCGAAGTACGGGTAAGCCATGCGCCGGTTTCGCAAAAATCCTTTTGCTGGGGTTTTATCCTGACATGGTTTAAGATGTCACTGCAATATGGTTTTCGGCATCCGCTCAAAAGCGCAGGCGACTGACTGGTCGATCATGTCGGCAAGCGAATTCAGACTTGTCCGCCGCAACGCCTTGATAAGATAGGACGCCACGTCGGGGAGCGAAGTAACTTGGATCTTAAGGCAAAAACACTCGGAAAGATATTCCGATCCAAACACGCAAGTCCTAACGTAGCACTATATAGGTAGCCAAACCGGGAAGTAGAAATTTGCCAGCCCCTCAGAGTGTCCCTATCGTTAAATGGGTTAGTTCATAATTCAAAGCTACTAACCGAAAAATCGATTCTACTACACATAAGCCAAGAAATCACTTGCCCTGATCCCTGCTACGCTTTCTTATCCGGCTGAGCGTATAGGGCCTGATGTTCAGATAGTAGGCAATGTCCTGCAGCGCGAGCCGGGCCGCCGGGAAATGTTTGCAAAACTGTTGGTATGCGCTGGCCGCATCCAGGATTAGCAACCTTTGACGCAGATCGCGGCTTCTGATCTCAGTAAAATAGAACTTACCGGCGAGGCGATGTGTCTCGGGGAAATTCTCGAACGCGTACGCTAGCCGCTGGTTAGATATCGATACCAGCAGGGTATCTTCCAGGAAAACAATATCTTCACTGGCGTAAAAACCGCCACTCTGCAGTTCCCTGTCCTTTAAGATCAGAATCTCCCCCTCCTTCCAGAATCTTGTGACTATCTGTCTGCCGTACTGATCCGTGTGAAAGGATTTGGCAAGTCCCTTCATGATCAGCCACGTCTGATCAACAGTATCTCCAGCTTTGACGAGCCGCGTCCCTTTCCGAAAATTTTGTTCCACTGCCGCTTTCCGCAGAAAATCCGCAAACGGGCTACTGACCGGCGTCATCATAGCAAGAAAATCAATGAGCTTTGTCAATTCCATAACCACTTTGAGAGGGAAGTTAGTACTCCTGAATCCAGTTAATGATCTTTTGCAAAGTGTGTATAACCACATCCTTGTCGTTATCTTCAAAGCCCGACGACTTGCTTCTCATGCTTTTCCAGGAAATTTCCTCCTTGTGGGGTGTGGACAGGTATGGCGCAATGGTTTGAAAAATCAGATTAAGCGACCTGGACTGCACAATCCTGAGAGAGTCCATCGCCCGGAAAATGATCGCAATCTGATCTACTGACAAAAAGCAAAGTACCTTAAAGGGTTGCTCTTGTAACGTTTTAACAGGCTGCGCAGAAGCAAGCGGAGCCACATCCCATTGTCTTTTCTTCTCCAGATACGAGATTTCCTGAGAAAACCAGTTACCAATTACCTTCCTGACATCTGCATAGTGAGGATTCAGCCTGACGCCCGGCTTGTGATGCATCTGGTTGAATTCCTTAAAGTGTAGCAGTAAATGGTTCATCTTCTCGTGAAGCGGCCCAAATGAATTGGCCCTTTGTGCTATCTTCTCAGTGTAATAGTCCATGAATGCCCGGCTATTGAAATTCAGGCAGACTAAAAGTTCTGTCAATGCATCATGCATTTTCGACTCATCCTCTGAGAACCGAACCTTTTCGATCTCTTTAACGAGTTCCTTCTTGTAAAATACTTCCCGGTAAGTCACTACCCGTTTCAGCGGTTCGTTAGTAAAACTATACAAGGCGTGAAGCAAGATATCGGTAAGCTTTTTGCTATCCACACCACCGGCCAGATCCGATTTAAAGGTGTCGACTCGCGTACGAAGATCCTTTTTGATCTGCTGCAGGTAACGTGTCGGCACGCGCTCGTCAAAGCCGATATATTCGCCGAACCGGTTCTCGATAAAATTCAAAAGTTCTTCAATCCCTTCGAGGACTGTCTGGCAGGTTCTCTTTGCAATCTGATGATCAGGACCTATCCGGCCTTCGTTTTCACAGGCCGCATCCAGAAGCATAACCAGGCTGCCATGATACTGCTTAACCAGTAACTGTATTTTCCTTTTGCTGAACAAACCGAAAGTGTGGTTCTGAAGGGTCCTCTTAATGCGGTTGGCTTCTTCACTTGCCTGCGTGAGAATAATATCAGAGCGGTCAGCATCCAATACCGTCGGGTCGGTCCTTATCGGATTAAGCGTCACGGTCACAATAAAGTCAAGCCATTCCAACGCGTATTTCTGCTCCATATCAAACGATGAGTTACATTTCCGTACTTCACAAGCTCATTCCGGGATGCTCCGGGCTCACCTGCTGTCCTCAACATTAAAATTCCCGGTCACCTTCAAGAATCACAAAACTATTATACGAGTGCCTGCTTTTATGCGCGTAAAATGTCATGTACCTCGATAAACGTTGAAACCCCGTCGGCGTAAAAACCGCAAATCAGACGCCCTTTAAAGTCCGACGAATCAATGGCTGGTAGGTGAACAGCCTTTAGCCTTGCAGTTCCCTGAATCAGGCACCTTCCCGCAGACAGAAGCAGTACCTGATGGCATATTTCCAACAAAAAAAGCCGCCCCCAGGGGGCGGCTGATCGTCAACCCAGCAATTGGAAGCAATCTAGTCTGCACTTGCCATTCCGCAGGTTGTTCCGCTGGTCGTAACAGTCGTCGTATCCTGCCTTTTTGGGTTGAGACTGACTTTTCCCGGATCGAGCCTTACCAGAACATGCTTTCGCGGCAACACCGGCACCATAGTTCTTTTTGTTTTCATCAGATTACAGTTAGATTTTGACAATAGTTTACCTGATCAAAACAATAGGAGCCGCGTTACAACAAGAAATATTTTATACGATTGCCGGCTGGTTTTATGCCAGCGCATACGTTAAAACGGTAAATGCGCGAAAGATAGAAATGGAACATCTCAGGCTGATAAGTTTGTCGCAATTTGAGGCCATCCCGTGTAATCTTGATGGGTTTAAGGCATGAATTGCGCAGAACATCCCGAGCTGTCCGGCACTGTCAACCACAACGTTATCGCATAACCAGATGATGCACTTGCTCTCATTCAAAGCGGACCAAATGACCCCCTGAATGCAACGGCAACTTTAACAGTACTGAGAACGTCTCTGTATCCTGGATGATATCGAAGCTGTAGTTTTTACCAAATTTCAAAGCCAGCGTTTTTTTGATATTGGCTAGCCCGATGCCTTCGCTCGTCTTGTTAGTTGGTTCGGCAGATCGTTTCGCGGGTTTGGTATTGGTGACCTCAAATGTCAGCCAATCCCCGCGTATCTCTCCCAATATGCTTACCTCTGAACGGTCGGCAGTCGCGTGTACGCTATGTTTGAAGGCGTTTTCAACCAAGGTAACCAAAAAAAGAGTCGGTACCCGATGCTCTTCTAAGACGTCTCCCCGGGTGAGAAAGCATATCTGGCTCCGATGGCTGGTGCGCATGGATTCCAGCTCTACATACTGCTGCACATAATGCAGCTCCTTCTTAAGGCTTATGAATTCCTTTTCTATATCGTAAATCGAAAACCGGATCATGTCAGCTGCCTTAAAGAGAATATCGATCGCTTTCTTGGGAGAATGCCTGATTTCGACTGAGACCGCATTGAGAATGTTGAAGATAAAATGCGGGGTTAGCTGCGAGCGCATATATTTGAGCTCCGACCGTAGCTTCTGCTCCCGGCGCCCGTACTCCTCGGATACCAGCCCGATGCTGTATTTGATCATCTTGATAGAAAGAGGCAAAACCAGAAGTTGCAGGTCTGAGACATTGTATATGAAAAGCAACCAGTCCCGGCCCCTGAACTCTTCAAACGAAAGCAGATAAAGCTTTCCGATCTTTTGAAATCCGTCCGGAAGGTTCTCCATGCCTACCTTGTGGCTGTAAAACTGAAATAAAGCCATTGTTATGATATGGAAAATGATCAGCACAAACACTGCCATCCAAATCAAGCGGTAAGGGCTTCTGACGCGGCTCCTTAGAAACCGGAAAAAGCGGATCGTCAAATAATAAACCGGAATGTAGCGCCCATAGTAGAGTATGTACGAAAACAACACATGCCGGTTTGTCAGCCGGTCCTGATGGGCGGGCAGAAAAACCAACAGATGAAAAACGATGAACAGGGTCCAGAAAGCGCATTGAATAAGTACCCGCCTCGACTGCGTGGCTGGGAACAGCACCTTCCGGTACGTATACAGCTCCTCTGTCAATGTTTCCATAGTTGCTTTGTTATCGGGTCAGTTGTTTGATGAGCTCAGCGCGCCTGCTCCTGACAGGGATCAGCACCACAAATCCGTTCAGCATCTTGACCATATTTCCCTCTATCTCCCGGATCGCATAACGGTTAACAATATACGACCTATTGATACGAACAAACTGTTCAGACGGCAGTGTCTTGGTCATTCGCGCAAGGTTCCCATAGACTAGCAAAGTCCCCTGGCTGCTATGGATTTTTACATAATCTTTGAGCGCCTGCACAAAATAGATCTGATCAAAGCGGACAGGAATATTCTTACCAGCTACCTTAAACCAGGTCAGCTCCCTTTCATTGCCATCCTGGCTGGTTACCCGCCTTGAGACATCGGCTGGCTGGGATTCTGTCATGAAATCAGTAGGGCGTGCCTGCACAGGCATTTTCAGGAGCTTGCTGACCACCTTGATAAACTGGTGCCTGGCGACTGGTTTCAACAGGAAGTCCGTTACTTCGTGCTTGAAGCCATCATATGCATACTCGCGAAAACCGGTCGTTAATATGATATGAGGTCTGGGGTAAGAAAGCAGCCCGAGCAAATCCAGGCCGCTAAGGCCTGGCATGCGCACGTCTAAAAAAACAATATCAAAATTTTGACGGGCTATTATCTCGATGGCTTCCAAGGCGTTGTAACACCCTCCTACAAAATATAGCCAGGGAGCAGAATCAATCAGATCCCGGAGCGCTAAATGTGCTGATTCCTCATCGTCGACAATCAGGCATCGTAACCTTGGAGAGTTTGTTTTGTGTTCCATTGTCCATACTTATTGAGCTTGTCATTCATTAAGACCAGGAGGGGACGCATTAATCAATTTGTAAAAAGCACAAAGGTTAGTATAAGTTAAATGATCAACTGGTTACAAAAAAGGTTTTCCTGGCTTTTTTTAAGTTTTGAGGCCATTTTTCGCACGCACAGTCAACGTTTTATAATATTTATTCAAATAGTGATACATCACAAGTTCCTGCTGACGCTGAGCCGATGCAAGGATTCTGTTGAAAAACATATGAACGAAACTGGCGGCAACTTCGACGCCGGGCCGGCAACCGCCTTGCCTGGCTTCAAGAATCTGTCTGATGCGCGTTGAACGCTCAGAGAAGATCTGGCAAACCCGAGAAGGGCGCCTTTGCATATAGGGTGCAATCATATTCCGGTGTGCCCTGTACTGCCTGTCAAGTTGAATTTTCAGATCCTCTCTTGTGGGAAATTCTTCTTGCAGATGCTTGTAAAGCACGCGCGTCAGCCCAAGCTTCTCATCAAGGGTCAAGCCCAGATCGTCCAATAGAATATCGGCGCCCGACAAGGCAATCAGCCAACGCTCGACCTCTGGTTGCTCGTGATCGCAAAGCATATCTATCACTTGAATGACAGCGCGACTGTCCGCATAAAAAATTGACTCAACCTGCCCGTAATCAAGCCCCTGATATCGTTCCAGTTCTCTGGTGTATGTGTCAGTCTGTATTTTCAGCACAAGCCCGCTTTCCAGCCAACCACTCATCAGCGCATGAAGATCTTTTAGAATAAGCTGCCAGAAATCCGTTTGATCACCGTGATAAAACCGGATGCGCAGATGGTGATCCGGATCCTGGTAGCGGACAAAAAACCATTTTTGCAGCTTCCCTTCACTGATCATTTTAGCACAATACGGGCCGATAAGTTCTGAAATAATCCTGTCGGCAGTGCTGGTTCCAACGTAGATCTTAACAAAAAGCCAGCTGCTTGCTGTCATGAAACGTCGTGTTTGCTGCTCTGGCACGCTCACATTTGATACAGGCCAAGGTTGAGCTGCCAGCGGCCGGAAAGGTATAACAATCTCATTGGCATAGTGCTTTCCACCCTCAGCAATGAATCCTTCACCGGGCTCCTGCAAAATCTCAACAATCCGCACTTTGCCTGTCTTGTATATTGCTTCTTCGAGCAGCGCAAGGGAAAAACTATTGTCGCTGTCAATGAACAATTCCTGGTCATATTTGCATATCTGAAAGTACCGTGGGATTTGAAGGCGCTGACTAGCAGCTTTCCACAATGTCGTAAATTCGTCACTGCCTGGCGAAAATTTCGGAAAATCCCGTCTTGTTAAATTCCAGCTCGCCCTGCTGATCACCAGGTGCTTGTAAGTTAACCTTGGCAAAAACCGACTTGCGCTTAAAGGTCCCCAATCCCAGCCGCTGTACTGCTGATGCTCTGCGGCCAGCTCACATAAAAAGCGGTAAACTGGTAGCCCGCGTGAGAAATTGTGGGCATTGTTCAGCACGGGGATCACCTGTTTGTTCAAACGTCTGCTTCTGATAATCAACTGTTTACCATCCCGGATAGATACCATCAGATCAGAGGCCAAAATTCGCTTGTCAACCGGCTTGGTGCTACCAGCCAGATAGACAATTTCATAGTCGGAAAGATGCGGTCTGGAAAGTACCCCTACTGCGTCAACAGCAGGCAAATGAGCAATCTCAGCCAGAACGGCGCCTGTCCGCTGCTGCCGCTCCCTTGCGCTGGCCTTGACCAGCTCTGAAAGCGCAGAATCCGCATGGCAAAACCGGCCCAGCAGCTCCAGTCCCGAAGCCCCTCCCACTGCCCGGAGCAGAAAACGAAAGTCTCCCTGATCGAATCGGGCGGCATTGGCACTGATAATGCTGCCCAGCCAGTAAAAATAGCCCGGTTGTCTTCGCGGGGCATCTAAGGTTTTCAGGTCCTGGTCGACCAGGGCTATCGACCGGGCTCCCTCCCTCTCTGCCTTGTCCAGAAGCCGTTTCTTAAAACTTGTCAGCGCATTTTCAGAATGCGCTTTCCTTGGCTCTGAGAATGGAAATCTTAGATTGTCAAGCAATGGGATCTGATCACTGCTTCCCGGTACAATTATTCCGTAACCAATGCCGGTCTCCGCATCGAGCGCTTCCAGCAGGGGAACTTCCTGAGTTTCGTATCTGAGCAGGAAAGCCTTTTTGAACTGCTCCAGATCTGAATCAGGCTTTGCATATTGGAAAAGCATACTGATTTTTTCAAACTCTTCCAAAAGCCGAAGTATCCATTTCTGGCTGATACCGCATTGAAGTGTGTTGAACTTTAAGTCTGTGTGCAGCACCGGACCCACGCTGGTATCGATATTTTCAGTGTCGAGCAATGCTGTAAGCTTTTTGGCCACCTCCTTTAGCGGCCCGGGCGCCTGCAGTAACTGCCTAATTTCTTCCATCAGTTGGATTTCCTGTTTTGCTGCCGCGACTTTGCTAAGATGCTCTTCGAGCACCTCCATATAGGGAGGGCCGGTCACATTTACTTCCAGCCCGCTGACCAGAATCTGCATCTGCACCAAGCCATGAACGTATTCAGCCGCCTGCTCAGCCGGAAAGTGCTGGCAAAGGCTATCATTGATTTTTTCAAAAGTACAACCGTTCATACACAGCCCGATTACGTGCTCAAGCAGCTCATCTCGTTTAACGGCTGAAAGCAGGTGGGACTGGCCTGCTGAGGCGAAGATTCGCTCGACAAAGCGATAGTGATCGCCCAGGGGGTATAAACTTGAATTGACAAAAAGCAGTGTCTGATGTGAAATCCCGGGCCGGACCAGCAGCGAAGAGCCCAGCTCTGATGTCACCGGCATGGCCAAACGAGTGTAGCGCTCAAATGCATCGGCTGTCTTGAAACGGATCCTGGTTGCCTCAGTGAAACTGCCCGTCGCAAAACACGAAAAAAGGCCGAAAGGCGTGGCCCTGCTGCAAGCCCGGATCAAATACTTGTATAAGGATTGCAGGACACCGGGATCAGCCCGCTGCTCATTCCCGGAGATCAGCATTAACAGCGACTGATGAAGCGCCGGAGAAGCCAGGTAGATTGCGTCAGCCAGCAGAGGCTGCGAAAACAGGCTTATCAGCTCCCGTTCAAACAAATCCTGACGACCGCGGGTTTTTTCATGAAAATCAAAGAGCACTTCCAGAGGCAGCAAAGGTCTTCTCAGCATGAAAAAGCCTGCCGGCTCAGCGCTTGTAGGTATGGAGCTCATAACGAATCGGTCTAATAAAATGGACAGAACAGCAAAATTGAGCTGATTTGCCCTCTTCTCTAACTTTATTATACCACTCTGATGCATTAAGCAGACCAACCGCATACGATACACAACCAACGGGCGCCTGAATACTTTAAAAATCAAAATGAACGCTTATCGCCTGTGACCACGGCTTTAAAGGCAAATTCAGCGCAGTGGTATAAAATAATTGACGATCTACCCTTTGTCTGACAGTTTTGCGGCTGAGCAAAAATCTGTCCCATGTTTCGCACAGCATCTCCGGTCCCATACGATGCCGCCGCCAGCAGCATCGAAAAAATATACCATCTGATAAGCCGTCATCAGGATACGGTTCGGGCGCCAGGTCTTTTGACGGGTCACCTGGGAACAGCGCTATTCTATTATCTCTACGCGCTACATTCGCGCCAGCACCAATGCTTGTCTCTGGCAAAGAACCAATTTGAAAAAGCCCTGCATATACTCGGCAGTCAACCCGGCTCAATTGAGACGGGGTTCAATGATCTTAGTCTGCTGGCAAATTATCTGAGCACCGCTGGAGTCATCAGGCCTGGCTTAGGCAAACCCTTTCCGGCACTCGACAGGCTTCTCCTGCAAAAAATGAGGGCCGCCTTTCAAAGCGGGCAAATCGGCGGCTTTGCGTGCGGAGCATTAGGCTACGGCCTGCACTTTCTTAACAGAGCTTTTATCTATCCAAAATACTATTTGCATGTTGTCGGCGAGATCATCCAAAGATTACAGTCCGCTGCCATCTACGGCCCTTCCGCATGTCACTGGTGCTACGACCAGCATTATACCACTACATTATGGAACGGCCAGGCAGCCGTCATTCTTTTTCTAACCCGCACAGCAGAGCTCGAACTGGTAAAGAAAGAAAGCGTATCGGGAGTGCTCTTCAAAGCAATCGAGTTTCTGTTGTCACAGCATAAACACCAGGTATCTACCGATCTGCTCTCCGTTCAGATGGGAGATCTGGGGACGGGCTATGCGCTACTGCGGGCAGGACAAACTTTTGGAAATGATTCCTGGCAAAATGCCGGCCTTCAGATTCTGGGCGCCAGAGCCGGAAAGACACTAACTCTTGCCGGCGCCGACTTACCGCTGGGTATACTCAATGGTGCTGCCGGCGCAGCAATTGTATTTAAAAAAATACATGCCCTGACAGCCAATCCACTTTTTGATCATGCTGCCCAGCGCTCTTACAAAGCCCTTCTTTCAATGGAAATCCCCTCGGAAGCTGATCAGAAAATCCCCTTTTCACAGACCGAGTTAAGCTTTGGCACAGGGATTTCGGGCATAGGTGCCACCATGATCCAAATGCTGCATCCGCAAAAGATTAACCTCCAACCTCTTCTGTGGCTCTTGTAAAGTAAATCTCACTGTTTTTCCACCCGCAGTCAGACTGCCCAGTGTTGTCCTCAGGTGCTTTAGGGTGCAGGCCTTCCTTGCCTGGCCCTTATCCGGCCTCAGGAGAAAAAAAGGCATCCCCAGATCCTCACTAAGCCAACGTAGTCCCTTTTGCAAGCGCCGCCGGGTGACTTTCAGCCAGCCGTGGTCATACGAAAGTTACAGGTCAAATCTGACGACTGGCAAGCCTGCACTGCGTCGTGAAAACCTTTTTACGCCGGACGATCCCTGCGGGCGCCGAAAAAAGGTTCTCACGGGCTTGCAGTCAAGGGGCCTTGCCCGTCAGCTTTCACCTGTGTGGGCAGCAGGCGAATGCCCAGGCAGGTGCCGGGCGCAATTGACCTTTACATATTCATATCATGAAAACCTCAATTGAATTTCGCATCTATGTTGGAACCTACGCAAAGTACAATGATGGCTCACTATTCGGAAAATGGATGGATCTATCCGACTATGACAATCTGGGTGAATTCTATCAGGCCTGTTTAAAGCTTCATAAGGATGAACAGGATCCCGAGCTGATGTTTCAGGATTGGGAATACATTCCCGACTTCCTGATTTCCGAATGCACGTTGCACCCAGAGACTTTCAAGTACCTGGAAGTGATTCGGGATATGGATCAGCGACGTAGTGAGGGCTTTCAGTTATATTGCGAACACATTGTAAGCTGGCCGGGTCAAGACAGGGGTATCGATGAGCAGCTTGAAAGTTTTGATGAATCCTACCAGGGATATTTTTCCGGCCCCTCTGCAAAAGAGGAGTTTGCCTACCAATATGTCGAGGACACCTGCTTGCTTGCAAATGTCAGTCCAACGCTTCAAAGGTATTTCGACTATGACGCCTTTGCCAGGGACCTGTTCATGGATGGCTATACAGAGCTGGAAGGCCATGTCTTCTTTGACTATTGACACAAGATAGGGCTTCGGCCCTTTTTTTGTTGATCTGCCTTAATATTGTGACCAGATCCGATCAGAGGTCCAAATAAAATGGTATGCGCCTAACGATATTGTGGCTGTCAGCCCGATGAGCTGGTTTTGAGCGGTCCGGCATCCCGGCCAGCAAATATATGATTCATTGCCACCTATTAACATCTGGCAGAGCAAGACCGTTGAGCCTGTTGATTCGGGACATTTAAATAGGTCAATTTGCTTAAATCGGCTTATAGTTTCCGCTCACTGGCACCATCGCGGTTCACCAGTCGTTTGATGAGCCGCTCAAACCGCTCGGCAGAGACAGGTTTTTCAAGAAATCCTTTGATGCGCGGATCCTTGGTTTCCACCTGGTGTCTGGGGTATGCCGTGACAACCACGGCGGAAAAATTCACATCGGGCATCTGCTCGAGCATTTCAATCCCGGTCATCGACGGCATATTCACATCCAGAAAAACAAGGTTGGGCTGTTTTTGCCGGATTGCATCCATGGCTTCAAAAGCGTTGAAGCAACTCGCCACCAGTTTCAGGTTTTTTTCAGCCTTCACCAGGGGTCTTAACAAATGATGGCAAGGCATCTCGTCATCGACAATAATGCAGGTGAGTGGTTTGCGCTCCGTGGCCATGATGTAGCATAGTTGTTCTCAGTTGAACTTAATCAAATGGATTTGTAACTCAAAATAGACTTGCGAGAATTTTTTATCAAAAGGCTTCAAAGCCAGGGAACCTGCAGCGCTGGCTCTGGTTTACCAGGTTCCTTAACAGGCGATGGCGTTTGTTAAAACCGCATTGCCTTCCCTGTTGCGTGAGATCCAGAGTCTGTACACCCGGCCTGTCGGGCAAGTTTTGAAATCAATTGCGCAACCCGCGATCAGGTATGGGCCGTCCCCGGGCTGCTTATAAACGGCGAGCTGAAATTTCCGACCGCTTTCAATTTCAGTGAAACAGCAGCAAATAGCCGGCCCTCTTCTGGCCCATACCTTAAAATCCAGCACAGCCCGCACCTGCCCCTGCGGAACAAGGGTAGCAATAAAGGGATAATGCGCAGGGTGGTATCCTCTGTCCAGCGCCTGATGCCACGAGAAAACAGTCGTTGTGCTCATGACTCAGATGCGATGGAATTTAGCTTTTCGGTTAACTCGAAAAGACCTGCTTTTCTGAGCAGCTCCATGCTGAGAACCTCTAACTGTTGAAAGCATTCTTCTGGCATGAATGCAATGATTCCTGCCTGGGCTGGCTGGCCCTTAACTGCAAGCCCGTTCTCAATAAGCTGATTTAACAGCAGCGCGGTCTTGCGGTTGACCGATAATGACAAGCGGACACTTTGATTCATTCCGGGACTCGCAAGCAAAGTCTCGTACATGCGGCTCAGTTCAATTTTCCCCTCCATAACATCTTCGTTTAACTTTTGAATTTAACCGCCGTAAAACTAGCTGATCAGCATGAATTCATCCTAATCAAAAGCCGGTCTGGTGCAGGTCTGTTGCCTGCCAGAGCCGTGCGGATAACGTGTATCCGACCTGACCAAAATAAGGCCCGGATGCATCAGGGGCGACCGGGCGTTGGTATCTTCAAGGGTACGTCTGAATTGTGAAACCGAAAATATGTGCTATGGATTTCAGAAAACAAACCGTCTCCGTGCAGCAGGCCAAAGAGACGGATTTAGTCGATTACCTGTATGAACTGGGTTATCAGCCTGCCAGAATCAGTGCATCGAGCTACTGGTACCACTCGCCGCTACGCACGGAAAACACCCCCTCGTTTAAAGTTAACCGTAAGATCAATAGATGGTATGACTTCGGTCTGGGCAAGGGCGGTAACCTGATCGATTTCGGTATACTCTATCACGGCTGCACAGTCGGAGAGCTACTCCAGGATTTTGGTCACAGTTTTCCCCTTCATCAGCAAGTGACCGAAAGGACTCCGAAAGAAGTGGATGAATCGACACATATTGTTTCGGTCATGGAGGTCAGTCCAGTCCATTCCAAGGCACTCGTGCAGTATCTTTCACAGAGAAAGATCAGCCTAAAAATCGCTAATCAGTTTTGTCAGCAGGTATCTTATCAGATAGCAGGCAAGCAATACTTCGCCCTTGGCTTCAAAAACGACTCGGGAGGCTTTGAGCTCAGAAATCCGTTTTCTAAAATATCCAGCTCTCCCAAGGATATTACAAGCATTGACAACGGCAGAGATACCGTAAGTGTTTTTGAGGGCTTTTTTGATCTGATGTCATTTGCTCAGACCACTGGATCAAGCGCGCTACGTTCGCAGAATTATGTGGTGCTGAATTCGATTTCCTTCTTTGAAAAAGCCCGCCAGTTTCTGGAATCGCACGGGCATATCAAGCTTTACCTGGACAACGATCAACCAGGCCTGGATCTTACGCGCCGGGCTCTGGTGCTGGACTCGCGCTATCAGGATGCCAGTAGTCTTTACCAGAACCACAAGGATCTCAATGAATGGCTTATTACGACCGGCAGATCCCAGGAAAAATCCCAGAAACTAAAAATCGCAAACATACCCTGTTAACCCTGGGAAAACCGGTTCCAGTTTAAGGAATCGTCCTGCCTTACCGACTCTGGCCAGATGTCCGGTTGTGTCACAACCGCGGCCCATTGGCCGATCTGGCGGGACCGCCCAGGCCCGCCCGGCACTCCGGAGTCGTTGGCGGGAAGGTCAAAAGGAAATTATTCAAACTGTGAACATGAAGAAGTGATGAGAGAAGAAAATAACAAGCGTGACAAGTGGCTGCATCTAAGGCTTAACAGTGAGGAATACCGGCAGCTCCAAACCAATTTCAAAAGAACCACCTGTCGTAAAATCAGCGAATACGCCCGCAAGATACTGCTGTCAAAACCCGTAACGGTAAACCACCGGAATGCATCACTTGACGAGCTGATGACAGAGCTAATCCGCCTCCGAAATGAGCTTACAGCTGCCGGAAATAATTTCAATCAAGCTGTCAAAAAGCTCAATTCATTAAGCCGGATTTCTCAGTTCCAAGACTGGATTATGGAGTACGAATCCGACAAAAGAAAACTTCTCGGCCAGATCGAAGACATAAAAAACCACATAGCCGAAACATCAAAAAAATGGTTGCAATCATAAAGACGGGAAACTCTTTGAGAAGGAGTTTTTATTACAATGAAAACAAAATTAAGGAAGGAGTCGCGGAGTGCATCATGGCCGGTAATTATCCGGCTGATGCAGAGAATCTGACTGAGATTCAGCGCCTGAATATGTTGCTCAAACTGGCTGCGCTCAACGAGAATGTCACGAGGAACAGTGTGCATATCTCGCTAAATTTTGATCCTTCTGAGCAGCTTTCCAAACAGCAACTCACCCAGATTGCGCAGAGCTACATGGATAAGATTGGCTTTGGTCAGCAGCCTTTTCTGGTCTATCAGCATCATGATGCGGCTCATCCGCATCTCCACCTGGTGTCAGTAAAAGTAAGGCCTGACGGCTCGCGAATTGACATGCAGAACATCGGCCGAAACCTGTCCGAAAAAACGCGTAAAGAAATCGAGCTCGCACATGGACTGGTCCGCGCTGAAGATAGTCAACAACGGAAGATTTACGAGCTCAAACCGGTCAATGCGCAGAAGGTTCAGTATGGGAAGGCGCAGACTAAACAGGCCATCGCAATTGTTCTTGACGCGGTACTCCCCAACTACAAATATGCCTCACTGCCGGAGCTGAACGCAGTTCTCAAACAGTACAACATAGCCACCGATCGTGGCAGTGAAGACTCCCGGATTTTCAGAAACAAGGGGCTGGTTTACCGGATTCTCGACGAGCGTGGAAACAAAGTAGGTGTTCCCATCAAAGCCAGTGATTTCTACAACAAACCCACCTTAGAGCACCTTCATCAGCAATTCGAAAGCAACGAAATAGAGCGCAGACCGCATAAAGCGCGCCTTAAAAATGCGATCGATTTTGCGATGATGAAACGCTCTTCACATTCATTAAGCGGTCTTGTTGACACGCTCGAGAAGGAGGGCATCAGGATTGTGATTCGCCAAAACGAAAAGGGCCTGATTTACGGAATCACCTATGTTGATTTCCGCACTAAGAGCGTCTTCAACGGAAGCGATCTGGGCAAGCAATACAGCGCGAATGCCATCGTAGAAAGATGTGCTCAACAGCAGGCCCAGGCAATAAACCATCAAAAAAGTCTCGGGCAACTTCCTCTGGGCGAAGCGCACATTCCAGGTCATTATACCGGTAAACCTAGGCAGGCAGCACAGGTATGGGTTGGGGGCGCAAATCATAATTCCACAAACGACCAGGGAGCGAATATCCTGTTCGAACCAACCATAACAGAAAACTATGCGCCCTGGCAGCTGAGAAAAAGCCGCCGAAAAAAACAGAAAAAACTATCACATCAACTTTAAAGTACTACCATTATGGCATCGGGAACAGGAGAAAATGACCAGGCGTTACGCCGTATTCTGGACATGACAAGGCTTATCAGTCTGATAGTTTTAGGTCTTCATTTTTATTATTACTGCTATTTGGCTTTCGCGCATTGGAAGCTGATCTCGCCTTTCAGTGACAGGATTTTGGGCAATATTTCGAAGACGGGGATATTTTCTTCCTTTAACAAAACCAAACTGATCGCCCTCTGTTTTCTTTTCATTTCGCTTATCGGCGCCAGAGGAAAAAAAGAAGAAAAGCTGCGCACCAGTACCACTCTCATCTACATCGTCTCAGGACTTCTGCCCTATTTTTTCAGTCAATGGATTTTGCATATTCCCCTCGCGCCGGCTACCGTTTCGTTAATATACATCATGACAACGCTGCTGGGATTCATGCTTGTTCTGACTGGTGGCACGATGCTTTCCAGGGTGATCCGTTTAAAAATCAGCGGGCAGGATATATTCAATAAAGAAAACGAAAGCTTTCCGCAGCACGAGTATCTGATAGAAAACGAATACTCGATCAATCTTCCCGCCCAATACAATCTGAAAGGTAAGGTCCGGCGCAGCTGGATCAATTTCATTAACCCGTTTCGGGGATTGCTGGTACTTGGTTCACCCGGCTCAGGAAAAAGCTATTTCGTGATCCGGCATGTGATCACCCAGCACATACAGAAGGGCTTCTCGATGTTTGTGTATGATTTCAAATTCGATGATCTGACCAAAATCACCTACAACACCTGGCTGAAAAACAAAGATAAATACAAGGTCTCTCCCGAGTTCTATGTAATCAATTTTGACGATCTCTCGCGGAGCCACCGGTGTAATCCGCTGGATCCTGCCGGGATGCTCGACATCACTGACGCAGCCGAGGCGGCCAGAACAATCCTTATGGGTCTTAACCGCGAGTGGATCAAACGGCAGGGAGATTTTTTCGTCGAGTCCCCTATAAACTTCCTGACTGCTATTATTTGGTTTCTCAGAAAATACCAGGATGGTGCCTTCTGTACGCTACCGCATGTCGTTGAACTAATGCAGATCGAACAGGATAAGCTTTTCACGGTGCTTCGGACTGAACAGGAAATCCAGGCTATGATCAACCCGTTTGTCTCAGCCTTTGTCAATGATGCCGCCCAGCAGCTCGAAGGGCAGATCGCGTCTGCACAGATATCCTTGGCACGGCTGTCCTCTCCTTCTCTCTACTATGTCCTTTCAGGCAATGATTTCACCCTTGATATTAACAATCCAAAGGAGCCGAAGATTGTCTGTATGGGAAACAATCCACAGAAAATATTGACGTACGGAGCTGTTTTGTCTTTGTATGTGACAAGGCTCATCAAGCTTGTTAACAAAAAAGATCGACTGAAAAGTAGTCTGATTTTTGACGAGTTCCCAACGGTTTACCTCAACCACATGGACAGTCTCATTGCTACTGCCCGTAGCAACAAAGTGTCTACAACGCTGGGAATCCAGGACTTCAGCCAACTACGGAAAGACTATGGCAAAGAGCAGGCTGATGTCATCATGAATATAACCGGTAACATTATCAGTGGTCAGGTCTCTGGCGATACGGCGAAACAGCTTTCCGAGCGCTTCGGAAAAATCATGCAGGATCGTACGAGTTTTTCCATTAACAGAACTGACACCTCCATCAGCCGTTCCAAACAACTGGATTCCGCTATCCCACCTTCCAAGATTTCATCACTTAGTTCCGGCGAATTTGTTGGGATGGTGGCGGATAATCCGGATCAGAAGATTGAGTTGAAAACCTTTCAATGCGAAATTTTGAACGATCATGGTGCTTTGAAGAAGGAAGAGATTGGCTGCCTAGATATTCCGGTGATCCGTAAACTGGACTCTATGATCGTTCAACGGAATTATGACCAAATAAGGCAGGATGTGCAGGACATTGTTCAGTCGGAGATGGAAAGATTGTTGAATGATCCAGAATTGATATACTTGATATTGAACAAATAGTATAAGAATTCAATCATTTTCAGGAAAAAATTTTAAAATAGTCAAATAGATGTGGCGTAGGAATTCCTCAACGACATTGATGCAATTTAATGACGCCTCTTTATCCAAATAAACATACTCGTCGTCAATAACTTGTATCGAGCTAAACTTTCGATTGAGGTCTTTCAAGGTTTTCACTCGGTCAAACTTCCGGCCATAAAAGTCTTCAATGACCCCTTCGTAGTGAACAAGGCAGTTCCTTAGCTCAATAATTTCTCTGATCGATTCAAATTCTGTTGTCCCAAAATTGTAGTTAATCATAACTACTTTGGTAAGATAGAGTTTGAATTGATCGATAATTGTTCCCTTAAAATCAGAATGACTAATTTTCAGCGAGAGCGATTTTTTAAAAGCGTTGCATATTCTCTGCAACTCAACCTCCAACAAAGTAACCAAACTAACTATAACAGAAGAGCGAAGATTTGCTTCGACAATATTCTCAAAAAGCAGCTTTCTATTGTATAATTCTGTGTTTTGATGATAGCCTACTTGGATTAAAGCTAATGTCGCCTTTTTACTCTCAATGAGCTGGTTTATTTCACCATAGTATCCTTTTAGGTCCTGGATCCTTTGATCCAAGTCACACAAATTGCCATAAAATGTTAAATGAGTGCTGATCATTAAAAATGTCATTTAGAGAACTCCTAATACTTTCCATGAAGTGTGATTTACAAAATAATAAAACGAATTATTAATTCTCATAAAATTGATCCGTCTACCCTGGTCAAATGCGTTTATCCTTTTGATAATACGCGAATGAGGTTGTACTGTTCATCCTTGCAGAATGAAACTGTGCTATTATAACAGTTATGGAGGACGGGAACAGTTCTACCCGACTCGGGATCCTTTTCCAGCCAGGTGAGTAAACAATGGTAGGCAGACGACCCACCATTGTTTACTATTCCCAGTTGAAACAATTGATATCGGCTCGTTGGGTCAATAACAATATACAAAGACGGTAATTTATCGATACGTGACTGATAGATTGTTTCGTAAGCCATTATTGCAGGTATCACGGCGATAGCGGCCTCCGACAAGCCGGCAACGGCATCCCATTCATTTTTGAATGCAGGTCTTGCCAAAAGAATGAGAAAGAAAGCAAGAAGCCAGAACATTAGCCCCATGATCCCCTTTCTCTCATCTTGTAAAGTTTTAGGTGTCATAAATATTGGTAGAGGAGGTGATTACTATTTAGCAACGTACAGTACAGTTTTGAGAAGTGACAGTTCTCACGTGAGATGCCCCTTTTTGCAGATTCTTTTGACTGCTTTTGTATTATTGAAAAAGAAAAGTTACCGATTCAGGAAAGTCTTCATTTACCTCATTTAGAAGCGATTCCAATGTTATATTCTTGCCACCTCCACCTTTGCCCAATTTATCAACCGCATCGTACCACTGAGATTTTCTTGATGAGGTATTGACCAGTATCGAAACATCACCCCCCGCTCTTTTCCAGATATTTTCGTGTTCAGGTCCCTGGGGATAAAGATTAACAAGTTCATTCACCAGCTTCTTCTTAAACTCCGATGTGTATATATCTCGTGTTACACGTTCATTAATCATCAGCTGTTCAATCATCTCGAAAGTAAAGCTAGCTGCATTAGCGGCAGCAAGGGGCTGGGAGCCACTGGCATCGGCCTCTTCTTTGTTCTCGAGCAGATCAGATATGCCTCTCACTTCTATTGCATGCGTGTGGTATACTCGGGCGCCAAGCAGAAAACCTATTCCCTCCATGTCGACAGCTACTGCGTCGCTGCAATATTGTTTTAAATACGTGTAAACCGCAGATCTGTTCGAGGAAACGACTTTCTCGCCTGCAGCGACCGGTTGAATAAACGCATCCGGATTACTACCTGCTGGCAACCTAGCCTTCCAAATTCCCTCTCTTTTAACATGCTTAGCTATTTGCTCTAGGACATAAGAGGATGGAACACTTTCAAACCTTGGTTTAAATTCAACATCTGCTTTCCCTGATTCAAAACCAATCACCTTGGAGCAAGCAACGATATCACCTATATGAACATCTTTTATTCCTCCAGCCACGCCAACAAAAAAAGTGTAGTCAGGCTTAAAAAAATCAATGGCCCTTCCCGTTTCATCGGCTGCCCTTATATTACCGGCCCCTGTTTCCACCAGCAACACATCCACCGATGCCGTATTGAAAGTATATCTCCCTGAATTATACATTGACCCCGTCGTGGGATGTGCAACCAGCTTATTGTCCGACAGGTATTCTTTAACAGCTAAAAATTCTAAACTTAGCGCAGTAACAATTAAGATTTTTTTCTCCATATTATTTTTTAAAGTAATCCAATAAATGTGACACTCCCTTATTCTGCTGAAAGTCACTGTGCATTTCCTTCAGTAGTGACTTTACAGATATATCTCTACCCCCGCCACCATACTGTAACAAATGTAGCGCGTGATACCAGCTCTCCTCCCTGGTTTGATGATTGTTCAATTTACTATTCTTGCCGCCAGCCCTCTCCCATAAATCATTCTGTTCTGGCCCCTGTGGGTACAGCAACAAGGCCAGTTCTCTCAAAGCAGCGTAGGCAACTTCATCAGTGATGGTTTCACTGAACAAATGCCTGTAAAGAAATTTGTCAATTAACCCAACATAGACAAGGTCTTTGCACTTATTGAGTGCAATTTTAAATGATGCGTTGTCTTTTGCTTTTTCGAAAATCCGCTCTGCGGATTGTCGAAACTGATTTGTATATAAGAGGCTCCCTAGTCTTGAAGAAAGAAAATCAGAAATGCTGCTACGATAGTTCCTGATATAATCCGCTAAAAAGCGGTCCTTTAAACCCGGTAAATTTTCATAAACTGTTACAACAGCATCCATATCGTCACGATACTTATTGAGAAAAGAGCCTATAAAGGCATCCGAAACGAGTCTTTGTTCTAATGGCTTTTCTGGTTTTGCCAGTTCTTCCTTTTCCTTTATTAGCCTGCTGATAAAGCCATTCGCCGTGGCCTCTAAAAAGTCGCCCTGATAATGAGCGGGTACCTTTTGCCAAAAAACATCTCGATCCACATAACCTGACAGGTCGGCAAGTTCGCTTTTGGCAAACAGTTCGACAATAATTTCAGGAACATTTACTCCTTGACAGGTTAAATGGTATATTTTACGCACAACTTCCTGCAAGTTGGTAACCCCATGAGAAAGTTTTTTTGTTAACCTTAACGACTCTGCCCAGATCAAAGCCCAGATATTTTTAGAGATATCCATTTCAGATAACAAAATCTCTGCCTGCTCAATACGTCTGGCAAAACAGTTGACGAGCTTTTCATTTTCAGAAGATAAGGTGAGGGACAACAATTCCCTATCGGATAATTTACCCATCAGAAATAACGAACCCACAGAATCCCGGTAGGACAAATGCTCTTCAATATGTAGCTGTTGCAGAAGAGCATCCGATGTTTTAAGGTAAACCGTCAGTACATAGGCATTTAACAGAAACCACTTCCTTTTCTGCAACGCAGGCAGCAGCTCTTTGGCGCTTGACTCCTTGAAGGAGCCCGGGAAATATTCTATCATACTCTTTTCGTACACACTGGCAATCGGTATCCACTCTAAGATTTTTGGCCCAGGTATATCCAGCAGCTTCCAGATGTTGTGTATGGTCTTTTTACTTGTTGTCGAGACAATACCTTTCAGTGAATCAGAAAGTGCCTTATTCCACCAGTCGGTATTGCTCCCCGAGGCTAAAAGTTCTATCAACTCGGAAACAACATAATCATCAAAGTTGAGCTCACCACCAAAAGAGCGTTGTAGATATTGGCCGATAGCCAAGGCGAGACTCTCACTCCCGTCTACGAATTCTTCTAATCCTATGTTTCGCAGTGCCTTGATGTTGCCATCTTTACCTTCTGAAATATCCTCAGAAAGAAGTTGGATGATCTTTGACTTGATTGATGCTCCATCCTCTTTACGGGGGGATAGTTTGGCAATAAACCGGATTAGAGATCTCAATTTGTTCGGGTCGGCTTGCTGACCTATCTCAGTGAAAAAACCGTAAGCCTTCGCTGAACTGTTAAACGTTGTAAAATCAGAAAGGTCAACATTTAAATCCGTGATGAACGTGGAGAACTGGCTGTCCCTTTTAGCCCCAAGTAAAAAAAGTTCGACTTGTGAATGGATCTCTATTTCAGCATGGTCCTGATCTGTGACCAAGTCCACGCCAGTCAGTTTTGATTCGAGGCCACTCTGAAAGTAGATAACCATTGGGGCCGTATCGCGAAGATCATTGGATGAAAAACCAACAGTATATCTGAAACATTTCCTGAACGGCAATGGTAGCCCTGCCCATATACTTTTCAACGTAAATCCGAAAGACTCCAAAGTCCCGCAAAAAGCAATCGGAGTTGATCCTGCTACTAACCTGGCGACAGTGCTTTGAACATACCGGGGGTAAATGTTACCACCGCCAAGTAACTTGATGGGTGGGTTGGTAAATTCAAAGTGAGTTAACCTGGGCCTTTCCAAGGGGACCCCGTCAACGAAACTTAAAAAGAAGCTTTCCAGGTCATCCACATACTGTATGTCATTGATATCAACGATTAGAGCATGGGTGTACACCATGCCCAATCTGGATGCAGTGCTATCGGGAAATGTCTTGGTAAATATATAGTAATTTAAAAATGCCGAACCAGCCAGATATGGCTCGGGCCGAAATCCTGGCGGGATCGAGCTTGGGCGGTCGGTAAATGCAGTCAGAAAGGATTTCAATTCTGCATCTTCCACACTCATGCCAATACATCCATGTGATTTGTTGACTTCGCCGAAATAAGCTTGGTGAACCTGAATATTCTTATGCTGTTCCAATCAGTGTAGAGATTGCCTTGGTCAAATCCTTTTCCTTAACGCCTTGCCCGGTAATAATATAGCCAAAATTTTCAGGCCCCTCATTCACATATTCTCTATCGGCATGCTCATTGGATAACGTTCGTTCCGTTGAGGAAAGACCGATGATGGATATAGCTTCCTTTTTCCAGTTGGAAAAAATAAAATCATAAAGCATAGGTAAACGGCCTTTTAGCAAATTCACCGGAAGATCTGTTACGGCCCGGTCGGCGATTTTATCCCAACAAGAGAGCACGACCGTGATCTGGGGCGCAGGTGTTTTTTGAAACCTTGCCACACCCTTGGTATATAATAAAATCTGAAGCAACTCCACATAGAATGCTGCGTCGGATAACTCCATCGGCTCAGTGCCATTCATCCTCTTTTCAAGCACATCATTTTCAGGCAGCCCTCTGTTGATCACATCTTCAACGGGCAGAATTTCATCAAGTCTAATGAAGAGCATCCAGGCGCTACTTCCTTCTATATTTTCTTTCCATAGATTGTCCACCTTCCGGTCATTGACGATCCTTTTGATTTGCTCCCCGCCATAGTCAGGAAATGCAAAAAGTATTTTCCTGCCCTGGTTATCCTGGATTTCCAGTTCCAGTTTCTCATTTGCCGATGAATGCGTGTGCCCAGCAGATCGCCCTTCATTCAAGCAATCGAGCACCTCCTGGAAAACACTTAAATTCTCAGGTGGTGTAACAATCCGATAAAGACCCTGTCTATCGATCAGTCTGCCGTACAATTGCCCCCCGAAATGAGTCTTCCCCACATGCGGGCCACCAATTACCAATATATTGTTTTCTGTCCTGCTCATGCCTCGTTTATCGTTTCGAAAGAAATAGGTCCTCTGGCTGATACAAACCAATGGCAATTCCTTTGTTGGTATTGCTCCCAATTACCGAGAGTATCCACTCAATACTGGCGCAGATATTTTGATGGAACTGCTGATCTTCCCCTTCCCGGACACTGGTCTGGAATTCCAGGTAATGATCAATGGGCGAGTTGTTCAGGTAGCCAGTGATTTGCTGTTTTGCCCGCTGATCAATCACTATATCGGACTTGGACCAAACCAGTCCCAGTGGCCTACTGCCTAGTTGGTCTTTGATCCGGTCGGCTACATACCTTATCTGTTTACGGGCTGTGCCCCTTTTTTCCCCGGCAAGCATTTCACAATCGGCAAACAAAAGGAATGCATCTGAGTTTTGATGGATCCAATTGGCTCCTTGCGCATTGGGATCGGTTTTATTGACCATCCAGTTATCAAACCATTCACCAGGTGCATCGGTAAAAACCAAATGCTTTTCAGGCCCTTTCTCATCCCTTATCGCCAGATGTAGCAAGCCCGGCACCCTGCCTGCATTGCTGCTGGTGTGGGGAGGGAACTGAATATCACTGTTTCTTTTCCAGCGCAGGTACCAAGCTATATTTTCCCAGCCGCCAAGCGTTAATGAACCACTGAAATGGTAATCGCCAATTGGCACTCCGTGCCGAAGCAAGCAATAAAGTGTAGCTAAAAAAGTGGTCTTCCCGGCGCTGGCAGCACCTGAAACACCTATCAAAATAACCTGTGAGGTAGCCGTTAAATAGTTCAGATCTCCAAGCCCCATAGTATTTCCTGTCCACGGGATCCTGACAAGCTGCGTTTCTTCCGGTGAGACTGTCTTAGCGGTTTCTTTTTCTGAGACCTTGTAGTATTTACATTCGGTTAATACCGCACAGCCTTCTATGTTACATCCTACCTCCTCGGGGTAACATGAACCTTGGGAGCAATTACCGGCCATCTATTCGGAAATTAAATTTTGGGTCATCAAATCATGCAGAATTACTACTGCGAGATCCTTCAGCGAAATAGTTTCATTGGGGACTATACCCGTACGCCTTTGAAAATCACTGACTGATGCTTTATCAAAAACCAAAAGTCCAATGAAATCGGTGATTGTGACTCTGCCTTCCGGGAGAGACTCTTTGAAATAATTTTTCAACAGTTTTACACTTTCTGCTTTTGCAAAAGCATCTAAATGTGCTTCAAATGTTTTTTTGTCAACAGATGCAATGTTCAACAAATGCAAGGTGTCTTTCAATAGATAATCCACACTCACTGGAGTAATCGCTGGCAGTTGCTCATACAAGTCAAAAGCCATCACGATAGGCTGTAAGCTCGTATCTAAATCCCGATAGCTGCCTTTCAGGGAAGGAGAATACAATGTTTCTTTCCACCAAAGCAGCTTACTTCTGCGTTCGACTGCCGCTAACGACACAAAAGATGACTTCAGGTTAGCATCCAGAGATTTTTTAAACTCTGTGAAAAATTTATTTATTGGGGCTTCGATACTTGATGGAGACAGAGATTTACTAAATGCTTCCAATGATGTTTGAAATGCTTTGGAAATACCTTTACTGGAATTTTCAGCAAAGTGTTCCCCCCATACAGAATTTCCAGTATGCTGAGTATTATGTCCTGAAGGCGTATTTCCTATGGCTGTTCTCATAGCAACCTTCAAGGCTTCACTGTCGAATTCTAAACTCCCAAATTTGAAATCGTTAATTTTCAGAGTACTCAATTTCAAAGAAGGTTCTTCTTCTGTCAGAGACCACTCTTCAATTGCGTCTGTCTCAGCAAGCTCACCCAAATCGGTAATAAGTTTCTCAATGCACTCTTTCTCTCTACCCAGCTTGGCATATGGATAAAAATTACTCCCTGTTAAGTATATTATCCTTGCTTTGTAAGCATCAACAGAAGCCAAATTATAAAGCGCATTCAGGATTACTCCACGTAATATAGGTCTTGGCATTTCTTTAAATTTCACCCTCAGTGCACGCCAGTGTGTTGTCACGATCGCTTCCGTCTCTTTCAAGACAGGCTCATCGTCAGGAATTTCAGGATCTAATGCCACCAGCGTATATACAGGTAATAATGAAGGCGTTTCCTTTAATTTATTCTGAAGTTCCTGGATTGACTCTTCCAGATAAGTAAGTCTTTCGTCACTATCGCCAATATCAAATAGCCCAGTTTCCAGAAATGATTGTAAAAATTTATTCTCCATACTGATAGATAAGTTTTAAATATTAAGATTGAGCAGCTCATCAACCAGCTTGTACACCATCGTACATGAATTATGATCTGCATAGTCCTGTCTTCCTTCGAAATTCCGGGCAAGCCTTTGAGCGTTACGTATCGCATCCGAAACACTGCCAAATCTTTTCAGTAAGTCATACATTTCAAGGCTGTTCTTCTTGTAAGCATAGTCATCTGTTAAAAATCCCCGCAAATTATTCTCGATCAGTCGTTGATAATCGTGCCTGCCAATAGCTGTATTATAATAATGAAAGTGCAGCAAGTACCACAATTCAAATGCCTCATTACTCCATGCGCAATATATTTCTCTTGCATCACAGCTGTCAATCGCATTGTTGAATTCATTTGCTGCGAAACTATCGCGATCAAATACCACCCAAAGGTTGTCAACGGCACGACCCGTCTCTTTCTCATAAACATCTCTCAAACGAACAGCCTCATCAACCAGAGATTGTGTATTCATTCCCAACCCTTCAATGTCGATTTGAAATGCTGTCAATACTCCTTTGGGTAAGTCCCGCTTTAATCCTTCGAAATAGTTCGGTTCAGTCCTTTCCCCTTCGCACACAATTAAATAATACACCCGCTTCGCTCGCGCATCTACCTTTCTTTTCTGCTCACTACGGGCAAATCTTTTTTTATGCTCGTTGGGAATCTTTATTTTTCTTGCCATTCCGTTGCGATCGTTGAAAGATTACCGATAAAAGGGATAGCTCCGTACCGGCCTTGAATATAATCCTTCTCAAAGGAACGGTCCTTTCTTATAGTCTTTGCATCCCCTTCCTCTTTGTACTCGACAAGAGAGTAAATGTCAGAGGCTCCAAATTCATCTTTTTCTACAAAATAGATCTGGTCCCTTCTGTAATTTCCATATGATAAAAGGTTGGTATCATGTGTAGCGAAAATGAGTTGAGCACTCCTAGGGTTATGCTCCTTAGAATTAAAAAGCCTCGTGATCGCCAGTGTCAATAGCGGGTGAAGACTGGCATCAAGTTCATCAACAATCAACACCCCTCCGTCGTGCAGGACGTCAAACACAGGACCAGAGATATTAAATACTTTGTTTGTTCCAGAAGATTCCTGACTATCCATGTCAAACTCCACCGTACCTACAACTTGCTTATCCTTGTCATACTGCTTATGAAGGGTCATAGCGTTAATCATTGTCTTACCCTTCAATCTTGTGCTGATCTCATTCATGATCGACTCAGGCATACCCTTAGGTAAACGTGAAGCATCAAACTCCTCCTCCGCCAGTCTCACTGAATCGAAACCCAAATCACTAGAATTGAAAAAATTTTGTAACAATGGTCTGGTTTCCTCTCTTTCAAGCATATCAAATGTCACCCGTTTATAGCCCTCGTGGCTTAAGCCTGAGATAGCAATAAAGTTGTTAAACCATTGAATGATACTCCCGGCCGTCGGTCCATTAAACTGATCGACTACATTGAGAAAAAGTGCGTTATGTCTCGTCTTCTCTTCCAAATTTTTGCCCTCTGAAAATAGCCTTGTTACTTCGATGCCCTCATCCTCGCGGATAAATAACTGTTTCTCCGTAGTTTTTCTATTTTCAAAAAGCCATTCCGATTTGACGGAGGTGTTGTCTACTTCAAAGCCATATCGGTACCTTACTTGATTAATAAGAAACAACACTTCAAAAAATGATGGCATTTCAGTGTTCTCCTTTTGCAATAAGAAAGGCGTAATGTCCAATTCAGAGGTCGAAGATTTTTCAAAGGTCTGCAGCACAAGTCTTCGCATTGTGGACATAGCTTTAATCAGATTACTTTTCCCGCTGGAATTAGCACCGTAGACAATGGCCCCTGTTAATGCACTATGACGCTCTCCGTAAATCAGATTGGTTCCCATATACTCCTTAATTGCCGTAGCATTCAAACTGAGTGTCTTTCTATCTCGAAAGGAAAGGAAATTACCAACGGTAAACTCGAGTAACATGGCGTTTTTTGATAAAAACTGAGAAATATTCTCAAATATAGTTAAAATTTTATGAATAGCTGACAAAATGAGAAAATTTCTCATTTTGTCAGCTATTCCTTGGTTTAATAGTAAGAAGTTAAGCTATTATCTCCTAAGCGCAGAACCAACACGATACCGGACCTGTGCTCTACCTAGAATGCCGAATAACAATTTAACGTCCTTTATACACCCAGCGACAGTTCTCGCTAGCCTTGACGGGATCGGAAACGTGGATAAGAGAAAAGTAAAATCTCCAACATCAGTGCAAATCCGAGCTCTCTTTATTTAAAAGTACAACAACCCGGCCGGACAGTCTAGCACGTTTATTACTCGAACAGGTTTTCTTACGTAATAGGGGCGGGAGCGGAGTTAGATGACGGGGGTCGAAGTAGAGATAAGCGCTATTTTCACGGTGTTTGCCCAAAGTCATATCGAGCGTCACGCAGGTTGACTTCTATTCGATATCTCCCGGGACAATGCGACATACAAAGTCAGATAACCTACTTAGTGAGCAAGCCTATGAAGAAAAATTAAAAATGTAGGTGAGTTTGTAGACGACTAACGAAAATAGCACCTAGCAATCAATACTAATCGCTTCATTTTCAGACAAATGTGGCTGGGATCATACCAACGATCCTCTGATTAACAGTCCATCCGATTCATCCCGAATATCTATTGCTGGCGCAATGCCTACTTTTACCAGTGGTTAAACCACTACAATATGCATCATCGGTTAGCGGAACTAACATCTCCATCATCCTTGCCAGTTCAACGATTAAACATTGGGACCTTCTTAGGCAATCCCCGATCTGGTCAATCGTCCTTAATCTACTATTTCGTACCAGCTACTGCCTCATAGCATCTCCCCTTCTTACGCGACGGCAAAGCAAAAAGACATAAAACAGCGCCAATAACATTCGGTTGATAAAATGAATTAGCCGACAACTCGCCGCTTTTTTGGTGGAAGCTTCAAATATTGGTCCGTCTCTGCTTGGAGCTCTTCGCTCGTCTTCCTCCTGCTATTTTTAACCCATTGATACAGCTCAGCCTTTTCGAAATAGAGCCGCTTACCTTTTTTGTGTACTGGTATCTCCATGCGGCATACCTTGATGTACAGCGTCGATTTAGCCAAGTTTAGAAACTCCGCCGCCTCGGAAATGCTTAAATAACTTGGCGTCTTCTCAGCGCCAAGGAACGCCTCTAAATAATTTTCAATGCGGAGCAGCCGCTCCCGGATTTCCCCTACCACCTGCGGCAGTTGCTCAAATGTCACTTGATCCATGTCGGTTGTGTTTGATTGTAGTTTTTCTAGTCTATGATTGCCGCCTCCCGGAGTATCTAGCAGAGATGATCCCTCAGCCCCCTAGAATACAATGGCGTCCGCTGCAATGTTTAATTTGATCCTATATGATGCATCCCGCTTTAGCTTGTCAACGATTTTCACATAGATCATTGTAGTCTTAATATCCTGATGCCCCAGCAGCTTGGAAACTGTCACAATATCTGTCCCCAATAAGAGCTGCAAGGTCGCAAATGTGTGCCGGAAGCAATGAAAACTAATGTGCTTATCAATTCCAGCGTCTTTTAGCCATTCCGGCAGGATGTAATTGACCTGAGTATATTTCAGCCTCTTAAATACTCGACCTTCCCCTTTCTGTCCCAACAATCCGTAAGCCTGATCCGAGATCGGCATGAATTCCGCCCGCCCGGTTTTGTCGATCAAAAACTGGATATAGTAATTACCCGTCTGCCCTCTTAGCTCTGACCAATCCAGAGTACTGATATCTGAAAATCTTAACCCGGTCAGTACTGAGAATAATGACGCCCTTTTAATTACCTCCGAACGGCAACCAGTATCTACGAGCTTCTGCACCTCATCCTCAAACAGAAACTCACGATGGGTATCCTTGGGAGTGATTGCGCTGACAATTTCGCCAAGATTTACCGGAAGGAAACCCTTTTTAAAAGCCTCTTTCAAAGTCGCACGATACTTGGCAAAATAACTGACTGCGGTGTTGCGGGAAATCTTCCTTTTAATCCGGCCGATTCCTGGCCCGGATAAAAGAAAATCTGCGTATTCTTCGCTGAACGTTTCATTGAGCCGTGGAAAAAGCACTTTCTCCCCAGCAAATTTCTTGAAGTAAGCAATGGCCATTTCCCAGTTTATCCTGTTTGAGCCCCTCCTCTTGTCTTTCTGGGCTTCAAAGAAGCTGACAAAATCACCATTCATCATCCGGCTCGACAAGAAACCAAACCGCTGATTTTGCACATCCAACTGCCTTCTTGAACGGACGGTTTCGGCCAGCTCCATCGTTTCCTTGTTATGCAGCCTTTCCAGCTCGGTTTTAGGCTTCTCGTAGAGATAAATCTTTAGATATTGCCTTCTGACAGGAATCCCGTTGTCAGGATTTGCGACTGGAGGATAGATGTCCAGGTAAAGTGACAACCTTCCCTTGCCAATTGTTCTGCGCCTTAGCGTTACCTTGCTCACTTTTCACCTCCTTTCGCTAAACGGTATGCCTTCTCGATATGCTTTTTGGAAATGTAAATCTCCTTGCCCTCCTGAAATTTAGGTATCTTCTTTCTGTTGACCATGCTGTAGACTGAATCTCGGGTAACACCCCACGAACTTGTAATCTCTTCCACCGTATAGCAATTTGCCTTGGTTAGAGGCTCCTCCTCAAGTTTCACTTTCCCGACAGGCTTCACTCTCAGTTCAGGAAGCTCGAACAGCCGCTGCAATTCTGTCCGGAGAATCCTGGTCTTACGAACACCTAGGTTGATCGCCGGCAGTCTGCCTGAGATTATCATCAAATGGATGGCCCGGTCAGAACACCCCAGAATTATCGCTGCTTCCTTGACAGTGAGAAATTCCTTCTCTAAGAGCTGCATCTTCGGAGCTTCTCTGACCAGTTGCGTCTGACGATTGCTTTCAGCGATCTTCTCGGTCATCTTCTGCTGCTTGGCAGTTTTCCGCCTGAGTTTGTAATTCCGCTTAGCGCAGTCATCGCCGCAAAATTTTGTCACCGTCGTTTTGGCCGTGAATTCGTTGCCGCAATGCTGGCATATTCTGGTGATGGAAATGTTTGAACTCATAAGCTTACTTAAAATGCAGTTAGGTCATATAAGATTATTTAAGCGTAAATAAGAGAAGTAATCTCTCCCATTTTGTCAGCCTTTCAAAACCGTCTGATCTTGAGGGACAAATGAGGGACAAAAATTAATAAATCATCCAGAAAAGAACAAAAGAAAACGCCTAAAAATTTAGATCAAATATCTAATTTTCAGGCGTTTGTATATTATTACTTAACGGTACTCCATGTACCTATTTACCGATACAAAACTTCCGAAAAATATTCTCCAACAAATCATCCGTAACAATTGTCCCCGTTATCTCCCCCAAATGATGCAGCGCCAGCCGAATATCCTGCGCCAGAAAATCCCCCGTAACCCCTAACGAAAGCCCATTCAAAACATCCGTCAAAGAATCCGAAGTCTTCATCAAATGCTCATAATGCCGCAAGTTGGTCACCACCGTATCCCCCGCAGCCTGCCCATGCACCAATGAAACAAGCCGCGAAGTCAATCCAGGTAAATTTTGCTGGGTATGGGCGGAAATAGGAATAATGTCCGAGGCATCAGCGGCTAGCTCGGAAGCCAAAGAAGGATTAATATCCGTTTTATTCAAAACAAAAACCACCTCTTTCCCCGCAGGCAGCAATGCAGCCAATACGCGGTTTTCTGCCAATGTCTCGGCGCTGTCGAAGAGGAAGATCACAATATCGGCCTTGTCCATCGCCGCTTTCGACCGCTCGATGCCGATGGATTCGACCACATCAGTAGTCTCCCGAATGCCCGCCGTATCAATAAAGCGGAATTTCAACCCATCCAGCACAATCGTATCCTCAATCACATCCCGCGTAGTACCCGCGATGGCGGTTACGATGGCCTTCTCCTCATTTAATAATGCATTCAGAAGCGTCGATTTGCCGACATTCGGGGATCCGATGATGGCGACGGGCACACCTTCCTTGATCGCATTACCGAAGTCAAATGAGCTGATCAGCGGCTCAATAGTGGCGAGCAATGCGTCAATCAAGCGCCGCAAATCGTCGCGTTCGGCGAATTCAACATCTTCTTCGCCGAAATCCAATTCAAGCTCAATCATCGAGGCAAAATGGATCAGTTCGGAGCGCAGCGAGGCGAGTTTCTTGGAGAAGCCGCCACGGAGCTGGTTCAATGCGGTTTTATGGCTGGCCTGCGAGTCGGCGGCGATGAGATCGGCCACGGCTTCGGCTTGTACCAGGTCGAACTGGCCGTTCAAAAAAGCACGCTGGGTGAATTCGCCCGGCTTGGCAATGCGGGCACCATTAACAATAAGCACCTTTAATATCTGCCGGATAATATAGTCCGACCCGTGGCAGGAAATCTCCACCGAATCCTCCTTGGTAAACGAACGCGGCGTTTTGAAAACGGTCACAAGCACTTCGTCGATGATTTCGCCGCCGGCGGCGATGGTGCCGAAATGTACGGTGTGGGACTCGGCATTTTCGAGGTTTTTGCCCTTGAAAACGCTGTTGACCATAGAAATCGAGCCCAGGCCCGACACGCGTATAACGCCTATCGCGCCCACGCCTGAGGGCGTCGCGAGCGCGCAAATCACTTCCTGCTGTTGTATTGCTTCTGAATTCATAACTGCAAATATGCTACTATTTGAGAGAACCGTTATCCCGCACAGGAAGTTTGAATTTTGTACCTTTACGGGATTTTTCCGGCGCCAAGGCGTGTTACACTTTTTTCAACATAAAGATTTCCAAGATTTTGCTTACCGAAACTTTGCCCATCGTTACTTCTGAACTTCCGGTGATGGAAGCCTTCTACACCTTGCAGGGTGAAGGCCAGCACAGCGGTCGTGCCGCGTATTTCATCCGCCTCGGCGGCTGCGACGTGGGCTGTCACTGGTGCGACGTGAAGGAGTCGTGGGACGCGAGTATCCACCCCAAATTCGACATTAATGCCATCGTGGATGGCGCATTGCAGTACCCCGGCAGATTAGCGGTTATTACCGGTGGGGAGCCATTAATGTACAATCTCGATGCGCTGACAGGCGCATTGCAGGAAGCTGGCTTCAAAACGAACATCGAAACTTCGGGCGTGTACCCATTCACGGGCCATTGGGATTGGGTGTGTTTTTCACCCAAAAAATTTAAAACGCCGCATCCCGACATTTACACTAATGCCGACGAGCTGAAAGCGATCATATATAATAAAAGTGATTTCGACTTCGCGGAGGAGCATGCGGCGAAAGTCTCGCCCGATTGCACGCTGCTGCTGCAACCCGAATGGAGTAAGCAGGACGTGATGTTGCCTTTGATAATTGACTATATCAAAGACAATCCCAAATGGAAAATGTCGTTACAAACTCACAAGTTTATGAACATTCCATAATGCACCGGGTTCTTCTTATTTGCTTCGCACTAGGCATCACTACACTCCAATCTGTTTCAGCTCAGGACGTTACATTATCCAGAACAGCCCGACAAGTATACGATAAGGCACAAAAAGCCTGGCAGGAAAGAAAGCTCCCCGAGGCGACGGAGCTCTTCGAAAAAGTGCTCGAAATGGAGCCGAACAGCTACGACACCAACCTGCGGCTCGCGCAGGTTTACGAACTGCAACGAAAGACAGACCTGGTCCGCAAATATTACTATAAGGCGATTAGTCTCAGGCCCGACGCGCCACAATCCGCCCCGGCGCTGCAGTGGATCGGCCGCGACCATTTCAATGCGCAGCGATACGACTCGGCGCAGGTGTATTTCGAAAAGGCATTTGCATTGTTCCCTCCGAAATCCAGCCTCGGCAGGCTGGCGGAAAAATCGGTAGCGTCGTCGAAGTTCGCTCAGCAGGCGGTGAAAAATCCGCTTACCATCGAGAAAAGGTCGATGGGTGACACGGTGAATTTCCTGGGAACACAATATTTCCCTGTTCTTACTGCCGATGACGAAACATTGATATTCACCGGGCTGACCGAAAACCGCGACGAAAATATTTACTTCACTCACCGGATCAAAGGTAGCAGCGGGGCCGATCGCAGCCCGGCTGACCGCAGCGTGGCTGACCACAGCCCGGCTGACCGTTGGGACGTGCCGGAGGAAATTTCCAAATCTATTAATACCACCAATAACGAAGGTACTTGCACAGTTTCCGCCGACGGCCGCACGCTTGTTTTCACGGCCTGCAACCGCCCCGACGGTCACGGTAGCTGCGATTTGTACATTTCCCATAAAGTAGGTAAGGAATGGAGCCAGCCCGTGAACCTCGGCCAGGAGGTCAATTCGCGGGAATGGGAATCGCAACCCTCGCTGTCTGCGGATGGTCATACGCTCTATTTCGCATCCGACCGGAAAGGCGGCGTGGGCAAGCGGGACATTTGGGTGACGCACCTGGACGATAAAAAGCAATGGACCGCACCCAAAAACCTCGGCCCGGTAATCAACACGACCGACGACGAGAATGCACCATTTATTCATGCCAACAACCGCACGCTGTTTTATTCGTCCAACGGCTTGCCGGGCATGGGTGGCTTTGATATTTTTATTACCCAAAAAATCGATACGGTATGGGCAACGCCGGCCAACATTGGATACCCTATCAACACGGTGTCCGATCAGGTAGGGCTGTTCATCGCTTCCAATGGCGAGAATGCCTATTATACGGATGACGACACCGAAAAAGGTGGCGGGCGCTCGCTGATCTATACTTTCCGGGTACCCGAGTCGCTGCAAAAGATCATCACGCCTACGCGCTATGCGAAGGGTAAGGTGTTTGATAAAAAAACGGGGACGGTACTCGCTTCCGAAATCGATCTTTTCGACCTGAAAACACAGAGCAAAGTAGGTTCATTTACTTCTGACGGCCAGAACGGCTCATTTCTGGCGGTTTTGAACAGCGGGGGTGAATATGCATTTTATGTTTCAAAACCGGGATATTTGTTTAAAAGTCTTTCATTCTCGGTTGGTAGCGACCAGTCGTTTGTCGACCTTGAAATCCCGCTGGAAGCGATTGAAAAGGACCGCTCGGAGGTTTTGAATAACATCTTCTTTAAAACAGGAGAATATATTCTCGACGACAAGTCGAAAGTGGAGCTCGACAAGCTGAGCGACTTTTTGCACAAAAACAAAACCATTAAAATCGAAATATCCGGCCACACCGACGATGTGGGCTCGGACACTGAGAATATGGCACTTTCGCAACGCCGGGCGCAGTCGGTGCAATATTATCTGCAACAGTCGGGAATTGCGGCGGACCGGATTTTGGCCAAAGGTTATGGTGAAACAACGCCCAAAGCGCCCAACGATTCGGATGAAAACCGGCAGAAAAACCGAAGGATCGAGTGGCGCATCCTCTAAATGCATTTGCATAACGGGCTGAAATTTTGCACTTTTGTCAGTCTGCCTGTGTTGTACCAACAAGTACAGAAAGGCAAAATTCACTTTCACACACGAAGATTTGCCTTGTCTGGCACCGCTGGAAACCCCAGCTGATCCATAGAACATTTGTCATTAACAGTAGTTTTTATAATAACATGTCATCCGAGAAAGTCTCCTGCTTAATTATCGGCTCCGGCCCTGCCGGTTACACAGCCGCCATATATGCATCCCGCGCGGGATTGAACCCAGTACTTTACCAGGGCGCCCAGCCGGGTGGCCAATTGACCATCACTACGGAAGTTGACAATTATCCGGGCTATCCCGACGGCATTACCGGCCCTGAAATGATGATCAACTTTGAAAAACAGGCCAAACGCTTCGGTACCGATGTGCGTTACGGCCTCGCCACTTCGGTTGATTTCACAGGTTACCCGCACAAAGTGATCATCGACAACAAGCACGAGATCACTGCCGATGCAGTCATTATTTCAACGGGTGCTTCGGCCAAATGGCTGGGCATTGAAGGGGAGGAACGTTTGAACGGGCATGGCGTATCTGCCTGCGCTGTTTGTGATGGTTTCTTCTTCCGCGGACAGGATGTGGTCGTAGTAGGTGCGGGTGATACCGCTGCCGAAGAAGCGAGCTACCTGGCGAAACTTTGCCGCAAAGTATACCTGCTCGTTCGCCGCGACGAAATGCGCGCATCGAAGATCATGCAGAAACGTTTGGAAACGCTACCGAATATCGAAATCCTTTGGAATACCGAAACCGTGAAATTGAACGGTGAGCACGGCCTGGAATCGGTGTTGGTCAAAAATAATAAAACGGGCGAGGAGCAACTTTTGGAAGCTACCGGTTTCTTTGTTGCGATTGGCCACAAACCGAACACGGATATTTTCAAAGGTTACCTCCATATGGACGAGACCGGATATATCCAGACCATTAAAGGCAGCTCCTGCACCAACATCAAAGGCGTATTTGCTTGCGGTGATGCTCAGGACAATGTTTACCGCCAGGCGATCACCGCTGCTGGAACAGGTTGTATGGCTGCGCTGGATGCTGAGAGATTCCTTGTGGAACGGGAAGTGGACGTTATAATCGAAGAAGAAACAGCTTAATTAATCGCACAACCCCTAATAGGAGTCAGGCTACGCTGAATGGTCAACACCAGCGTAGTCTGATTTGGTATTATACTTATGAAAGTAAAGCTTATTGTCTGTTTGCTAATGGCCGTGTGTCTGATCTCCTGGAACACGCAAGCGCAAGAGCGAGGAAAATTCCGTAAGAACCCCAAGATCAACCAGTCGGGCAACAATGCCAACGAGGGTCCGACTACCAAGGCCGCCGCCCCTCAGCCTGAGGATGAATACGAGGTGGAAACATCCAATCTGAAATTCCAGAGCCAGTTCGAGCCGGTTAAACCCCTCAACCCGGTTGTAAGTGAAGACACTGCGACGATCGATGAGAGCGAGCCGGAAGTTGCCATTGCCGAAGATTCGCTCCTCGTGGCAGACGAATGGGTAAAGGCAGCTGAATACTACGTGATCTGGGACGCCCGCACCATTAATCCCTATGGACTAAGCCCGGCTGAATTTGACGAGCCGGTAGACCTGAAACTGTATGACCAGGCCGCCAACCGCATGTGGGCCGCGCCGATGGACCGCACGCCGGTAACCTCCCATTTTGCATACCGCTGGGGCCGCTGGCACAACGGCACCGACCTCGACCTCGAAACAGGCGATTCTGTCCGCAGTACCTACGACGGCATGGTACGGATCGTGGCCTGGGATGGCAGCGGTTATGGCCGGTTTGTCGTAGTAAGGCATTATAACGGCCTCGAAACATTGTATGGCCACCTTTCGAAGCAAATGGTCGAATCAGGCCAGTTGGTGAAGGCGGGCGAGGTGATCGGTTTGGGTGGAAATACCGGCCGCAGCTCGGGTTCGCATTTGCATTATGAAAACCGGTACGAGGGTAACCCGTTTGACCCCGAACATATATTCGATTGGCCGGGAGCCGCCATTAAATCCGACCATTTTTTACTAACCAGCTCGGCTTGGAGCCACATACGCGGAAAATCAACCAAAAGCGAATTTGAATCCGGCGACGCACCTGCCGCTTATACCCGCTCCATTCTGCACAAAGTAAGATCCGGCGATACGCTCGGCTCCATTGCCTCCCGCTATGGTGTGAGCATTTCCTCCATTGCCCGCCGAAACCGCATGTCGACCCGCGCTACGCTGCGGATCGGACAGAAACTGCGCATTAAATAACCTGAAACGATCATGAAATTAGATATTCTTGCCATCACAGCACATCCCGACGATGTGGAACTGTGTTGTGCCGGTACGTTGCTCGCGCAAATCGCATTGGGCAAAAAAGTAGGTATTATTGATTTAACGAAAGGAGAACTCGGTACCCGCGGGACGCCCGAGGGACGCATTCAGGAGGGACTCGATGCCGCCCGCATTCTGGGAATTGAAGTACGCGAGAATGTAGGGCTAGCCGATGGTTTTTTTCAAAACAATGAGGAACACCAGAAAGCGATTATCCCTTTTATCCGCAAATACCAGCCCGAAATCGTTATTACCAACGCCATTAATGACCGCCATCCCGATCACGGTCGCGGAGCCGAGCTGGTCGCGGAAGCCTCCTTCTACTCGGGCCTGCGGATGGTCAAAACCTATGATGAGCAGGGAAATGAACAGGAAGCATGGCGGCCGAAACAAGTTTTCCATTCCATTCAGGACCGGTACATTACGCCTGATTTCATCGTAGATATTACCGATTTTCACGACAAAAAGATCCAGGCCATCAAGGCATTCAAAAGCCAGTTCCATGTGCCGGAGTACAAAGGTGAAGGCGAGCCGCAGAGCTACATTTCATCGCCGGAATTCCTGGAATTCGTCATCGCCCGCGCGCAGGAAATGGGTCACGCGATCGGCGTAAAGTATGGGGAAGGCTTCACGACATCCCGCAAACTGGGCGTGCGTGACTTGTCGGTGTTCATCTGACCTGCCTTGTGATACTTTTGTTATAAAATTCGGGGAATTTGTTTGACCTATCCGGTTGTTTAAATCGTATATCAAGGAAAACAGATCATAACCGCATGAAAAATTTCATCATGGCAGCCATAGCCGGAGTATTCGCCCTCGCGCTGCAGAACTGCTACGGGCAATCCTCCGCCGACCAGGGCAAACCGGCCTCCAAAGCACCCGAATATTCGCGTACCGAGACGGCGCCCGTCAAAAAAAGTAACGACGACTGGCAAAAAGTCCTCTCTCCGGAAGTATACCGCGTAGCACGCCTGAAGGGCACCGAACGCCCGTTCACCAGCGAATACGAGCATTCCAAAGAGGTCGGCACATTCTACTGCGCCGTTTGCGGGAATGCCCTTTTCGAAAGCGACGCCAAGTACGAAAGCGGTTGCGGATGGCCCAGCTTCTTTGAGCCTATCAGCAAGAAGTCAATTATCGAAGCGACTGATAACAGCCTCGGAATGCACCGCATTGAGGTAATGTGCGGCCGTTGCAAATCGCACTTAGGTCACGTTTTCGACGATGGCCCGCCTCCTACCGGCCTCAGGTATTGTATCAACGGCGTGGTGCTGGATTTTGAAAAAGCCAAAACAGCCGAGAAGAAGTTCAACAGTAAGAAGAAAGCCGAAAGCGGCAGCTAGCGCCTTATCAACGGGTTAAGTTAGTAGTTGGGACATTCCTGGAATGCCGGGCCAAATGGCTCGCATTCAAAGCGGAATGTCCCTTTTGCTTTTTATCCCTAAAAAACTTTTTCACACTCTTTGTTCGATAATTTGTTCCAATTCTAAATAATATCTATGTTTGCCAAGGTTTATAATTGTTCTAAATAAACCATCGAGTTACATCCTTAACAAAAACGCTTACTGCATCAAATGCTACACTACAATTTCAAGTTGCGGGCTATGTTGTTCGCCTCTGTGGTTGCGTTCGGACTTGTCTCCTGCTCAGATGACGACGAGCCTACGCCTCCCGTACAACAAGATCTTCGCGCCAAGATCGACTACGCGAAAGTGACGCCTACAACGCCCTATAAAAGCCTCTTCGTTGACGCCAAAGGTGATACTACTGCCGATTTGAAGTCGGGCACCGACCGTTACAGGATGTTCCAGGCGTTGAATTACTACCTCGGCAGCGCGGTACGTGACTCGGCGACCCTTGATGCTGCTGTGATGAAAAACCTCTATGCGAATACTGGTAACCCGTTCAAAGACATTAAATCCGGCGCCGTGCAGGTAAATGGAAATGATTTGAACGCATCCGGCGTACAACTTCGCAGCGTAACTGCGTCGTCCAAGCCTGCCGCCGAAGCGGAAACGAACCGTGCCGCTTTGGAAGCTTACTTTGCGCAAATCGCCGAAGCCAGCAAATCCGTGAAAGCGAAAGCCGAGAAAGGAAAAGCGGGCAAGCTGGGCAACTACCTTGTGGATGCCAAAGGAATTGAAATCGCACAGATCATCCAGAAAGGCCTGATCGGCGCATTGCAGCTCGACTACATCGGCAATATTCAGCTGGACAAAGGCCTTGAAGCGGATAACAAAACGTTGGTTTCAGGCAAAAAGTACACTGCCCTGGAACACAATTGGGACGAAGCATTCGGCTTGCTCACGCCTAACCCGATCTTCCTCGAAGGCGCAACGGACGCTGCCAAAGGCGCCAAAGCTACCGAGTCCTTTCTGGGTTCATACCTTTGGGAATACAACAAGGCTAGCTATGCCAAAATCCACAGCGCATTCCTGAAAGGCCGCGTGGCGATCGTGAACAACGACAAAACCGAACTGAAAACGCAGGCGACATTCATTCGTACTGAAATGGAGAAAGCCATCGCTTCCGCTGCCCTGGGTTACCTCGGCAAATGGAAATCAGGGACCGACGACGCTACCCGTGCGCATGCCATGGGCGAAGGGCTGGGTTTCATTTACTCGCTCCGCTTCGCCACCATCAATGGTGCCGATGCAGCATTCTCCGACGCTATCCTGCTCGGCCTGATCGGCTCGCCAAACGGCTTCTGGGATCTTACCAATGACAAGATTAACGCGGCAGCAGACGCAATTACCAAGAAATTCAAGCTGTAACAGTTTATATTATCTCATTTCCAGTGGGTGGATCGGCGATTTAGCCGGTCCACCATTTGTCGTTTAAAATCTAACCTGTGACTCTGATGAAAAAGTACTTCGCCCTCCTGCTGACTTTGCTTTTCCTGGGCTGTTCGAGCGGAAGCGAAAAACCTGATCCCCAACCAGTCGATGAAGGAAAGGACCGGGCTGCGATGCTGAAAAGTATTGCGGAAAGGATTATACTCCCCTCTTATGATCAGTTCAAAACCCGCTTTGACCGGATGGTCGAGAAATCCAAAGCATTTACAGCCAAGCCGGATGCCCAGAATCTGACCGAATTCCGCGCCGCTTGGGCCACCGCCTACATTGCCTGGCAGCGTGTCGAGCTGTTTGATTTCGGCCCTGGCGAAAAACACACGATCCGCAACTTCTTCAACATCTATCCGGCCAATGTTAACGGCATTGCCGCCAACATCGCCGATCCCACATCCAGCCTCGAAGTCCCCGGCTCGTACGCCACCCAGGGCTTTCCCGCGCTCGATTACCTCATCAACGGCATCGGTGCTAACGACGCAGCTATCCTCGCAGAATATACGACAGCGAGTGATGCTGCCAAAAAACTCGCCTACATCAACCAGATCACTACCCGCATGGAATCGCTGCTGGGCAAGGTCATGGGAGAATGGAACGGGGAGTATCTCAATACATTTACTACCAAAACCGGCCTGGATATCGGTTCATCGACATCCCTGATGGTCAACGGCATTGTACTTCATTACGAGCGTTACATCCGCTCGGGTAAATTCGGCATTCCCTCCGGTGCGATGGCGAATGGCATTCCCGCTCCCGAAAAGGTGGAAGCTTATTATAAAAAGGATATTTCCAAGGTACTTGCCGAAACGGCACACAGGGCATACGTCGACTTTTTCAATGGCAAGCACACCGCTACCGGCGAAGCTGGTCCCGGACTTAAAAGCTACCTGGACGCATTGGGTGTGAAAGACAGCAGTACCGGTAAGTTACTGACCGAGAGCATCAACACACAATTCCAGGCGAGTACCGGTAAAATCGAGGTGTTAAAATCCAATCTGTACGAAGAGGTCAAAACCAACAACCAGGCCATGAAAGACACGTACAACGAAATGCAAAAGGCGGTGCGGATGCTGAAAGTGGATATGACCTCGGCCATGAGCATTACCATTACCTATACCGACAACGACGGCGACTAGTACGAATCCATGCGGGATTATCTGCAAAAATATTCCTCAGCGGCTCCGCTGGCCATGTTCAGGGCCATTTTCGGCCTGATGCTGTTGATTAGTGTCTGCCGTTTTGTGGCTATGGGCTGGGTCAGGGAGCTGTATATCGACCCGCAGTTCTTTTTCCCGTTCTACGGCTTTGCTTTCGTGAAGCCTCTGGGAGAATGGACCTACGTCCTTTTTGCAATATGCGGTTTTTCCGCCCTGCTGGTGGCCGTCGGTTGGTTTTACAGGTGGGCGTCGGTGGCGCTTTTTCTGAGTTTTACCTATATCGAACTCATCGATAAAAGCACCTACCTGAACCACTACTACTTCGTGAGCGTCCTTTGCTTTATGCTCATGTTTCTGCCTGCGCACACGCTATGGTCTGTGGACTCCTGCCGCGATCCAAAATTGCCGGCTTCGCAGATACCCGCGTGGTGCACCGACAGCATCCGGCTGGTGGTCTGCATACTCTACTTCTACGCCGGCCTGGCCAAGCTCAACAGTGATTGGCTGCTTCATGCATTGCCGCTCAAAATATGGCTGCCCGCCAAAAACGACATCCCGTTGATCGGGCCGCTGTTCAACGACACGTCGACAGCCTACGCTTTCAGCTGGGTAGGCTGCATGTATGACCTGAGCATTGGCTTTTTGCTATGGAACCGTAAAACCAGGCCATTTGCCTACGTTTCTGTGGTTGTTTTTCACCTGGCGACCTCGTTGCTGTTTCCGATCGGCATGTTTCCCTACATTATGATCGTCACCGCGCTGATCTTTTTCCCGGCCCGGTTCCATCAGAAAATCATTATCCGCATCTCCTCCTGGCTGCACCTGCCCCACTCCTATCTCAATCCGCAGGGGCGTTATCATTTCCCGACGTTTTTCCAGCCAGCACTGTACGCGGTATTTGCCCTGTTTTTTGCATTTCAGATCACATTTCCGTTCCGCTACCTGCTCTACCACGACGAGCTTTTCTGGACTGAGGAGGGCTATCGTTTTTCATGGCGGGTAATGCTCATGGAAAAAGCCGGTTATACCCAGTTTACGGTCACCGACGCAAACGGAAAGAAGCAGGTCGTCAACAATAATGCTTTTTTAACCCGCTTGCAGGAAAAAATGATGTCGACCCAACCCGATATGATCCTGCAATACGCGCATATGCTGCGCGACTACTATGCTGCGCGCGGTTTTCAGTCCCCGCAGGTGCATGTAGATTCCTATGTTGCCCTGAACGGACGCATGGGCAAACCATTAATCACCCCGGAAGTAGACCTGGCCCAACAGACCGAATCCCTCCGGCATAAATCCTGGATTACCCCATTTAACGATGAAATTAAAGGCCTTTAAACTACTGCCCCTCCTGCTGCTGATCACCGGAATTACCATGGCCCAGACCCGGCTGTCCGGCCGCATTTTGTCACGATCCGACAGTTCCGCCGTCGAGGGTTGCACCCTGTTTTTGAATGAAACACTGAGTACTTATACCGATCAGGATGGAAATTTTGTGTTCCCGTCGGTACCCAACGGAAACTACACCCTGCAAACTGCTTCATCCGGCTACCGCATTCAAAAGAAGCAGCTTAATGTCAGAGGAAAGGCGCTGCATGTTGAGCTGTATCTGATCAGCTCGGAACAAAACCTGGATGAGCTGACCGTGAAGGAAAAAGCAGCCGATTTCGGTTTTTCGCGGCTGCGGGGTGTTGAGAGTATGGGCATTTACGAGGGCAAGAAATCGGAAGTGATTACCCCTGACCAGCTTGTCGCTAACTTGTCGACCAACAATGCACGACAGGTGTACTCACGGGTGGCAGGACTCAATATCTGGGAAAACGAGGGCGGCGGCTTGCAGCTGAACATCGGAGGACGGGGCCTGGATCCCAACCGGACCTCCAATTTCAATGTACGCCAGAATGGCCATGACATCAGCGCGGATGCCCTGGGCTATCCCGAAAGCTATTACACTCCGCCCATCGAGGCTGTGGGCAAGATCCAAATCGTGCGCGGCGCCGCCTCCCTGCAATATGGGACACAGTTTGGCGGACTCATCAATTTCGTCATGAAAAAACCCGTTCAGGACCGGAAACTGGAATTGGTTGCCCGGCAGAGTGTGGGATCATTCGGCTTTTACAACACTTTCACCAGCGCCAGTGGCACGGTGGGTAAGCTGAGCTACTATACTTTTTTTCAATACAAACGAGCCGACGGATGGCGGGCTAACTCAAAATTCAATAACTATACAGCCTACGCAGATCTGGATTACAAACTCGGCGAAAAGACCAGCATTGGCCTCGATCTGACCCATATGCATTACCTTGCCAAACAACCCGGAGGCCTTTCCGACGCGATGTTCAGGCAGGATCCCCGGCAGACCAACCGGGAGCGGAACTGGTTTCAGGTCAATTGGAATATGGCTGCCATCCATTTTGACCACCGATTCAATGCAGCTAACGAATTCAACCTGAGACTTTTCGGACTTGCTGCCAATCGCTACTCGCTGGGCTTTCGTCCCAACCGCGTCGCAACGATCGACGATAATAGTGAACGTGATCTGATCAAAGGTGATTTCACCAACTGGGGAGCCGAGGCACGCTATCTGAAACGGTACTTTTTAGCTAAAAAAATGTCGGTATTGCTCCTGGGAAGCCGCTATTACTATGGCTATAACCATAACCTTCAGGGACTGGGGTCCAAAGGTAAAGATGCCGATTTCAAATTTGTGGAGCCAGACCGGTTCATCACCTACGACTACCGCTTCCCCAACCGCAACATTTCGTTTTTTGCAGAAAACATCTTTTACCTCAGCGACCGGTTTTCGATCACACCCGGTGTGCGTTTTGAGTACATCAAAACCACCGCAGATGGCTACTACGGCAACATCGCCCGCGATCTGGCAGGGAATGTGATCAATATTTCCAGGACCGACGAATACCGTACCAACGGACGACACTTTCTGCTGGCCGGTGTCGGGATCAGCTATAAGCCGCATCCCCATGTGGAGCTGTATGGGAACATGTCCCAAAACTACCGCTCGATTACATTCAGCGACATGCGCATTGCTAATCCGTCCTCGGTAATAGATCCCAACCTGAAAGACGAAAAGGGCTATTCTATCGATCTGGGCGTACGCAGTCACCAGACCGCCCTTTACAATTATGACGTCAGCCTTTTTTACCTGAACTACAATAACCGTATCGGCGAGGTACAGTTCTCCGATGAAAGCAACCGCGTCCTGCGGCTTCGCAGCAATGTAGGGCAAGCCATTATCATGGGTATAGAATCCTACGCCGAGGCAGATCTGCTGCGGCTGGCCAGGGGCGAGAGCGACCATTGGAGTGGCGTGCTGTTTGCCAATGCAGCATTGATCCGCTCTGATTACAAGCACAGCGAAATCCCCGGTGTGCAAGGTAATCAGGTCGAATTCGTACCCAAAGTAAATATCAAAACCGGTTTGAGGCTGGGATACAAAAAGCTGAAAGGTTCTTTTCAGTTTACACACCTGACCGATCAGTTTTCAGAAGCTACCAATGCGACCGACGGTGGCGTATCCTCGGTGGTGGGCCTCATTCCGGCCTACAAGATTATGGACGTGAGCTTGTCATATGAATGGAAGCGGTTCCGCGCGGAAGGCAGTGTCAACAACCTGGCCAACGAAATGTACTTCACCCGGCGCGCCACCGGTTACCCGGGCCCGGGAATACTGCCATCCGACGGACGGGGTTTTTATCTTACATTGCAGGTCAAAATTTAAGCGGGATCACAAAAGGCACACGAGGTGCGGCCAACCGACTCCATAGCTGATGAGGAGCTTCTCAGATGAAATCGAGGTGCATACATTGATTCCTGATCGTTTATCATCCGGATAACAATTAAAATACATCATGAAACTCTCTTCAAAAGCAGAAGAAATCCTGGGTCAAATCAATGTCCAAACCAAACTGGGCGACTTGCGCACAATCGCCAAGCATATCAGGAAGGATCATGAGCTGGCTATCGAGTTGTGGTCGACCGGGCGGTTTTTGCCCAGGCAACTAGCCATTTTGATTATGGACAACAAGCGTGTCTCACAAGACCTGATCGATCAATTCTGTGAAGATATACAGGCTCATCCATTTCACGAGCGGAATCAACTTATCGACTGGTTGATGGCCAATCAGCTTCTTAAAGACAAGAAGACCATCGCCCTCGTTGAATCGTGGGAAAATAGTGCTTTTTCGCTTCAACGAAGAGTGTTCTGGTATTATCAGGGGCGCCTGAGGTGGATGGGGCAGAAACCTGCTGCTAATACGGCCGAACTGTTGACTAAAATAGAAACCAGCATCGCCCGCGAAGAACCGGAAGTGCAGTGGGCAATGAACTTCACCGCTGGCTGGATTGGCATTTACGAAAATCAGTATCGGGATCGCTGCATAGCTCTGGGCGAGAAAACCGGTCTTTACAAAGGCGAAAAGGTATCAAAAGGATGCACTACCAACTATTTGCCAGAGTTCATCGCAATTGAAAGTAACAAGCGGGGCATATAGTTGTCCGTGTTTCGATCACTCTGACCGTCCGTTTTCTAAAACCGATGAGTGCTTGACTACTATCGCTTCCGGCAACTTCCCAAAAAAGATTCTAGAATTGTTGTGCAAAAATTTGTAAAAATAATTCTATAATTTATATTTGAAGTAACTCAGGGTTTCTTATTCACGAAACCTTTCAGCACCCTTACTTACAGGCATTGCATTGGTCGATCTCAGCTACTGACGATCGGCCGCTAAAAAGCTATTTGCGCCCATCAAATCATCTTTCAAAATTAAATTACCAACCCCGGTTGGCTGGCTTTTCATTGCCCCAACCGTGCAATGTGTGGCATGCTGGTAGAAATCGACAAACAAAATCATTGACAAAAAATGCTATGAAACATTTATTTCTAATCCTATTCACAGCTATTGCGGGTTTCCTTTCGTGCGTAGATGCAGATGGCGTGCAATCACGCTGTTTGCAGGGAAAATACCTGGGTATGTATTGTGAGGGTGCGGTGATCCAACTTTTTAATGATGAAGGTCCCGGAAAGACCTGGAAAAATCAATTTGGCACCACGATGTTTACAAACTGTGTTGTCGCGAATCTGGACACAACCGTCTTCAAAGGCATAACTGATCCTTTTAATATGAAGGGAGATTCAGTTTTTTACTTCCAATTTCGCGATGGTGGCTATGCCCGAAAAGAATTTAAGGTATGTGAACCATCATCTTTTATCACGATTACAAAGACTTCCCTGGGACCATGTTCGGATAAAATTGCTAAATAAATATTTCACCTAACACTTCATTAATTATGAGAAAGTACTATTACTCTTCAACAAAATGGTTCTATTTATCCTTTTTGCTTCTTAATTTAAGCCTAATTCATTACGCTGATGCTCAGATCATTACACGGGTTATACAACCCAATCTGGCGACAAAGTTAGGGGTTAAAGAGCTGTCAGCAATTGATGCTTTGCCAACTCATCGGCTTCCAAATATAGATGTGAAGGCGGAGTTAAAACAAGACTCACTTGAAAGGTTACAAGGGCTGCCGGTTCGATTCGGAAAATCATTTAAAGTGAATGCTGACGTCCTTGGGCAAGGCAAGCAATTTCGTTCAGCAGATTCAATTGTAACCAACTTTGTTGTCGCTTCTCAGGGAGCACGAACGATTAATTTGCTTTTTGATAGGTTCAAACTGTCGGCAGGAGCAAAATTATTAATTTATACCGTTGATAAGCGGGTTGTTTATGGTCCTGTAACGGCCGAAAACAACCCTGAAAATGGGGTATTTTGGACAGATCTCCTACCGGGTTCTGGTGTAGTCATTCAGTTAATTGAACCCGGCAATTCCCTTGAAAAGAGTCAGCTACATATAGCTAATGCAGTTTATGGATACAATACAGCGTATGCCGGATATGGAGAGTCTGCTGCATGTAACAGAGATATCGCATGTGCTGAGGGTAGCAACTGGCGTGATGAAGGAAACTCGGTTGCCCTTATGATAACTGGTGCCGGGCAACGATTCTGTACGGGTGCATTGGTAAATAATACGTGCCAAAACCTAACCCCCTATTTTCTGACGGCCTTTCATTGCCTTGATGGCAATCAGGATGGTAACCTGGATGGCGGAGACCAGGCGAGTGTCGCCAACTGGGTCTACCGGTTTAGATACGACAGTCCAAGTTGCGGCGGACCGGATGCTACGAGTTGGATCACTTACAATGGGTCTACTTTTAGAGCTGGCTTTCAGAACTCGGATTTTGCCCTTGTCGAATTACAAAATCGTCCGCAACCGGCCGATGGTGTCACCTACTCAGGATGGTCCAGGAGTACAACCGCTGCGACTTCCGCAGTAGCAATACATCATCCAAATGGAGATGTCAAAAAAATATCAGTTGACAATAATGGCCTCACCAACGTCGCCATTGCCACAGTATGGTTGCGGGATATTTTTGGAAACCCAGTAATTACACTGCCTGCTAATACGCACTGGGAGGCAAACTTCAACACGGGAACCGTACAACCAGGCTCTTCCGGGTCGCCCATTTACAATCAGAATAGTCGTATTGTAGGGCAATTGCATGGAGACCATCTAAATACGAATAACGACTTTTGTGGCAATCACCGTGGGCAATATGGCCGGTTCGATGTTTCCTGGGCTGGGGGCGGCGCCAACAACAACCGGCTAAGTAACTGGCTTGACCCGGCAAACACAGGGGCTACGGATCTGGGACCAATCTCCCCGCTGCCTTCCGTTTCAGGGCCCGCAATTCTATGCACAACCGGATCATATGTTTTAAATAATGTTCCTGCCGGAGCCGCAGTTACATGGTCGGTCTCGCCCACCGGATCAGTGTCGCCTTCGTCTGGAACAGGTAGCGTTGCCAACCTAACGAGCCTGGGAGTTGAAGATGTAACAATCACATTCAGAGTAGGGTGCAATCCAACCGGCGGCATTACGCATCGCATTTTTGTAGGGCCTCCCCAATTTGGTGGATTTCTGGTTAATGGTAATCCCACGTCCAATGGAACTGCTTGCGTGAACAGCTACACGCCGATCGCCGCCGTTCCTAACGACCCGTCGTCAACCTATTATTGGTCCCAAAGTGATCCAAATGCTTTTATTGCAAATGCCGGTTCATCGAGCACTGCTTTTACCGCTTACAATGCGAACTGCTATTACCTGAATCTCAACATTTGGAATACTTGTGGTTCCACCAATCAAACGCTGACAATTTGCACCAACAATTGTTTTGCGAGATACACGGTGTTTCCAAATCCCGCAAAAGATTTTGTAACTATTGACTTTGACCAGATTGAAAGTGCCGAGTCGTTGCCCGACCAAATTGCGCTTTACTCCGAAAAATCAGGGAAGCTGATCAAAACCGTTGATGTTCAAGATGTTTACAGGCGCAATGCGCTTACTAATGGAAGACAGATTCAAATTGACGCAAAATCATTGCCCCGCGGTACCTATTACATCCATGTAAAAAACAGCAGGCAAAAGGAAAAGGTGGATGCAATTCGTATACTGTTGGAATAGTTATCCTCGTAATATTGAAGAAAGGCGTCCGGTCAACCGGGCGCTTTTTCTTTGCCCTAGCCGTGCTGGCAATACATATTCAGGACACCGGCGCCGAATGCAATGCGATCCGGTTCCCTTCTGTGTCAAGGAAAGCAGCCATGTAGCCGTACTCGGGGCTAATCTGTGTCTTGGGAACAATGATTGTGCCGCCCGCCGCGGCAATCCGGTCCAGCACGATCTGCACATCCGGATTTGCATTCAGATAAATCAGCGGCCCCTCGGTAGCGGACGGCTTGTGAAAGCCCCCGCTAAAAACCAGCGCCCCGCCTGCGCCTGTGGCCATATCATCGATGGGAAACATCCGCATTTTCAGATTAGGAGTATCCAGCGGAAATAGCCGGATCTGGAAGATCTGTTCGTAAAAACCGGTAGCCCGGTCCAGGTCCGTGGTTGGAATTTCAAACCAGCTGATGGCATTGTTCATAGCAGGAGAATTTAGCAGTGAGCGATACTTCAAGGTAATCAATCTATACTCCTTTCCAAAAGCGTTTCGGTGGGAAACCCTCGGCCGCACAGCATTGATTATCTTCATTTGTCGACGTTTTGACTGTATTAGTCGAATTTTTGAAAAGTAAAGTCTACCGGATGCCTCTTTGTTTGCGAGAAAAAAGTAAATCGCATCACATTAACCGAGCAATCGGATAACGTTGAGTAAGTAGTTAAAATCATTTTTCCGAATCATTCGGAAAAATGATTTCTAATCGCTCCCTTTTTCCGATGCCCCATCCCGGTATCAGGGTTTCGGCCCCACCCCTCTCCATCCAAATTTCACGAATCCTATCATCGCCGGAAGCAGTCAAAAAAACGCCTTGAAACTGCAACTGATCCAGGCTTGTCCCAGCTTATTTCCAATGCCATCTTGACCGCTCCCAAGCGCGAGCTCGCACGCTCTTTTCGGTAGCCATAGCGTTCACAGCTGCATATTGCAGGCAATTTTTTACCGTTAAATCAAACTGGTTGTAATATGAATAGAACTAATTGGAATAAATGAGTTCATTGTAGCGATTTAGCGACAAGGTTTCTATATTCGAATATCTTGTTTACTCAACGTTAATTGCAGCGCGGGGTTCTGCATTTTGCAGCCCCGCGCTATCTGTTTTATCCGGCACCGTGGGCCTTGCCTTTCACAAATTTAAGGCGGGAAAACAGAAAGCCGACGCAGGTGGACTACGCCGGCAAGGCACGTCCCTTCGCAGTGCATTAATCTTTGAATTTTCCTAAAACGATCCCGAAATGCACGCCTAATGCGACACTCGGAACGAACTCCCTGGTGCGCGGCGAGACGCTTGTCCAAATGTCATCGACCGCGTATATCTGCCGGTTCCCGTCTTCCGGAGTCAGCGATTTACCGGTAATGCTGCGAAAACCGATACCGGTAAAAAGATCCAGCGTCATCCGGTTGGTAAAGTAGAACTGCCAGCCAAACCGTGCGTGTACAGCCACAGCCTGCTTGGCCACTTTCACCGGGTGTTGTTCGAAATAGCCGCAATTGCCATTGACGCACTCCATGCCGGCCCATTGATTTTCCCTGTAAACCACGCTCTTCAGCAGGAGCTCGGGCCCCACATAACCCCTCATTCTGCGCCTTTCGAAATAATAAAACCTGAACTGTGTCCTGCTTTTGAAAGTCCGTTTATCCGGAGACGGATCTTCGTCATAATACCATATGTTGAATGCAGAACTGCCGTAACCCAGATCCTGCTGAATCGTGAAGTCGCCATTTCCGAGCGGTATCTCGACCCCGAATTGAACGGTGTTGTCAAAATCGAACATGGTAGCGGGCGAATACTTGACGATCACGTGGCTTTTAGCCGATTCCGCATCGATCACCTGGGCAACCGAGACGCAAATCGTAGCCCAAAGGAAGGAAACGATCAGTAAAGGTCTTTTCATAGAACCGGAATCTGGCTTAGGTATTCAATGCTGTCCGATTCGTCGAACTTGTATTGGAACAGCCCTTTTTTGCCTGTGATAATGAGATGATTGTTACGAACGATCACATCGTAGGATGGAATATCCTGGTAAAAATGCTTAAACAAAGGCACCTTGGGATCTGTAATGTCCATCACACGGAAACCCTTATCGCCCTCGCAGACAAAGAGTTTATTGCCCGAAACCCCGAGCCCGTAAGGAGAGTCCAGCCGCTGGCTGTTGACCTGGGTCGGCCTTGTCAGATCGCTGATGTCGACTACATCCAGCGAACTGAACGAGCCGCCCGGCCGGCAACTGACTCCCGCCCGCAGCGTCACATAGGCATATTTCCCCTGCACCACCACCGGATCGCAGGAAAGCACATGCGTGAACTTGGACAGGAAGACGGGGTCATTGGGAGTGCTGTTGTTGTAAATGTACATCCCGTCATTAGCACCAATGAACAGGTTCTGCTGGTAAGGAAAGATGGTCTCAATGCCTACACCGAGGTCTTTCTTTGTCGCTTTGACCGGGCTGCCTGCGTCCTTGATATCGTAAACTTCGAGGGATTCCCTTGAAACGATATACAATGTGTTTCCGGTGATCGCAAAACGCGCCATCGACCCGCCTGACCCGGTTTGCGGGTTCACTGAAGGATCGCCGTCATTGCCGCCATCACATGCGTTGAGGATCAGCAACAAGCCTATGGCAGCCAGCCCGAGAAATAACAGGGGAATTATCTTTTTCATGACAGGATAAGTTGATTGTCAAATAATGGGGTTACTTCCGGCATCAACGGTAGCATTTGGGTTGTTTGTCCATCTCAACCTTTTCCCAGTCCACCACGACGCCCTTCTTACTGTCGGCGCATTCAAAATAAATGCCCTGGAGAGGTGGATAGTTATGGACCGGAATGGCGTTGGGAATGGTTTTCGTAACCTTGGGCTGAGTTGGATTAGTAATGTCGATCACCAGCAGGTTAGACAGATTATCCGCATACAGCCAGTTTTCCTTGACCGCGATATCATAATTACCGACAATGGAAATGAATGAAAGATTCTCAGGCTTTTTGGGATCCTGATTATCCACAATGTGAATTCCCTTACCCAACTCATTGATATACAAATACCGGCCAAATGTGTAGATCTTCCCGGGCTCCTTTAAAGATCGTGCTGCCCCCATTTCAACTTTGGCTACATCTTCCGGGTTTTTGTAGACAGGACGGTAACCGGTTCCGTCGAATTTGACATTACCTACGAAGGGCTCCGAATCGCGGTAATAGCACGAAATCAGCAGCAATGTCACGCAAGTCAGCAGTAATGTTCTCTTCATAGCGGTATAGTCAGGATGTACAGATTGCTAGCTTAGACACATTGTTGCATCTAAAGGTTGCAAGCGCCGAACTTTCGCTTAATAACTATTGCTTTGAGCCCTCCCCGATTTATCGTAAATTTTCCCAAAAAACTCACATTCACCTTTCTGTACTCCTCTATTATGAAGAAGCTCTTCAAAATCCTCGGCTTCGTGCTGCTGGCAATCATCCTGTTTGCCGCGGCCGCTGCTACGTACATCAAGACTGCTCTGCCCAACGTTGGCGAGCCCCCGGTTATCTCTGTTGAAAGAACGCCTGCCCGAATCGAGCGGGGCGAGTACCTGGCCAATCATGTCACGGTTTGTATGGATTGCCATAGTTCCCGCGACTGGACCCTGTTCTCTGCACCGCTGGCACCAGGCAATTTCGGCGGTGGCGGTGAGATTTTCAGCCGCGACCTGGGCTTCCCCGGCGTGTTTTATGCGCGTAATATCACTCCCTACGGCATTGGCAAATGGACAGACGGCGAAGTTTTCAGGGCTATCACAACCGGCCAGAGCCGCGACGGCCATGCATTGTTTCCCATCATGCCCTACCTGAACTACGGCCAGCTTGACCAGGAGGACATTTACAGCATTATCGCCTACGTACGCACACTCGCTCCCGTCGAGCACGATGTCGCGCCCGCCGAAGCAGATTTCCCTGTCAACATCCTGATCAACACCATGCCTACCAAATCCAATCTCACCACAAGGCCTGCCGAAACCGACCAGGTGAATTATGGCCGCTACATGGCCACTGCGGCCGGCTGCGTGGAATGCCACAGCAAGCGTGAAAAAGGCACCAGGGTTCCCGGAACCGAATACGGCGGCGGGATGGAGTTCATCATGCCCAACGGCATACTGACTTCGGCTAACATTAGTCCCGACAAGACTACCGGTATCGGGTCATGGACCGAAGACGCCTTTGTAAAAAGATTTAAAACCTACGCGGATTCATCGTACAAGCCACACAAGGTAGGACCAAAAGAAATGAACACGGCTATGCCCTGGATGATGTATGCCGGCATGAAAGAAACCGACCTGAAAGCGATCTTTGCTTACCTGCAGACCGTGCCGCCGCTTAATAACAAGGTAGTCAAGTTCAGACCTAATTGAGCTCGCCTGCCTGTTACATAGTCACGGCGTTTGCCTTGATATCCGCCTGACAATCAAAAAGCCCCGACGGGGCTTTTTGATTGTCAGCGCTGCCTGAAACCCGGCAGGGAGCCGTCTTATCTATTACGCCGGAGGCATCTACCGGCATTGCAGCCCGGCTTTCCTTTCCCGGGCCTTGTGATCACGAGTTAAATTCCGCTGCAACCTTTTGTTTCAGACTGTAAATCTGTTTGACGATTTCAAAGCACTCCTCCGTTTCCATCTGCGTGATGGTATTTCTGATATCGTTGTTCGTAATGCGTCCCTGGTCATCGACCGCCGGCCCGGAGCGGGAAACTCTTTGGCAGATCGCCTCCCATTCGGCAGCCAGGTCCTGAGAAAACATCTTGGAAGGAATGATCTTAAAGAAAGCATGTAAAGCCAAAAGATCAGACCGGCACCGGTCGACGTTGAGCGTTAAGCCTTCGGCGAATTTGGAAAGTTCAACGTAGGCAAAAATGTTTGATTGTTGCATTAATAGAGGGTAGGATGATTAATAAAAATAACGTTCAAATACGAATCTAAAATTATACGCCAATTCTTGCAATGTGGGCCAGCCGGCTGTCCACGGGCCATAATGAGTTAATTCCCTCAACCAACTCTGACGCAAACCCTTATGTTCACCAGAAAAAATTTCCCTGGTTGAAAATAATTCATATTCTTATTTAACGGTTCCTGCAGCAACGCATACTGCCGGGGGGCCCGGCGCACAGGCAGATTCCAAAAAAGCAGTCAGACCAAACTGAAACGCATCACGGGCAACAAAAAAACGGAGGCCGCCCGGGCCTCAGCACATACCATGCAGAGTTTCCGGCCGGCCTCAGATAAAGGAGGCTGTTAACGTTGAGTGGTTGAAGTCCAGCAAAGCGCACAACCATTGCTAGCGCTTCATGAATGGCAGTTTCTGCGTGAATCCTTTCTCATCCTCGAATTGGAGTACATACCATCCGGGGATCAGCTTTCCGACATCAAAAGCCCGGCCGGCATCGGCCTTGAATTCACCAAGAGATGATCCCGAACTATTGATCAGGACCGCGTTTCGTATGTCCCCGTTCCCCCCGACCCGCAACCGGTCGGCTACCGGATTGGGATATAGGTAGGATATCGGTAAGGTTCCGATTCGAACAGACCGGATAACGCTATACGCAAAGCTGTCATCACGGTCGACCGACTTGATCCGGAAATAATGAATGCCCGGATCATTGAGCGAATGTGCGTATGTATAGTGCGCGCGGACCTGGCTCTCGCCACGCGCTGCGACCTGGCCCACCTTTACCCAGTTTTGTCCCTGAAAACTATGCTCCACCTCGAAATGGTCGCTATTGATTTCTTCACTCGTGACCCATTCCAGATTCGCCGTGTTTTGTTCAGCCCTGGCAGCGAAACTGACCATACGGACCGGCAAAACGACCTCGGAATCAAAAATGGCCCAGGATGAAAAATCCGTAATGTTGCTCACATAAGCTGCCCCGGAGCTTACATCGACAGGACCCGCTTTGTTTTCCCAGTCAACCCCGTTCCACCTTTTGACGTAAGCATTAGATTTGATAAAATCCACAGGGGTGGCACTCAGAGGCCACTGGAAGATGATATTAAAGTAGTGCTCAAGGGTCTTGTCGATTAGTTCTGCGGAGATGTCCCACTGGCAGGGAATAGCATGGATGTCGCTTGGAAGCGGATGAGTGAACGTCGGGCTAGCCTTCGCAGAGAGCAGATAGGGCTTGTCAGAACCATTGTTTCCAACGCCACTGACAATTAGCGAGTAACCATCGAAGTTAAAACCACGCGAATAGGTATCCCCAGCGTTGAAATAATACCTGATCCTGCCGCTGCCGTCGGTTTGCGCATTTACATTGCTTTTTTCCACACCGGTGTCGGTCGGGCCGCCGAAAGTCGTCAGATTATAGTTTCCGAGCTTGAAAAGTCCGGTGACCGAGTACTGCCCGTTTCCGGGATCGGCCTCGTCATAGACCGAGACGTCGCCGGTCAGTACAACCCGCTGTGTCCCAAGTGCCCTGAGCTGTTTAACTTTCAAACCCGTCCCGTTTAAGGATGTTCCCTTTCTCAAAAGCAACCGAAAGACATCGAGCTGACCGTTCAATGCCAGATCACCATACACATCCAGCGTACGATCGGAAGACTGCGTGAGTAAGCCACCAGGATTGATCGTGAGATTATTAACGGTCCTATCGGTATCCAGGATCACATCACCATCGATAATGGCGTGATCATAAGGACGCGGAGGTCCTCCGGCCGGTACCCAGGATGTAGACTCGCTCCAGTTGCAGCCATCGCAAGACGCAGTTTTAGTAGCGGGCTCGTATATCACGGTGGTGGTAGGCACGGTCGAGTTGTAATACTCATTGGGCACCCACCCCGTCGCGGGAGGAGCGGGCGTCGTCAGATTAGTGTTGGTGCCGGCGGAAACCCAACCGCCATAAATAATTTGCAGTTCAATCCGCCACCGGTTTTCACCGGCATTAAAAATGATCCGTATTTTGTTGACGTACGGAATCTCGGTGGTGGCCCGCTCATAGATATTCCGGCCGGTGGCGTCGGTGCCGACCAGATCGTAAAGGCCGTTGCAGGAACAGTTACTGAGATTGCTCTGACTGATGGCGACACCCTGAGACCATGCAGCACAGGTGATCAGAAGAAAAAGTACGGTAAAAGTTTTACGCATGAGAGAATGGCTTTAAAATTTGGTATCAAAGGAATGATTTCAACCACTACCAGATTCAGGAAACTTCCCAAATGCCATTTTTTTCGTCCCGGGCCGCCGATCTGTCAAACAAGCCCTGTGGGCGGGACAATGGTCGGTCTGCTCCCGATCGCTTTACGGGATTTGTTTTTCCAAAGCGCATGGTATGTTCCCAAACCAGCTTTTCTTACTGCGAAACACCGCTTTTTACAAACCAGTCTGTAACCGAGAGTTTTCTTGCTGAAATTGTGTGCATTACTGATCCGTTTGTCTAAATTTACTTGCTCTGTTCCTGCTTCGCCCCCTCTGATCCGCATGAAAAGTTTCCGCATTTTCAGTTTTCTTCTGGGCATCGTATTCGCCTCTGGATTCACAGTCAGCTTCGCCCAGCGAGAGATCCTATCCCCCTATCAGCGACTGCTTGAAACGCGGGAAGACTACCTAAAAGCGCTAAAGACGGGTGACACGCTCGAAATTGCCGAGATGTGCTACCGGATGGGCAAGCGTTACATCGGTATCAACAACCTGGCAGAAGCCGAGCAATGGCTTCTTCGCTCTGCGCGAATGCGTGAACCCTATCAACCTCACCTCGACCTGGGTAAAGTCTACGCCAGACTTGCCGAATGCGAATTGTATATGGGAAACATCCGGAAGCAGTTCGATTATCTGGTTATTGCAGAGCGGCACCATCGCCTGGACGGTTCCGAACTGGGGCGAATGCTTGCCTACCGTTGTGCCGCCTCCCTGCACGATATCGCCCTCGGCATTACCGGGCAGCTTCCCGAACAAAAGGAATTCAAAGCCTCTGCTGACAGCTCGGAAAAATATCACCGCGCTTCGCTGGCGATCGCCAAAAAGCGGAAACTCTACGTCGACCAGGCCCTCACCCATCAATTTATCGGCAACCTGGCATTTCACAAAGGCCAAATGCAACAAGGCATAGCCGAATATCAACGAAGTTTTGCTATCTACCGCTCCGATCAACGCGACGCCAACCTCATAGCAGCCCGTGTAGAGCTGGCAAAGGTGTTGCTGAATCACAAGCTGCTTTCGCTGGCTAAAATTCAAATGGATAGCGCCTCGGCACTCGCCCGAACGCTCACCCAAATGCCTACTGTTGGGCAGCTGGCCTCATTAGATCTGGAATTGTCACGGTATTATCAGGCAAAGCAGAATTGGAAAGCCGCATTTTTCCATCAGCAGAAGTATGACAGCCTTACGCTCCTGGAGCGGGACCATTACAGGGAAACCGCGCTGGCGGGCATGAACGCACTTCATGACAACGAAACCAAAGAGCTTAAAATGGCCCTCTCCAGCAAAGAGCTGGCTATGGCAAAGCAAACGCAGGCCGACCAGCAAACCCTGCTCCGTGTCCTTCTGGGCATAACCTGCGCAGCATTGCTGGCCGGAGTCCTTTTTCACAGATTATACAAAAAATACCAGGCGCTCAGTGAGCAGAACAGTGCTTTGGTAAAAGAGCAGAGCCATCGCATCAAAAACAACCTGCAATCCGTCTCGGATCTGATGGGGCTCAGGCTGCTGAAACTAACCGATCCCCTCGCGATCAGCATGATCGAGGAAAGCTTGTCAAGGGTTGAAACCATTGCATTAATCCACAGACGACTGTATACCCACGAGCACCTGGATGCTATTGAGCTTGACGCTTTTATAAATGAATTGGTGGAAGAAATACTAACCTCCCGCGAGCTTCCAAACGTGAGACTGGATATCAACGTCGACCAGATACTGCTCTTTGTCGATCAGGCTATTCCACTCGGGCTCATCGTACATGAGCTGATCACCAATGCCTGCAAGTATGCATTCCCGGTGACCCGCGAGCCATCATTGCGAATCGACATCGATGTTGCCGACGGGTATCTTCAGGTTGATCTGGCCGACAATGGGCCGGGTTTCAAGCCAAAGCTTCCCTACGAAACCTTCGGAATGCAGGTCATTGGCCTGCTGGCAAAAAACCTGAAAGCACAGACAGCTTTTATACCGGTTACCAGGGGAAGTCATTTTAGTATGAAGTTCGCCATATCTCACCGGTCGCGTTACGCACAGTCACACGGACCTAAACTTACTACCGATGTCCTCGACTAACATACTCATTATTGAAGACGACGCCCTGCTGGCCGAGCGGCTGCGGCAGCACCTGCTGCTCGAAGGCTTCACGGTGGCAGGGATCGTGGAGACCGGGCAGGCTGCATTGGATCTGCTCAAAAAACAACACATTCCCATCGCATTGGTCGATATCCATTTACCGGGGCCGGAAAATGGCATCATCATTGCGCGGGAGATGGTCAGGAAATACTCTGTGGCTGTTATTTACATTTCCGGGGAATCATCGCCTGAAATTTTTGAATTGAGTCAAAAAACCTACCCCATTGCCTTTCTGTCCAAACCGCTCAACATGCGCGATGTCATCAGCCAGGTGAAGATCGTCGCTCACAATCTTGACGACGGCCTGTACACGTTCCCCGGTTCGCGCAGTGCATTGGAGAGCATTCACTTGCCGAGTACTTCGGGCCTGATCAGGTTGAAAACAGACGAAATCGCCTACATTCAAGCCGAGCGATCGCACTCCCGGATCTATTTGACCCAGGAGGGATTTCAGCGACTACACCCTGCCCCGGCAGCCTATCAACACATCCAGATCTGGACCCACATGGGCAACATTGTAGAGCAGCTTCCCTGGCACTTCCATCGGGTGTCGCGCTCACTGACCGTCAATCTTAACTGTATCGATCTGATCGAAAGTGACCGTATCCGGATCGGAAAGCAGGAAATCACATTGCCGGAAGGCTCACGGACTCCGCTGCTCAAAAGGTTGAATGTGGTCAGAACACGCTGATGACTGGACCCTAAAACCATATTTCTCAGCCTCTTCACCGCTGAATGCGAATCAGTTGACGCGAAATGCCCTAACTTTTGAAATAATTTGAAAACCATGCAGAGAATTTTGCCAAACCCTCGGCCAGGGTGCTGGCGGGTTTGTATCCCGTGGCTGCCTCCAATTGTGACTGATCGGCCCATGTCCGGGGTACATCGCCTGCCTGCATAGGCATAAAGCTTTTTAATGCGGGTTTTCCCAAACCTTTTTCAAGGGTTTCAATGAACTCCATCAAATTCACCGGCGAGCCGTTTCCAATGTTGAATATGCGGTAGTGGCTGCCTGCTGCGAAATCAGTCTTGGCTGTACTCACAACCCCGTTGACTATATCTCCCACGTAGGTAAAGTCCCGCTCCATGTTCCCGTTATTGAAAACCTGGATAGGCCGGCTGTCGGATATTGCGCTGGCAAAGAGCATCGGGGCCATATCCGGACGTCCCCACGGGCCGTAAACGGTAAAAAAACGCAGACAGGTAATGGGAATTTTGTAAAGCTCGCTGTAAGCGTGTGCCATTAACTCGTTACTCTTTTTGGTGGCCGCATATAAGCTCACAGGTGAATCGACTTTGTCGTCTTCTGAAAAAGGGATTTTTGCATTAGCACCATAAACCGAAGAAGAAGAGGCATGAACCAGGTGCTTCACCGGGAAATAGCGACAGGCTTCCAGGATATAATGAAAGCCCACGATGTTGGATTGCACGTAAACGTCCGGATTTTCAATCGAGTACCTGACGCCGGCCTGTGCGGCAAGATTGATCACGTAGTCAAACTTCTCGGTCTGAAAGAGGCTGAAAAGCTGCTGCTTATCTTCCAGGTTCATTCTTACAAACTGATACCTGGGATTCAGTTTGCTTTCGGCAAGTTTATACCATTTGACATCGTCCTGATGTATGCCTGCTTCTTTCAGGCGGGCGTACTTGAGTTGAGGCGAATAATAGTCGTTGATGTTATCGAGACCAACTACATCGAAACCCTCTTCCAGTAATTTGTTGACCGTGTGAAACCCGATGAATCCTGCACTTCCTGTTACTAAAACTTTCATTGCTAAGCGGTTTTTTTCTTGATACATGCCGGCAGGGGTACGCATGAGAACACATCCCAGGCATTGTATCAATTGTGTGTTACCATAGCTCAAAAGTAGTTTCTCGTTCGCGAGTCGCAAACAAAAATGACTTTTTAATTGTCATACAGCATCCGGAGACCAACGAACCGCTGCTGAAAGCCATCAAATCGCTATTTTGTGCATACATTCATGCCAACGTCCGCCGCCCGTCCGGGCTGCACCGGCTGCACTAAACCCGATCACCGATGAGAAGAATGCTCTTTCTGACCCTTTTACAAGTTATCACCATGCGGGCAGTGGCCCAGCAAACCCTGACCAGCGACGGCGCCTGGTGCTGGTTCAGCGACCCGCGTGCCCTGTACACGGATGCAACCGGCAGCAGGATCATAACCGGCTGGGTCACCAGACAAGGCGACATTCAGGCGGCCATGCTCGATGCGGGTTCAGGGAAGATCGACACCGCTACCCTGTATAATAAGCTGGAAGTGGACGACCACGACAATCCCGCCTTCGCTATGCTTCCCGACCGTCGCATTCTCGCACTCTACACCTGGCATGGCAGGAATGAAGAACCGAAAGGCGTGATCCGGAACACCACCCAAAAACCGCTCGATATCCGGACCTTTGACAAGGCGACCGTCTTCAAACCCCGCACCGACTCTCTGGTTGCACGCTACAAGAAGGAAACCTACACCTATGCCAATCCGTTTGTGCTCAAAAAAGAGAAAAACCGGCTGTACTGCTTCGGGCGCTGGATCGGCTACAAGCCCAACATGATCACCTCCGATGACAATGGCCTATCGTGGTCTGAGCCCAAAATCATGATCACCTCAAAAGTACTCAACACCAACAACAGGCCCTACGTTAAATACTACTCCGACGGGCAATCGCGAATCCACATCGTGTTCACAGACGGCCATCCGGCCGTGGAGCCGCTTAATTCGGTCTACTACTGCTATTACGAGAACAATGCATTCTGGCGTGCGGATGGCACCAGGATCTGTGCCGTGGATGCCCTGCCGTTTCATTCATCGGACGCGACGCCCGTCTACCAGGCAACACCCGAAACCGGCAAGGCCTGGATCTTCGACATCACAGCCGACCGCCGGGACCATCCTGTGATTCTCTACGCCCGCTACCCCACCGACCAGCAGCATCACTATTATTATACTTCCTTTGACGGCTCACGCTGGACTGACCAGAAGGTCATCGAAGCAGGTAAATGGTTTCCGCAAACGCCCCCAGGCCAGAAAGAACGGGAAGTCAACTACTCGGGCGGAATGACATTCGACCCGTCCTCTCCGGATATTATCTACTTTTCCCACCAGATCGGCGGCGTCTTTGAGATCTCGCGCGGGCAGACACGCGACCGGGGGCGCTCGTGGGATATTTCGCCCGTCACCCGCAATTCCCGGCTCGATAACGTCAGGCCATTCGTTCCCCGCAACAAAACGGCGAAGAACAAAACGGTACTGCTATGGATGCAGAACCGGTCTTACATTCACTACACCGACTACGACAGCAGTATTTTGTACAAACTCATAGAACCGTAGTGGATTCGCCGCGCTAATGCCCGGCAGGGAACGCAGCCGGGCGCTCTGCTACTTTTGTCCATATTTCTGATACTATCCTTCACAAACTGGGTTCGATTGAAAATTTGTATTAGTTTACATAGGCACTAAACCCCTGGACTATGAAAGCTGTTGAATTTCACTTACCTCAGGATGTCGACAAGTCCTTCATCGTATTTCGGGAAAGGGGCGATTTTTTCCCTGCTCCCTGGCATTACCACGCGCATTTCGAATTTGTACTGGTCAATAAAAGCACCGGCAAACGGATGGTTGGCGACCATATCGGGTATTTTGAAGAGGACGATCTGGTTTTCATGGGATCATTGCTTCCGCATGTATGGGTCAACGACCCCATCTACCTGGAACAGCGCGCCACCGACAAAGCCGATGCCCTGGTGATCCATTTTACGGATGATTTCCTGGGTGAAGATTTTATGAATATCCCTGAAATAGACAATTTTAGAAAAGTCCTGAACCTGGCGGACCGCGGCATGGCACTACGGGGTGAAACGCGCAGCAGGATCAACAAGCTGATCAGGGAAATGCCCGCCAAAAACGGGCTGCAACGTTTGTCATCATTGTTGCTGATTTTCGATATCATGTCCAGCACGACGGAGTACGATCTGCTGGCGAGTCCGCGCTTTGTGCAGAACTTTCATTACGACTCTTCGGACCGCTTCAAAAAGGTTACCGGATACATCATGCAGAACTTCGACAAGGACATCAGCCTCAGCGAGATCGCCTCGGTCAGCAGCATGGGCGTCACTGCTTTTTGCAACTTTTTTAAGGAACAGTTCCGCGTCACGTTCGTAGAATATCTCACCACCGTGCGTATCGGCCACGCATGCAAGCTGCTCTCTGAAAACGACCGTAATGTGGTAGAAGTGGCCTACGAATGCGGGTTCAATAACCTGGCCAACTTCAACCGGCAATTCAAGAAACACAAAAGTATGACCCCCAGTGACTATCGGAAGACACTGGTCGTCCGGTAGCATTTGACGGAAACGCTGAAAAATAGTATCAGCTTGCTGATATGCGAAGCTGTGCCGCCACTGCGAGCAGCTGGGCGCGAATTACCTGCTCCGCACCAGCGACCAGGCAACTGTACCGACAGCGCCAGGTCTCGTAACCACCGTTGGCTATTTCTCCGGAAGGCGGTACATATCCCACATTGCCATTCGCCATGCTGATGGTGAAGTAATGCTTTGCAACGGCATTTTCCTTCAGGTACAAGCCCGTTTCTGAGAAAAATTCGCCCGCCAGCCCGCCGATCATCCCCTCCCCGATCCTGATCACCTGTACCGGGCATTCCCGAAAATCAGCGGTTTCATGCAACAGCAATTGCTCCCGGGCATAGATCTGCCTTAAACCGGCCTCATCGGGCACAATGGTCTCGTAATGCGCCTGTGCTACGAGTCGGGCAGCGGCTTCCAGCTCCGCGGCAGTCGGTTTGGTGACCGGCACCCGAACGATTTCCATGGCAGCCTTTAACAGCGGCGCACTTTGCCAATCCAATGCATGTATGCTTTGAGCTACCTTATCGGCCAGGTCGGATCCGATCAGCTTACTTTTTGCAAAATGCGCTGTGGGATAACGGTCGGGTCTGAGAAAGTCCCAAATGTTGACATCACCGCTGGTTCCATTGCTCATGATGCCTACAAAATCCTCATCTGCCGCTAACTTCCGCCGGAGCTCTTCGGAGAAAACACCGAAATAATCGGCCGATATCGTGCCGTTTTCCCAATCGCCGACGTAATGCAGCGAGTAGTTGGCCAGCAAGCCTATCCACCGGTCGTCCAGTCCCTTTACAGCCAGATATCCCAGTTCAGGATCCGTGGGTGCAACTGCTTTCAGGATGTTATTTTCCGCTCCGAAAGGATTGGTTTTGATCGTGTCGGGCTGGCCGGTTACCGGATTGAAAGCTGTATAATCCGGATGCATTTCATACCTGCGGCAAAGCAGATGCTCCGGCGCCTGCACAGTACCGAAAGCGATCCGCGCAGGTCGCAGGTTTTGGATCGCATCCTGCACCGATGCCAGAATAAGTCCGGGTAATTTTTGAACATAAGCCGGATCAACGCTGCCCAAATGCACGTCGGCTACCGAGCCTGCCGCATGTGTGTGCGTACTGGAAATCATCTGGTGCGACGCCGAAATGCCGGTTGATTGGGTGATCCCGGCTTTCACCGAATCCAGAAAGTCTTTGGACATAACACAAATATCCACCACTACAAAAGCAACCAGGGTTTGGTCCTGTTTAAGAACCAAAGCTTTGGAATACAACGCATCGTGGATAGCGGTGGCATAATGCGTGATGAAGTCCCCATTGATCCGCGTTCCCAGCGGAGGGGTTGTGTCAATGCGCGCGGCGCCTGCTAAGAGTGGCAGCATATCTTTGCTTTCGGCGGTCGTGACAGACTCACCTTTATTTTTCAGTTCAACCATATCTTCATGCCTTCTTCCGGTTCACATTCGATCCTTTATCGTGTGATCCGCAGGTAACTTATTGCCCTCCCCAGGCCTTCCTCAAAAACCGGATCCAGTTCTGGCTGAATATATTATCTATATCTGCATCGGTATAACCCCGTCTTGCCAGAATGGACTCGTATTTCTGCAAATCAGCTATTGAATTCATATCCCAGGGAGACTGCTCGGTGCCAAAAATTCCGTCCAGATCACTGCCTATCGCCACATGACGACTGTTTCCGGCGAGCTGGCAGATGTGGTCCCAATGGTCAACCAGGTGTTCGAGCCTGATATCGAGCTGCCAGGGATCGGAAACCATATCGATAAAGCGAATATCCATCGCCCAGCAATCGAGCATGCCGCCGATCACCGCGCCGCGCTCGATCAGCCTTTTGATCTGATGGTCAGCTAGCTGGCGCTGATTGGGTACGATTTTGCGTACATTATGGTGACTCGACCACACAGGGCCATCATAGTAATCCAGGACCTGATCAAAACCTTCGTCGGTTAAATGCGTCGTGTCCAGGATCATGTTCAGTTTGGACATCTCCCGCATCAGCTCAAAACCCTGCCCGGTAACAGGGCCTTCCATTTTCGTTCCCGGGGCATATCTTCCCGGCCCGAAATGAGAAAGGCCAACCGCCCGTAAACCATACTCGTAAGCACGGTGCAGATAGGATACATCCACCAGGGAATCAGCTCCTTCCAGGCTGAGAATATAGCCTACCGGCTTCACTTCACCGGCTGGCGCGGTATCGTTCCAATGTGTTAAATGCCTGTCCAGACCGGCCAGGTCGGTGATCTGCACCATTTCTCCCAGCGCCTCCATTTCACGGTACCAGGCAAGCTGGGCCTGTGTCATCGCCCAGGCCTGCTGGGGCGAATTCCATCCCGGCAGGGCGCTGCCCGACGGTGTAAAGCGGGCAAGCTGCGTTGCTACCACCAGTCCAACGTTGCCCTTTCTGAGCTCAGGAAGACATACTGTTCCTTTGCCCCTGTCATTTTTGTCGGACATATGCATTTCCCGTTGGCGGATCTCGCTCAACGGTTGTGTAAGATCGCGGTTCCATTCGATGGCATTCATCGCCAGATCCAGATGGGCGTCGAAAATAAGTCTGCTCATGGTCTCATTAGTGAAAGTCAAAACCGCTGCGAACCGGCTCGGCTACTGCTCCCGGATTGTCTTGAAAAGGATATTTTTCAAATAGCTCCCCTACCTGCCGGCTGAATTCTCCCAGCAGTTCCTGCCACTTTTCACGCTCACCGGCCGCATAACTATAAAAACCCGCTCCATTCTCCATGCCAAATTTTTCCTCGGTCAACATCCGTTGGAAAAATTCGGGAGTATGCCCGTCAGTGGACAGCTCGGGATTCAGGTCTTTCATCACCATTCCGTAGGCATAGGTGCCCATCAGATCCATGTAACGAAGGTTTCCGGCAAAAGGCAGGTAGTAGCCCGCGTCATTGCGGCAGGCCCGGTCGATATCTTCCACGGTCGCATATCCGTTTTGCACCAGATAAAAAGCCTCCCGTATCAATGCGCCCGTCAACCGCGTGCGGATACCGCTGTTGCCATGAACGATGTAAGGGTCTTTGTTCCAGCTTTCTGTGGCGGTCCGGAGCAACTGGTTTGCCAGTTCCGGATCGGTTACCTGGTTGGCGATAATTTCGAGAAAACAGGTCGTATCCGCAGGCTCGGTCCAGTTCACTCCCATAATGCGTTGCGGAAAAGACGCATTCTCCTGCAAAAGGTCAAGGCCGATGGTCTCGGTATTAACCGCGATGATTGCGCCCGGATGCACTATTTTTTCCAGGTTGGTAAGCTGCTCTTTCTTGATTTGCAGGTCCTCTTCTGTGATCACGATTGCCAACCCGTAAGGCGTTCGTGCATGCGGCCGCGTTCTGTCCGGTGCGCGGCTTTCGGATGAAAAACTACATCCGCCGCGCTGTAAACAGGATGCAATGCTGCGTGTCAACCGATGATCGCCTATCAGCAAAACCGGTTCCATTTCTCGTCCCGTCTCTTTCATTGATCCGAATAAATACTTATTTCAAACAGTTTGAAGTACTTTACCGGCAATGGCTATCGCCTGTTCTATGTCCTCATCGGTATGCACGGCACTGATATACCAAAGCCCGCGGCCGATCACGCGGATGCCTTCCTCGTGCATTCCGGCAATAAACTTTCCCAGCTTTGCTTTGTCGGCTGCCAATGTATCACGGTAATCCCGGCTTTTTGTCAGATCGGTGAAGCTCACCGCAAACATCGGCCCGGGACCTTCTACGAGCAATGCATGGCCGTTTTGTGAGGCAGCCGCCCGCAGGCCTTCCATCAGCTTTTTCCCCAGCCGGAACATCTTTTCATGCGGCTGCTCTTTTTCCAGCACCCCGATCGTAGCCAATGCCGCCGCCACCGTTGGGTTACCGGCATTCATGGTACCGGCATGGATCACTCTGGCCTGTTCGATAAGCTGCATCCACTCGCGCTTTCCCACAATCGCGCTGATCGCATAACCACTGGCTATCGCCTTGGCAAAAATGGAAAGGTCCGGCGTGATACCGAAGTATTTTTGTGCACCTCCCAGCGAAATACGAAAGCCTGTGATAACCTCGTCAAATATCAGCGCGATGCCATACTGTGTGCAAATGTCCCTTAACCCCTGTAAAAATCCCGGATTAGGCTCAATGCAGCCATTATTGCACATAATAGGTTCAGTAATGATCGCGGCGATCTCAGAGGACCTTTCGGCCACCGTTTTCCGGACCAGATCCAGGTCGTTCCATGGCAGGACGATAAAGTCATTTTCAACGCCCTGTGGCAGGCCTTCCGTCCATGGAAATACGTTGGGGTTTTCGCGGCTGCCCAGCGCCTGGGGGGAAGGCGTCGAAATCCCCCAGCACACATTATCCATCCAGCCATGGTAATGCCCTTCAAAACGGAGAAATTTGTTTTTGCCCGTCTTTGCCCTGGCCACGCGGAATGCCGTTTGCACAGCCTCGGACCCGTCCAGGCAAAACCGCATCAGTTCCGCGGAAGGAATCAGCTCGCTGAGCTTTTCGGCCAGTTCAATTTCCCTGATATGCTGGCCGGCAAACAACTGGCCCATTTCCGAATATTCTGCGACCGCCTTTAAAACCTCCGGGTGTGAATGCCCCAGAATCAGCGGTCCCTGGCTAAGCGTAAAGTCCAGGTACTCGTTACCATCGACATCGTAAATGCGGCTCCCATTGCCGTGCGTATAAAAAAGTGCGTGCGGATGGTTGTATTTTCTGAATTCGGATGAAACGCCGCTGGCGAGCACCTTTCTGGCCCTTTCCAGCAAAGCTGCGGATTTCGTGTAGGTTCTCATGTCTGTATCGGTTGCGGCTGCCGGAGTTTTCAGGACTCCAGTTGCTGTTTTATTTTGCTTTCGGAATATTTGGCGGCCAGGGTATGTATTTCAAGGTTGAATCGGGTAAACGCCTCGTCCCACTGCTTGCCTTCCCCGGGCTCATAGGGATAGATCCCCTTGTCGTTGTGCACGCCCCGCGCACCTTCCGCTACCATGTTCTGCATGATTGCCGGCACTGCGGTGGTATTACTTAGCTCGGGAAGAAGCTTGTTCAGTATGGTAGCGTAGTCTTTCAGCCCCATATAATCCATTCTTCTGAAAATGCCCATCAATGTCATCCACGACCCCGCGTCGTAGCGAAAAGCCTTGTCGATGTCTTCCCGGCTGGCATTTCCGCTCTCGATCTGGTGAAAAATCTCGCGGTAAACCGAGTACATCAGCCGGTTGGTGATAAAACCACGAATGTCCTTTTTCAGCAGCGTCGGCTCCTTGCCCCATTGATGCGCCAGGGAGAAAATGCGGTCAGCGAATGTTTCAGCGGTTTGATTGCCACAGGTTATTTCAAGAAACCGGGTCATGTATGCAGGCTCGGCCCAGTGAATCCCCAGGAAGCGTCCGGGCTGTTCGACATAGGGTTGCAGCTCGCTGATCGGGATCGCGGAAGTATTGCTGCCGATAATGCAGCTGGCGCTGACTGCCGAGGTTATTTTCTTGTAAACCGCAGATTTGACTTCCAGCTGCTCGATCACGCATTCAATCACGACCTGGCAGGGCGCCAGCGATTCGTAGTCTTCTGAAACGACGAGCATCGCTTCAAACTTTGCCACTGAATCCGTCAATCCGGCTTGCAGGCAATAGTTTAACTGGGTCAATATACGTTCGTGTGCATGTTTGGCATCGGAGGCCAGCGGAATAATCGCTTTCACGGGATGTCCTGCAATCAGCAGCGCAGCAACAATGCTGCTGCCCATCAATCCCAAACCAACTACACCAACGGGTATCTCCGCCAGGTTCGACTGTTCATTCATAGTGCAGCGTTCAGGCAGGCAGTTTTACGATGCAGTCGATTTCGACTTTGATGTTTTCGGCCAAAACCGATTGAACGGTGGTACGGGCTGGCTTAATTCCCGGAAAATAGGTGGCATACACCGCATTATATCTGTCAAAATCATTGATATCCGATAAATGCGCGGTGCATTTCACTACGTTTTCCATCGAGCCGCCGGCAGCTTTGATGATGGCAGCGATGTTGTCGAGTGTGCGCGTTGTTTCCTCTTCGATGGTTCCCAGCACGAATTGAGAAGTCTTAAAATCTACCGCGGCCTGACCGCTTACAAACAGGAAACCGTCGGCCAGGATGCCGTCGGAATATGCGCCGGTAGCAAAGCCGGGGTCGCGATCAGGATGAATGATGTTTTTCATAAAAGCGAAACATTATTTCAAAAAATAACTACCTCACAAAAATACATATCACATACCCGGCCGTTCTCCTACTTTTCTGCCGATTACTAATACTATTTTTTAATGCCCTTTTATGCGTTCAGGCCGCCGTCCATGAGAATATTCTCCCCATTGATATAGGCCCCGGCATCCGAGGCGAGCAGCACCACGAGCCCTTTGATATCATCCTGGTTTGCCATACGGCGGAGCGGCACCTTCCGGGTGTAATTGTCGACGAATGCAGCCGGCTGGTTGTTAAAAAGTCCGCCCGGGCTAATGCAGTTGAAACGGACATCCTTTCCCGCGTTCATCTGGGCCATGTAGCGGCTAAGGTTGATCAGGCCCGCATTGTGGAAGAAATAATCCGGCGGCAGATCTCCCATATTTTCGGTGCCGTCGTAGTTGGAAAGATCCGGTCCGAACATACCCATCATCGAAGCAATATTGATCACACTGCCCCCACCGCTGCGGACGATCAGCTCTGTCATTTCGCGCAGCAGATCCAGCATCCCGGTGGCGTTGATCTGCATAGATTCTTCAAACTGACTCAAAGGCGCATGGTAGCCCTTCATCGGCCGGGAAACAGCATTGTTGACAAAACCATCGAGCCTGCCGAAAGTGTCCAGGATGTATTGCTTCACAGCCATTACCGACCCGTGATCTCCCTGATCGAGTTGCATCGGATGCACATCCAGGTCGCGCCGGGTGAAGCTAGCCGCCGTCGCCTGCGCCGAAGCCATGTCCCGCGAAGTGGTAATGACGGTAGCATCCGCTTCCGCAAGCCCCTCTACGATACATTTCCCATAATTCCCCGATCCTCCGGTCACCAGGATCACTTTATTTTTTAAACTTAATAAGTCTTTGATATGCATTAGCAAAATCGGTTAACAGTGAGATTATTGCCTGATACTGAGTCGTGACTGATCGTCGCCTGCGTGCCGGTCACCGGGTCATTTGCGACGCTTCCCGGCTCTCCCGGGCTGCGATGATAATCCGCATGATACGCTCGGTCTTTTCAAAGTCCAGCCTTGGCTTCCCTTCTTCTACCGAGCGGATGAATTCAATGAGGTTATCTCTGAACATCGAGTAGGAATTGCGGATATCAACCAGTTTCCAGGCGTGCTGCCCGAAAAGCGAGATCTGGAAAGTCCCGCTAATCTCGTTGAACAGGTGTAGCGTCACATCCGGACCATTTTCCAGACGCAAATGAACGATCTCCTTATCGGGCTGCCCGATATGCCGGACGGAAATGGCTTTTGGGTCGTCCAGAATTGCAAATATGGCTTCCAGTAAGTGAACCCCGTATTTTTTCCAGTCCTTCTTGCCCACAGCCGTCACCAGCTCGATTTTCCCAAGCGATTCCAGCTCCTGCCGGGCAATACGCGCCTCGTTGGCATAACGCATCGACGAACAAGACATAATGAACTTACCTGCCGCATGCTGGGCCGCAAACCAGTCCAGATCTTCGGTCGCATATGCCAGGGGTTTGTCTATAAAAATGGGTATGCCCGCTTCGATGAAAGGTCGCGACATTTCTTTATGATTTTCGGGATCGTCACGCGCCAGGATCACCGCATCGACTTGCCCTACCATATCTGCCAGCGTATCGACAGTCGCCGGTATGCCGGACGAGCTGGCAATATGCTGAGCTACTTCACGCTCCTGCGCCCACACATGGGTGACCTGCGCTGCGGGCAGGCCCAGTGTATCCCGGTTGGCATGCAGGTAGGCAGCCACGGCCGGATACCCTGCGCGGGCAATTTCATCACCGTCGAACTGGCCGTTGATGATCGCCGACCAGGAGTAAGGGTGGGCATTGCCGGGGCTCATGCCGATGATTCCGAGTTTTAACATATCGATTTTATTTTAGCCAACCCATTCTGTCCCAATGCGGAAGGTCCAGAAATGAGGGATCGGGATAAACGAGACTTCGGGCTCTTTGCAGCATATCCTGCTGCATGTAGTCGCCGCTGGCTGTGTCCAGCGCCTTCTGCAAATATTCCATCTTATCGATTCCCACCAATACCGAGGATATTTCTGCGAACGACAATGCAAACCGTGTCGCCAGGGTGGGAAGATCCGGAAACTGATCGCCGGTCAATGCCTGATAGTTTTGGATATGCGCTTCCACATCGGCCAAAGCCGGATGAAGGTTCTTACCCCTGTCGCTGAGCAGGCCTTTCATCAGCACCGACCTGATCACCAGTCCCACGCCGTTTTCCGAGGCGCTTTCAAAAAAAGCGCCCTGCCGCTGGTCCATCAGGTTAAATGGCAGCTGGATCACATCCCAGTTCCCGCTTTCGATCGCCAGCCGGGTTTCAGCGGCCAGGTAGGTAGATGCACCTGTGGCCCTGATAATTTGCCTCTGTTTCAATTCGGAAAACACCGCTGCGATAACCGGATTTTGCAGGATTTCCATGTCGGCCTGATGCAGCATAAAAATATCCAGGTAATCGGTCCTGAGCGCTTTGAGGCTTTGCTGTAAAGAATTCAGGATAAATGGCCTCAGCTCGTGGTCCGGTAGCAGCCTGCCGTCCTTTCTGAAATGATCGCATTTGGTTGCCAGCACGATCTCCGCCCTGCGGCCGTCGAATGCTTTCCCGATGATCGATTCGCTCTCACCATACAGGCGGGCGGTGTCAAAAAAATTGATACCCTTTTCCTGTGCCTGTTGCAGCAGATAGATCGCATCCCGTTCCGTAAGCATATCCTCTTTGCCCCTCACCCCGATGCCATAGGGCATACCGATTTCGACTCCGCCGAAAGCAATCTCAGATACCTGAATCCCGGTGTTACCCAGCGATCTGTTTTTCAATGTATGATCCGTTTTAAGTGAAGCAATTGTTCAGGTGTCCATATAGGACGTCCGCGGGACGGCGGCGGATTTAGTGAAAGCGCCTACCAGATCCTGGCAATAGTTTTTGACCCCTACCACATCGGCACCCATGCTGATGAACTGGTATCCCATCCCAACCAGCTCGTCCACGTTCCCGGGCCCTCCGACCGTGCCGGCGAACTTGCCGTGCTTGCGCGCCACCTGCGCTACTCTTTTTCTAGCCGCAATCAGCTCGGGGTGGTTCCATTCACCAGGCGCGCCAATGCCCTGACTGAAATCGCCCGGCCCGAAAAAGAGCATGTCATAACCATCCAGCGCGGCAATTTCTTCCAGCTCCGCCAAAGGTTCGGGATCTTCGATCTGAAAGATCACAAAACGCTGCCGGTTGGCCTGCACCAGGTATTCGTTGAAATCCAATGCCGTGTAGGCTCCGTCCGAGTTGCCGCCGTCGATCGGCCGGCGACCCACCGGGTGAAAGCGGGTCATGCTCACGATCAGTTCAGCTTCGGCCAGGTTCATGATGTGCGGGACCATGATCCCGGTCGCGTCCAGTTCGAGCGGACGGACAAAATCACTGTAACTGCCCTTCGGCACCCGTACGAGCAAATCGGTGTCGTGCGCCTTGGTAGCCCAGACATTGGAGGCCAGAATGGACCAATCCTGCCCGATATGCTCCTGATCCGTCCACACGCAATCAAAACCCGAGATAGCGGCGATTTCGGATACACGGGCGTCAGACAAATTTATTTTGAAACAGCTTGCTATTTCTCCTGCTCTGAGTTTTTTTAACACCCTGCTTTCCCGCATTTTCATAGTACTCTCTTTTGATCAAAATTAATATCCGTCCGTCAGCCGGTCTGTTACTTTCATTCCTATTACTGATACTATCATTCAATAACTTTACCCGGACCAGTTGTTTGGCAAACCGTTTTCAGCCTTTTCTTTGCATAATTTTCAAAATGGCATGAGCGGCGGCAGCGGCTACATCCGCCCGGTCGGCGTCGTTAGAGAACTGTCCCGGGCCGTCGAGCATCGGGAGCAGCAGTGCAATATCCCCGCCGGATCCTCTTTCCGCCAGTGCCGCGGCCATTTCCGAGATATGGCCTTTGGAGGTTGAGGTTCTGTATTCCAAAATTTCCTTGTGCAGCTGTTGCCACTGCTTTGCCCGCTGGTCGATAGCGGTAAAAGCAGCGCTCAGTAAATATATCCTTGCCGGCGAATCCCCGGGTTCTGCCAGGGCGGCATCCGCCAGCAGTCCGCGCTCCTGATCCGAAAGTCCCTTAAGCTGCCGCAGCGCGTAAGCTGGAATCACTTTGTCTGCCGATGGGGAATCAGGCGCGAGGGCCATCTTAAAAAACTGCTCGGAAACTGCTCTGATTGAACCCGGCGATGTAAATGCAATGCTCCATAATGTGTAAAGCGCCAGGGATTTCACCGGGCTTTTCAATGTGTTTGCGGTTAGATTCCTGTCATTTTCAAGGGGTGAGATTTTAAGTTTAGCCAGCGTTTCAGCTGCATGCGTGCGGTCGGTTGCCGACGAATCCAGAAATACAGCCCTGATTTTGTCTGTCCATAGCTTCATCCCGGCTGGCGTTGTGGCTGCCTGTGCCAGTACGCGCCATATCCCAATGCGGTACTGCGGTTTAGCACCCCATAGTTTCTCTTCCCGTAAAAAAGCCTGCTGCACGCCGGCCGGATGCCCCGCCCAGATCAGGTATTCTGCCGCATGCACCTTCACCCATTCGTGTTGGGTAGCCAGCACCTGTCTTAATACCCCGATCGACTGCTGTCGGATTTGCTCAGTTTCCGACGAATCCGGCTTTCCGGTTACGCTAGCACCGCTCATGGCTGACAGGATCATAAGAGTTAAAAAAGTCAAAATACATTTCATAAAATTTTCAATATCAATGCCCGGTGTACACATCTGGCCAGTTACCAGCAGGTCCAGCCGCCATCCACAGCCAGATCCTGGCCTGTTATATAAGAAGCAGCATCGGACAACAGAAAAGCCACTGAACCTGCGATTTCCGAAGCCTGTCCGATGCGGCCCATCGGAGATTTCTGCGCCAGTCTGGCCACAAATGCCGGCTGCGTTTCCTGCACATCCGGGTTAGGGAAAGGCCCGGGAGCGATGCAGTTGCAGCGTACATTGTATTTACCCCAATGAACTGCCAGGTAGCGGCTCATTTGAGAAATGCCTGCTTTGCCTACCCCGTATTCAAGCGGGTTTTTGTTCATCGGCTCGTGGTAAACTTCCGGATATGGAGATACCGATCCATACATACTGGAAAAGAGCACCATGCTGCCCCGGTTTAGCGCAGCCATCCGGGCACCTACCGCCCGGGTAAGAATAAATGTCGCGGTTAGCCCGCCGTGATTTACTGCATCAAAATCATCGGCAGTAAGCTCTTCCATTTTCTTCGCAGTCGTGGCAGTGGTCAGGTTTACATAGCCATCTGGCACCCCGCTCTGAGCGATCTGATCGCTTACAAACTGCTCTGCGCGAAGCGTATCTCTGATGTCCAGCTCCGCATAGGTGGCGCCCGTCAGGTTTTCCTTTTTTACAAAAGCCTCCGCGCGGCTACCCAGGTCCACGCAAAGGACCTTCGCGCCCAGCGAATGAAGTGCTAAAACCGTGGCTTGTCCTAAATAGCCGGCCGCGCCAAAAACCCAGATGTGCTTGTCCTTTAAATTCAATATGTCGGCAGCCGCATTAGTCATTATTCAGGTGTTATCTACGTTTCAAAAACTTACCTTTTTTCAGTACTTCTGCCCAAAGCAGGTATCCTTCCGCCGTTAAATGGACGCCGTCCCAGGTCAGCTCTTTTTTTAACTTGCCGGCCGGGTCTGCAAAGTGGCGGTACAAGTCAATAAAGGTAAACCCTTCTGCTTTTGCCAACGCTTCCAGCCCGGCATTAACCTCCCTGATCAACCCGTCTTTATTACAATGCTGAGGCAGCTTATGGAAGGAATCGTTGGTAGGCAGCATGGTTTGGATATACACCCGGGTTGCAGGTGACTTCGACCTGATCGATGTTACAATCCGCCGGCAGTTGCCGATCAGCACGTTGACAGGCGTATTACGGGCCAGGTCATTGATTCCGATCATTAAAAACACCTTTGCAGGCTTCCCCGCGGTAATTTCATCCAGGCGGTCGAGTACCCCGTAGCTAGTATCTCCCGGAATCCCCCTGTTTCTGATATGGCTGTTTCTCAATAATTGCTGCCATTCGCCCCAGAATGTAATGCTGTTCCCTAAGAAGACAATGTCCTTTCGGGAGTGATCAAAAGTCTTCATCAGCGCGACGCGCGGGTGGTAGATCTCCGGGCGGACGGTGCTGTCCCAAGCCGCGGTCTGGCCGAGAACGCCACTCCATGTCAGCATCAGCAATGCCACGCATTTCCAGCCTGAATTCATAGCGATCAGCTTTTTCAAGCGCATTTCAGCTTTTGGAGAAATACCTATTTTATTTCCAGGATACTGCCTGCGATATGCTGCGGGCCGCCGGGCAGGTTGAAATAATAGCTGACCAGCACCCGGTTCTTGTCAAGCTGCACTGCCCAGGGGTAACCCAGGTCGGTAGTGCCGCCATCGGTACGCAGAATGATCTCGGGAGCCGTCGCAAAGTCGGTGCATTCTGCATTGAGAATGCGCGCCCTAATGCCCAGCGGTTTGTGACGATAGCCATAGGATATCAGCACACGGTTATCCGGCAACCGCAGCGCCTGCATGGGATGCCCCTGGAAACCCATTTTCTGCCAGGCCGTAAAAGTCTTGCCGCCGTCGGTGGAACGCGCAATGCAGGCCTGATCATCCAATCCGGCCGTTCTCAGGAAGGCAACAATGTCGCCCTTGGGTGTCTGGTAAACCGACGCTTCATTGAACGATACCTTATCGTCGACTGCCACGGGGGCGGAATATGTCCAGCTCAGCCCTTTGTCGGTGGAAATAAGCAAATGGTTCGAGGTTTTGTTCGGTGACTGGCGGTCTGTGGCGGCGACCACCCAGAAAATACGTCCGTCGCTCCCTTCATACATCGCTCCCCGGTTGTAAGCCGGTACCTGGTTCCCCATGGCGGTATGATTGATCTCAGGGGCGATATGCGGCGGGTACAGCGGCCCTTGCCACGACCTGGCCCCATCGGTGGAACGCAGTAGGTAGCCTCCCAGAAAAACCGCTCCGCCGGCCAGAAAGTAAGGTTTTGTAAGGTTGTCCATACCTTCGGGCCGCACAAAGGCCCAGCCATAACTCGCGCAGAGCAACGTACCGTCTTTCAATTGCAGCAGACAGGGGTCCTGCGATCCGCCGAATGCATGGGCGTAGATCAGCTCCGGCTCCGGTGTCCAGGTTTTGCCATCTTTGGATTTGACCGCGACCAGGTAACTGTTCGGGTCGACGTGGCTGGTTGCTTTTTCACCAAAAACCTTCCGGCTCGGCGCGCGGCGGAAGGCCAGTATAATCTCCCCGTTTTTCTTTCTGATCACCGAAGGAAAAGCCGAATGGAATTTTTCGTCACGATAAATGATCACATCTTCTACTTTGCGCACCCCCGGAACGCTGTCCGGAGTCGCGGTTTCGGGACGCAAAAACCTGCTTGCGGAAACGGCCGGAACCTGACAGGCAGACCATAGAAAAAGCAGAGCAGCGAATAGTATCTTCAACTTCATAGCAAACGGGTTAGTTTTTAAAATCAATAAGTCGGCCGCTCCGGGCATTACCTGGCCCTGAGGACTTCCAGCGGCCTGGGCTGAGCAAAAGGTGCATCTGAGGAGCTGGCAGGCACTTTGAACCGGTATGCGCGGATTCCGCTTCCCTTTCCTTCTTCGTAGTAAACCACTAGCACCGAACCATCTTTCAACTCGACGGTGGACGGGTATGCCCCCAGCGTTTCATCGACCAGGTAAGGCCCTTCCCATGTTTTTGCTTCATCCCTGCTGATGCGCAGCCCCGTGTAGCCTTTTTTGGAAGGCGCGTCGCGAAACGCCCTGGTCGTGAGCAGTATTGCGCCCGATTTCAGTCTGGTAAAGGAGGGTGAATGGCCGCGAAAGCCAATATCTTCGACGTCAGACCAGGTTTTACCCATATCCCTGCTTTTTGCAAAATGCATAGGTACTTCCTGTTGCGCCCGCAATGCTGCGTAAAGCGTGCCGTCTTTGAGCAGTATTATATCCGTCTCCGCCGCCAGCGGCAAATTGGCTTTTTCCCCGATGGGGATCACCGGGCCCCAGGTTTTACCCTTATCGCGGGACAACATGACCCCGCCCCAGGCTTTCAGGCCTCCTTTTCCTTCCTGGTGGTAAACCGGCAAAATGGTCGTCCCGTCAGGCATCTCCCGGACCTGCGCCGATGAAATCCAGTCGATATCACCCGTTTCCAGCAGCATTGCCTTCTTGCCCCAGGTCTTGCCGTTATCCCGCGACCAGAGCAGCTGCGGGCTTCCCAGTACTTTGTATTCCTTCGCACCAAATGTGGCATAACGGAGCGAAAAGAAGCTGACCACCACCGAGCCATCGCTGAGCTGAGCGATGTGCGGATCCCGGTTATCATCGGTATCATCGTAAATCGTGACCGGTTTGCTCCATGTGCGGCCTTCATCTTTGGAACGGACCAGACAGATCCGTCCTGCATTCGGATATTTCTCGCTCTGCCTGGTCACGTGCTCGTCGCCGGCATAAAACACGGCCACAATGTCACCGTTTTTGAGCCGGCATGCATCCGGAAAAGCCTGGTACTCTCCCGCGTCACCTCCTTTTGAGATCAACATGGGCTTTAATGTGTCGGAGACAGACGCCAGGCTTCTTTTTGCAGCCAGCGGACCAGCCCATGCCAGCAGAAAGCCGAGCAGCAGCCACCCAGGAAGTTTGTTGGTATTCATATTTTTAAAGGTTTAGAAATAAAATTGTTTGTAAATCAATAACCGGAAACTGCACCAGCTTGCCAACGCCGTCCCTTACTTCGTCTCCGCTTTGTCGGCGGTCATTCTTTTGATCAGGTACAAAAGCCCAATGCACACCAGCATCAGCACGCTTGCGGACTGAAATATCCTGCCCAGGTCCACATGCAGGTCACGCAGCACCCCACCGGCATACAAACCCAGTCCTCCGACGACGCAGGCAAAGAAATTCAGCACCCCGTAGCCGGTAGCGCGGTAGCGAGGGTCGGCGGCCAGGCACAGGATCGGCATCAGGTTGGCGTCACTGAACATGCGTGTGAGCCCGTAGAGCATGAACATCCCGATCGCCAGCGGCAGAAACGAAGTGTTACTGGCCATGAAAATGCTCGGAGCGGCAATGCTCAGACCGATCACAGGAAGCAGGAATTTGGAATGGGTACTCCCCTTTGCAAAACGGTCGGTTAGAAATCCTCCCAATATTACCCCGGCAATCGAGGCGGGATAGAGGTAACCCGTCGCGTACAACCCCGCCATTCCCTGCGAGAGGTTGAAATGCTCCTTATAATAAGTCGGCATCCAGCCCATCACCATCCATCCGATGATACCCAGTAAAGACCAGAAAATGATCAGCAGGATGAATGACCGCTGCCCAAAAAGGCTCCGGATTGCCTGCCAGAAATCGGTTTTAGGCTCCGAGGTCTTTTGCTCGACCTGCCCGCCCTTGGGGGCATCTTTCAACAACCAGAGCAGAATAAAGGAATATGCCACGCCGATGACTCCAAATACGCTGAATGGCGCACTCCAGTCGTGATCCTCGGCGATCCAGCCGCCTACAAAACCAAGGCTCTGGCCCACCATTACACCTGCAATGTGTATGCCCGAGGCCAGCGAACGGGTCGTGGTTTTGTGGTAATCTACGATCAGGGCGACAGCGGCGGGAATGTAACAGGCCTCACTGACGCCCATCAGAACCCTGGTAGCCAGCAATTGTTCGAAGGTGGTTGCATAGGCGGTAAGCCAGGTAACGGCAGACCATACAAAAAGGCTGACGATGATCACGCGGCTCCTGTTGAAATGATCCGCCAGAAAACCGGCGAAAGGGCTGAGCAATCCGTATACCCACAAAAAAACGGAGGTGAGCAAACCGAACTGGGCGTCGGTCATAGGCATTGCCTGGATGATCGAGGTACGCATGGTGGTAATCATGGTACGGTCCAGGTAATTGAGGCAGCCCACAAAACACAACAACACAACAATCCGCCAGGCGCCCGAAGGCAAAACGTGCTCGGCTTTCACTGGTGGTGCTTGGATTGCTGACATAAATAATGGGGTAATTTGAATGATAATTTACTGTTGAAATGCCGTTAAGGCTGCTTGCCGGTTTGCAGCTCTTTCAGCGGGATCTGCGCCTGGTAGATAATCGCTTTACCCTCGTGGCTGGAGTAGTAGGCTACATACAAGTCATTTTTTTCAACGATCAGGCCCGGATAGCTGCTGTCACCGTTACTGGGCAGCTTGATGGTTTTCAGGATCTGGCCTTCCAGGTCGGTGACGTGTAATGCCGTGGAAGCCTCTTTCCCCTCATGCAGCCTGGTTCCGATGATCAGCTTTTTGCTGCCCAGAAACTGGAAATTCGGCCCGCCGAGCCGGACGCTTAGCTTGTGGTATTGCCATTGGTTGTAAGGAAAATCACTCACCGCGAGCATGCCCATCTGATCTCCGGTCTCCCTTCTTACGAGCACATACATTTTGTTGTCTTTATCAAAACGGATAGTCGATTCATTCGGGCTGCCATCGACATTGAAGCCGGGTACCTTTTCATAGTACCGGCCATCTGTGGTGCGCAGCAGCTGGGCGTACATGGTCCTGACCCGCTTACCATCCACAAGTTGATAGTCGGCCGTGTACATAATGCCGTAGCCGATACCCTTGTGCCAGGTGATGCGCCAGATCCAGTCCAGGGTTGGCGTGATGTCCTTGCTGAAAGTGGTTTTTTCCGGCTGCGTGAAACGGCTGCCCGATTTGTCGGAAACAGAAACATAGGGCGCCAGCGTGAGGTATCTGCCGTCTTTGAAAATACCCGCCGCTACAATGGCCATCAACGTCCCGTCGGGCCGGACCGACAGCCTGGCTTCGCGGACATCCTCCGCATCCATGTCAAACAAAGCCACCGTCTCCCAATCTTTTCTGTTTCTAGACCTGATGATCCTTACTTTTCCATTGTTTTCATTGCCGACGTGATTGGCACCTTCCCGGAAAGTAATGTAGAAGTAGTCTTTAAACTGCACCAGATCGGGAAATGCATTGTGCTTTTCTTTGTCCCAGACCCTGGAAACCCGGATGGAATCTGCCGGATTTGCCGCATGTGCATAGCTTGCTCCACAGCCCGAAAGGAGTAAGATCAGAAATAACCATTTCATTTTTAGCATATGGGAACAGTGGTTGATTTTATCCGGATACCAATTCGTTTTTTTCACGCATTTCTTTTTGAAGCTGAGCCTGGTAGGCGGCCTTGGCCTCCACATCCTCCCGGGCCGATTCACCAAAATAGATAAAGCCCAGTGCCTTGCGGGTGCGGTCGGGCGTTTGGTTGCCGTCCGCGCGATGGATCGTCAGCGAGTCATGGATCAGCAGATCCCCCGGTTTTGCCGGAAATGCGATCTCGTGCTGTATATCTTCGGGCAGGCCGAAATCGGTAATTCCCTGCGAAAAGCCCAATGTCTGGGTACGCCCGTGCTGGCGCATGCCCTTTTTGTGAGAGCCTTTCACATATCGCACGCATCCATTGGCCTCGTCTACATCTTCGAGGGCCATCCACATGGTGACCGCCCTGGCAGGTTTGAGCATAAAATAGTATCCATCCTGGTGGGGAGGCGTCGGCTTTCCGATTCTGGGCGGCTTATTGAAATACTCCAAAATCCTGGGTACTACCGGCTCCTGCAACAGCTCCGCAGCTATTTTACTGAACTTGCTATCGTGGAGCATAGGCTCGAAATAGGGCTCGTAGTCCGAAACGTGCATAATCTGCTTCAAGGTGGCACGATCGCTTTTGTCCTCATAAAACACATCATGGGCAGGCAGGCCGGGCACTACATTTTCAATGAACCAGGCCAGCTTCTGATTCACGAGCGCGATTTCTTCCGCCGACAGAAATCCCGGCAAAAAGACATAACCGTCTTCTTCAAATTTGCTTTTGATCGATTCGATATCCATATCTTCTGTATTTAAAAAAGAATGTGCTCCGGTTGAATGCCGCTATTTATAACCGGGATTTTGCTTCACTTTGGGTTCCAGGCTCAGCACCGTATTGGCGATCGGGAAAAGTAACAGATAGTCCTGCCCTTTTCTGGCCTGAAGGTTGGGTACCAGCTCGAAAGCTTTCCCGAAACGGACCAGGTCCCACCATCTTTTCCCTTCATAAACCAGTTCAAAAAGTCTTTCTTTCAGGATAGCCTCGTCGTTGGCCTGCTTACTTCCTTTTACGAAAATATGCTTGCTGTATTGGCTCGCGTAAGCCCGCTGGCGCACCTTATTAATTTCTTCGCTGGGATCTTGATCGAGGGCATTCTTGGCTTCGGCTTTGAGTAAAAGCACGTCGGCATAACGGTAAAGCACAATATCGCTCAGAAAAAGTCTGGTTCCGCCGGTCAGTAGGCCGCGGCCTTTCATGGCCAGGGTTGTGTAAAAAGTAGGTTTTCCAGCCGCGTCGTAGGTGAATATTTCATGGAACGAGCCTTTTTTCCGGGTATCGTCTTCGGTAAACTGGTTGCGTACCAGCGGAGTGATCACCAGAAGGCCCTGCCCGCCCCCAACGGGCTGGATCAGCGCTTTGGTTGCCGCGTCGATGTTGGCGGGCACTGCGCTGTCGATGATCCAATGCAGCCAGAACTGGTTATTGGCCGCCCCGTCCAGATCCTGATAGCGTATGGTCATAATCGTTTCCTTATTGCCCTTGTTGGCATATTCAAACAGGTCCGCGAAATTGGGAAGCAGGGAAACGTCCGCCTTTTCGACTTCGGCGATCGCTGCCAGGGCGGTCGTAAAATCGGCCTGACCCCCGCCCATTCTTTTGCCCGTCCACAGAAATACGTCCGCTTTCAAAGTGTTGGCCCCTGCCCGCGACCATCGCGAGCGGCCTGTCGCGAAGCTATTGTCGGGAAAGAGGGACAGCGCCATCTCAATGTCACTTTTGATCAATGCAAAAACATCGGCTTGTGAAGAGCGCTCTTTGATGGTAATCTCGGCATTCGAACTTTCGGTTGGCTCTGTGCGCAGGATGAGCTCCCCCCATGTTTTAGTCATCACAAAATAGGTGTAAGCGCGCATCGCATAAGCCTGCGCCAGCACATAATTCCTGGCAGCTTCTGTTTTAAAGGTGATACCGGGCGTGTATTTGATAATGAGGTTAGCTGAATTTACAACCGTGTAAAACGCGCTCCAGTCGGGGTGATTGGGCTGGTCGCCGCTGAGCTCATTGAGAAACAGGTCGTTTCTGCCGCTGCCGTAAACGCCTCCTTCAAAGACCTCGCTGCGCTGCTCTCCCACGGTGTAGATAGCCCCGGATATATTCCGCAGGTTCACATACATTCCGTTCAGCGCTCCTTCCGCATCATTTTGCGTTTTCCAAAACGAAGTCGTGGTGATCACGCTGGTTGGGGACACATCCAGTACGTCACAGGAAGCGCCGCAGAAACATACCAGCAGTGCAAAGGCTATTTGTTTTATTTTTTTCATGATTTCTCTGATTATCAAAATGATAGATTTGCTCCGAAGATGATGTTTTTAGGCATTGCGTACCGGCCGTCGTCCACGCCTCCCTCTTCGGGGTTCAATCCTAAATATTTGGTGAAATAATGAATGTTGTTCGCGGTGACATTAAACCTGAGACTGGCTATTTTCAGTTTACTGAGGATTTTGGAGGGCACCGAATAGCTTAACGTCACCTCGCGGATGGCCAGAAAATCGCCTGTTTCCATGTACATCGAATTGCCGGAGGTAGTCACGCCATCGAACAGGTTGCGCTGCACGCGCTCGCCGCCCCAGTACGAGCGCGGCATATCGGTGATATCACCCTGCTTTTTCCAGGAACGGTCTACCATACGCTGGGTCAGGTTGCCGTCCGAATACATATTTCCGTCCAGGAACATCCGGCCCCAGTTGAAGATCGTATGCCCGGTCGTATAATCCATCCGTACATAGAGGTTGAAATTTTTATAGTTCAATGTGTTCGACAAACCTCCCGTCCAAAGCGGATAAGCGTTGCCCATGTATCTTTTGTCCCTGGAATCGATGATGCCGTTTTTGTCCGCGTCATAGAATTCCACATCGCCGCCGTACTGGGTTTTGTCCGCCCCCACGATGTAGGAAGCGACCGGGCCGTTTTTGGCATCTTCATCCGTAGGGTAGATCCTGACCTGCTGCCTGTCGAACATTTCTCCCAACCGCTGCCCTTCCTGCAAGCCGCCTTTCCACGCATAGTCCTGCTTGGCGTCGTCCCAGATCAGTATCCCTCCTACTCTGTTGTTTGCGATGCCATTATAGGGCAGCTTCAACACTTTATTCCTGGTTTTTGAAGCATTGAAGGAAACATTCCATTGCAGCGGTGAGCTGGCCGGCAGCACGCGCGCACCCAGTTCGATCTCAAAGCCTTTGTTTTCCAGCGTGCCCAGGTTGGTCAGCACGCTTCCAAAGCCTGTGGATTGGGGCAAGGGCAGACTGGTGAGCAGATTACTCGTCGCGCGCCTGTAATAATCCAGGATCACGGTGATCCGGTTGTCCAGGAATCCGAAGTCTGCACCCACATCGAAGGTTTTGGACTGTTCCCATTTCAGCTCGCTGTTTGGAATAACCGTATTCTGGATCGCCGCCGCACCGCCGTATTTTCCTCCCACACCATATGCACCCTGCGCGGTAAAATCACCCAGGCCGCTGATATTACCATTAACGCCATAGCTGCCCCTCAATTTTAGCTGCGAGACGCTTCTTGAAATTCCGGTCCAGAAATCTTCCTTGTGAATATTCCAGCCGAGCGATACCCCTGGGAAAAAGCCCCATTTATAATCGTCGCCCAGGTTAGAGGCCCCGTCATAGCGCATGTTCACAGTAAGCAGGTATTTGAGCCGGTAGTTATAGTTGGCGCTGCCAAAATAGCCCATAATCGTTTGCTTGGTCACCGAACCGCTCACAGCCGTGGCCTCCCCGGAGGCATTCAGCGTTGGGATCAGGTCGGTTGAGGCTCCCCGTCCTGTGGCGCTGATGCCGGAGGTGTCCCGAACAAAGTATGAAAAACCTGCTTTTACATCCAGGTTGTGGTCTTTGGCCAGTGTCTTGGTGTAAGAAAATACACCTTCGGCTTGTGTCTGCCGCCATTTGGACGCACTGGCAGAAGATATACGGGAGTCTACAAACGCAAGGGGACCATTCCAGTAACCGGGCTGGAACGAGCGCACGTCCCGGGAGACATTGTACATGGAGATCTGAGGATCAAAAGACAGTCCGGGCAGAATATCCCAGTGAGAACCCAATGTCATCGTGAGCTTTTCATTCGAATTATCATACACTCTTGTATTCATCTGGTACTCGGGATTACCTATCCCATTGTTGGTACCGGGCGCGAGCGTGCCGTCTTCGAACTTATATTTGGCCGTCGGTGCCAGGCCTGCATTGCGGTAAAACGTGACTGCCGTGGAACCATAAGGCATATTGGATTTGGCCCGTGAATACATCACCCGTGAATAGACGCTCAGGTTTTTTCTGACTTTGATATCCCCGTTCAGGCTGAAACTTAGCCGGTTGTATTTGGTCGTGATCACGGTACCATCCGCGGACATGTACCCTACCCCTGCATTGAAGGTGGCCTTTTCGGTACCGCCCGAAATGGCCAGGTTATGGTTGTGTGACAGGCCGGTCTGATAGTTAAGCGCCTGAAAATCGGTATCCTGAAAAATCAGGGTTTTGGTAGGATCTGCCGGATCGGGCATGCTTTGCCAGCCCTCTTTGAGCTTGTGCTCGTTGGCAGGTGTGAGGTATTGCGTAGTGAAGGCCGTGTTGTTGGTCAGATCGTTACCCGTTCCGTAGCCCATCGGCAAGGATAGCCGGGAGGTATAATCACCGAATTTGGCTGCACTGAAAACCCCCAATCTATTCACAGTCAGATAGTCCCTTGCATTGGCAAGTTCAAACAGCTTTCCCGGTTTCGAGGTGGTCAAATCGTAAGAATAGGATATGCGCGTCTGGCCTGCCTTACCATTTTTTGTAGTAATGATCACCACACCGTTGGAACCCCTGGCGCCGTAAATGGCCGTGGAAGCCGCATCCTTCAAAACCTGCATGGATGCGATGTCCTCGGAATTGATATCGGTCATGTCTGTACGTATCACACCGTCGATGATATATAGCGGACTGGCCCCATTCGGATTGTTAATGGATGTTCCGCCCCTTACTATGACGCGGGGTGCCGCACCGGGCTGTCCCGAAGTGCTCTGCACTCTTACGCCGGAAACGGTACCCTGCAGCGCCGAGGCGGCATTGGCAAAAGGTACATTTTCAAGCACTTTGTTATCGAGCTTGGAAATGGAGGTGGTGAGTGTCTCCCGCGACTGCACACCGTATCCGACCACCAGCACTTCCTGCAACACCGCAATGTCCGCTTTCAGGGTAACATTGATCTGTGAGTTATTTCCGATCGGTATTTCCTGGCTCTGGTAGCCTATGAAAGAGAATATCAGCGAAGAGCCGGATGGGGCGCTTACGGCGTAATTCCCGTCAGCATCGGTGCTGGCCCCGGTGGTGGTTCCCTTTACCTGAATGTTGACGCCAGGCAGCGCTTCGTTTTTTTCGTCGACAATCTTCCCCGAAACTCTGACTGCCGATTGGGAGAATACAACAGTCGCACAAAAGCACATCAATACAGCAAATAACAGACAGGATCTCCATTGGAAAAGATGCAGTAATATTCTCTTTTGCATAGCTACGGACTTAGAAGGTTTGGCTTGATTTAACAAATCCAAAATTAAGTTCCGCCGTTTCTGCGTTCCTCTACTTTTGTTTGCTTTTGTAATACTATTTTTCGATAAATTAAATGGGAGCTAATGAACCGATTATTCCCGGTCTGGAATGGCCCGCTTCACTTCAAATAACGCGCCGCAGGCACTGCCACTTTGCGTAGCGGAAAAGCCTTTGCCTTGTAGCTTTCAGGCATAGCAACGTCGCCATCCACATAAACAGGCCACAATGGATAAGGATAAACCGGGCGCCGGAAACGTACGCTCTTCTGAGGATCGGCCTGCTCGTAGGCGCTGCCCGTGAGCTGCTGGGGCGGTATCCCCTCTTCCTTCCATTTGATCAGCGCTCCCAGCATATCTCCTCCGTCGTTGAGTCCGGGCCCGCCACTGCAATGCCCCATGCCCGGTATCAGGAAAAAGCGGAAGAACTCCTGCGTCCTGGGCAATCCGCCCTGGGCTGCCGTAACTCTTTCATAATAATGCACTGCGTCCTGATAGGGAACCAGCGGGTCGGCCGTGCCGGAGTACATCAGCAGTTTCGAACCATTGCCATCGAATGCAGAAAGATCGGTGCTGTTCGCATTCAGAACCGGGCCGAGCAGGGAGTCGAGCCTGTCCTGGTCACGGTCGAAATCGAAGGTGTTGTAATCAAAATCAGGCCCGAATGCCCATTTGTACTGATAAAACAGCGCATTGGGCGATTGCTTCGCATTCTGTTGCAGCTCGATACCCGAAGTAACATTTTCACTTCCAAAAGGAATAGGCGTGTAAATACGTTCCCCGGTACGCGGGTTAACCGGACCTGCATAGATCTTTTGAAGTGCGGAGAGTTGTCGCTGGGTCAGGCAGCCCTCATGGTCGGTGCCCTCGGGGCATACAGGCAAGGTTTTCACATCGAAATGGCAGGCAGCCGGATCAGTCAGGAACTTGTCGCCGGGAGCGCCACCGTCTTTGCCTGCACAGGCCTTCAAGACGGCTTGGGTAACCATATCGATTTTTTGCCTGGGCAGTAATGCGCTGCCCCCGGCTTCATTGGTAACGCGCAGGTTCCAGACAAACCCGGTGTGCAAATGCGTCCGGTTGTTGGCCGGCGCACCGGCCAGGATGCCGTCGTAGTCCTGCGGATACCGTTGCGATTCCATCAAAGCTTGCTGGCCGCCGGTGGAGCAGCCCGAAAAGTAGGCGTGATGAGGCGCCTTTTGATAATAGGCAGAAGTGATCGCTTTGCCGGCCAGGGTCATTTCATGTGTGGCGCGGTGCCCGAAGTCGGTCCATTTCTCCGGATGACCTGTCAGTGCGCTCGCGCCCGGCGAGGTACCCATATCGGTATTGGCCGTTGCAAATCCTTTTTTTAGTCCCATTGCCAAAGACCCGTAATTGATATAACCTGCACCGCCCCCTGTTCCGGTACCCAGAAAACGCCCGTTCCACCCCTGCTCGGGAAGCCACAATTCGATGCGGATGTAAGAATCAGGCGTCGGTTTGAGCGTGGCTGCGACCCGGCAGAAGACAGGCAGCACCGATATTGGTTGGCTGCTGCCGGGCGGTGAGAAGTTCTCGGAAGTTATGCGCTCGGCGGAAGTAATGGTCGCCGCCGCAAAGTTCATGCCTGTAAGTCGCGCACAGGAGCAGGAATCCGACGAAACAGGCTCGGGACGCCGGGACGCTTCCAAAGTGCCGGCACTCCCGCCTAACAGGAGAAGAAATGTAAAAATCCTAAGCACAGCGTAATAATGAATAGTTGCCGATTTTATACCGGTCGTAAACATACGATCCATTTCAAGTATGTGGCCGACAAAGAGCAAAATTAAATCGCTCTTCATCGCATCAGCCAGCCCGTATCGATGCATTGCGTTGCATTCACACTCACCTGTACTTATATATAGGCGAGCCGTGCCGCTCAAAACACCTGGTAAAAGCCCCAGTAAAAGAAGAAGCCTATCAAAGTCAGGTAAACCAGGTTATTGACTGTAAAAAGCAATTTGGAAGATATCCACCAGCTATTCTCGCGCAATACCCTGACTTATAAGATTCTCCAATTATTGCTGGATAGTTGTGCTAAAATTCCGCGATTCTTTTTTTCAATCAACTGCTTTGATTTCAGATAAGTATCTAAATAAAAAGTACTCAACTCCCAAAGATCTATTTTAAATAAAACAGACATAAACAGAGCGTCATCCTTGCATGATCGGCTGCCCGGGAGCATATTTTACCGCTCCTGTAAATGAAAATGCATTGCTTTCACAGAGCAACCCTAAGCCACTCTTCTACTCTGCCGAACCATTCTCCAAATGAAGGATAGGTCAGAAAGCCATGCTCGCCTTTGGAATAGACATGAATGGCAGCCGCCACGCCATTTTTTCTGAGCGCATCGTAAAACCGCAGGCTGTTGGCAACCGGCACAACGACATCCGCACCACTGTGGATCAGGATCGCCGGGGGCGTGAGCGAATCGACCTGCTGTTCGTTGGAGAAAAGCCTGATCTGCTCATTCCTTGCCGCCGGACCGAGCAGCCGGTCACGCGATCCGATATGTCCGGTCGTGTCATTGAAGCTGACTACGGGGTTGATCAATATCATGAAATCCGGGCGCAGGCTCGTTTTGCCGTCGGGGTCTATGTAACGCTTCCCGAAATGTGTGCCGGCGGATGAGGCCAGATGCCCTCCGGCAGAAAAGCCCATGATGCCGATCTGGTCGCTTTTTATGCCAAACTCCGCCGCCCGCTCCCGTACCAGCCGGATGGCCTGCTGTGCGTCCTGAAGGGGCCCTATCGATTTGTCTTTCATGATCCGGTCGTCCGGAAGCCTGTATTTCAGCACAAACGCGGTAACGCCCAGTTTATTAAGCGCTCGTGCCACGTCGCTGCCCTCACGTTTGGTGAGCAGGACCCCGTAACCTCCCCCGGGGCAGATAATGACCGCCATTCCGTTCGCGTTTCCTTTCGGCGGCGCAAAGACGGTAAGATTGGGGACAGACACTTGCAAAGTCAGCGAATCGACCAATGCGTCTGGTTTTTTGAATTCCCGGTTTTCGGAAGGAATCGCGCCCGGGATCGGCCCGGAATAAAGCGTGATCACCGCTTGCGCCCTTGCCGGCCGCCCGGCAAGGGTAAGCACCAGTAGGATCAGGCTCCATTTCAAACCGGCCTCCTTTCGAATCAATATTGTTTTTTGCCTCACGTTACTTCACGGTAAGTATGCCTGTCATGACCCTCCAATGACCGGGGAAGGAGCATATAAACGGGTATTCGCCTGCCTGATCGGGCGCTTTGAAGTCCAGCCGGAACGACTTACCGGAGTTCACCAAAGGCGTCGCGAACAGCACATCCGGCGTTGACGGCACAAAATTCCTTTCAAAACCGTCTTTCAAACTTGCCATCGCATCTGCTGCCTCTCCCACTTTTTCGGCTGTGCCCGGCTTTACGATCACCACATTATGCGGCATCAGGTCGGGGTTTTCGAATACCAATGTCACAGCCCTTCCGGCCGGAACACTCAGTGCTTTTTTGTCAAAAGCCATCTTCGCCTCAATGGCTACGAGCTTTATTTCGATAGTCCCCATACTTTCCAGCATTGTCAACACATCTTTCCTGTCTTTTTCGGGCACAGCATTGACCATACTTTTCATTGCCGAAATGGCATCGGCGAATGCCCTTGTGTTCTGAATCGATTCGGGGGTTCTGCTTAGCTCTGTTATTAAATCTTTGGTTGGCTGCGTTTTAGCTTCACTCTCCATCGTCATTTTCATGAGCAAAGGGTAAGCGGCCGCTGGTGCCTGGGGCGCCAGGTCTTTTACCTTTTTATAAAATGAAGCTTTCAGATCTGCATTGGTCAGCATCGAGATACCGGTCAGATAAGCGGCCGTTTTATCCTGGATGGTCTTTTGCAGAACTTGGTCCGACTCCCCGGCGGTGATCACGGCCGCGAAACCTGTGGCCTGCATGGCCGGGCTGGCATCCTCGCTGATCATCCGCATGAGTCCGGCCTGGTTCTGTTTCAGCTCCGGTGCTCCTGATGCCAGCAAAAGTCCGACAAGCTCCCGCTGAACAGCACTTTGCTGCGAGCCTTTCCTATTTTGATCCTCGCCCCGGATCGCTTCCAGTAACACGGTCACCTGGTCTGTTTTCTGATCTTTGGCCAGGCGGTTGACGGCTTCCTGCTTCTTTGAAGCGTCCAGGTCAGGCCTGGTCAGCATGGCCGCCAGTACATCGGTCGTCTGAGGTAAGGAGGCCAGCTCCTGGGCGGTAGCCAATCTCAGCAAATAGCGACTGACCTGCGTTGGGTCTTCTCCAAAGCGCTTGCCCTGTCTCATGCCCGACAGCCAGATTGGTTTCAGGAAGCGGAAAGTCTCGTGAACTGCGTAATCCATATAATAGTCGGTCGGATATTTGAAAATATCCGCGGCAGCGGCTACGGCCTGCTCCGAATTGAAATAACTCAGCGCTACCACGGCCTCTATCCTCACCCGCGGCGATTCGTCATTCAATCTGGCGCGCATCAATTCCAGCGAGCCGGGAATGCGCTCACGCCAGTTGAGCAGCAATTTAGTGGCTGCGGCCCGGGCCTGCGGCTCTTTTGCGTTGAGCAGGGTTTTGAGAAGGGCGGGCTCAACCACATTGAAATCCTGATAAAGCCACAGCCCTTCCAGCATGTTATGCTCGTATTGCGGGTCCGTTTTGTCGAGGCCCGCCACCCATTTTTTCAATTCCGGCAACACCTGGGCGGCCTTCTTTTCCCTGATCTGAGCCCTGGAACGATAGCGAAAACGATCTTCGTAGACTTTCAGGTTGTCGAGTAATTCGGGGATGGTTTGCTTTGATACGTCAATTACTTTGAGCGCCGGCTTGCTTTTGTAGGTGATCCGCCAGACCCGCCCGTGTGATTTATCGCGGGCGGGATCGCGCGGCGGATTTTCGCCGTGTGAAATCAGCGGGTTATACCAATCTACAATGTACAAGCCACCATCCGGGCCAAATTCAATGTCGATCGGCCGGAAATTAGGATCCTCCGATTGCAGGATCGCTTCCACTTCCTTGCTGCCGATGCCCGAGCCGCGTGGAATAATCCGGTGCTGCTTTGTTCCCTGGAAACCAATGTTGTTGTTGACCAAAAAATCACCCTGTACCTGGTCGGGAAACTGGCTGCTGGAAACGATCTCGATCCCCGCGGTTGGCCTCACACGTGTTTCGGTGAACATCTCAATGCGCGGATGCTTGTCGGGATAAGTGACATTGCCGGTCATCGGCGGGGCGAAATAGTTGGAACCATCCGATGCGTCGCCGATCAGATGCATGCCCCATTTATCAAAAACACTTCCCCAGGGATTGTAGTAAGGATAGGAAATGTAATGGGTCAGCCTGGCCGTACGCGGCTCATAACGGTAGGTCGCGCCGGCATAGGAGCGGATCGGCCCGTAAGGCGTTTCCACCTGCGAATTCAGAAATGTTCCTTCATTAAAATACAAAGCACCATCCTGCCCGAATGTGAATGCGTGCGTGGCGTGATGGCTGTCTTCGGAGCCGAAGCCGGTCAGCACCACTTCACGGAAATCCGCTTTGTCGTCGCCGTCAGTGTCTTTCAAAAACACGATATCAGGCTCCTGGGAGACGTAAACGCCGCCGTCACCAAATTCAAAACCCAGCGGAAGATACAGATCGTCGGCAAAAACCGTGTGCTTATCAGCCTTGCCATCCGCATCGGTGTCTTCCAGGATCACAATTTTGTCGTGGACCGGAATGCCTGGAAAGTACTGCGGGTAGGTGGGCATGGTGGCCACCCAAAGCCTGCCGCGCGCATCAAAGTTCATCGCCACCGGCTTCTCAATGGGAAAGTCCTTCTCCGAAGCAAAAAGGTTGATCTGGTAGCCCTCAGGCAGCTTGAACTGATCGGTTGTGGCGGGCCACATTTTTTCGTGATGCGCGTGAGCGGCAGCCTTGGCGGCTTCCCCTTGCCTGCCGGTCATTGGAATGGCGGGGGTGAGCATCGGATCGATGGGCTTTCCACGCCGGTCCACGACTTCAAGCGCTTTTTTGTAAGCTTCGGAACCATTGCTTTTCCCCATTTCCCAGATCACCGAGTCCAGCGAGGCCGTCATCTGGTTTATTTTCCTGAGCTCGGGCGGAAAGGCGATCACACCGAAAGGCTCTCTCCTGCGGCCATAAATGTATTCGCCATTCACAGCGCGCCAGCGGTAAAAAAAATGATCGTCTTTCATTTTAATGACCGCCAAAAGCTTCTTGCCGTTGTCGGTGTTCAGGTCAGGCATTTTGCCAAAACCCAGCGATTGCCCCATCCATTCCGCAGCCAGCTTATAGCCGGCACCGGTCAGGTGAATACCATTGATGGTCAGTTTCTGCCCTTTCTGCTTCATTTTGGCCAGCGAAGGCGTGAAAAGGTCGATGAAATACAGTCCTTTCGCCGAAGCCGCTTTCTGCATAGCCTTGGTGTACAGTTCCAGATTTTTGTTCTGCTCCGCCGGATTTGGAAAATTAACACCCAACTCCTCGTGCGCGATCGGTGAAACCAGCACCAATGCGGGGGCCGCGTGGCCGTTGTAATGGTTGCTTTGCAGGTTTTGGATGAATACATGCAGGTCTTTTTCAAACTGCGGCAGGCCGGCCGGGCCCTTGAAGGCCTCGTTCATTCCAAAACAAAGCAGGATCATGTCCGCCTTCTGGTCATAAAGATCCTGGTTCAATCCTTCAAAATTAAGGGCGACAGGCATGACAATGCGCTCTCCCTCATGGGTAAAGCCCTGGAATTTCACCTCCTTCTGGCCTTCGGTCAGTCGCTTTGTTTTTTCTCCAAAACCCGGAAAATTGAGCGGACGTGGCTGTAACCCCACTTCGTCGGCGCTCCATCCCATATTGCGCATGGTAAGCTGCTTACCGGGGAAATTCTTTTGCAGCAATGTCTCGAAATAGCCATGATGACGCATCCGGTCCGCAAATGTGTTGCCGAGCAGGATGATATGATCGCCATTTTTGGGGGCAAAACCCGGATTAGGCGCTTGCCCGCGGACGGGTTTTAGAAATGCGACTGACAAAAAAACGATGGCCAGAAGGATATGCTGAAATTTGGACTTCATAGGAAATAAGCTAAGTCGGTAAAGGGTGGCTTGGTTTACCAGCCGGTATTTTGTTTCAGGTTAGGATTTTTCTCGATCTCGCGCTGCGGAATAGGCATAAAGTACATTTTGTCCTGAAAAACATAGGGAATGCCGTCCACGGGCTTTGGTTTGTAAGTGTAGGTCCCGTCCGCGTTTTTGGTAATGTACATCGCATTGAACTGCTTGCCGTTGAGTACTTCCGCCGCAATTTTCCAGCGTCTCAGATCCCAATAGCGTTTTCCTTCAAAGCTTAATTCAATAAAGCGTTCGTGCCGGATCTTCTCCCGCATTTGCACCTTGGAAAGTCCTGCCGCAAGCTGGTAAGGCAGCAAACCCGCCCGCTGGCGGACCGCTTCGATGGCTGCATAAACCGACGCGTCAGGTGCAGTTAATGCTTCATTTTTTGCTTCGGCATAATTCAAAAGCACCTCCGCGTAACGCAGCTCGGTCCAGTTCTGGTCGCTGCCCGCCCCGCCGTAGTAGTCCTTGTTGCCCTCGTTCATTCCTTTTCTGATCAGATAGCCCGTGATGGTCGCATAGGGAAGGTTAATGCCATCGATCGGCGCGCCTTCGTACATATAAATGGTGGCGCCGAAAAACGTCGCGCCATTGTACAGCACGGTTGCATCGAATCTCGGGTCGCGGTTCTTGTAAGGATTGGCCGGATCATAGCCTGAGCCCGTTTCATGGATGGCTTTGCCATTTTTCATTTCAAATGCATCCACAAATTCCTGCACCGGACTGCGGTTCACAGCGTCCTGTTTGGACTGGGAGTCGGGCTGGCCCCAGGAATCCCACCCGTGCTCGCGGAACGGCTTTTGAAACTGCACGCTGAAAATCTCTTCCTCATTGTTTTTATCGAGCATAATGTTGCGGAAGCTGCCGTGCAGCTTGTAATGGCCGCCATCCATGACTTCCTTGTTCACCAGGGCGGCCTTTTGCCAGCGCGCCACATCGCCCGCAGGGTTGTATAATGCACTCGCCCAATAGGTCAGTACGCGCCCCAAAAAGGCTTTTGCCGAATGCTTGTTGGCTTTTCCCACATCCACAGCACGGCTTCCATGCGTTTCGGGCAGTAGCGTAACAGCTTCCTCCAATTCCTTAATCACAAAGTCGAAACTTTCGTCGGTGGTCTGTCTGGACACAAAAAGGTCGTCATCAAGGCCTTGCGGTTCGGTAATGACCGGCACCCCGCCGTAGCGCTTGATCATATTGAAGTAGAGCATCGCGCGCAGGAATTTTACCTGTCCCTTGAAGTTAGCTTTCTGCTCCTGGTCAATGTTGGCTCCGTCGATCTTATCCAGGAACATATTCGTTTTCCGTACCGGTCCGTAAGCCCAGTATTCCATCGGGTTGTTATCGGGAAACCATTGCCCCTGAACTACATTTCTCGGGCCTCCACCCCAGTAGCAGCGCGATTCGTCGGTAATGTTGTCATATAAATTACGCTCAAAGGCGGGCACATCCAGGTACATATTGTTTACAAAAAGCTGGATCAGGGCCGGATCCTGGAAGATTTTTTCTTCCGGGATCGAATCGGTCGCCTGGCGTTCGAGGAACTCTTCATTGCAGGCGGTGGTCATAAGGATCATTATAACCAGCAGTGTTTTGGCAAATATTTTAGTCATGACAGTAAACATTAACTGATTAAAAAGTAAGGTTCAGGCCCAGGTTCAGCGTGCGCTGCTGCGGATAGTAGGTACCGGTAGTGTTCTCGATCTCAGGGTCGAACATCTTCATCTTTGACCAGACAAAAAGATTGGCTCCCGAGAAATAAACCCGCACATTACGGACACCCATCCTTTTGGTCAGCTCCGAAGGCAGGGAATAACCAAAATCGATGGACCTCAGCCGGACATAACTCGCATTGCGCAGGTACAGACTGGAAGTCAGCGAATTATTGGGATTAGGTCCCTCCCAGGGTCTGGGATATAATGCGTCCGGATTCTCGGGAGACCAGTGATCGAGCAAATCCACATAGGTATTGCGGGAGCCGCCCTGGAAAAAGTCGCGCGCAGCTCCGTAAAGCACCTGCCGGACCCGTCCGGCCGCCTGAAAAAGCACATTCAGGTCAAACCCTTTGAGCGAACCTCCGAACGATAATCCGCCGATCACCTTGGGCACATTATTGTCCATGGAGATGATGGTCAGGTCTTTGGCGTCCACTTTCTGGTCGCCATTGATGTCCGCGTATTTAACATCGCCTGCTTTTTGTCCTCCGTTGAACTGCGGCAGGTAAGCGGTAACCTCCTCATCTGTCTGGAAAAAGCCTAATGCCTTGTAACCTGTAATGAAGCCCAATGGCCGCCCTGTTTGCAGCAGATAGTCGGGAGTGTTAGCGGGCTCATCCAGGGTGATCACTTTGCTTTGCGAGAAGCTTCCATTCAGCTTTACAAAGTATTTCAAAGCCTGGAAACTATTCTGATGGCTCAGCATGAACTCGATGCCTTTGTTGTCTACTTTGGCATAATTCTCTGCCGGCAACTGCGCGCCCAGGGTCCCCGGGATCGAGCGGATGCGCGTGCGGAGAATATTGGAAGTCCTCTTATAAAACAGGTCGATTTCAAACTGAAGTTTTCCTCTCCAGAGCGAGCCTTCCAGCCCGACATCCGAAACCGATGCGGTTTCCCAGGTCACATCAGGGTTGGGCAAAATGCCCGGTGCAATGGTCGACAGGCCTTCATTGCCTGATACAATGGTCCCCGACGGGTTGTATACCTGAGAATACTGGAATGTGGGGTTTCGCAGCAGGTAACCTGTATACACGTTTCGGTCGTTACCCACGACCCCATAAGAAGCACGCAGTTTGAGGTTGTCCAGGAATGAAAGAGCAGTGCTGTTTTTAAGAAAAGGCTCTTCAATGATACGCCAGCCAGCCGAAACCGCCGGGAAAAACCCGTATTTCTTCGATGCAGGGAAAGCTACTGAGCCATCTCTTCGGAATGACGCTTCCAACAGGTAACGCTGCTGAAAACTGTAATTCACCCGGGCAATCGCGCCCCGCCGGCCATCAGTGAATGATCCGCCATTGGCATCCTTCTGGCTTTCACCCCCATAGAAAAATTCGTCCAGTCCCTGTGCAGGGAAGTTGGTTCGGAAAGCATAAAAGTTGTTGCCTTTCGCATCAAGCTGCTCGAACAGGAGCAAACCGCCGAATTCGTGCGCCCCAAAGGCGCGCGAATAGTTGAGCGAAGCATTCAGTGTGGTCGTATTATATTCGCTGAATGACTGGGTTAATGCTGTTTTGCCATTCCAGCCGCCATAAGGGTATATTTCCAGCGTATTACCATCGGCATCCTGGCGGTTCATGAAGATGGGTACATTGTAATGCTTGTTATTGGCGTATTCCTGGCCAAAAGAAGCGCGTCCCAAAACCGATAGGCCTTTTACGAATGGCAATGCATGCTTGACGGTCAATGTGGCCTGAAAAATATTGTTGCGTATCCGGTTATAGCCGGTCTTGATCTCCTCGACCGGATGCTGCTCGCGGGTATAGAAAATCGTCCCGTCGGGGTTGTAAGCCTTATCCAGCGGATACGCGGCCACGATGTCGTCGAAAATGGATTCGGGCGCATAGGCACTTTGATTCGTATTTCGGGCGCTTGCGTCGATATCGGCAGAAATGGTCAGGTTTTTGTTGATTTTGGCATCCACATTGGTCCGGATGGAATACCGCTGAAAATTAATGCGGTCATACATCCCGTCCTGATCCAGGTAGCCCAGCGAAAGGAAATACCGGATGGCATCCGAGCCGCCGCTGACGCTCAGGTTTTGCTGGGTCTGAAAGGACCGCTTCTTCAGCGTGTTGCCATACCAGTCATATTCGGGAAGCACGCCGGTGCGGATGTCTTCCAACTGCTGGTCGGAATATTGGATCGGTTTGCCCAGGTTCTTTACGGCCTTGTTTTTGGTGATTGCATACTCGTATGCATTCAGTACCCTGGGATATTGTGTGGGTTGTTGAAAACCTGCGAAACCGTTGTAATTGAATGTCGGCTTGCCGGTGGCGCCCCGCTTGGTAGTGACCAATATGACCCCGTTGGCTGCCCTGGACCCGTAAACGGCAGTTGCCGAAGCGTCTTTTAGAATGGATATGCTTTCCACCTCATTGGGATCGATCTGGTCGAAGGTCCGGATAATGCCGTCGACGACGATCAATGCGCTGTTGTCTCCGAATGTACTGGTCCCGCGGATGGAAATCGACGACCCGGCTCCGGGCTTTCCGTTACCGTTCACGGCGATCAGGCCGGGAAGCCTGCCTACAAGCGAATTGGTAATGTTGGTCGCCGGAGATTTCAGCAGCTCCTCGCCTTCCACCGAAGCAACCGAACCGGTCAGATTTACCTTTTTCTGCGTACCATAACCCACCACCACCACTTCCTGCAATGCTTTCAAATCATCTTTCATGACGATTTCCATGGTGCTCTGGTTCCCCACGGCAATCTCCTGGCTCAGGTAGCCTACGAAAGAGAATATGACCGTATGCTCGCCGTCGGGTATGCTCACTTCGAAATTCCCGTCGGTATCACTCAATGTCCCGCGCTGCGTCCCTTTCACCACGATGCTCACGCCCGGCAACGCCGCGCCCTTTTCGTCCTTCACCGATCCCTTAATGGTCTTGTCCACCGGCTTTTGCTCTTCGGTTTGCCGGGGGCTCAGTGGTTTCAGATCGGATACAATACTGAGCACAAGCTGGTTGCCGGACACTTCATAGCCGATGTTCAGCGGCGCAAAAAGCGACTCAAGAACTACATTAAGCGGCTCATTGTGAACCCGTAAAGTCACTTGACGCTCGACAGGTATCACCTGCGGACTGTACATGAACCGCACCGCCGCCTGGCGGCTGATCTGGCGGAGGGCCACACTTATTTTCTGATCATTCAGATCCAGTGAAATCCGACGGTTCAGTAATTCCTGCGCCCGGCTGTCGTTGGCCACAACCAACGATGTGCACAAGACAGACAGGATCAGCTGATAAATTGACATGCGCATGATTTTGAGTAAAATCCTGATCGGTTTCGTACTAATTTTCATAGATTTGTATGTATGCTTTTTTGAAAAATGAGGTACAAAAATCCCCTGCTCCGGTTTTAGCGAACCGGATTATTAATGGGAATTAAGAAGGGGGAAAGACAGGCCGGAGATGTTAGCGCATCTTCGGCTTGTTCGTTTTCACGTCAGGGTGGACGGCTGGGTTGGCGCATGGAGATTCGTCAGGGGGTTTAGGATGATATTCAATATTTATTTGCACGAACTTCCGTGAATGACTACCTGTCCGTCAATCACTTCATAGCGTGCCTGGATGGCCTTGCAGATCATGCCCAGTTTTTCAAACAGCGATTCCTGGCCCAGCTCCGCGGTTAGCTGGCAGCCGGCCATCAGGTCGGCATCGTATATGATCTGCACTTCATATCGTTTCCCGAGTGATTCGAAAACCTTTGCTACCGGGGCGTTTTCAAAGACAAGGTTCTGGCTGGTGACGTCTGCCGGACCGACCTGTGCAGGGTTATCGATCAGCGACCGTTTCATTTTCTGCTCGTCGCGGTGGTAGACAACCTGCTGGTTAGGTAAAAGAACGAGCTCGTTCTTTTCGGATTCCCGGGTTGCCCCCGGCGCTGCATTGGCTGATACAGTCACCCTTCCCGTTTTTACCACCACCCGCACATCTTGATCCCGATCGAATCCTTTTACGGTAAAGCTGGTACCCAAAACGGTGGTGACCACATCGCTGGTGTAGACTTTGAATGGGCTTTCAGGATTTTTGGTAACTTCAAAAAAAGCTTCGCCATTCAACAAAACTTCGCGCTCGCTTTTTACAAAAACGGCCGGGTACCTGATCTTGCTTTCGGGCGAAAGCCTTACAGAACTACCATCCGGCAACAGCACCTGTTTTGTTTTGGATTGATTATTAAAGACTTCAATCCATCGATCATGCTCCTGTATTGACTCCTGCCCGGTGTGCAAAGTACCTGTCCGGGCCGGCAAATGATCATAAAAATAAAACAGCACGACAAGGCAGGTCAGGGCTCCCAATGCGAGGGAAAGCCGGCCAAGCCAGCGACCGGACGGTTGGGCATACGGCTCTTCTTCCGTTGCCGACTTCCTTGCCGAAGTCAAGCGTTGTAATTCATGCTGCAATTCTTCCTCGCTCAGATAGTTCTGTGCATGGTGGATTTCCGAGATGAGCGCTTTCGCGGTCGTGACAATGCCGGTGCGGTCGGGGTTATTTCGGATCCAGTTATCCCAAAAAGCATTGTCGGCAGGCTTTTGATGCAGCACCCACCTGCAAAAAGCCTCGTCTGCCAAAAAGTCTTTTACATCGTATCTCGCGTAATCCTGCATTTTGCGTTTTCATTGGACTATATAATGAAATAGTACGTCCCTGAAAACGGATACCCTTGGGATGATAAAAATTTTAGAAATAATTTTACTTAAAAGGGATTGCAGCAAAATAATTTAATTCAATTCACTGATTATGAGTTGAGTATATCAGAGAAAAGATTTGCAGCAAACAGAAAAATTATTTGAGGAATGATCCTGGAAAATGAAGGCAGGTCATTTTTCAGCTGACCGATCGCCCGGTAAATGAAGTTGGAGACTGTCTGCCGCTCAATCTGCATCACCTGGGCAATCTCGTCGTTCGACAAGCCTTCGTAAAATTTCAGGAAAACTACCTCCTGCTGGCGCCTGGGCAGCCGGTTGATCGCATTACGGATCTCACGTTCTTTCTGCGACATGGATTCGGAGCTGATCAGCATCGTTTCCACGGTCAGGTTATCGGTAAAACCTTCGCAGCTGGCAGTAATATCGGCTGAGTCGTCCAGACGGGTGTTTACCTTCAGCTTTCGCAAAAGATTGTTGCGCAATGCACATATCAGGTACACGGTGACGTAGGAAGTGTCGGTAAGCCGTGTTCTGCGGTACCATAGTTCCAGAAACAGGTCCTGAATGCAATCCTTGATCAGTTCTGTGTCCTTGGTAAATTTGGTGGCATAATTGAACAGGAGCCGGTAGCGGCGCCGGGCGAGCTCGTCAAAAGCATGTTCATCGTTCTGGCGGAAACGGTTCCACAGATCGCCCAGGTGCGGTTCATCCTCGGGCACTGGTGTCGACTTCCTCATTCGGGCGCCATTGAAATGATGATATTTTTACTTTCAATATTCTAATTATTATTTCAGCAAGTTATCCTGTACCGTCCTGCATGGCAGCCGACATTTGACCGGACGCTCCTGGTTGATCATCCCATGTTGTTTTTACTGCCTGTTTGAGTCCCATTTTCTAAACATTAATGCCAGATCCTCACGTTAACGGTCAGCAACATTTCGCTTTACATTTGAAAGATGATCCTGAACGAAATGCATAGGGTGTCCTTGCCTTTAAAATATTTTGCCGGAAAGCGGGGCTTCTCGATAGCACCTTGCTTTCCGGCAAAATCACTGAATTCCTCGACTACTTAACGTCCGGATATTTCCCCAGGATTTCCCTGGCCTCCTTCGCAAACTGTTTGCTCAGGCCGGCAGCATCGTTCACAGGGTTTTCCATCGTTCCGCGCCACAGCAGCTCATTGCTTTTCGCATCTATCACATCGATCATCAGCGTTCCGTCTGTATAGCGTTCCTGATGATAGCCTGTATTCCAGGGATTGTAGTACCCTGCGTACGATATTGGTATTAACCTGCCATGGTAGTAGTAGGCCCGTGGCCCGAATCCATACCCGTAGTACGGATACACCGGCGCATTGGGAACGTTCTCCGTTTTCTGGGAGGTATAGATGTGATACATCAGAAGCAGATCCGGATTTTGCTCGTCTTCGGTGATCCCTTTTTTGCCAAACTCGGTCTTAACCGCAGTTCGGATGTTTTCCTCGGTGATCGAGCCCGACAATGCCGGAAGTTGCGAATTGTTTACCTCCGGTTTTACCCAGGCGTATTTTTTATAACTGCCAAGGTGCGCAGAATCAATCTGATCTACTTTCACCGACGCGCAGCTGGCCAGCGCGAGCAAGGTCGCAAGCGCGAGTGCATTGATGGTTGCTTTCATAAAATTGTAAGGTTTAAATGTATGATGTGGCGGGCGGGAAAGTCACAGATTCTTTCTGATGTAGGCTTTCAGCTTTGCAGTTTGCTGCATCAGGTCCGCTTTGGCCTTTTTTGCATCGGCTCCGGCGCTGTGTTCGGCTTTTGCTATCAGCGTCCGGGTCTCATCGATCAGCTGTTTACCTTCCTGTTTTACGGATGCCTCGGTGCCGGCCGTTTTCCTTTCCAATCCATCCAGCGCTGTCCGCAGATGGTCGTTGGATTTAACTTCAAACTCAGGAAGGCTCTCCCATTTTTCGATCTTGTAATGGGTGACCATCATTTCGGCCGGCCAAAAGCCCTTTTTGAGCTCCGCCGAAGTGAGACTGCCTTCACCGGCCAATTTTTGCAATTGCTGCAAATGTGCCACTGCTTTTGCAAATTCAGCTTTCAGCGCCCCTTTGTCCCCCACCCCTTCATTTCGAAGCGCCGCAATTCCTTCGTTAATCTCTACGGCTGCCTTTTTGTAATCTCTGCCATCCAGGTATTTCACCGCCGTATCGAAGTGTTTCTCAGATGGTGCCAATACCGGTTCGGCAATCTCTTCGGTCTTGTAGGCCGTGTCGTATGCTACCTTGTCGTCGCTGAGCGAGTCGGCCTGGTATTGCTGTTCAGCCTTTTTCTTGCTTTCGCATCCGGTTTGCAGGATGCCCAGGCCGACGGCCGCTATCGTTGTCGAAAAAATGATCCTTGTTTTCATGATTTTAAGCATTGGTTAAAACAGGTCTTTTCCTTGACTTATGTGGTGATAAAGTCAACCGAAAGTAGGAGCTGCCCCAGCAACAGGCAACACGCAGTCGTTGGAAACCGGGAAAGTGTCGTTAAACGCAACGGATGGGTCGGTGAGCGGCATCGGCCGCCCACTAATTTAAATTTCGGGGGCCAAATCCACCGGAGAAGCGGGGATTGTTTCTATATTAATGGACCGGAAGCAACAAAATCATCGTTCCGAACGGTGACCGGCATATTGGAACTATCATCTGTTGTATTACGCCATGACTCAGAATATCTCAACGCCCACCCTTTACGAATGGGCAGGAGGAATGCCGGTTTTTGAAAGACTCACCGATTCTTTCTACAAAAAAGTGTTGCAAGACCCGCTGCTGCAACCGGTTTTCAAGCATATGTCTCCCGAACATCAGTTGCATGTTGCGCATTTCATCGCCGAAGTACTCGGCGGCCCCGAATGGTACAGCACCGCCGAGGGCAGCCATTTCAAAATGATCCGGAAACATCTGGCCAAACATCTTACCGAGCAGCATCGCCAACGCTGGGTTTCGCTGCTGCTGGAAACCGCCGATGAAATCAACCTGCCCGACGATCCGGAGTTCCGTTCCGCATTCGTCGCCTACATCGAATGGGGTACCCGGATCGCGATCATCAATTCCAACAGCGACGATCTGCAAATGAATCCCGATGAACCGATGCCCAAATGGGGCTGGGGTGTTCCCGGGGGACCCTATATGGGCTAATGCAAGTCGGCAGGTAGCGATATTCGATCATCCGGGCAAATCGTCTGGTTTTTTTTAGCAAACATTTGCGAAACCAATCAGTTGCACATATATTTGCAACCAATTGGTTTCTCATCAAAACAACTACGACTATGAAACAGAAAATCTTATTCGTCCTGTGCTTGCTGACCGGCCTGATGTTCATCAACTCCGGCCTGGACAAATTTCTCCATTACATGCCCATTCCAGCGGACCTGCCCGAAAAGTTGGTGAAGGTGGGAATGGCGTTTTCGGAGATCGGATGGCTGCTGCCGCTGGTAGGTGCCGCAGAAATTGCCGGCGGCGCGCTGCTGCTGTTCCCCAGGACACGCGCCCTGGGCGCCATTGTTCTTGTACCCATTCTGACGGGCGTTCTGCTGACCCACATCACCGTCGCGCCTTCGGGCCTGCCTGTCGTCATTGCATTTATCGCCGTGATTGGCTGGGTCATTGTCGACAACAGGGAAAAGTACCTTCCGATCTTATCCAGGTAACAGCGGCCTATTATTTAACAAATCACAACACATGAGAAGAGACATTTTTCAAGCCATTGCCGATCCCACAAGAAGAGCGATTATAGTCCTGATTGCAGCGAATGCCATGACGCCGAATGCGATAGCGGAGCATTTTGACACGACCCGGCAGGCGGTTTCAAAGCACCTCAGGGTACTCACCGAGTGCGAGTTGGTACATCCGCAACAGCGGGGAAGAGAAATCTATTATCAGCTCGAAATCGAGAAAATGAAAGAAGTCGATCACTGGATGGAACAGTTCCGTAAGATCTGGGAGAGCCGCTTCGACCAACTTGACGACCTTTTATCCATACTTAAAAAACAACAGCAATGAGACACAACCTTCAATTCGACTTCCTGCAAGACAAAGAGAAAAACACGCTTACAATCAGAAGGGAGTTTCTCGCAGGCCGCGCGCTGGTCTGGGATTGCTACACAAAAAGCGAGCTTCTGGATCGGTGGTTTGCCCCAAAACCTCTGACTACCAAGACCAAATCGATGGATTTCCGCGAGGGCGGTCACTGGCACTACGCGATGGTAGAGCCTGACGGTAACGAATATTGGGGATGGACGGGTTACTTAAAGATCCAGCCTACCGACTACTTTACATCAACGGACGCTTTTTCGAATGCGGAGGGCGAGATCAACGAGGCCCTTCCGCAGGCCGGATGGGTCGTCACGTTTTCAGACAAAGGGGAGAATGCGCTGGTCGAAACGGTGGTGACCTACAAATCCCTGGAAGACCTTGAAGCTGTGATCCAGATGGGCATGGAGGAAGGCATGCTCGCAACGATGGAAAAGCTCGACGAACTGTTGTCGGATCTGACCGGCAGGAAATAGAGCATCCCGGCGCATTATGTGATAGCCTGCGGCTGCAATGCAGAAAGGTCTGTTCGTCAAATTGCAGGTGCAAGATGCGAACAGACCTTTTCAATTTATTCTAACGAAGAACCGTCACTTTCAGAAATGTGGCGGGGATGGAAGTCGCATTTTTGTCCGCGCTCTGATTTTGACTTTCAAACAACGCTTCCAACTCACGCTGAAGGTCGGCCTCCTTTCCATTTTTTTCCGCTGCTTCAAATGCATTCATGGTAGGACCGTAGTATTTTCTGAACGTTTCAAGAAATACAGCCGGGGAAAATGGCGCCTGAAAAACAAACGTTTCCCTTTCGAATGAGATGTTTTCAGCCAATGCGCCTGCGGCCACAAAGCGTTCCGTTACATTACTTTCCACTCCCCAAAGCATCGGACTTATAAAACCTTCCGGTGGCGCGGGCGTATAGGCGGAGCTCACTTTCAGGATCTGGGCAACCAGCGTCGGGTCGCCCGGTATCCAGTTACCCATCACGATCCTTCCGCCCGGACGCGTCACGCGGAACATTTCCTTGGCCACATCGAACGGCTTGGGTGCAAACATGGCGCCGAAAATACTGACCACCAGATCAAAGGTCTTATCTTCAATGTCATTCAAATCGATGGCGTCGCCTTCGCGGAAGGTAATGTTAGTCAACCCTTCGGCCTTTACCCGGGCATTGCCGGCTTCCACAAGGTTCCTCGCGATGTCTACCCCCTGAACATGGGCGCCGAGCCTGGCGGCAGGTATGGCAGTAGTGCCGTCACCGCAGCCCAGATCCAGGACCTGCATGCCTTCTTTAACTCCTAATTTTGCTACCAGTGCAGAACCGCTTTCGCGCATGGTTGCTGCCAGACGGGTGAAATCACCCTTTTCCCAAAGTGCTTTGTTTGCATTCATTTTATTTTTCGTTTTTTGTTAATAGATACTTGTTTTGAAATTCGATAGTCTGCTTATCGGTTTTAATACGCGGCGACCTGGTTTACTTTGACCTTGCGTGCTTCCCATCCGATTTTTACCACATACCGCGCTGAAACCGCGTCGGATTGAAGTGTAAGCTCATAGTCACCTGCTTGCAGCTCGGAAACATTCAGGAGCTTACCATAGTACAGGGTCGTGGTTTTGTCCTGATGCAATGCGTTTCCACCTTCATCACTAAAACGCACGTTCAGATCTGTATGCCTGGGATTAAAGATGTACACAAACACATTTCCATTGTCGTTAACCGTAATTTTCGGCATTACTCCAAAATGGGAGGTTAGCGGATTTGCAACCAGCCTGTCGCCGGCGGGATCAGCAGCGGGAACCAGTTCCTCGTTGACCCGGTTTGGGCCTGCCATCGCCAGATCGTGCTGCTGGGCAATCCCATGACTGAAAATTAATGAAAAGAGAAACGCGAGGATCAATGTAATTAATTGAAGATTTTTCATAGCTAATTTTGGATACGTCAGGGATCACCCGACAGCTGTCTTATTGTTTAAATTTTAATTTACTGATCACATTCTGGCCTACGATCTTTCCCTGCACCAGACTTACCTCACATGTTTTACGGTAATGGATCCCGGCATACACCCTGGAAACCGCAGCTTCCGCAGCAGCCTCCTCAAATGAATTGTAGTTCCGGGGCACAAAACCGGTCAGGTTGTAAGGCTTGTCTGTATAATGGTAGTTTTTACCAAAAATATCCGTCAATGCCTCGGCAGCGGCAGCCGACATGACCGAGTGCCCCGAAGGGTATTCCGGATGCGGCGGTGTAGGGATCACCGTGTTCCATTCGGGATGGTTCATCACGGTCCGGATGTAGGTTACCGGTCGCACACCCTGGTACACATATTTCCCTTTGCATAGACTAATGGCACCGTCGGACATAGCGATACTGAGCTGTGTAAATGCCTTCGCTGCTACTGCCAGGCCTGGTTTTTCAATTGTAAGCACCTGGCTGAGCACATTATGCCAGGAATTGTCGGGCCAAAAGGTCGCAATCGTACGCTGCTCCTGCGTGAGCGATTGGGAAATGGTGTACAATTCGGCAACCTGCTTGTAATACTCCGAAGCTTTCTCTTCCGAATATGCTACCGGGGCACCCTGCTCGGCACCTGCGTCACTGTTTGCTACGATGGTGCGTACCTTACCCCAATTTGCCAGGATAGCCGGGCCAAATGCGGGCGGTGTCGGTTTCCAGTAAGCCGGTCCGCTAAGCGGCGTATAAGGCGCGGCGTTATCGTAGCCGTCGGTCTTGGACCATTCAAACACCGCGGCTGCGATCTTCTTGCCGAAATCAATGGAATTGGCAAGCACATCTGGTTGCTGGTGCTGCTGGTAGCGCGCCAGGTTGGCCGCTTCAAGCGAATCGATGCGGGCCAGATTGGCACCCGAAATACCCGGATGAATGGCGCGGTTCATGGCCGCGAGCGCTGCATTGGCACTGGCCGGGTAGTAATAACCCAAAGATTTGGCAGGCTGGGGCAACGTGGGCAGACCATTGAGCTGGGGGGCGATCGACTGATAACCTGCCAGACCCGGCTGCAACGACTCCCATAACGCTACGCCACTGTAAGCCCATCTGCGGGCCAGAACGGGCGGAGGACCCGGCATAGCCTGCGCGATTTTCAGCTGCATCGTCAGCCATGATGTGACGACCTCTGAGGAAACATCCGGGCTGTTGGGAACCTGAGGACCTTCATGATCCGTACACGAGACGGCTACCATGGTGCAAGCAAGCAATCCGACTGCTGATCGTTTGATGCGATTCAATACTCTTAAATTTTTCATGTTTAAATAGATGATTGAGGCTGCAAAATTGCGGTTGGTGAGGCCTATGAAACTTGTAATGATGAAGCATATCCAGGTAATTATGCGTCAGTTGCAGGAGTGCCGCAGTACAGCCGCTCATAACTACCTGAATATGCATCCGGATTACAATTCAGGCTAATGGACACCTTCTACTTTTGCAATCGGTTCAGTCAACCGGTTTCCCCAAATCATTTATATTCAAAAAACAGCTATGAAAAAAAGTACATTTCTCCGCGGCCGCATTCTGGCCCTTGTAATGCTTCCCGCCTTCTTCAATGCCTGCACCGACCATGCGGATCCAGATCCGGTTACGCCTGCCGCCCTGATCGCCGCTAGTGAAAACCTGGCGATGCCCGCCGCTTTTACACTGCCTCCCCATCAGAAAGGTTATGAGCGCGTTGCCACCTATTATGCGGTGGGTGTGCAGAAATACAAAGCGCAGGTAAAGGCAGGTACAACGCCGGTGCAGTACGAATGGGTCTTCGTGGCGCCGCAAGCGGATCTCTATGATGTTTCCGATGCAAAAATCGGTACGCATTATGCCGGCCCGACGTGGAAAATTACAGGCACCGGCGATGCGATCATGGGCCAGGCATTCAGTCCTGCCAAAACCTACTCCAATGATCCGGCCAGCATCGACTGGTTGCTGCTGAGCAATAAAGCCGGGCAGGATCCGACAGGCATTTTTGCGGGCGTCGGCTACATTTTCAGAATAGCGACTACCGGCGGGAGGGCTCCGGGCACGGCTCCCGCCGATTTAGCGGCTACTGCCGATGTGCCTTATACGGCAGTTTACCGGTTTGTCAAACAGCTCCCCTGATCACCCTTCTTTTTGAGAAACCCTCGCAGCGTATTCGGTGGGGGTTTCTCCAAATTCCTTTTTAAAGCTTTTACTGAAATACGATTGATCGTTGAAGCCTACCGCGTATCCGATCTGAGTGATGGTGTCGGCCTTTTGACGGATCATTTCCGCCGCCTTCTGAAGACGCAGGTCCCGGATGAAGTCGTTCGGGGCAAGGCCGGTGAGCGCTTTCAGCTTCCGCAGCAGCTGGGTACGGCTCAGGCCTATTTCTTCCGCCATTTTTTCGACCGAGAACAGCACATCTTCCATATTCGCCTCGACGATTTCTTTGGCTTTCAGCAAAAATTTATCGTCGAGCGACATCTCCTCCGAAGCGGTTACATGCACCCTGATACGTTCCCGGTAGCGCTCGGCCAGCTTTTTTCTCAGTTCGATCAGGTTTCGGACGCGAACGGTGAGCTCCTCTACTGAAAATGGTTTGGTCAGGTAATCGTCTGCTCCTGTTTTCAGCCCATCGATCCGCGATTCCTGGCCGCTTTTCGCCGTCAGCAGGATCACCGGAATATGGCTGGTCCGCTCGTCGGATTTGATGTTGGCAGTCAGCTCCATCCCATCCATTCCGGGCATCATCAGATCGCTGATGATCAGGTTTGGAAGTACTTTTCGCGCGCAAGCCAGCGCTTCCACCCCGTCGGGCGCTTTGAAAACAACGTATTCGTCTTCCAGCAGTGAGGCCATGTAATCTCTGAGTTCCGCATTGTCCTCGGCGATCAGCACCGTTTCCCGGTTTGCCGGACCACGGTTTGCCGGACCACGGGATGCCGGACCACGGTGTGCCGGACCACGGTATGAAGGACCACGGTGTGTCGCCTGATGGCTTTCCGGCTCCCAGTTTAAGGCTATTTCGCCTGCCGATTCAAGCGGATACAGGGGGGCAGATGCCGTTGTCGCTGCCGGCAATGCGTATTCGTTCGGCTCGCGTTCAATGCGCTGAACCGCCTCATATGCCTCTTTATCCACCGGTATTTCAACCGAGAAGACCGACCCTTTTCCGGGCTCGCTTTGAAGCCGAATGTTTCCTTTGTGCAGCCTGACGAGCTCTTTGACCAGCGCCAGCCCCAGACCCGTGCCGCCATCCTGGTTTTCGACGGTCTGCCTGGCCTGGTAAAACGATTCAAAAACCTGCTTTTGCTCGTCCGGCGCAATGCCTTTTCCAGTATCGGAAACTGCCATTTGAAGGAGTTGCCGGCCATTGACCTCCCCGATGTGGGCGGCAAACATCACTGAGCCGCCGGACGGTGTGAATTTGAATGCATTGGAAAGCAGGTTAATAACGACCTTTTCCAGCTTATCCGGATCATACCAGAAAAGCCTCTCGGGCAGCCCGACTGTTTTTTCAAAAATAATCCCCTTATGCTGCGCCAGCGAGTCGAACGAGGACGACAGAATGCTAAGAAAATGACGCAGATCCCCCCTTTGCACTTGAAGTTCCATTTTATTGGCTTCCAGCTTCGACAGGTTCAGCAGTTGGTTCACCAGTTCCAGCAGCCGGTTGGCATAACGCTTCATGATGAGCAGCTTACCTTGGCCCTCGGGTGCTTTTTTGCTTAATTCCTCTTCTAGTGGTGCCAAAATCAACGTCAGCGGCGTCCGGAACTCGTGGGAAATATTGGCAAAGAAACGGGACTTCATCCGGTCCATTTCTTTGAGCTCTTCGGTTTGAAGCATGATCTTTTCGGTGCGTTCGCGAACGGTGTTTTCCAGCACAAGCTTCTCCATCTGCAACTTTCTCTCCCGGAACCGCACCAGCATAACCGCCGTTCCACCCAGCAGCAGCGCGTAAGCAGCAAACGCCCACCAGGTGCGGTACCAGGGCGGCAGAATGGTGAACGTCAGCCGGTCCTCCCCTCCCGCATCACCATATACGTTCCTGCCGCGTACCCTGAAAACGTAATTACCTTCCGGCAAATTGGTAAAATCCACAAACGACTCGCCCGACCAGGCCGACCATTGGTCCTGGAAACCTTCGAGAAGGTATTGAAATTGGTTTTTGGTTGAAAGATCATAGCTCGGCAATGCAAACTGAAAACGCAGTCCCTGAATGCCATATGTGATTTCGGGCGGCGATTGCGTATCGCGGAAACTGATCAGCGAATCCTTATTGACCAGAATCTGCCTGATCAGGGTTTTAAACGGTCTGGCAGCACCGGCTTTCAGGTTTTTATCAAAAAGTACAATCCATTTGTTGGAGCCAAAAAGCATAAACCCGTCCCCGCTATCATGCACTTTCGAAATCAGCGCGTCGGAAAGCCTTCCCGATACCGGCAATCGCTGCAACCGATTGTTTCCGTACCCGAAAACGTGGCTCTGGTAATTGTGATAGAGTGTAAACCACATCGTACCGTCGCGGCCTGCGACTATTTCGTTGATCCAACCGCCTTTGTAAGGTGATACACCGGCTGTGAGCAGTGTATCGACCTCAAAAACGCGTTTGAAGGCATTGAACCGGTGCATGGCTTCATCGGTTGAAGCAAAGACCGTATTCCCTACCCTTTCCAGCCAGCGGATCTTATTGGATGACAGTCCATTTTCAGGGCCGTGGTGAATGAGCTTGAATGCATCGCTGAGCGTATGCTGCGACGCTTGGTCGGTGCTTTGCCAGGCTATTTCATAAATCCCGTTTCGCCGGCTGTTAATGAAAATGGTCCCGTCCGCGGCGCGTGCGAAGCTTTCGGAGTAAAATTTCATGTCGTCATGCCTGGCACCCTGCACCCATTTCCCGTTTTTGAAAAGAAGCTCGGTGAGTCCGTTTCCTTCCAGGCCTGCCAGTAAATGGTGCGGCATTTGCGATGGCCTCGATTCTTCTACACGCACCACATTCTCTTTGGCTATCTGCGACCGCCTGCCATTTTGATCCAGCAGAAAAACGCCGTCGTAATTGGACACCACCAGCTCGTTCCCATAGGTCTGGCAATGCATCGTCAGGTTATCTATTCCCTCTATTTTCTTAAAATAAGGCTTTAACACGCCTTGTGAGGGCAGATTGTTCAACTCAAAAAGTCCCTTGCTGTTGGTGGTAAACAGCTTATCGTTAAAAACCTCAATATCCATCGGGTTTTCGTCCAGGCCGTGATTTTCATTCAGTACGCGCAGCGGTGAATTAATTTCCAGCCGGCTGATCCCATTGTCGGTAGCCAGCCACACATCTCCCTCCGCATCCTCAAAAACGGAATACACCGCGTCACTGGACAATCCTTCCTTGCGACAGATATTGCTTCGGATCTTCCCATCGTGATCCATCAGGTAAAAGCCCGAGCCTGTTGTGGCCAGGGCATAATCCCCGTTGCGCAATTGCAAGCCGTGGTATACCGCGTCCCTGATCTTCACCCTTTGGCCATCCTTCATAAAGGGGCCCAGTTTTGAACCATCATATATGAAGAATTCCTTGTCAAGCCCCACTGCCAGCAGCTTTTCTCCGTCATACGGCAGCAAGCCCGTCAATCCTATTCCTTTGAATGCCTCGCCGCCTTCAACCAGTTTTAGCGCGTCTTTTTCTTTCTTTAACAAACCCTTCTCACTTGCGCTTACGTACAAGGTCCCATGGATCAGCCAGGCAAAGCCGAGCACACCGATATCGCTTTTCCAAACCTTGAACTTCCCATTGACGAATTCGAGAATATGCAGATCGCAGACAAAATACACAGAGCCTTTGCCGGCAAAAGTAAACCAGATATTCCCGAAATTCCAGTCAGCACGATTGAGCTTGCTTTTCAGGGAATGGAAAACCATTTTGTTTTGCCCATTGGCAGCCAGGTAGCCTACCTCCCCCGATCCGCCCACATAGATACGTCCCCGGGAATCCTTGGCCAGCGACCGCACCGGATTACCCTCAGTGGTGGGGATCAGCTGCCAGGACGTACCATCGTATTCGAGGACGCCCGAGTTGTTGGCGGCGTACATCACGCCCTGGTCTCCCTGCACCAGCGCCCAGTTTTGAAATGCCGCCTTATACTCGTCAGTCGCGTAATTGGTAATAAAGGGAAGACTTTGCTGCCATATCCGGGCCAGCGGCGAATCCGGCTTTTGCGCCATTGCTTTCAGGCTGAATGCCAGAGCGAAAAGCAGGATTACTTCTTTCATGCGTTTGAGTAGTGGAAGGCCGAAATTTCATGATCAATCCGCATCTGACGCGCGCGATGCATCACCAGTACCTGGAATTGCAACCTGATTACCAGAATCTTGACCCGATGACGAATGCCGGTTCCCAGGCAAACACCACACAGCTGATTTATAGATAGTTATAAACGATAAAAGTATTGCATTTTGAAGTGGATACAATGGATAGTGTGCCGATCCGGCAGTGAACTTAGTTAACGGAGCAAAACCGGGCAACCTGGTCGCGGGCTGAAATCGATTCAGCCTTACCTTACTGCCCATCGCGCATGAGCCTGTCGGCTGCGCCCGGGGCGAGGTAGCTGAGCAACCGAAGCAATTTCGCTTTGCCGATATGACTTTCAAACTTGTTTCTCTCCAAATCACGCATGAATTCGTTCACCAAATCCTCAGGTGAAATCTTTGAACGCCCCCGTCCGGTCGTCATCGGCGTGTCGACCAGGGCCGGGATCACCTCGAAGACCTTTGTGCCGGTACTCTCCAACTGGTAGCGCAGGGTTTTGGAAAAGGAGTGGATCGCCGATTTGGTAGCGCAGTAGACAGAGGCCGATTTTTTTGGCGCCATATGCAAGCCGCTGCCCAGATTGATGACCGCACTGCTTTGGTTTCGGGCCAACACGGAAAGCAAAAGTGCCGTCAGCTTGATGGGTGCCGTCAGATTGGTGGCTACTTCATATTCGATCTTCTCCCGGACGCTTTCTTCGCCAGCGAAATCGTAGTTGTACTGGACGGCTGCATTGTTGACCAAAATGTTGAGACCGGGATAATTCGATTTGACAAACAAAACCAGCTCATCCAACGATTGTTGCCGGGTCAGGTCGCCGGCGAAAATACCTATCCCGGGATTTCCGGCCCTGACCAACTCCAACCTGGATTTGTCTCTGCCCGTAATGAGCACTTCATTTTGAAGATCGAGAAAACGCTTTGCCAGGGCGAGGCCAATCCCTGAGGAGCCGCCCGTAATTAAAACCGTATTGCCGGATAGATTCATCGCTGTTCAGGTTTTAACTTCTGATTAAAATCCTGGAACCGGTTTTGCTGCCCGACGATGATATCCCTGATCTCAAAGTACGGTGCGCCATAGATTTTTGTATCGCGTAACCGCTCGATCAGGTCCTGATAGTCGCTCAGGTTCTTGGCTTCGATGATCATAAAATCGGAAACCGACGCGTGAAAGTATTCGCTGTCGTATAGCCTGACGACGACGGTCTGGCTTACCCGCTGAAAAAGGGGCACTATTTCTTTTTCAAAGAAATCACTTCGCTTCTCCCTGGACAAGGCGAGCCATTTGGCGTGCGCATTCATCAGTACCAGGATCGTAAATGGTGTTGAGCTTTCCATACTCTTTTGATTAGTTTGTGCATTGCCCGCCAGCGAGAGTGCAGTCAATGCGATCAGAATTAATTGCTTCATCGGTAACGCCGTTTTGGTTTGATGAAGCAAAATTCCTGTTACGGAAAGCCATTTCCATTTACATATGTAAAGAAATCAACCCGTAGACATTTGCCTCCTGATGCGGCTCAGTTGTGTAGGTGTCACGCCCAGGTAAGAAGCAATGTGGTATTGCGGGATCTGTTGTTCCAGGCCGGGAAAGGTGCTACGAAAAATCTGGTACCGCTTTTCCGCATCAAGGGTAACCAGTTCGATCTCGCGCTGCTCCTTTTGTACAAAAAACTGTTCGGCCAGGACCCTGGCCGCCCTTTCGATGCTTGGAAACTCTGGGTACAAGGCCTGTACCTCTGTGAAAAGCGCTACCCGGATAGAACAGCCGGTAAGCGCCTGTTGATTGATCTGATTGGGTCTGCCGGTGATCAGCGACGCATAGCCGCCAATCAGACAAGGTGCCATAAAAAAATGCTTGTTGTATTCCACCCCCTGGTAACTGGTATAAAAGGCTCTGGCGATCCCGCTTTCCAAAAAAGCAATCTCTTTGGCCATTTGCCCGTCGCGAATAAAGAAGTCGCCCTTTTCGAGAACCCTGGATGTAAACAGCGATCCAAACCTTTCCCAGGCATCGGCAGGTATGGGTGTGAGGCTGGTAAAAAACTCTTTTATCGCCTCCATGAGGTGTCTGGTTTTGCTATCTGATTTACATTCTAACGAATAATGCCTTGAAGCCAATTAACAAAGGAACTTCTAAAATAGCACTAGCCCCAGCAAAAAACCTCGAATTTTCGGTAATGGCCGTAAATCAAAACAACCAATGCTTTCAGAGAAAGGACAACCGGCAGCTACCAGGATGACGAAGTACGGCTCTTTGAAAGGGAAGCCTGGGTACGCCAGGTCGGCAGCCATGCACTGTTCCTTGGGAAAGGACAGGCCGCCTACATCAATGTATCTCTCATTGCCCTCTTAAATGGCTCGAATTCGGCTGCGGCACCGGGTAATGCTTGAATGGCCATTAATTTATGGATATACCTTGCCGGAATTTCATATTATTTCTTCCTACATTTAACGCTGCCGACACCAAGATCAGCTAATAAATATAGGCTATTCACCTAGTTGCCTGTTATGGGAAATTGTAGTGCTTTTGACGAAACAGAGGTTCTGAGGTCGCTTGCCGAAGGAGACGAAGTTGCTTTCAAGCAGGTGTATAACCGTTACTGGAAAAGCGTTTACAAAGTTGCACTCCGCTATCTGCAGTCCGAAGATCTTGCACAGGATGTGGTGCAGGAGGTTTTTTCTGCCTTCTGGTACCGCCGGACTGAATTTACCCAAATCAGGAACATTGAGAGCTATCTGGTGGTGATGGCTCAGAATCACACCTATAAAGAGCTCAGAAAATGGGCTGCCGAACAGAAAAACAATCAGAAATATGTTTCCAATCTGGAAATAGTTACCGACAACAGCGATCACAAGGTCTTGACCAACCAATACGAGGCGCTGCTTGCGGAGGCGGTCAGGTTGCTGCCCCCGCAGCAACAGCAGGTTTTTCAACTGGCTAAAAAAGAAGGTCTTAGTCATGAGGCCATTGCTGCAAAGCTCAATTTATCACAGGGAACTGTCAAAAATCACATGGTACGCGCACTGCGGTTTATCCGGCATTATTTAGCCCCCCATGTTGGCATATACCTGATCTTCTGTATGCTCTTCCCTCTCGACCGCTGAGCTTTTCGTCTTTTTTTCAAGCCGAAACTTGGTCAGTATGGGCTATTGCAGTGTCGACGATACATTTCATTGTGTCATCAGAAACAAAAATATTCGCTGGTGACTGTCCCTATAGTCAGTTGAGAACACTCTGTGTATATATCTGTTCAATTCAAAATTCTGTGGTTGAAAAATTGGCGGAATCACACTTGAACCAATGCATCTTAGAAGTGAATAAATTGATAAGCTAAAACCCCGCCTTTTTCGGTGTAGGAGCCGGATGAGTGGGAGATGTTGCAAAAAGAGCTAACTATTAACGGTAACATTTTATGAACCCACAGTTCACAGGGTATCTGCACCCTGTCGGTCCGGCCTGTATCCGTCCCAAATGCCCCTCGTTACGAGACACGATCCTTTCATTTATTCTTTTACTTGCCGCAGTTCCAATGCTGAGCGCAGAAAACGGCAGGCGACAAGAACTAAACGATTTGACTATATCGATCGAGGCCCGCCAGGAAAGTTTGAAAAGCGTTTTAAAGAAAGTGGAAAAAAAGGCAGGTCTGTCCTTTGTGATTCCACTGGACGAGGTAGAAACGTATAGGGATATCAGTTTACCTAAAGCGAACCGTTCGGTAAAAGAAGTACTGGATCTTTTACTGAACGACACCGAACTTTCCTACCGGCAGATCGACGACAAAACCGTACTGATCTATGTTACGCGCAAAAAGAAAAAAAGATCTCTGAAATTGCAAACGTAAGGCTTCGCGTTGCGAAAGGAAGATTGAGCCGGCCAGGGAAGCGCATCGGTCTCGGTCAGGAATTCCACCTATGGGCGATAGCGACCCTAAAAAAAATTTCAAAAATGACTGTCCCTACAGATAAGGAAAATGACTCTGCATAAATAGGATACTACAATGATAATTTTATCTTTTGATAATATGATAGTTACCCCCATTTCTTACCATACCCATTAAACCGCTAAGCGTGTACAGCCATGAATGATCGTTTTGCATATCTTTTAAAACGTTACCTGGACAAGCAGGCCAGTGGAGAAGAATTGGAAGAACTCCGTTCGCTGATCCGGACAAATGAGTTCGAGGATATTGTCAAAAGCGATATTGCTGATTATCTGATGGCTGGTTTTAAAGACCCGGAAATGGGTCGGGAGCATCAGGCAGATGTTCTTTATGACCGGATACTGAATGAGGTCAGAGAGCCCTTCGTGAAGGTTGAGGCTGGCAGAAAAAGCAAATGGATGTGGGCGGCGGCGGCCGTACTTGCCGGCCTAGGTATAATGGTATGGAATCCGGTGAAATGGAAAAAGGAAGTAGCCAAAAATGTACAAGTCGTTGCTACCGACAGCCTTTTGACCTTTTCAAACAAAGATTTCATCCACTTGCCGGATGGCAGTACAGTGCTTCTGAATGCAGGCAGCGTGCTGAGCTATCATGCAAGCTACGGAAGTACTGTGCGGGAGGTAAGTCTGTCCGGCGAAGCCTATTTTGATATCAAAAAAGACCCTGAACACGCCTTTATCGTCCGCACAGGCAGGGTCATCACCAAAGTTCTCGGAACAGCTTTTAATATTGATACCCGCCAGAAGAAAATTGTGGTCACCGTAACACGCGGCCTTGTGGAAGTGGGTGACGGGCATCAGACCTACGGCAGGATCAAGCCGGACGAACAGATCACGGTGAATATGGAAAATAACGAATTCAAACTTGCGGAAGTGGATGCGCTATCGGAACTAAAATGGAAGAATGAGAGCCTGATTTTCGATGAAATCACGGTAGAAGAATCTGCGAAAATGATCGAAGAGCGCTTTCACGTGAAGGTTAACTTTGAAAATAACGAGATCAAAAATTGCCGCATTAGCGCATGGTTCCTGAATGGTGAAAGTCTTGATCACGTACTGGAAATGGTCAGCGGCACACGCCAGGCTTCCTTTGTAGTTAAAGGTGATCAGGTCAACATTATCGGCGGGTTCGGATGTGAATGATCGCCACGGAAATCTTTTAAAATGACCAAACCACTTAGCCTATGAGAAAGGATAATTAGTATAGAAGTTGTTCAAGAAAGAGGCTATCCGGTGTAGGAGCCGAATAGCCAGATGTGTTTAATAATCGTTTGAGCTAACTATTACAAAACAACCAAAGTTATGAATTTAATTTTTACGGAACCAGTACGTTCTGCCGGAGCGCCATGTCCCGGCCGGAAGCGCTCATTACTACGATTCACCATGCGGGTAAGCTTTTTTTACGTCCTCTTCCTCCTGAGTACCATTCAGTTTCTGATGGCTCACACCGGTAAAAGCCAGGGACTTGCGGATTTGACCATTACCATGGAGGTTCAACAGGAAAGCCTGAAAAATGTCCTGAAAAAAATAGAGAAAAAATCCGGCCTTTCCTTCGTGATCCCGGTGGATGAAGTCGAAGCGTATAGCGCTATCAGTTTGGCCAAAGCAACACGTAGCGTCAAGGAAACGCTGGATCTTGTATTGAGAGATACCGAGCTCTCATACCGCCAGACGAGCGACAAGACCGTGCTCATTTATGTGGTGAATAAAAAGAAGAAAAAAATCGCAGAGACAAACATCGACAGGATCGCGCCCGGTTCGGAAGTACAGGAAGCTGCTGTTTTGAATGTAGCCGGAAAAGTAACCGACGAAAGCAATGAACCTCTTCCCGGTGTTAGCGTCGTGATCAAAGGGACGCAGCGCGGGAGTGTAACCGGGCCCGACGGTAGATTTCACCTCGCGGTCGAAGACGCCTCCGCCATACTGATTTTCAGTTTTGTAGGTTATGAAAGCCAGGAAATAACGGTGGGAAACCAGACAAACATTGCCGTGACCATGAAAGCCGACATCAAAGCGCTGAGCGAAGTAGTGGTCGTTGGTTATGGCACCCAGAAGAAAACCTCTGTTACAGCTGCTGTAACGACCATGAAAGGAGAAGAAATTGCTGCTGTGCCGGTGGCTAACCTGAGCAACAGCCTAGGCGGCAGAATGTCCGGACTGATCGTGCGGCAGAACACCGGCGAGCCCGGAAGAGATGCCAGCAATATATTTATCAGGGGGGTGGCCACTACTGGCAACACACAGCCGCTGCTCGTTGTGGACAATATCCCGCGTGAATTTCAAAATCTTGATCCCAATACCATTGAAAGCATCACCATTCTGAAAGATGCGGCGGCGGTGGCGCCATACGGTGTGGCCGGCGCAAACGGGGTAATTCTGGTCACTACCAAGCGTGGAAAAACCGGTGTGCCCACCATCTCCTATAATGGCTATATCGGATTTCAGAACCCCACGGTACTGCCTAAACTTCCGAATGCATTCGAATATGCGAAGCTCAAAAACGAAGCGAGCATCAGCGTGGGCGGTGGACCGCTATATACGGCTGAGGACCTTAGAAAATTCCAGGACGGATCGGATCCCGACGGCCATCCCAACCAGAATATCTACGACATGCTTTTTGATAGAAACACCCCGCTCACCAGTCACAACATCGAGTTGAGCGGCGGTGCCGAGCGTATCCGGTACTATGCAAGCGTTGGCTACCAGCACCAGGCGGGAATTTGGTCCCCTACCTATCAGAACCGGTTCAACTATTCGATGAACCTGGATGCGGACGTCACAAAAACAACCAAATTGTCTTTCAACATCAATGGCCGAGAGCAAATCAACAATGCCCCGACCGTGAGTACAGACAGGCTTTTCGAACTGGTACATTACGCATCGCCTATCACCCCGATCCTTTTCTCGAATGGAGAAAGTGGTACCTATGTCTGGAATAATGTGCACGGCAGCGGCAATTCACGAACCAATACATCCCAGATCTATTCGCAACTTTCGCTGGAACAGGAACTTCCCTTTGTCAAAGGGCTCAGGTTCAAAGGAACAGTCGCTTTTGATCCGACACTTACGAGACGCAAAGCCTTCAGGACGCCGTCTCACCTGTGGTCGGTGGATACCACCCAAACCCCTTATGCTTTTGTGGACGGGATCTTTGAGCAGATCAAACCATCGCTTAACCAAAGCATGACGTATGCCAGGCAACTCACCTACCAGGCCAGCCTGAACTATTCGGGTTCATTCGGCAAGAGTACGGTTGGTGCGCTGGCGGTTTTTGAAGCCAAATCAAATGATTCTCAGAACTTTGCCGCAAGCAGAAGGAACTATAACCTTTCTGTGGACGAGCTGAGCATGGGTAGCTCTACCCTGGCCGATATCAGCAACTCCGGGCTGTCCTACTCCGGCCGGCAAATGGGTATTGTATACCGTCTCACTTATGATTACGACAATAAGTACCTTTTTGAGGCCAGCGGCAGGTACGACGGCAGTTATTACTTCGCCCCCGACCAGCGTTTCGGCTTTTTCCCTGCCTTCTCGGTGGGATGGAGATTATCTGAAGAGGCATTTTTCAAGAAGATCAACTGGGTCGACAATTTAAAAATCAGGGCTTCTTATGGAGAGGTCGGTGCTGTGGCAGGCTCCACGTTTCAATACCTGAGCCTTTATAATATTGCCGGCCCGTCGGCTGTTCTGGATGGTGCTGCGGTTCAGTCCGCCGCTGAGGGTATCGAGGCGAATCCCAATATTACCTGGGAGCGGGCACGGAAAACCAACGTTGGCCTGGAAGCAGTCCTTTGGAAAGGTCTTCTCAAACTGGAAGCCGATTACTTTTATGAACGCCGCGGCAACATGCTCACCAGCCCGACCGTGGTGGTACCGCTGGAATACGGTGTGGGGCTTAGCCAGGTAAACGCCGGAGAAATGTCAAACAAGGGAGTCGATTTTAACATCAGCTCTTCATACAGAGTCAACAAGGACCTCAACATCACGCTGGGGACCAATTTCACCTTCGCCAAAAACAAATTACTGCAGGTTTTTGAATCAGCGGCGACTTACGATAATCCAAACCGCCGGATAACAGGCCGGCCGCTGGGTACAAGGTTCGGATACGAATCAACCGGCTATTTCCAGGTAGAGGATTTCAACGACAAGGGAGATCTTTTGCCCAGTATCGCATCACAGCCCTGGGGAAAGGTATTTCCGGGTGATGTCCGCTACCGGGACGTTAACGGCGACGGCAAGATTGATAATAACGACATCGTTCCGATCGGTGTCGCTGATATCCCTCAGATTATCTACGGCTTGTTTTCAAATATTTCTTACAAACGCTTTGCGCTCGACCTGCTGTTTCAGGGCGCTGCCAAATCCAGTATTTACGGTCCGAGCGGTTACTGGCATCCATTCAACAACGGTCGCGGGGCTTATGCAAGCAACCTCGATTACTGGACTCCGGAAAACCGGAATGCTTCCCATGCAAGGATTACACCTTCGCCTACATCCAACAACAATCAGTTGTCGTCATACCTCATGTTCAACTCGCGTTACCTGCGACTTAAGAGCCTGAACCTGTCCTACTCGATCCCTGAAAGAATCAGCAGGAAGGTCGGAATGCAGAATGCGAGGGTATTTATGTCCGGCCAAAACCTGCTGACATTTACCCCTATCATCAATTACGATCCGGAAATTATCAATTCCCAGGCGCTGGATTATCCGCAGCAGAGAGTGGTATCATTTGGTTTTAACCTGACATTTTAAACGTATCGTCACATGAGAACTCATATAAAATTCAGCTGTACATCAGTTTGTTTTCTGCTCTTGACCGCCCTGTTTTCCTGCCAGGATTATCTGGATGTCATCCCCAAGGACCGGGTCGCCGATGCTACCCTCTGGTCGGACAAGGGTAATGCAGACCTTTTTTTGAATGGTATCTACGGAAGTATCCGCGGGCCTATCGATTTTTTCGATCATGGCGACAACTACACCGATAACACGATCAGCCAGTATCTGTGGGCGGGCAGCAGGTCACTGTACGTACTCGGTATCGAAACACCGGGTACGACTTCCAATCTTCAGCAGTGGGCGCAATTTACCAATGTCCGCAAATGCAATGTTTTTATTTCCAAAGCCGAAGCTTCCAGTCTGGACCCAGCCTGGAAAAAGTTAAGGATCGCCGAAGCGAAATTTTTACGCGCTTATTTTTACTCGCTCCTCTGGACCACCTACGGCGGCGTACCCATCATTACCGATGTACTGGACAGGAATACCCAGGGCGAGGAGATTTTCAGGGCACGGAACACCGATGAAGAGACTTTTAAATTTATCGTGGATGAATGTGCAGCCATTGCCAACGACCTGCCCGTGAAACCAGGCGGATCCAGGGCTGGCAAAGGTGCAGCTTTGACCTTAAAAGCATGGTGCGAACTGTTCAATGCGGGCCCGCTTAAAAATCCGGCCAATGACAAAGCCAGATGGGCTTTGGCGGCGGCAACCAACAAGCAGGTCATGGATTTAAAAGCCTATACGCTTTTCCCGGATCGTGAAACCATGCTTTTTGAAAGCAATAATAGAAATTCAGAAGTCATATTCGACAAAAGCTACCTGGGCGGTACCTCGATCGGTAACAGCCGTTCCGGACTGCAGCCGATTGGCGTGGTCGGCGGTACGCAGAATTCCTGGTCAGGGGTAAATGTAACCCAGGAACTCGTGGACGAATACACGATGGCAAACGGTCTTCTCATCACAGACCCGGCTTCCGGCTATAACCCTCAAAAACCTTATGAAAACCGTGAAAAGCGCTTTTATCAGGATATCATTTACGACGGCTCACTCTTTATGGGCCAGGAAGCGGTCTACTGGACGGGCTCCGGAAGCCTGAACGAACTCGACCTGAACTTCGGCAGTACCAATCGCCCCGCCACCGTATACCATCCGCGAAAAGCCATTGAAAGTCAGTATTATATCAATGGCTGGAATTACCTGAGCAGCGCCAACTGGGTGATCTTCAGGTACGCGGAAGTGCTACTGAGCTATGCCGAGGCGCAAAATGAAGCAGTGGGACCGGATGCTTCCGTGTATGAAGCGGTGAATGCCATAAGGGCACGGGTGGAATTGCCTGCATTGAAAACCGGCCTGACGCAGGCACAAATGCGCGTGGCTATTCAAAGGGAAAGAAGAGTAGAGCTCTGCTTCGAAGACAAACGCTGGCCCGACCTGATACGCCTGAAACTGGCTGAGAAACTGATCCCTCAAACCGTTCACACAATGAAAATTGAAAAGGTGAATGGCGTGAAGAAGTACACCATAGTAGAAACAGGCGGTAACAACAGGGCTTTTGATCCTGCCAAAAATTACCTGCTGCCGATCCCGAGAACCGCGATGGACCGCAACAAGAAGCTGGTTAACAACCCTGAGTACGGAGACAATTAAAAACTACATCAGATCAAACCCATGAACCGGAGATCCTTTATCCAAAACGCAGTTGTGGGCACGGCAGGTGCGTCCATACTTCCGTCGGCCGCCTTTTCACAGCATAAAGCGGGGACAACGTTTATAGCCAATTACGACACCGAAAGTAAAAACTGTCTGGAATACCTGGAAACGATTGTAAATATGCATATCAAGCACCAGATGCCGGCCACATTCTTCGTAGTTGCGAGCATCATCAACGATTCCAATAAGCAGCGGGTCGTCAGACTTCTGGACAATCCGCTTTTCGAAGTGGGCAGCCATTCCTACAACCACCAGGTCGTGATGGCGCATCCGCTGGCCAACTCTGTAGGCAACCCGCGGGTAGAGATTGTCGATAGTAAAAAGAAACTCGAAGATATATTCGGCAAAGGACTGACCGGCTTCGCGGCCCCGTATGCCTACACCGATGGTTTTAAAAATCAAAAACATATCCTGGAACTCGTACAGGAGGCTGGTTACAAATACACAAGCAGCATGTGCTGGGGTCCCGACTACTCATTACCAGCACCCATCCTGGAATCGTTCACTTATGAAAAAGATGGCTTCGCAGGTATAACAGAAATCCCCAAGCACGGCTGGCACGAAAACATTTTGAAAGGGCATACCGATGTAAGCAAGGTAAAAGTCCTGCAATGGCCTTCCATTTGGCCGGATGCTGCCGTACCGAAAGGTTTCGTGAAGACACCCAAAGAAGAGTTTCTGGTGAATCAATGCTTTTTGGATTTGGCAAGAAAACAAAACAAAAAGCACCTGACGCTCGCATGGCATCCCTGGTCAATCGGCCGGATGGATAAACACATGAAAGTGCTCGATCTGACTTTTGATTACGCAAAAAAGCAAGGATTCAACACAGCTACTTTCCGAGACTTTTATAAAACCCTGCGCGCCTAAGGACCTTCTTCCTATTCCTAAATCTTTAAAAACAGCAAATTCATGAAAGACATCACATACGACGCGATCGTCGTCGGCACGGGGATCAGCGGGGGCTGGGCAGCGAAGGAACTCTGTGAAAAAGGGTTAAAAACGCTTGTTCTGGAAAGAGGGAGGGATGTTAAACACATCATTGATTACGAAGATATGAAAGCACCCTGGGAGCTCGAACACCGGGGGCGCGTGACCCAGGAGGACCGGCGGATCAGTCCGGTGCAAAGTGGCGTGTACAATTACAATGAAGTGTCCAGGAAGTTTTTTGTCAATGACCTGGACCAGCCTTACGAGCAGGTAAAGCCATTTGAATGGGCGCGAGGGTACCAGGTCGGAGGGCGCAGCCTTTTGTGGGGCCGGCAATGTTATCGTCGCAGCGAGATCGACTTTGAAGCCAATGCAAAGGATGGTCATGGTGTGGACTGGCCGATCCGATACAAGGATATTGCCCCCTGGTACGATTACGTGGAACCGTTTGTCGGTATCAGCGGTCAGCGCGAAGGACTTGCGCATTTACCGGACGGAATCTATCAGCCTCCAATGGACATGAACTGCGTCGAAAAAATGGTGGCCGAACGCGTAAAGAAAGGCTTCGGTGGCAGCCGCCTGATCATCAACGGACGCACCGCAAACCACACGCGCCAGATCGGCAAGCGGGGTCCGTGCCAGTTTCGTGCCAAATGTGAGAGCGGTTGCAGCTACGGGGGTTATTTCAGTACCAATTCAGCCACGCTCCCGGCAGCCGCCGAAACCGGGAACATGACATTGCGCCCTTTTTCTGTTGTTCGGGAAATCATTTATGACAAAGAAAAGCGCCGGGCGAAAGGAGTCCGCATCATTGACTCCGAAACCATGGAAGAGCATGAGTATTATGCAAAAATCATCTTCCTGAATGCGTCTACCCTAAACACCACGGCTATCCTCCTGAATTCGGTTTCGGACGCTTTTCCAAACGGGTTAGGCAACGCCAGCGGCCAGGTCGGGCATAACCTGATGGACATGCCGTATGGAATGGGCGCTTCCGGTACCTATGAGGGATTCAAAGACCGGTACACTTTCGGCAACCGGCCAACCGGCGTATTCGTCCCGCGTTTCAGGAACATCAGCAAGGAAACGGAACGGACCGATTATGTGAGAGGCTTTACTTACCAGGGCGGTGCCGGCAGAGGAAGAGTTGGTTGGGCGGATGGCATTGGCGTTCAGTTTAAGGACGCACTCACAGAGTCGACCGACTGGAGCATGTCCATTACAGCCTGGGGGGAACACCTGCCTTATTATGACAACAAAGTCACTTTGCATAAAGAAAATAAGGACAAGTTCGGCATGCCGGTGCTGGTGATTGATTGTGAGTTCAGGGAAAACGAAAAAGCCCTGGGCAAAGACGCCATGAACAGCGCAGCGGAAATACTGGAAATGGGCGGGCTCAAAAACATTACCACTTACGACCGGGGCAAAATTCCGGGTTCCTGTATCCACGAAACCGGGACAGCCAGAATGGGTAAAGACCCGAAAACTTCGGTACTCAATCAATGGAACCAGATGCATGAGGTTAGCAACCTGTTCATTACCGACGGTTCCTCAGTATGCTCTTCGGGATGTACGCCGGGCCCGTCAGTCACTTATATGGCTTTGACAGCCCGCGCGGTCGATTATGCAACCAAAGAAATGAGAAAAGGAAACTTACGCTAATCATATCATGAACAGAAGAGAAGCACTTGAAAAAGTCAGCTACATGCTTGGAGGCGCTTTCGTAGGAGCCAGCGCCTTGCTGAATAGCGGGTTTACGCTTGCAGGTAAGGGCTTGTTCGACAAAGACCAAATCGCCTTCCTAAATGAAGTGGGTGAAACGATCTGGCCGAAAACAGACAGTCCCGGAGCAAAGGAGGCCGATGTCGGTTCATTTATGTCGGTCATTGTGAAAGACTGCTATACTCCCGCCGACCGAAAGGTTTTTACAGAAGGTATGGCTACGCTCGAACAACGTTGCAAGCAGGAAAACGGTAAAAGTTTTATGCATGCCACCCAAGCCCAGCGCACCGCTTTTCTAACCAAGCTGGACCAGGAAGCAAAGGATTATATGTCGAAAAGGAAGGGAGACCAGCCTGTTCATTATTTCCGGATGATGAAGGAACTGACGTTAGCAGGCTTTTATACCTCGGAGGTCGGTGCCACTCAGTTTTTAAAGTACAATCCGGCGCCGGGCCGGTACGATGGTTGCACTACTGAACGTCCCTGGTAATCAATGAATGTATTCAAACATACTTTACGCATTGTTTTCGTACTGATAGGTGTTTCCCTGTTCTCGGAAGGCCGCTGCCAGCAGGCAGATCATTATTTTACCGTACCTATCAACCTGAAATTTCCGGATAATGCATCGGTATCCGGCACCGTGCAGGATTCCGACAGTATTTATCACGATTGGGCGATACTAAAATTACCGTCGAACTATCGTAAAACCGGCGCACCTACCAGGCTGGTATTGATGGCCCACGGCGGGGGAGGCGGGGTTTCAGAAAATGACTGGTTTTTGAACCGGTACGCGTTGCAAGATAGCTTGCTGGCCAACGGATATGCTGTTTTTGATGTAAATGGAGGACCCTTGGTTGAAAATATGGGCGGAAGCTGGTCGGTGCAGGCAGCGCACAAAGCATACGAGCATATCCGGAAAAACTATAATGTGCATGCCAGGATTTTTGTAGCAGGGTTTTCAATGGGTGGGTGCTCTTCGGTCAATTTTGTTTACCGGCATAGCAACATCGTAATAGCCCATGCCATGTACAGTCCCGTACTTGATCTGTATGGACAAGCCTGGCAAAACCCGTGGCTGAAAACGACCCGGAAAGCCATTGCCGCCACCCACCATTTCGGTGACCCGACCGGAAACACCTGGGACGCAAAGCGCATTACCGGATGGAACCCATTGTGGATCAATACTTTTTACAATGGCCGGGATACTGTTAAAATTTATCCCGTACCGGTCAAGATATGGCACGGAAACAGAGATAAGGTAGTTAAAGTCCATGCTTCCCGCAGTTTTCAAAAATACATCCAACATGCGGGCGGGTATTGTGAGCTGCGTGAAATGGATAGTGAAGACCATGGATTAAGCTGCGGCAATCCGGTGATGAACCGGGAGCTGCTGCTCTTTTTCAAAAGATTTGATCAATAATAATGTCATTTTGTCTACATATAATTAATGAATTTCTCCACTACCCCTAAGCTCTTTACTGCATTACTCCTCTGCTGCCTGCTGGTAGCCATGAGCGGTAACCCGAAAACCGATTCCTCCCGCGAAGTACCACCGGAACAGGCGCTGGCCACATTCCAGCTGGCCGAAGGTTTCCAGATCGAAATGATCGCCAGCGAACCGCTGATCGCCGATCCGGTTGCTATGGAAATTGACGAATATGGCCGGATGTTCGTGGTGGAAATGCATGGTTACCCCCTCGACAAAAGCGGCTCGGGCAAGATCAAACTCCTGACCGACGCAGACGGCGATGGGAAAATGGACGACAGCAAGGTTTTTGCCGAAGGCCTTATGCTCCCTACCGGTGTTATGAGATGGAAAAAGGGCATCCTGGTAACTGACGCGCCGAATGTTTTGTATCTGGAAGATACCGACGGCGACGGCAGAGCAGATTTAAAGGATACGCTCATTACCGGTTTTGCATTGTCGAACCCCCAGCATAACCTCAACAACCCGATCCTTGGACTCGATAATTGGATCTATCTGGGTCATGAACCGGCGGTGTCCACACAGACCTTTAAAAGCGAATTTGGTGACCGAGGTGGTGATGTGTATTATCCTGGCAAAAAAGATAGTCCGCGCCTTCCCGATAACGCCCGGGGACGTAGCGTGAGGATGCGCCCGGACCGGAGTGGTCTGGAAATACTTTCGGCCAACACACAGTTCGGTCATTCATTTGATACCTGGGGGCATTATATGCTTGTGAGCAATGCTAACCATTTGATCCATCAGGTGATTTCATCGGCATATCTCAACCGGAACCCAAGCCTGCTGGTATCCAACTCCACGCAGTCCATATCCGATCACGGATCCGCCGCAGAGGTTTTTCCAATTACCCAAAACCCTCAAAATCAACTCCTGACCGATGTGGGCGTGTTCACCTCCGCCTGTGGTACTACCGTGTACCAGGGAGGGCTTTTTCCGGCGGCTTTCGATAGCATTGCTTTTGTGGCCGAGCCGGTTAGTAACATTGTCCATGCAGACCTGCTGCACAATAAGGGCGCTACTTTTACCGGTAGCCGAGTGTATCAGAATAAAGAATTCCTTGCCTCGACAGATGCCTGGTTCAGGCCGGTCAACATGTACACCGGGCCGGATGGTGCGCTGTATGTGGTGGACTATTACCGGCAGATCATCGAGCACCCCGAGTGGATGGCCGACGATGTTGTCAAATCCGGCGCCCTGTACAATGGCATCGACAAAGGCCGGCTGTATCGGATCACGCCCAAAGGGACAAAACCCTATTCGCTTTCAAAAGAACTGAAATCGGCGGACCTGAGCAATGCGCAATTGCTGAAAAGGCTCGGCGACCCTAACATCTGGTGGCGTCGCAACGCCCAGCGTCTGCTCACCGACCGGAATGCGACCAGTGAAACCGCATCATTGGAGCAAATGGCCATCTCGGACAAAAATCCGGTGGGGAGGCTGCACGCACTCTGGACCCTGGAAGGGCTTGGCTTGCTGAAACCATCGGTGATCATCACTGCATTGCAAGACCGGTCTGCGGGCGTGCGGGAAAACGCCGTGAAATTGTCGGAAGCTTTTGCTCTTGACGCAGGGGTGAAAAATGCACTCTATGCCTTGCAGGATGATGCCCATGCAAAAGTCCGTTTTCAGCTGCTTTGCACATTAGGTTCAATCGATACACCTGAATCGGCCCAGGCCAGGGAGAAGCTGCTTTTCAGGGACATGGAAGACCCGTGGATGCAGATCGCCGCCCTTTCTGCCGTGCCTTCTGCGAAGAGTAACCTGTTAAATGCCGTATTGAACCGATTTCAAAAAAATAAACCGGCCTACAACGCTCTGGTAGAGCGGCTCAGTATGATGACGGGCGCAGGAGGGACTTCCGGAGAGATCCGATCGGCCGTCCAAAAGTCCTTACAGCCAGGCAGCGGCCCTCATTCAGGCTGGCAGGCGGCTGTGCTACAGGGGCTTTCTCAGGGTTTGAAAAATAATAAGGAAGCAGCGGCGGCGCTCAAAGCCGACCAAAGTTTATTGGTCAGTGCAGCACTGAATAATAGTTCCATCGCAGTGCGCCAGGGCAGCATCCGGCTGTTGGGCATTACCGGCCTGCCGGCAACCACTTCCATTAAAACGGCTATCGAGAAATCTGCGAAAACGGCACTGGACAAAAAATCAACCCCTGAAACCAGGATCGCCGCCATCAATTTCCTTGCATTGGATAACCCCAAAGCACATACCGGGCTGTTGGAACGGCTCATCTCACCGACCGAGCCCACCGCCGTGCAGCTTGCCGCGCTCCAAACGCTGGCTTCCATTCCCGGTGTAATAGTGAGCGAGTTTGCTGTGGCACAATGGCCGTCCCTCACCCCGGACGTCCGGAATGCGGCTATCAATACTTTTATGGGCAATGATGCGCGGGTAACATTGCTGCTGGATGCCGTGGAAAAGAAGATTATCGATCCTTCCAGCATTGGCTGGCCGCGCAGCGTGGGGTTGATGGCCCAGGGGAATGCCGCCCTGAAAAGCCGCTCGCGTGCGTTGCTCACCAAAAAAGACGACGGCCGGCAGGAGGTCATCAAAAAGTATATGCCGGCATTATCGATGACAGGAAATGCCGACAAAGGAAAACAGGTGTTTACCAACAATTGCTCGGCCTGTCACCAGATCGGCGGTAAAGCCGGGACACCGTATGGCCCTGACTTAGGTACGATCCGAAACCGGCGTCCGGAGTCGATCATGGGCGATATTCTTAACCCCAACCAATCCATTGCTGACGGTTATGATATCTGGTCAGTGGAAATGAAAACGGGAGAAACGATCCAGGGCCTGATCGCCACGGAAACACCATCCGCATTGACCATCCGGAATTACGGCGGGCAGGAAACGGTCATTGCCAGACAAAACATCAAGTCGCTCAAAGCATTGGGGATGTCAGTCATGCCGGCGGGATTGGAAAACCAGATCACCCCCGAGGATATGGCTGACCTGCTGCTTTTCCTTAAACAAGGCAAGTGACGGCTTTTTTATAAAGAAATCAATATTCCTAACTCCAAAATCATCATGAATCCTAAACCCAAATATTTTTCGGGAACCTGGCAAACCAGCCTAATGGCGCTTCTCCTGTTGTGCCAGGTCTTCGGTGCAGGTGCCAGCGCCGGAGTTTTCCGGGCGGCCGTTGTGAAGGTTGACATTACCCCCGATAATCCCCAGATGCTGCTGGGCTACCAGGCCAGGCGGTCTACCGGTGTGCACGACAAGATCTACCACCGGATTATTGCCCTGGATGACGGCACGACACAGTTTTTTATCGTTTCGTCTGATATCTGTCTCGTATCGCCCGCCGAATACGACAAAGTTTCCGCCCGCCTTTTAAAAGAGCAGAAAGTGAGCCCTATTAATCTTTGGTGGACATTTACCCATACCCATTCCGCTCCCGAAGTAGGCCCTCCCGGTTTGCCGGTAATCTTCCTGGGGGATCGTTACAAGCATGAGTACGACACGGCCTATACAGCGATGGTCGAGCAGAAACTCATTGATGGCATCGCGGAGGCCCGCAAAAATTTGGCTCCTGCCAAACTGGGGATCGGCTGGGGTTTCGCCCAGGCAAATATCAACCGGCGGGCGCGCTTTGCTGATGGGAAAACCTCACTGGGCATGAACCCCGATGGTCCGGTCGACCGACGGATCGGCCTGCTCCGTCTTGAAAAAGCAGACGGCAGTCCGATGGCGCTGATCGCCAACTACGCCATGCATGGCACGGTCATGGGCGGCGCCAATCTGGAAATCAGTGGGGATGCACCGGGTATTGTATCGGAATATGTGGAGAGTAAAACCGGTGTACCTTTGTTGTACATCAATGGCGCAGCGGGAAATATCGCACCGATCTACAGTGTCTACCCAAGTCCCGGAGCAGGACATCTCGCGCAGTTTCAGGTTTTACTTGGCGACAAGATCCTGGATGCCAACAAAGCACTCACTGCCACTACTTCCGACATCCGGCTAAAATCTGCCGCGATTACTGTGGAAACGCCCCGTAAAACCGGATTGGGCTGGCCGGAGGAACTTGCGGCGTTTACGCGCACCAGTAAGGCAGGTGTGAATCTGGTCAAACTCCCCGTGCGTTTTTTGAAGATCAATGAAGAGTTGGCTATATGGGGAGCCCCTCTTGAATTGTTCTGCGAAATCTCGAATGAGATCCGCGAGCGCTCCCCTTTCCCGCACACGTTTTATTTTGGCTACACCAATGGCTGGCTCGGCTACCTGCTCACCGAAGAAGAGCTGAAATATGGCGGATATGAGCCTACCGTCTCTCCCTACTCGCCTTCCGCAGCCAAGGACCTTACCGATAGCGTAATCAATTATTTACAGGGTGAAATGAAAAATCCACGCTGAAATTAAATGCATCAATCCGTATTAAATCACTTTCCAAATGACCTCGACACTTCCCAAAAATTTCTTGTTCCTGCTTCTGACAGGAGTACTATTTATCCGCATTGAAACCGGGCTAGCCCAAAAAAGTACATTCGCCTGGCCGGAAGGCAAGAAAATCGCCATTAGTCTTTCATTCGATGATGCGAGGGCCAGCCAGGCCACTACCGGAATTCCTGTCCTGAACGAATACAATGTAAAAGGCACATTTTATGTAGTTCCATCGGCTGTGAAAGGTCAGCTGGAAAACTGGAAAAAGGCGGTTGCGGCTGGTCAGGAAATCGCCAATCATTCCGTAAATCACCCTTGTACCGGAAATTTCCCCTGGTCGCGTGCGAAGGCGCTGGAAGATTACACTCAAAAAACCATGCACGCCGAACTGACAGAAGCCAATGCACAGATCTTTAATTTGCTGGGCGTGAAGTGTGAAGGTTTCGCCTATCCATGCGGTAATACGTTTGTCGGCCGGGGTGTGAATACCAAAAGCTACGTGCCCGTGGTTGCGGACATTTTCGCAACGGGACGCGCCTGGCGCAACGAAGGCCCTAACGCTCCGGAATTCTGTGATATGGCACAGCTTACCGGGATGGAAATGGACGGAAGGGACTTCGAAGAGATCATGCCGATGATCGAGCAGGCCAAAGCCAATGGCCAATGGCTGATACTCGCCGGCCACGAAATGGGTGAAAACGGCCCGCAAACCACACGCATCTCCATGCTCAGAAAGCTGATCCAATATGCACAGGACCCGAAAAATGGCATCTGGATCGCACCGGTTGGAGAGGTCGCCAAATATGTGCTGACTACCAGAAGTGGCAAAACACCTGCACCGGAACATGGCTCGCTGACTCGCCCGGATGAAAAAGGGAATATCTCGCTGCATGCCGAAGCGGGGGTGGGAACAGGGCCGAAGATCAAATTTATGCCCGAATGGAAAGCGTTCGGATGGTTCACAGGCGAAGACAAGGTAACCTGGAATCTGGAAGTTCCACAAATGGGTAACTATGAAGTGCTGCTGGACTGGTCGGTCTCCGATGAGGATGCCGGAAAGTCATTTGTATTGGAATTAGGCAGCAAGAAAATTACCGGAAAGGTTGGTAAGAGCGGGTCCTGGGAGACTTTTAAGGAAAAGAAAATTGGCGAAATAAGCCTGTCGCCCGGCAAATACAAAGTTGTATTCCGCGCTGCTACCCCATTTAAAAACGGCGCATTACTGGATTTAAGGGAGGTGAAGCTGGTGGCGCAATCTAAGGGGTCTTAATGGACGATTGTAATCAGGTATGAACTATTGAAAATAATCCAGCCCATGCGCGCGGCTGGATTATTTTTCAACGGAATATATCCTGTCAGAAATCCAACTCTGTCTGGTCAAATGCCCGTAAAAAGGTGGCATTGGCTCCCTGATGCTCCCAAAGCGGCATTCCGTCGAGCAGTGACAAGGCCGCCAATCTGTTATCGGCCAAAAAGAAAACCCTACCGCCCTTACCCGTAATCTGGCTTGCATATCCCCCGTTCAGGCCGTTGCCCATACGCCTTGACCAAAGCGGCAAGCCAGTTTCAGCCTGCACTGCGTAAAGCGTTCCATCGACTCCGCCGAGCAGGAAAACCCCGTCATGAACAGCGGAATTACTATAATAAGGGATGGCACTGATGGAGCTGCGCCATTTTTCTTTACCGGTTTGCAGGTCGACACCATAATAAGTATGCGACCGTTCTGTCAATATGTCCGGCGAGCCTTCCAGGATTACAGTGTGCTTATCCACCCCGCGGATCCCGAGCGTTTCACCGGCATCAAATCTCCAAAGACTCTGCCCGGTCTGCGCCTCGATAGCTTGCACGGTATTGCCATCGATCGAGCAGAGCATGTCCTCGTTCAAGACAAAAACTGCCGGGTAGGGATACTCATTCAAGTTGGCGCCTGTCTTTATGTCAAGCGAAACAGCTACATTTTCATCGCTGGCGTACACCTTTCCGTTGACGACCTCGATCCGCTGCCTTGAGGAAACCTGCCGGGCCCATTGTATCACGCCGGATTCCATGTTTTTAACATACAACACCGCCCGAATAGTCGCAACCCAGTCTTCCTCGGTCAGTAACATCACAGCCGACTCTCCGCTTACGCCCAAGAGCTTGTTGGTCTGTTTGTTACTGCAGCAGCCAACCATATAGTTGGGTCGCAGCTGTGTGTTGAAGCGCGAAACAACCTTCCCGCTCATGGCCCCCACTTGCAACAGGTTCGAGAGCGTATCGTTGCTCTTGTAAAGCGCGACGGTGTCCTGGTAGCTCCCGAGGCGATATAGGTTGCGTGTCCAGTCGTTGAGAAAAAGTCTTTTACCTCCGACCGCTACCTGCCCTTGGAACGGTACGGTCCAGACCTCGCGCCCGGTACTGCCGTCAACGGCCGTCAGCACATGCGCCTGGTCTCGCACCCCGGCAACCAGGACCACACTGGAGTTTTCTGCCGGAGCCGGGGTTACAGCTTCCTTTTTCGATGAACAAGCTGCAACAGCCCAGATGGTGGCGATCAGGCAAGCTAAGCGGGTAACTTTTTTCATTGTAATAAAATGACGTTTTTGTATCCAATGATGGTTAGACAGTGCTCGTGCAGGGAGCGTTGCACGCGCACAGGCCCTTTACCTGATTCCCTTTCATCGTTGACAGTGACACCATAAAGGTATTGCCCCTGCATGGGTTTGTCTGCACGACTAGTGAATCACCTCCCAGTGGTGCAGTATCTTTCCGCATTTGATCCTGAAAATCCGTAGGCCTGCAAAACTACCACTCCCCTCGCCGGATCGCCAGTTCAAGGTAAAGTCACAGATAATAATGTCATCGTATTCGACGATTTTGTTAACCCGGGTGTGATGCGAGAATGTCGATCCGAGCTTTTTCAAATAGAGCTTCGTGCCTGTCCGGTTTTGCAGCGACTGGATCGGGACCGAATAATCGATAAAATCTTCATGCAGGAAATCGCCCAGCCGATCCAGCTGCCCGTCGTTCCAAATTGTGCGGATAAATCTCAAAATGAAAGCCTTGTTGGCGGATGGCCTGCTAGCCTCATCCTGAATCTGTTCAACCAATAGTCTCATAATAATGGTGTTTTTTGACCTACTCATTAAAAAAATACATCCCTGCCAGGTGCAGGGAGTATTCAGCTTATTCAAACATCCATCGACATGCAGGGTAATCCATTCCCAGTCCACCAGATTTGACTCAATGCCGGCAGGCTCCTCTTATGGTATTGTAACATGCTTCGTTTCCAGGGTATGGGCTGAAAATATGCCTAGTGCCCCGTTGGTGATATTGCCGGGCGGGTTGTTAGGCGTAATGCCGCCTCCCGGCCCGCTATCGCCGATCAACGCGAGGGTTTTGTAATACAGCGCCACCTTTGGGTCCACACATTGCATTTTCAAAGTGATCACGTCCCCACGCTTCAATTTCAGATCTTCGTCGTCGCTCACTTCCAGCCGCACGGTATTCTTCACACCATTTTTCACTTCGTCGTTCTGGATGAAATGCTGGTTCATCAGTTTGTCGTTCACCGATAGTTCAAAGCGGTAATTGTTTCCCTTTTCTGCCGGATCGACGTATTCCGGGATGATATTGAACTCGGTCTCTCCGGCAAAGACCACCTCCTCCACTTTAATCGCATTAAACGGCACCCGGGCCGGCATGGTGCTCTGGGCGGTGTACATCTGATTTTCCACTGCGATGTTCATGGTATAAGTCCTGCCCGCGACTCCCCTCAGTTTTTGGGTCTGATAAAGTCCGTTCCCCAGCGCGACGAGCGTGTCGGCATTGCCGGCATTATCACTGACGACCACTTTTGCGTGATCAACGACCGGGTAAGCACCGGTTTCCGAAAGGGCAACCGACCTGTGGATCTTGACAGTGTAAGGTCCAGCCCCGTCGGTGATATTGCCCTCGATCACAATCCGCGATTGATTGCCTTTGTAATCCAGCTCCACCACCTTTTCGCAGCTCGTCAGCAATAACGCGGCAGCAACTATGCGAATGATATTTTTCATGTTTTAGAATTTGAAATTATAAGTAATACCCGGTATCCATTGAAACAAAGACGTCTGAACGGCATCTATCTTCTGCGGGTTGGTTTTGTTCTCTTTAAAAGTCATCGTATATGGATTTTTGCGCCCATACACATTGTACAGTCCAAAACTCCACGAACCTTGAAATCTCTTACCCGACGGCCTTTCGTAGGTAGCGCTCAGGTCCAGCCGGTGCGTTGCCGGCATCCGGTCGGCGTTGCGGTTGCTGTACTGGTACATGACCATGTCGTTGAGTACATATTTGCCGGTGGGAAATGTCACGGCATTGCCGGTGTTATAGATGAAAGTGCCGGACAGTGTCCATTTTTCGGAGAGTGTGTAAATCCCCACCACCGATAAATCGTGCGTCCGGTCCTGTTTGGCATTGTACCATCCGCCCTGGTTAATGCCGTTGATCCGGCGCTCGGTTTTTGAAAGTGTGTATCCGATCCAGCCTGTGAGTTTGCCTGTCTTCTTTTTGAGCAAAACTTCCAGACCATAAGCCCTGCCCTTTCCGAATAGCAGCTCGCTTTCAATGTCGGGAACCGTATTGATGTCGGCCCCATCGCGGTAGTCGATCTGGTTTTTCATTGATTTGTAGTAGGCCTCCGCATTGAGCTCGTAGGCATTGTCGGCGAAGTTCCGGCTGTAACCGACACTAAGCTGGTCGGCCACCTCAGGCCTGATGTTATAGCTGTTTCCGATCCACTGGTCGGTGGGACTTCCGCCGGTGGAATTGCTCATTAAATGCAGACTTTGCGTATTACGGGCATAGCCGGCTTTCAGGCTGGAAACTTCGTTTAACCGGTAGTTGGCCGAAAACCTGGGCTCCCAGTTGGTATAGGTCTTTCCCACTTTCCCGCTGGCCAGTTTAACGGACCGCGCCAGCTCGTTGTTCCGGTAGACGTTATACGTATCGCCGCCCAGCACATTGTAGAATGAAAACCGCAATCCATAATCCAGACTGAGCCGCTCGGTTGCCTTGTAGGAATTGGCCACATACACTGCATTCTCCAAGCCCTTTCGGCTCTTTTTCTCGCTTACAATGTCAGTCCCCCCGGCCTTGGTCGGCGTAATGGTGTGATGTATGACATTAAAACCAAACCGGATGTTATTTTTCACATTGGCAAAATAGGTAAAGTCCTGTTTGAGGTTCAGGTCCTTGATATGCGAATTGAAATTGGTTTCGGCGCCGTCACTTTTAAAACCGACATTGAAATCATAATTGCTGTAAATGAATGAGGTATTGGAAAATAATTTGCTGTTGATGACGCTGTTCCACCTGAGCGTACCTGTGGAATTACCCCATTCACTGCCGAACAGGGTGGAAATACCCAGCACATCCTTGCCAAAATAGCCTGAGAAAAAAAGCTTGTTCTTATCATTGATTTCCAGGTTAGCCTTCACGTTCAGATCATAGAAATACAGCTTGATATCCTTGAAATCAGAAGAGAGTTTGGCGAACATATCCGCGTAGGTACGCCTGCCGGAAATGATAAACGAGGATTTGTTCTTCTGAATGGGCCCTTCGATCGTCAACCTACTGCTGATCAGACCGATGCCTCCGCTTACCTGGTAATTTTTATTGTTACCTTCCTTCATTTTCACATCCAGCACCGAGGAAAGGCGGCCTCCGAACTGCGCCGGGCTATTGCCCTTGATGATAGTGGCATCCTTAATGGCATCACTATTGAAAGTACTGAAAATGCCCAGCAAGTGCGATGCATTGTACACCGGCGCTTCATCGAGCAGGATCAGGTTCTGGTCGTTAGCACCGCCCCGCACTGAAAAACCATTGGTGCCCTCCCCATTGGATTTGACGCCAGGCATCAGCTGAATCGTCTTGACCAGGTCCTTCTCCCCGAAAACGACCGGTATCTTGGCGGCGGTCTTCATATTGAGCGTTTCGGTGCCCATCACGGCCTGCGTGAGGTTATCGTCGTCGCGTTTGGAAGTCACCACCACCTCCTGCAAGCTGATCTCATCGGATAAATCCACATTCAGTTTCGCATTGGCTTCCAGGTTGACCGGCATTGCCTCCTGCTTGTAGCCCACATAAGAAAATCGCAGGGTGTACCGGCCCTTCGGAAGCGACATCGAATAAAACCCATATTCATTTGTAATCACACCGACGGCAGGCAGCTCGGCTACCGTCACCGTTACGCCGATCAGCGTTTCGCCGGAAGATTTCTGCTTGACTATTCCGCTCACCGTATATTTGGATTGCGCCATCAACAACGTCGAACCCAGTAGCAGCAACAGACTTGTTAAAATAACTTTCTTGAACATCATGAATCCTGATTTTTTTGATCATTTTTTGCATCGGCGGCCGACTGCGGTACAAATGTGGGATCGAAAAAAAACCGGTAAAAATTAATGAGAAGAAGTGCGGGATTTGTGCGAAGAAGGTACCGAAGCGGTATTCTCAGGATGAATACCGGCTGAAAAACTCATCGGCATAGGTGCGCCCGATCGGGAATTCGTTCCCATCGATATAGATCGTTCCGCCCCGGACAGCCTCGATTTTGGAGAAAGGCAGAATATAGCTGCGGTGAACGCGGATGAAGTCACCCGAATTCAATTTTTCCATCATGTCCTTCATCGGCATCCGCGCTATGACGGGTTTGCGGTCCCTGATATATATTTTGAGGTAATCCGCCAGGCCTTCAATGTAAATGATATCTGCCAGCGGTACTTTGACTAAACTGAAATCGGAACGAACGAATATGTTCTGATCTGCGCTGTCATTCTTTTTATTGAGATAATCAAAATACTCTGCCGCCTTGCCGATAGCCTGCGTGAAACGTTTCTGATTGATTGGTTTGAGCAGGTAATCAATCGCATTCAATTCATAGCTGGTTACGGCATATTCACTGAATGCGGTCGTAAAAATGACCATTGTATTTTGCCGCAGCGACTTTACCAGGCTTATCCCGGTCATGGAAGGCATCTGAATGTCGCAGAATATCAGATCAACCGGAAATTTGTGCAGGTACCGCAGCGCCTCGTTGGGCTGGGTAAATGTCTTTTGGAGGTTAACGCTCCCGCTTCGGTCACAAAGCGACCGGATCACATTGAGCGCCAGCGGCTCGTCGTCTATGGCGATGGCGGTTATCATTGTAAATTCATGTGCAGGGATACGGTAAATTCTTTTTCAGTATCGTGAATGGTCAGCAAATGCCGCGACGGATAAATCAGGTCCAGCCGGTGCCTGGTGTTTTCAATGCCCAGTCCGCTCCGCTCAGAAATGTCCCGCTGAATATTCACTTTGTTATTTACGACACTTAATTGGAATTCGGTGCTGCTGATCTGCATTTCAATCCTGATCCGGCTCTTTTGCTCGGAATTCACGCCGTGCTTGAATGCATTTTCAACAAATGGGATCAGCAGCATTGGGGCGATCCTCAGATCAGGAATATTTTCGGGGCAATGGTATTCCAGCTTGACGCTCCTGTCCAGGCGAAGTTTTTGCAGCTCGATATAATTGCTGATGTAACGGATCTCATCCTCCAACAGCACAAAATCCTGCTGGGTGTCCTTCATGGTGTAGCGCATCATTTCAGACAATTTATCAATCATATCCGCCGCTTTGGGCGAGGTGTCGATGGCGATCGCGTAGATGTTGTTCAATGTATTAAAAAGAAAGTGCGGGTTGATCTGCGATTTTAGGGAAGCGATTTGTGCGGAAAGCTTTTCACTTTCAGTTTGCCTCAGTCTGTTGTAGATCGTCCATAAAATAGAAGAAACAATGGATAGCGACCATAGCAGCAACGCATTCACAATGATTACCGGGATAACCTTCTCAATGGCCGGATTGCTGTTGACCAAGCCGGCCAGGTTGAAATCCGACATCAAAAATATCCCGGCGAAGAGCGCTCCGACCACAGCGATTGCCGATAAAAGGGTCGCAATATAAGCCCAGTACCGCTTGGCGAGCAGGTATCTGGGTATCAGGAAAAAGTAATTGAAGTAGAAAATGATCAATAGAAAAGAGCTTAGGGTGAGGCATAGCAGCAGGTACTTTCTGTCTGACGAAGGGTTTAGTGTACTGAAAACCTGGTCGGTTGGGACATATGGGATAACCAGCAGCAGTGCCCAGACCAGGGCGTGCATGGCAATGGTAAAACGTTTGACTTTCATAACTGGCTGAAAAATAATCTCCAAACCAAAGACATATTTCCCTTTCCACAAAAAATTTGAGATGAACGGGGAATATTTGTAGATGTACGACGGCCCGGCCGCAGCCCAAAACAGCCGCCGGGTAATGAAGCGTCCCGGGCCTCGTCCGGGCGCTCAGCATGCCCGTACATGAGCAAAGTCAGTCCACAAAGCCCCACCGGTCACCTTTCAGCCCATTGCATCTCAATAACTTGCAGGCAATTCGCCTGACCTTGTCATTGCCTCACATCTTTGATCCATTTAAAAATCCTGTTACGATGAAAAATATCCGCCTTGTGATCGATTCGGATCACCTCAATACCCAGCACATTCAGTTCGCCTGCTATCTGGCTTCTTTGACCCGGTCCCGGCTAACCGGAATCTTTATGTATCCTGCCCCCTACCCGGAAATTCCCCGCATGAGGGCCTCCCAGGAAACGCACCGCATGGAAACCGCTACGCTGAGCGATCTGTCCAACTTTCAGGACCGGCAGGCATTGCGGCTTGAAAACGAAACTACCTTCCGCGCGATATGCGAGCAGCAGGGTGTGCACGTCAGCGTGCATGAAAACCCGCACGAGCCGCTTGAACAGATCCTGGCCGAAAGCCGCTATGCAGATCTGATGATCGTCGGCAGCGATCTGGCATTCGAAGCTGCGGATGAGAAAAAACCAAGCGCTTTCCTCAAAGAAGTGCTTGGCGCAATCGAATGCCCGGTCATGATAGCGCCAGGCAGTTTCGAAGGTGTTGAAGAGATCGTCTTCGCATACGACGGTAATGCGACCGCCGCGCACGCCATCAAACAGTTCTCCTACTTGTTGCCGGAACTGGAAGACTACCGGCTCACGATCGTACAAGTGATTGGCCAGGAAGAGCAGGAAGGTCCTGATACCGGCAAGTTAGCCCGGCTAATCAGCTCACACTACTCGAACGCGCACTTCAAGAAGCTTTACGGCCGTCCAGGCCCGGAGCTCTTTGCCTTTTTGAAGAATAAGAGAAAGGCGCTGGTGGTCATGGGATCTTACGGCCGAAGCACGTTTTCAAATATGCTTAACCCCAGCACTGCCGATCCGCTGATCCGCAACCTGAACCTGCCGATCTTTGTCGCCCACCCTTAAAGTCAGCAGTAATGCTTTGAACAACAAAGACGGGTTGCATGATGCAACCCGTCTTTGTTAATGCCTGAATGGGGTCATGCGATCTCAAACCAGCCCTCACTGCAAAACCGCTGCCGACCGACAGACCACGTGAGTTGGGCCAGCCAGAAGCCCTTTGCAAACTGGTGCGTCGGAATGCTTACACGGGGACCATCACCGGGCGCGAGAGGTACTCTGAGCTCGTCATCGGTCGATTGCCTGGTGAATGTCACTTCCGCTTTCATAAAATACAGGGGTAGTACGAATGCGACTCGCTTTTGATCTGCCTGGTAAGTCATAGTATTAAAGTTTAATGTGATACGAATACCTGCTGACGATGGCCGGTGGCCACGGTCCGGGCAGGTATCTTTTAATTGATCATATCCCGCACAAGCTGGAAGCGATGGCCTGAAAAACTGCAAAATCCGCAGTCAGCGTGCGGAATCGTGCGGCCGGGCTTTGCAATCAATGCTTTGTCTGTCGCGGATAGGTCAGATTATTGGTAACCCGGCAAACGCCGGTTACATGCTCAATCCGGGAACCGACAAGATCGCGGTCGCCCTCGAAGTCGACATGCCCTTCCAGAACCACCCAGCCATCATGCACACTCACATGGATACGGTGGTCATTAATGCGGACATCACGTGCCAAAATGCTACTGATCTGCTCAATAATAGCAAGATCGGGAATACAGGTTGTCATAGTAGATCCGGTTTTGGGTTACAAGGATTCTTCTCATAGGCTTGACGTTACAACTGGTGCGATTGCGCTACTTGTAATGTCGACTCTAAATTAGCCTCCTGCCCACACCGCCGCGATGACAGCAGGCACCGCAGAATATGATATCGCTCACTATGAATGGATTTTCGCCGGCAAAGGCCGGGGCTCCCGGTCCTCATTCCAGGGAATGCCTCACTCCCGCTGTCACAAGACCGGATCGTATTCAATCCCTGTGATAATGAAGCGTGCATAAGGCCGGTAGTGCTCGGAAAGATCCCAGGCGGCTTCCATTACGGTCGGGATCCATATACCGTTACGAAGCTGATACGCGCTCAGGTGGGTAACCCATTTTTGCCTCGGCCCCAAGCCCATGTTTCTCATCGCGGTCATTTGCTCGATTTCATGGGCGGCATTAAACCGGACCGTAAAGTTGAGTAGTATCCCCTGGTAGCTATATTCCAGAATGGCTGATTGCGCATCAACGGGATACCATTTCAGGTTCTGCGACGGCAGCAGGTTTGTCGGAAAACAAACGCTTTCACCAAGCCATCGCATCAGCTCGCTCCGGTTAAACTGCGGCCCCTGATTGTCCTGAATTTTAAAAAGTGAAAACAGTGACACCACCAGCCTGCCTTTACCATCAATGAACAGGTCGCGGGCTGTGAAAGTGGCCGTTTTGCCTTTCCAGACAAAACCGGGCCGATGCGTTGTAAAATACTCCTCACCCGAAATGCTTACCCAATCCTTTTTCAGGTTAGGTTTAAAAAATCCGGTGTGCGTTAGATGCACCCTCGAAATATAGGGCTGTCCGGGTTTGAGCACATGCTTAAAATATTGTTGTACCGGCAGTGGCAGCCCTTCCAGCTGCCGGTAATTAAATTTATGACCAGAAACATCCGCTGCATTAGCCAACAGCCTGGCCACATCGCCGCTGAACTGCAAAAACAGGTTCAATCGTCCACAAAAGAAAACAAGGGTAATTACCAGTATGATACCCAGTGCCCATTTGACCGCAGCCGAAACTTTACGCGGCTTTTTTGCGGAGCCTTTATCTGAAAGTAATCTGACGTTATCCATTAGTCGCGGATAAGAGATGGATTTGTATTAATGGAAATCCGGATCCGGCCGGGCAACAATTCAGTCAATGGCCGCTATCTTACGGAGGATCCGGCTACGCTGCTGCTCATCCAAATACCTGATCCGGCCTATTCGTGTCACTTTGACTGGCCTGATCCCGCAGAACTCAAGGGTAGCCTTCCTGACTGTTTTGATGTCACTGTCCGAATATTGCCACCAAAGCCAGATAGCAGGGGCATCCGATGTCGTGATGATATGCGCTGACCTTCCCGTCAGGTATTTGTCCCAAAACGGATCGTTCCGGTGGTATTTAAATGCGAAGCCCGGCAGCAGGGTCCGGTCCAGAAAGCCTTTCAAAATAGCAGGTACAGAACCCCACCAGACCGGATATATGATCACCCATCTGTTGCACCACAGTATATTTTCCTGGGCCTGCCGCAGATCCGGTTCCAGCTGCTGACCAGCAGCATATCCTGCCCATAACACCGGGTCAAATTGCATTTCTCCAATATTTTGCCTGCGGACAAGGTGTCCCGCGGCCTGCATCGCTGTTTCATAGGCATCTGCCAGCTGTCCGTTAAAGCTGGCCTTATCCGGATGTGCCAGTAGTATGTAAACATTCATTTCAGGTCGCGGTTGGATGGGACGGCTGCCCGCAGGCAGCGCACGTCAGCGAATTTTGCAAACATAACTGTATCAATGCATGGGCTTTGCCAGCTAAAAAAACGTTCCGGTGCAAACGCCTGCCTGGTACGCTAATCAATGAGCCGCAAGATGGCGACATCCTCAGGCAGCGGCGATGTTTATTGTCAGTTACAATAATGACTTAAATCATCGCAGTTCACCACCGATATCTGATTATTTGCCGGTCTTTTCCATTCAACCTCAAACAGGTATGCAACCCTATTATCAAATAGAGCCTGAGCAGGCCCTGGCGGCATTGGACAGCTCTCTTCGGGGGTTGTCCGATGCCGAGGTAGCACGTCGACGGGCTGAATCCGGATTAAATGAGCTGGTGGCGGGCAAGCAGCGATCCAAATGGACTATACTGCTCGGCCAGTTCAAGGATGCCATGATCCTGATTCTGATCATCGCTGCCGTTGTTTCCTTTTTTGCGGGCGAACACATCGATGCTTACGTGATCATCGGCATTATTTCAGCGAATGCCATCATGGGTTTCTTTCAGGAATACAATGCGGAAGAATCCATGAAAAAGCTGCAACAAATCTCCGCCCAGCATGCGGTAACGATCAGGGAAGGGATGCATCAGGAGGTGGACGCGAAAGAGCTTGTTCCAGGCGACATTGTTGCCCTGGATACCGGTAACATCATTCCCGCTGATGGGCGGCTTATCAAAATCAGCGCCTTCAAGACCCAGGAGGCGGTTCTGACCGGTGAAAGTCATGCCGTCGAAAAAGTGATTGTCCCTCTTATCGGGCGTGATCTTCTTCCTGCGGAGCAGCTCAATATGGTCTTCAAAGGAACCGTCGTGAGCGCCGGCTCAGGGCAAATGCTGGTCACCGGCACCGGCATGCAAACCGAAATCGGGCGTATCGCGGGACTTTTGGAACAGGATCCGATGATCACGCCCTTGCAGCAGCGGTTAAAAAAATTCAGCAAAGCCCTCGTCCTGGCCGTCATGGTTATCTGCGCACTGGTTTTCGGGTATGGGCTGCTCAGAGGTGAGAAGCCGCTGGCGATTTTTATGACTGCCTTGTCGTTGGCCGTCGCAGCGTTACCGGAAGCGCTACCCGCTGTGATCACCATCGGCTTGGCCAACGGGGCAGCGAGAATGGCGCGACATAAGGCTCTGATCAGGAAGTTGCCTGCTGTGGAGACGCTTGGATCGGTTACCTATATATGTTCTGATAAAACAGGCACGTTGACCAAAAACGAAATGAGCGTCGAAAAGGTCTGGGCGGTTCAGGATTCGCACGATCTGCTGCCTTATGCCTGTATGCTCAATAACGAAGTGCATTTCGACCAGCAGGGCAGGTTGATGGGAGATCCGACTGAGACGGCGTTGGTGCGGTACGCGGAAAGCCTGGGACTCCTTAAAGAGGATGCCGAAAAGAAATATCCCTTACTGGAGACACTTCCTTTTGATTCGGACCGCATGCGAATGGCTACTTTACACCGCTACCAGGACCGCTATCTGCTGCTGGTGAAGGGAGCACCCGCCAGAATTGCCGAAGTACTTGAAGAGCAGCAGCAGGATTTGCTGGACCGAAACCGTGAATGGGCCCGTCAGGGACTTCGGGTACTGTTTTTTGCCTATAAAATACTTGATCAAAAGCCGGATAAACTAACCGCACAGGACGAGCACTCCCTACGGTTCCTGGGTATGGCCGGTATGATCGATCCTCCTCGGGAAAACGTCGTCGGGGCGATCCGTGATTGCAGAACAGCCGGGATCAGGGTTGTAATGATCACCGGGGACCAGCCGTTAACGGCCACCTCCATTGCAGAGCGGCTGGAAATTTCAGGCGCCGACCATTCCGGTGTTTTGACAGGAAAAGAATTACTGGACCTGGACGATACCCAACTGACGGCCCTCGTGCAGCAGATCTCGGTGTATGCGCGCGTCTCCCCGGAACAAAAGCTGCGAATCATCCGTGCATTGCAGAGCCAGGGGCAGTTTGTGGCCATGACAGGCGACGGGGTCAACGATGCCCCATCGCTCAAACAGGCCGATATAGGCGTAGCAATGGGCATAACCGGAACCGACGTGGCCAAAGAGGCCGCAGAAATGGTGCTGCTGGATGACAATTTCACCACGATCGTCAAGGCCGTCAGGGAAGGAAGAAGGATTTATGACAATATCCGCAAGTTTATCGTCTATGTACTCTCATGTAACCTGGGTGAAATACTTGTTATCGCATTTGCGCCGGTATTTGGGCTGGCCATCCCCTTGCTTCCCATTCATATTCTGTGGATTAATCTGGTTACAGATGGTCTGCCCGGGGTGGCGCTTGCCGCGCAGCAAGCCGAGAAGGGAATCATGAACCGCCAGCCCGTTCCGCCCGGGCAGAGTTTGTTTACCCGGGGACTCGCCATCCGGATCCTTGTCACGGCTGTACTAATGGCATCGGCCGCTTTTCTATTGCAGATCCTGGCAGTCAGGGCAGGGATGAATGTTCCCGTGCAACAGACCATGGTGTTTACCATGCTATGCATTGTTCAGTTGGGAAATGCCCTGAGTGTCTCCTCGCTAAGGCAGCCGGTTATCGGCGCCGGACTGTTCAACAATATCCCTTTGCTTATGACCGTCCTTTTAACGACCGGTTTGCAGATCCTGCTTTTATATGTTCCCGCGCTCAGGCTGCTTTTCAAGACCCAACCGCTCCCCATGGAAAGCATGCTGCTCACAGCCGTAGTGTCGCTGGGCTGCGTCGTGGCCATTGAGCTCTCTAAATTCGTTTCCAGCAAGGACCATCACGGCCATACCTGATACCACCCAGCAAGGGCGATACAAACCTGGTGCGAACCGGTCCCTGCGACAATTATACAACAAGTAACCCGCCTGAATTTCAGGTGAACAAAGCGTATACAAGCAGTCCTATTGCTGCTTTTCCCTTCGTATTTGGGCTTTCAGTTTTGTCAGTTCCCCCAAAAGTCTGGTTTCCCGTACCGCTTCGCTTTTCCCCATTTCTTCGGCGAGCCGTACGATTTCCAGATTCAAAGTATCAATCTCTGTGTGCCGGTTGCTGCGGATATCCTGCAAAGTCGAAATCAGCTGACCATCTGAGGCAATGCTGATTTCGAGCAGACTATCTTCGACCTCTTTTTGCAGCAGGTCTATTCCATTTTGATGTGCAATGAAAAGGCATTCAGATATAACCCTGCGGGCTATTTGTATCGCATGCGGATCCCGGTGAAAAATACCATTGTCAATTTCTAACAGCGGGCAAACCGAATTGAACACGCAATTGACGATCGCTTTCTTCCAGATCATGCTTTGCAGGTTGACTTTGCTTTCAAAAACGAATTGGGGCGTGGATAGCTGGCCAATGATGGTGCTCAGATGGTCCATACTGCCGCATTCGATACCAACCGGACAAGCTGCCACCGGTTTGAAGCGGACAGTCGTCTCGTCGATCACCTGGCTGGTGACCAGAAGGACTGCGCGATATACTTCCCGAAAATGCTGCGCGACGAAAGGCTGCTCAATGCCCAAACCGTTCTGCAAAAGCACAATAGGAGAATCCCCTGTCCTACCTTTCAGATCCGCGGCAAGCTGTTTGTTCGCATATGATTTGGCAGCCACCACGATAATCCCTTCGATGGCTGGAAAAGCGTTTAAAGTTGCAACATTAACTTCGGCCTCCAACAGGGCACCGTCCGGCATCCGCACTGAGAAGTTTGCCGACTTGACGCTGCCATCGTTGACGCTCCCCCTGATAATGGTAACCCCTTTTCCTGAATGTGTAAGGAAAACTGCCAGCGCCCTGCCAACCGCCCCTGACCCGATAATGTAAATGTGTTCTGTATCCAAAAGCATGCCGAGCTACTGTTTTGATCACTGCAAAATTGAAGAATGAAATTGTGCAATAGCAGATACAGTTTTGCTATTTTCGGCGATAGCAGTTGCTCCTGTGTGCTTATCAGTACAAAAAATAAACAGATTTAAAAACCGGGCGCGCTGGTCAGGTCCTTTCTTTGACGGTCTGCCGCCAGCCTCTCCCTGATCACAATCAACTGGTTCAGTAAAAAGATTACAATGACAACGCCTGCTAACCTTGTGCAGAATGCGGGGACGTACTGGCCCATCACAGTAAATGCATACGAGCCCGCTCCGAAAAGCACCAGAATAAAGACGCAGCAGCTGCAACCGACTGCAAATGCACTAGCGAATTCACGTCGCAGAGCGCTTTTTTGCGCTATTTTATGCATTGTCTTCCCGACAAACTCGTCGGAGGTATGCAGCATACCTGCCTTGACGATGGCTCTTGTGGTTTCCTCGTCCATATCAGATTTTAAAGTCATTTCCTGTAAGCTTTACCAGGATTTCATGCATGTTTTTTCTTGCCCTGTGCAGGATGACTTTAACATTTGGCTCGCTGTAATCAGTCACCTGGCTTACTTCCGCAATACTCAGCTCGCAAAGGTAAAAAAGTCTTAAAATGAGCGCTTCCTCCGATTTCATCATTTTAAAAGTGAGGGAAATATAGGCACTCTGCTCGTTTTGTTCCAACAGTTCGATACCCGATCTCTCCTTGGAATGGGTCGATTCGACCGAAGATAGTTCTTCAAAAAGACCGCTAGTGTCCCTTTCTTTGCTTCGAAGGCAAGTATTAACAACAATCCGGTAAAGCCAGGTGGCAAATTGAGATTCGAACCGGAATTGATGGATATTGTTGAATACCTTGATAAATGCCTCCTGTAATACGTCTTCGGCCTGCTGATTATTTTTAATATAGGAGCTGACCAGCGAAAGTGACATATCTTTATACTTCTCCACAATTACCCGAAACCCGGACGTGTCGCCTGCCCTTATTCTTTCAATCGTGTGCCGGTCGGGATCGATTTCATTTCGTTCCTTCACGCCTTTTACGGATAAGGTGTGCACACAAAAGTCCGAAACCTCCCCCCATCAGAATAGTCGCGTAAACCAGCATGTCCGTGGTATCCTCCGGAAGGTCCATTAGTGTAAAAACAGAGGAAACCCCTAAACCCAGGGCGATCCCCATGACAATGCATGCCATTTCTGCATAGCTCATCTTATTTGCATTGTCGGGCACTCCTTTTTCAGCAAAAACCTTTTTAGTGAGGTAACTATATTTTGCAATGATGAATATCACTAACACGCCCGAACCGAATATGGCGATACTTAGGAAAATGGTTTCTAAATTTTGCATGCGTGAACTGGTTTAAAATAGGAATCAAAATTCGTCGTCCAGATACTTACCGATGAGCGCATATAATTCAAATGCTTTCTCGGAATTTGTAAAAAGAACCAGTCCGTATCTGGTCTCCCTATTGAAACAGCAGTAAGACTGAAATCCGGAGTTGCTGCCCGTGTGCAGATATCGTATGCCATATGGCATAGGTTTCCTGGCAAAACCCAGGCACCATCCCGTTTGTCCCTCGGCAGTGAGATCGCTGCCCTCGGGGAAATGAACCTGTTCTTTCAGCATTTCATCGAATGTCTCTTTTCTTAATCCCTCACCAACGATCATCGCAATTAAAAACCGGGCATAATCGGCGGCTTCGGTATGGAGTGTATGCGCACCGCCAAAGGATATCGACCCATCCAGCCAGAAATCCTTCGCTTTCCCGCTCTTAAAATATCCTGTTGCCTTGTTGCTTGTTGTGTATGCATTTCGTACATAAAATGACCGCCTCATTCCCAGCGGCCTGGCAACGTCCCGCTGAAAAATTGAATCAAGGCCCTGTTGCCAGTTAGTGTGCTGAATCACCGCAAGCAATGCTGTCAGATACTGGTGCGCTTCCCCCGAGTAAGAGAAGCCGGTGCCGGGTGTAAACTTCATTTCAATCGGCTTGTCCACCGACCAGTTGGGAAAGCCCGTGGTATGGGACAAAACCATTCGTGGCGTAATTAACTCATATCTTTTATCATTGTCCTTGATAGCCGGATGCGGCATATATTGATAAAGCGGGTCATCCAAACCAATGACGCCTTTTTCTATCTGTTTCATCACAAAGTAAGAAAACAGCGGTTTGGAAAGCGAGGCTGCTTCAAATAGGGTATTGCTGTCGATGGGTAAACCTGTGTCAATGTTTTTGACCCCGAAAGTTTGGTGGTACACCGTTTTTGCATCATTGATAACGGCAATCGACAGTCCCGGTATTTTCAGGCTATCCATACTTTGCCGGATGAATTTGTCTAGTTGCCCGACTTCAATACGGCGACCGGTTACAGTGCTGATCCAACCAGCCTGACCCCATGATGCTACTCCCACCGTCATGAGTACCAATGTGATTGCCGCCCGCGAAAATATGCCCATGTTCTTTGATGTGATAGTTTTGAAGAGTACTCTTTGCATTCACACCATTTGATCCGGCACAACAAAAAAAGGTTACAACTGCAATGCAAAACTTATCTTTCCCGCTGAATGCTCGATTTAACTAGTCCCCATTCGACGCCGCCTATTTTAAAAGCCGGACAATTTCCGCTTCCAGCCTTGGCGAATACCCCTCTTCCATAAAGCATATCTTACCACGCTGGTCAATTAAAACGTAAAGCGGTATTGCCGTTAGCTGATAACTTCCCTTTGTCGACTGATTGCCGATTAGGGTCCGGAAGGAAATTCCCTTCTTTTTTACAAGTTTACGAGCGGCGTCAAGCTGCCTGGTTTCATGGGTAATGCCGTAAACCTGCAAACCCGACCCGGCATATTTTTCTGCCAATGCATCAATGCTGGCCATCGATTCGATACAGGGTCCGCACCAGACTTCCCAAAAATCCAGCAGTGTTACTTTTCCTTCGAAGGCGATCTCCGCGATTTTCTCTTCGTCCAAGGAAGGCAGCCTCAATGCAGGTGCCTGTTTGCCTTTCAGGTTCAGTACCGGCTTAGCGCGTTGATCCGGTTCTTCCGCCTGCTTGTAGACCCTCAAAAAGGCGGGCTCAAAAAAAGCTGCTGAAACGGGCACCTCCGAAAAAGTGACTGACTGTATTTCATAATACAAGTCCTGGGTTTTCCCCAGCGTCTGCTGGTGACGGCGGACACTGACCGGCAGCAGCGACGCTGAATCGATTGCCATTGTGGTGTAGCGATTGGTGACGTCGTAATCCGGCAGATCAGGATAATGCATGGAAAGCCAGATGTGTCTGCCATCGTTGGAACACGACAAACGGATGGCCTTAGCCGTATCAAGTTTGATCAGATCCGGCATTAAAAGCTGCCCCGCCGGGCTGTAAGGAAGGTTACTGAGCTTTTTACGGTCGGTTATCATCCGGTATGTCCGACCCCGATCGTCGATTTCATAGCCAACCCGGCCATTGTAGAGGACTTGCTGCGGGATGTCAGCCCGCTCAGCGTGGAAGATGAATCCGAACAGCGAATCAGCAGGGTCAACCTGAACCCGTACCCGGCCCTTCATTTTTCTGACGTCCCCGGTAACCAGGCTATCGGTCCGGCTGATGGAGTAGCTGACTACGCGTAGCTTTGCCTGCTGCGATTTAATCCTGGCTATCAAATCGACAGGATCCTGACCCGAGACAGCAATGGTCTTCAACAGACCCCAAAATACCCCGAATGCGAATGCTCTGATCATGACTTTACAGTTTGTTTCCGGCAACAAATTTATCCTGCCCCTGCTTTTTGAAAAGGCCAGCCCCGACCACAAGTCCAATAGCCTGCATCAAGCGGTTTGGTCGAAACGATCAGTGGGTTTGTCGAAAGTGGCTTGCCGATAAAAGCGCCGCATTACCGCAATTTGCAAATGCTGGATATCTTTGTCCAATGCGCCAATTTGCTGACAAGTACCTGAAATTAACCCCTACCGAGCTCGTGTTTTTCGGTGCGGTGTTTATTCTGTTCCCGATCCTGACCGAGTATGAGTACAGCCTCTACGAACAGATAAATGTACTGCCGTCGGCCAATGCTGTGCTGGAACGTACGCTTCTGAGTACGCTTCGGACGCTACCCTATCTGATCTACTACAAGGCTATTTTACCATTCACTTTCAAGAAAAGATATCTTGCTTTTGGCTGGCGCCTGATCCTGTTTTTCCTGTTCCTGGATGCCTACATGCATTACGCCGTTCATGGGTTGGTGATGCACATGAAGTTTCTGCCCGAGTTCATTACTGCAAATGCGAGAAGATGGTTTGATGCCTCCACACCGGTTCATTTCAGCATTGTTTATGTGATCAGAGAATTACTGATGGTCACTGCGCTGGGTTACTACCGTTATTCGTCAAATCAGAACAAAGAGCTTTCCGAACTCAGGGAATATCAGCTGCGGGCAGAACTGGACCTGCTGAAATTACAGATACAGCCACACTTCTTTTTTAACACGCTCAATAACATCTATGCACTCGCATTGCAGAATTCTCCCAAAACGGCCCCGCTGGTGGCGCAACATGCCGAAATTATGCGTTTTGTTCTCCATCAGTCCAACAGCAGCATTGTCCGCTTGTCGGAGGAGGTCGCATTTTTGACCAATTATGTGGCCGTAGAAAAAATCCGTTTCCCGGAGCAAATCCGCATTCAAATCGAAACGCAGGGCCGGCTTTCGGCCGTGGCGATCGAGCCGCTGCTGCTGCTGCCGTATATCGAAAACATTTTCAAACACGGGCTTCGAAATGAAAGCAATGGGGGTTACGCCGATATCGCCATTGTACTCATGGGTCAAGAGCTTATTTTGAGTGCGAAAAACAGCAAAGCCTCAATGAAACGTCTGCCGGCTAATCACGAATGCACTGGAATTACCAATTCCAGAAAAAGACTTGCACTTTTGTATCCGGAAAAACATCAGCTTAAAATCGATGAAGACCAGGCCAGCTATGCCGTCGAACTTCGAATAATCCTGCGCAATTATGACCCGATGCCTTCTGGTGGACGATGAGCCGCTCGCGCGCCAAATCCTGGAAACCTACATCCGGCAAAACGATGCGCTGGAATTGGCCCATAGCTGCTCGAATGCATTTGAAGCATTTGAAGTGCTTCATAGCGGCCAGGTCGATCTGCTCTTCCTGGATATCGAGCTCCCTGCGCTGACCGGAATCGATTTCATCCGGCAGCTGAAAAACCCGCCGCCGATTATTTTTACAACGGCTTATCAGCAGTATGCCGTAGAGAGCTACGAGGTGGAGGCGGTGGATTTCCTTTTGAAACCGATTACCTACGAACGTTTCCAGCAAGGTGTTTCAAGGTTCTTCAAGCGCTTGCCGGAAAAGGCGCCGCCGCCGGCCCACACCTATTTCAAAGTGAATGGCGAGCTCATCAGGCTAAGCCATGCAGATATCCTGTACGCTCAATCGTTAAAGGATTATTTGTTTATTCAAACCATGAAGGGGCATTACATCACCCACCTGACCATGAAAGCGTTGTCTGAATTATTACCGGCAACCCAGTTCAGGCGTGTGCACAGGTCATTCCTCATTAACAAATCACAAGTGACAGCCATCGGCCGGCACGAAATCAAGCTCGGCAAATACACGGTACCGATCGGAGACAGTTTCCGCCCGGACATGCTCTGATCGAACTATGCATTCAAGCGTCGTAACGTATATGCTTAAAAGTTACCATCGACCACCGTGCACTGGCAACTGCTGACGCCGGTGCGATCAACTTTTGGCATCGGAAAGACTACTTTGATCAACAAATCCGAAACATTGGCGGAAAATATAATTAGGAAGTACTTTCAGGTTAGACCAATGCATCTGACAACAAAAAGCAGGCCCATTTTGACTTAGTTTTTACATTTAATTTGCCCTCCACGGCGCACAATCATTTAGCTATTGCAATAATATTCACCCAATAAATATAACTATTCAAATAAATACCCTCATTTGTTACCATAATTTACATTGCTCTATTGCCAAAACTCCGTTTGTTTTATACTTTCAATCCTAGATTATGGCTGACTGAGGCTACTTTAACAGAAAACTCAGGTTGCACCAAAACAATACAGGACCATTAGTCGCAAGACCAGGTCGGCAAGCGGTACAGCTTCACACACCACATAGGATAAATAGCAATGAGGTTGATCCGACCTGATACGCCACGGCAGACTTAACAAATCTGTCATTAGTCGGAAACAATTCTGTTAGCGCTTTCGCAATTTGGGGTAGCGTGGTGGAATAAGGATCACATGCCGGCAGACAGGCATTTAGTTTTACTATTTAATAAGACGCATTTACTCAACGTTAATCTTTTTCTATTATGTTACTGACAAACAGCTCCATAGCCAGATCCAAGGGACAACTTCTCCCCTCAGTCCGACACCGACAGTTGCCGCTGGTAATCTAGGCAGCTCCCGGCGGTTCTTGTACTACAATTTCCCGTGCATTCATTGATGCCAATTAGCCAGGTCCTGGCTTTTTTCCACTGTGCTATTTCCATTCTGGCCCAGTCCGAAAGCTGACCCTGATCTGTTGGAGGTGATCACCGCAATTTTCCAGGTCCGGAAAGTTGATACAATCGAATGCTGTGAAAAAAATAGGCACGACAGAATTATAGAACTAATTACATTTTCGAGTAATAGCTCAGCTACATTAATTAAACCGGGTTCGTGCCTGACATCCGAAAAGTCAAATTGGTCGATGTCTGTTTCAAACCATTTTCTTAATTAACTGAATGCGTTTCTGCCATTAAACAGCATGGTGCATTGCCTGATCCTTTGTTAACCGGCGATGCGCAGCCCATTCAAATGACACGGTTTCTAAAAAATCACTTCCCATATCAGACTTGTTCTTAACATCCTCCAAAAACATGAAAATAGCACTGATCGATAGTCAACAGATCTTCTCGGAAGCATTGAAAACAATGCTGCTGAACTCGCTCCCGGGCGTTGAATCCGTGGACCGTTATGCCTCCATAGAAGCCTTTGTGAGCAGCGTGACCTACGATGTTCCGAACATCATCATCACCGAGCTCAGCTTCAAAGGCCAGCACGACAAATTTGCGCTTGATTCGATTTTTCATCTTTATCAAAACAACACCAAACTGATTATACTGACCTCTTTGAATGATCAGGGTTTGATCAGGAATTACATGTGGCAGGGAGCAAAAGCTTTCCTGACCAAAACATGTTCCTATCAGGAGCTGTTGGACGCCATTGCGCAGATTCAGAAAGGCAATTTGTTTCTATCTGAGGATGTTCAGAATTTACTGTTGACAGGACTGCAGGGAGGATGGCCATCTGCGGATGATTTATCGAGCATTGAAAGGGCAATCCTGGAAGGACTGGTCAGAGATGATTCCATGAAAGCGATCGCCGAATACCTGGACGTTTCATTGATCGAACTGAAATATTATCGTAAAATGCTCATGACCAGGTTTAGTCTAAAGCGTTATACAGACCTGGTCGATCTGGCCAAAAAGCCGGGCTTTCTCAAAAAGCAAGTTGCGGAGCGGAGAGGAATGATCGGACAACGCAGTAAACCGAAGCCTGTGCGACGGCGCAAAGAAGCTGTTTTACACGCCTAGCAATCCAGATCCTGTAACAGGTTGAACATGTCACCGTTTACGCATCTACCAGTTTCACGCGAACCTTTTAGTATGATTATACGCTGTGATTATCGGTGAAGAAATTCATGATTAAGTAGCGAGGCCAAAGTCAATATTGTGCAGAAATATAGCCGGGGCAAGAGCCCCGGCCTATCTAATATACTCAACGTATTAAAAATACAATAACAATGATACTAAAAATTCTACATCTAAACCATAAAATGTTTCAGTTTTGACACAAACTCTTTTCATCAATTAGCCACAGTTTTTGATTTTTTTCTACATTTAACAACTAGATAACCTACTTTAAGCGTCGCATTTTATCGATATATTGACTTAAATAACTCTTTATCAACCAGTGAAGAATTTCGCAAATACTATCAAGTACGAACGAACCACATCTCACGTAAGATGCGCAAAGAAAATACAAGTTTTTTACCATAAGGCGTGGAGATAGAGTGAAATCCGATAGTACATCAATCCGCTCAACTTTCTTATCGAACCTAAGGCCGATAGTACCGTGAGGAGGGTACACTCTCATCTGCTGCCTACCTTCCAAGAAGCCAAAGTGTAGGCTGGTGAGACAGACAGGCTGTTTGTTTATGGATAGATCCATAACGTTTTTTGATGGGCAGCGATAGTTTCATTTAGCTCAAAGAAATGAAGTCTTTGTTGCATTTATGGCTTCAAAGAAATTGGAGAAGTTCCTCTTATACTGTCCTAAAACGAGTGGGTGAGCCCATCGAGATTCTTCAAAATTTCCGATTCGTACGATAGTGCAAGCTCTGCCGCACTTATTGCTGTAACAAGGTGGCTATTGGGAAGATTATTGGTGGTTACTTGCTTTTATGGTTTAATCTGAAGACAATGACACGATACTAAAAGTCCTCTTCGATATGGAATCTGACCATTTATCTCAACAATTTTACGTTAAAATAATTCGTGCGCACCGCTCCAGGATAGTCATTGAGCGACAACGAATCGAAAGCCAAAAGGAAAGCCTGCGCCAAAATTACATCCACATGTTAAGCTCCTATAAGTATCGTTCACTGGTGAAACCATACTTGTGGGTCAATTTATTGTTGAGAATCTACGAATTTCAAAGCAAAGAGGAGCGCAGATTGCTGCGTATTCGCAATGCGCAAGAGCGTGCGTTACATATATTGAAGATTAACTCGCTATCCAAAAGCCTATCGTGACTATTTGTTCGATTTACTCTTACTAGAAGACCGGACTGAGCCCAAGCGACTCCCGGAGCTGTTCGTACGATCATAGCACATTCATAATGGCAAAGTGCTATGATGATGATACCAATCCCCATGAAAATATAAAGATAGAGTTCGTTCATATCCGTGGCATACTAAGGCTCCCTATCGTAGAGCCCCTTCTCCAAACAGCACAGGCCATCTGTGGGTATAAGGCTCCGATTTAATAGTACACCTATTAGGTGAAGACCATACTATTATGATCCTTAATCGATCAAACTCCGGCAATTTCATATGAGCCATAAAAGTTCGGCAAAATCAATCTTGTCTGGGATAAGCGCCTTAATGAGACCAGCTCCTGCACCACTTATTCCTTTCATGAACGACAGATCTGGCGGTACAAGCGGCCAGATATCTTCCCGTAGATCATATTCAAGCACTGCTTGAAAGCAGAACTGGGTAGCATCATTATACAGCTCGTTGCATGTTAGCTGGTGGGCCTTCTCGAAAACAAGAGCAGCGCCTGAAAAGCCATCAAGCATGCTGATGTCTATGGGCCTTTGACGCTCATTCAAAAGAACGTCAGCACATTGCTCTAATATCTGCTTTCCCTTTTCACTGTGAGCGCGATTGTTAAATACCAGCCCTGCTCTCAGCAAAGCATAACCTATTCCTAGGTCTCCTTCCTGAAAGCAAATACTTTTCCTACGGTCTAACAGCGCTTCATGTTTTAACAACACATAATCTACTAATCTACTCGAAATGTCGGAAATATAACTATCTGTCACACATCCTGTTTCGATCATTTTTGACATTAGCAGGATAATTGAACAAACTCCACAGGACAAATTAAGCTCATTGAGAGGATTCTGATCTATTCTGCTCAACCAGCTATAGCTTTCATACTCACTGCGAACTATACTATACCTTATCGCTGAAAAGAGCTCGGAGAGCATGATCGTGGATTGCTGGGGATTATAGTTTGCCCGATGTAAAAAATAAAGTCCATAGCCAGCCGCCCCAGTCGAGAATCCCGCGATATTGTTCTCGGTAATTTCACGGCGCATTCGGTTAGCCAGGAATCTATCAACATCCTCTAAAAAAATATTTGGCGTCAAATCAAGCACGCCTTCCTGAATCAGGTATTGAGCAGTTATTCCTAGATCGGCGAAATCAACGCAGTAGCTCACAGCAGGATCAATATTAATCGTCTGACAAGCAATATCAAAATACTTGGAAGATTGTTGTAAATAAGTGCTTTGTCCCGTATGAACACTGTACAGGTAACAAAATACAGAGATTCCCAAAAAACCGTTTCTAAACCCAAATCGATCGAGCCTGCCTCGTTCAGAGTCGACGGTGTCGTGTATTTTTTGGATCCTGACACAGGCAGGCCGTGAGTCGAATACAGGATTAACCATTGCTAAGCAGGTTGAAAATGTTGAGGCCGCAAATAAATTCTTGATGCTGTATCGACACAAATTTCTTCGGTAAAGTGGCCAGTTTTTTCGACCAACGCAAATCGCCGAAGAAAAGGGATGAGTCACCGAGATTTTAGACTTTGGCGTCTAATAGATTTTACAAACGTCTGTTGATCCGTGATTTTTGTCATCTCAGCTTTGACAAACCGGCAAAAATGGACGCTGTTGCACAAGATTTTTTTATGCTCAGAAGGCCCCTACTTCCTTTGGAAGCACTTTATCAGTTCAACGAAATGGCAGAATCCGCTCCCGAGAACTTCGAAGAGCAACTCATCTCCGTGTTTAATCAACCCTTATACTTGGAAGCGTTGTTCACTGTCTCGCCATCGCTTTACGATGCCTTTCTAACCCTAAGAGATGGTGGTATGAAGGATCGAAAGAAAATATTGGTGACACTTTACAAATATTTTGTGCGGATGTGCACCCGTGCAACGCCCTATGGGCTGTTTGCAGGCATAGCAGTCGGCAAACTTTCCAGCCATACCTGCATTCAATTCAGTGATGAGTCAGCGCTTAAAAAGCATACCCGCCTTGATATGGCTCTGCTCGCGAAGATATCATCAAGCTTTAAAAAGAATAAAGGCTTGCAAAGCCGTCTGCAATTCTTCCCCAATACCACCCTCTATTTTCTCGATGGATGTTACCGGTATATCGAAAGGGTTCAACTCAACGAAGACCATCAGTTTGTCATTGCCGCGATTCAAACGAATGCCGCCATGGAAAAGGTACTTAAATCCTGTAAAAATGGAGGCAAAATTCCCCAGATGGTAGAATCGCTCCGTGGTGAGATGTCAAAAAAACAAGCAAATGACTTTATTGAAGCCCTAATCAACGAGCAAGTTTTGTACAGCGAATTGGAGATAAGCGTAACCGGGCCGCTATATCAGGATCTGCTAATAAAAAAACTTTGCGGGCTCAGGATGAGTAAACAAGCAGCACATCTGAAAAAAATCACCAAATTAATAACCCCGCAGGCAGGTCTGACGCAATTGCTACAGGCACGCGGTACGATTTCCCGGCTGCCAATCGCAACTCCTACGATGATTCAAACGGACCTTCAATTTCAGACTGAGAGCTGCCGCCTTGGCCGATCCTGTATTAACATACTGGCGAAGGAATTCGAAAAAGTTATGAACGTGCTATACGCAAGAGAAGTCGACCGGGAAATCAAAGCCTTCAAAGATGACTTTTTCCGAAAGTATCAAAACCAAGAAATACCACTTCTGATCGCACTAGACAGCGAGTCAGGCGTTGGCTTTGGTGCCTCAAAACCTGGAAACAGCGATTACTTACCGCTTCTAGATGAGTTACCCCTCGGCTCTCTGGACAAAAGTCCTGATGGAGTTGACGAGTTGGCCTCTTTCAAAGAGGAGATTTTAGAACGAGCAATAACAGGTGGAACAACCATTGTGGAATTACTGGATGCCGATTTTTTACGATTCGAAAAAATCGCACCTCCTGAAGCCGAGGGATTCTATTGGTTGGGCAGCCTCATCTCAGACTCTCAGTCGGCCATAGATCAAGGAAATTTCAAATTCATTTTAAAAGGGCTTGGTGGCCCATCCGGTTTTGAATTGATTGGTAGGTTTTCTCATATCGATCAACGAATCAGTGAAAATTTAGCAAGCTGGGCCAGCACGCAGGACAGTGATGACTGTGTTTTTGCAGAAATAACCCACGTTCCTGAGCCAAAGATTGCCAATGTTCTTCAGCGTTCTCACATCAGGAAATACGAAATTGTGCTGTTATGTGGCAGTTCTTTACCCCGTGAAGACCAGCTGCCCCCCTCTGACTTAATGATTTCTGTGCCCAATGGAAAGGAAATTGTTGTTCGAAGCAAGCGACTTAACAAAAGGATTATCCCGCGAATGAGCACCGCACACAACTTTTCGCAAGGGCTACCCCTTTATAGATTTTTATGTAAACTTTCAGCCCAGGATAACCATTTTCTATATAACTGGAGCTGGGGACCTGTTTCCGCACGGGTTTTCCTTCCGCGCATCCAATACAAGCATTGGATAATAGCCCGAGCTAGCTGGCGCATCACCAAAGGAAACTATCCATCCATTTTCGAAGCTAAAAACAATTTTGACCAAGAGTGGAACAATCTTCAAAAAAACCTGAGCATACCACGATACATTCAAGTTTACCACGGAGACAACGAATTGCTCATCGATTGCGACAATAGGATTTCGCGCTGTTTACTGAAAAGTATTCTTAACAAGCAACTCCAAGTTACGCTTACTGAATTTCTAGATAAGCCAGGGCAGGGCTTCATTCAACAACAGGGCCGTTTCTTTACCAACGAGCTTGTTATTCCTTTTCAGCTAGACAGTTCCCTGACAACGCGAGGATTGCCAACTAACTTGAGCTCAAATCAATCGGCGATCCAAAGGGATTTTACTGTCGGTAGCGCTTGGCTCTACACAAAGATTTATGCAGGCACTAAATCCACAGATCAACTTTTGATAAAACTTATCAAACCCTTCTGCCGAGCTTTGATGCTGGAAAATAAGATCGAAAAGTGGTTTTTCATTCGTTATCAGGACCCCCTGCCACACATAAGACTCCGATTTTATAATGGCAATGATTTCTCTTTTTGGCAAATCGTTCTTGGCTCCTTGTCAAATCTATTGAGAGGCAAGGTAGAAAGCGGCTTGATTTCTAAATTTCAAACCGATATTTATCACCGAGAGATCGAACGATATCAAGGGCTGGACTTCGAACAAACCGAATCTATTTTCCATGCGGACAGCTTGGCAGTAATAGATATTCTCGAAATAATTGGAGAAGACAACGAGCAACTGCGCTGGCAGGCCGGACTGGTAGGCGCAAGCCAGCTGATCGAGGACTTAGGTTTTAGAGATATTCGGAAGCTAGAACTAATTCAAGTCGTTCATGGACAGCTTCTAACCGAACTATCCTCGAATAAGTTATTGACCAAACAACTCGATAAAAAATATCGCGCATTCAAAAACATTATTTGGCAAACCCTTGCGGGCGGAGATCACGAAAACCTCTACTCAATTAACAAAATACTCTCCCTCCGCTCCGAGCGCATCGCCTGCATTCTGAAAAATATCAATCCGCCTTTTCATTTAGACAACTCTACTGCCGCTAGCTTTATTCACATCTTTTTGAACAGACTTTTCACTTCTCGCGGCAGAGAACAGGAATTGGTCATTTATCACTATCTGTACAAACACTATAAATCGACAATGAAACGGCAAAATTTCGCCTGATAAAGCAAAAAACTGGCCCTTAAATCCATTGATTTTGTTCTCAGAATCAGTATTTTGTAATAGTGTCTGTTCCACGTCGGCCAGTCGAGCTTCCCTACGCTGTCCTTTCACCAGGTCAAAATCACTCTACTAAATGTGCACGGAAATGGAAAAAAGTAATATGATCAAAAGTAAATGTGTTATTGTCGACGACGAAGCTCCGGCACACAAAGCATTGATTCAACTCATTGAGCAGTTCAACTGGCTTGAACATGTTGCAAGCTGCTACAATGTCGTGGAGGCAGTTGATATCATCAGAAAGCTCAGTCCAGAAATTGTCTTTCTGGATGTAAATATGCCCGCAATAAATGGTTTGGAGTTAATTCCACTCCTGCCAACTCCTCGGCCACATTTGATCATAACTTCGGGCTACAGAGAATACGCCCTGGAAGGGTTTGATCACGCTGTGACTGACTATCTGCTAAAGCCCATTACAGCTGGCCGCTTTCTGCAAGCGGTCCAAAAAACAAGAAATGAGTCAAGCCAGCTGATTTCAGTCCAACCCACTCCGAGTTCAGAGGAACAAGGATATACTTGGGTGAAGACAGGCACCAAGATGCTCCAGATTCAGCTGAATGACATTTTTGCAATAGAAGGCATGGGCGACTACATCAAAATCTACCATAAGGGGGGCATGATAGTAAAATATGACACCATTAGGGGTTTTCTCGGGGAGCTACCTGCTGAACAATTCATCCGTATTCATCGCTCGTATATTGTGAATCGTTATGCCATCAGATCCATTGAGGGAAATATGGTCACAATGGTCAATAGTAAAGAATTTAGAATTTCAAGTCGGGGGAGCAGAGACCTGATCATCAAGCAGTTAACCAAACCGAAAAAATAGCCATGAGAATTTTGACCGAAAATCTATATAGCTACAGGAAGCTACTTTTCCCAGATAATCAAGCAAAAAGGGTCTTAATTCACATGCTGTTCTGGGGATTTTTCATTCTTTATCACCTTCTATTTTTCATCCCGGCTTTTAGTGACCGCCTCAAAGATTCTGAGCTGATCTGGGTCAATGTTCTTTACTATGGGCGGTACATCCCCATATTCTATTTGATGCAGATGTCGTATCGAATCAGCAAAAAGGTATTGAAAGGAGCTGTTCTTTTCCTCGTCCTATTTCTGAGCGCCTTTCTTGCCGAGCACATGGTGACCTTATCGTTGTACCAGTATTTTCAAGCTGCGATCGGGCTTGAGCACTTGCCGGGGAATTTTCCAGTCCTCGGTAAATTGTACCTCATTCCCATATCGCTAAAAAACGGGAAGGACTGGTTGGTCTTCACCTACGATCTTCTTGAAATGCAACTTTTAATACTGCCCATCGGAATCAAAATGATTAAGTATGGTGTCAGCCAGGATATCGAGGAAATTATCCGCCAAAAAAATCAAGTCCAATCCGAACTCAATACCCTTAGAGGACAACTCGCACCTCACTTCACATTCAATCTTTTAAATTCGGTTCACTCCGAAATCAGGTCCGTGTCCAAAGCATCCGCCAACTATATAGCGCAGGCAGCCGAGCTGATTCGCTTTTCCTTGTATGAAGCCTGCCAGGATTTCATTCCTCTTGACAGTGAGCTTTACTATATTGAGCAATATGTTGAGCTGGAATCTTTACGTACTTCTCAACGCGCGGAGATTAATTTCACAAAGAAAGGGAGTGTGAATACGCATTATCAAGTCCCTGCCCTTATGTTGATCACCCTTGTCGAAAATGCTTTTAAGCACAGCGTACACGCGACAACACAACGCTCTTGCGTGGAGATTACCAGTGATGTGTGCGAAGAAAGACTCCATTTTCAGGTCACCAACAGCATTCCCATTGATAAACCGCCGAAAAGTAACGTTCACAAAAAACAAGGGGGTTTAGGGTTGATGAATCTAAAGAGAGCACTGCAGTTATACTTTCCGGCAACTCACGAGCTGATAATAGAACAGAGCTCAACGCTATTCTCGATCAAGTTGCAAGTCCCGTTATCGAGAAAACTCCCCAGTTAGCTGGGTTTATGGACAACATCAACGAAAAATTTTATTTTTAAGGTAACACTACTATTAATTTGAGCAGCAAAACACGGTCACCTAAATTTAAATACCTCTATGAAAACGAAAAGTGGACTAACGCCGGGGTTGCTTAAAAAATTCATTGTTGCAAGATTAGACACGACTGTCAATCAATCCGCCTGCAAAAGTACAGAGACTACAAGCGGCACGACTTGCAACATCTCCCGCTGAAAGCACCCTGAGTAAAAAGCCTCAATACCTGAGAAGGTGGCGAGGCTTTTTGGGTTTGTAGCCACCTCCGGGCGCAGAGTCTAGCCCTCCCGAGTTGCTATACGGTTTAGAGTATAGCTCTGGCCCCCCCTCGCGTTTCTTACTTTATTTTGTTTCCGATGCTCCTGAGTGGGTCCGTTTTGGCGATCCTGAGTCTATGCTTGAACTGGGCCACCAATCAAGGGTGCGAGCCTGGCGGTGGTGATGTGTTAAAAGAAGGCGAAACTCAAAAAATGCACTCGTCTGCAACGTCCTTATTTACTAGATTTACATCTCTCAGATGCACAATACGTGGCCGGATAGATTCCAATTATCGTCGCAGTAAGCGATCAAGATTCTTTGAGCGATCGTCTTAAATACGCTTCCACTATTTTTATAGCATTGTTCCAATTTCGCTTTATGATGCTTGTAAACACCTTGGGCTGCATCAAGGATGCTAATAAGCCCGGGACATGCTACCGTTGTATCCACGCGATATACAGTCTTGAATGTCCGAATTTAAACCTATAGGCAGGCCGGGCTAACCCAGGAAGCATAAATTACTTTTCGGGTCAACGCCTCTGAATGCACTAGGCAGCTTTGTGTTTACCGACCAATATGTAACGACCAAAGAAGGTTCAATAAAGACGATTCTTGAAAAGTCAAATGCGATAGCCAGACCGAAATGTGAGTAATAGTTGAAAGCCATTTGTGATTTTGCTGCCAGCCACGTTCCATACCTCGGGTAGTTTTCCGCTTCGCTGCCACGGGAAGGGCCGTAGCGAATGCCGCGGAGCGCTGTATTTACATATTATAGCCTCGGCCGACAGCACATCGCGACTGGTGAGCCAATAGCTGGAAGAATAATGGCGGGCCGGGAAAAGGGTGGTCCGAGCGAGTCATCCCATCGCTCGCCCGGCCCAGATGAACTACTCTGAATTACATACGGCTAAACGCAGGCGCATACTCGAAATCACCGACTCGCTCAGCCAACTGATGTTTCTGGAATGCTGCGTTCAGGTTCACGACTCAACACCTCGACGTATGCAGTGCACCACAATTTGACAAAGCTTAGACAACGATGTTTTCGGTAAAGAGTCCGTCGCTTATATTCCGCTTGTACCGGCTGGCTATTTTGGCATTCGCACTGGGCCGCCGGCAACTGGTACTATGGCAGTATCACGGCAGCGCGTTTCGTCAACTATGGTGCAACAACGCCAATCTAGGATAGGCCGAAGCCAGACGGAAAAGCTCAATAATGAGCGTCGTAAAAAACTACAATTCACTCCGTCAATGCGCGCATGTCGAATAAACCAGGAGACTGACCGAAAAATTTTGAAAAAGTAGTCCGCTGGATGCAGCTTTGTAAATAATGTTAGAAATCAGATCTATTAATTGAAAGTATCAGATTGCACACAAAGCCTGCCAACGGTAAAGCCTATCTTAGGGAACCACAGTTTCATGTTGTGATGTTAATCCATTAAAACACGCACCTGTATTTTGGCTGATATTCGTGTGGTAAAAACAAGCATATTTATGAAACAGTCAAAAGTACTTACAACTGATCTAGAACGGGGCCGAGCTGTGATTCAACACCAAAAAGTTGCCAAGAAAACGGTCTTGCTCGTCACGATAGTGTACAAGTAATGCTTCTCAATTGAATAGGCATGCTCTGAGTGCACTGTCAAATCGGCTTACCAATTCCTGCTTCCATCTTCGCTCTGTGGTTTTGCGGTAAACCTTTCCAACCAATAGCAGTCCCATCTCGGCTCTGCCGGTGAGCGAGAAGAATCCCTTTGCTCCCTCCTAATTAGTTCGGTCCAAGAAACTAAAAATTCCAAATATTGGTGTTTAAAGTTACGCCGCCAGCGAGCTAAAACAACAATGAAATTATCAGGTGCCTTTTCCCTGTACAGCAGTAGGCTTACTAACTATTTACAGCCAAAGTCCGGACCATTGCTGACCAACAACGGTCCGTACCCGATCTGACCACGCTTTTCGATTTAGTTTTCCAGTAACTCATTACTCCTATTAACCCATGTTAATTATTATGCTTCGTAGCTACACCCTTGAATGGCTTGACCTAACTGTCAACACAACGCTAAACCCCCAAGAGTCGGGAGCATTGCATTTCAATAACAGCGGATATGATGAAATTATCAAAATTGCCGATCAGGAACGCGACAAACTACAGTCGCATTTGAAGGGCTTGGTATTTGGCATAACCACTAAGACCGAAATACAACTTGTTGTCCGCCAATATTACTCTGCATTAATTATTCTGCTCGACAGGGCACACTTCAACTATGATCATCTCCAAGTGGACAACCCTGAGTTTCGACATGTTTGCAAGACCATGATCAGTTGTTTAGAAGATTTGCTCCATTTCATTGAAACCCACTTCGCCAAGTATCTTGGACTCGATCAAAGAGTGCCTGTCACTTACCTTTTAGCTGTAAGAACGGAGCTAAAGCAGCGTCTAAATACATTAAAAGCACGTATATCGAGGCGGATTGCAGATAAGACATTGTCTAATCTCGTGTTTGAGACATTATATGATTTCGTCAATGGCTTCGACGACCGTAAAGTGACCTTCCGGGAAATGCTTTATAAAAAACAGCTAATAAAGGGCCTGGAGGAAATTTCATCTCTGAAACCGGAAAGAAATATTAGAAAGGCAGTCACCGCCCTTTTGATTTACCAGAACTATAATAAAAAGGCATTCCTGGAGTATTATACGCAAAGGGTCGCTGAGAAAGTTAAACACTTCGATTCATTATCTGAAAAACTGGAGGAACTACTTTTGAGCTACAAAGAATTCAATCAAATGCATAAAAAATCTGGGGTAAAGCTCAATCCAAATTATGCTGATGTCAAGGAAGTAATAGACAACTGGTTTGCGGAGGAAATAGGCTTCTTGGAGAAGAAATATCAATTCCAGATAAGTCCCTATGAGCTTTCTATGATTGAAAATTCTGAAGGCGTAGCTAGCAAAATACGTCTATCACTTAATGCGGACCAAATTGCCATCCTTCTACGGGCCGCCGTAGATGTGGGGGTTTTACACACCAAATCCGTCCAATTTGCTTTTAGAACCATAGTTCCGTTCCTAGCCTCGACCAAAGAAAATAATCTATCATGGGACAGTTTAAGAAAAAGATCCTATCAAGCAGAGAATAAAGACAAAACGGTTTTGATTGCAGTTCTACAAAAAGTAATCAATTGTGTACAACTATATTAATTCACTTCTGTGGTCAATTTCACTATTATGAAAAGAGAAATTACAATTGAGCTCACGGCCCAGTTTTCTTCGATCGCTAGTGAGATTGAGGAACTTCGGTCACACCGGCAGTACCTGATAGAAAACGCTCCGGCAAGGGTGACCAAATGGCCCGAAGGGTTTCTTGCTAAGCAGCAGGTGGAAGGAGTACAGATCACAACCTGGCTCTTCATGTCTAAAACGATCGAACCCATATTTGGGGTGCTGGAAATCAACATACCAAGTGCGCTATTTCTTTATGTCGCCAAAGGAAGATTAAGCTGTGAGTTTGACAAACAACGTAAAGTAATAAGTATTGGCCAGCACAGGTTGATCCAATTGTATTTACCCGCCAAACGCTACAAGATATCTATGGGTGCCGGACTGACAGTCTTTTATTGCTTTTCATTAACGGAACCATTTTTGATAGAGCTTTCCAAAGAATTTCCAACGCTCATATCTTCCCTACAACCCTCAAGAGATGAAAGTATAGATAATATTCGCGTAACTTTCGGAAAAATTAATCCAGGGATAATTGATGATTTTATCCGGCTCAAGGCCGATGCAAAAAAAGGTCTGGGGTTACAATCCGTGTTGCACTGGCTTGTTCTGCAACTTATCACCCAATTGAAACCGAACGGCAGCAGCAGCATGCTAACGACACCAGAAAAGACATTTTACGCCAAAGATTACATTGACGAAAATGTGAAGTTCGGAGCGATATTGACTGTCGGTGAAATTGCCGAACGTTACAGCCTACATTCAGACACTTTAAACCGCGCATTTAAATCTGTCTTTGGGGTTAGTTTGAAGAAATATATCAATCAAGTTAAAATGCAAGAAGCCCACCGATTGCTAACCCAAGAACAAATGCCGGTTATGCTGGTCGCCGAGCGCCTGGGCTACAATAATGCATCAAGCTTTAGCACGCAATTTCGCGCCCATTTTAACATGACGCCCACCATAGCTGTGTCACAATACAGAAATCTATCTCTAAACCTCCCATAGAAGGGCAAGCACTACCGGTAGCCGTTAAAACACCAAACCTTATTGGATTCATCAACAACTTAAAATACTCAACATACGGGTGCCAATCCATGCTCAACAGTTCTTAATTAAGACCGAACGGGCCGTCGAACGATTGTCAGTCAACACGCTCGAATCTCAACGACAAACTCGCAGCATTTTTTAAATATCAACTGATAATCAGAAATTACTGCTCGAAAAACTATTCCGCTGGTCGTCGTGCATGCCTACGATATCCAAGCAACACTCCGAAATAACTATTCATATAAAATGCTCGAGCGGTCGCATCATTCAACAGTCGGAAAATCGAAGACATTTCGTCGGGAAATCGAACGTGTAGATCACCACTCAATAGCGAAATTTGTTTGGCAATACTTACGCTAGCTAATAATTAGATTTTGATGACCCAATCATCAATTAATATAATATTTGGGTCGCATGTTCAAAATCCAATATTAGAATTCAGTATTTCATCAAAACTCTTTCGCTTTTTTCCGCCTATCCAAGTTTAGAAAAATACCTTATTGTCCCATCAAACAGAAGTTTTTCAATTTCCGCACAATGCAAACAACGAAGGATAAAGAGGTTGATCAATACAAGTTGGCAAACATGGCTACGCCAACTATTAGCTCATTTTTAATTCTGCTATGGGTTTTCACGGCGACAAGTAAGATTGCTGATTTCAGCACATTTAGATCGCAAATGCAAACACAGCCAATCCCTGAATGGCTATCAATTCCGTTGACTTGGTTGCTTCCTAGCGGTGAGCTTCTTATTGCCTGCATGCTCTTTATCAGGAAGACCCAATACATCGGTCTCTTTCTGTCAGTTTGTGCATTGTTTTGCTTCACACTCTACATTGGATGGATGCTGGTTAGCTTTCATGACCTACCATGCGCGTGTGGAGGTCCCATTAACGGTCTTAACTGGTGGCAACACGTCCTTTTCAATCTTTTTTTTAGTGCCTTAGCAGTGAGCGGTATTGTTTTAAATCTAAAGGAAAGGAGGTGCGCCTTCAAAAGTAAATAAACCATTACGTTTGGTCGATCCGGATCCCAGACCGAGCAGGCTCAGTATGCTGAACAGTGTTCAGCCTAAATGTTCCATTTTCACTCTAAATTTACGACAATGAAAAGATTCCAAACCATGTTACCAGCCCTTGCCGTCATGGCTGGCTTAACGATTAGCGCCTTCACAAACCAAAGCGTTAGACCGACTAACAAGACTCTGGTGGACTACGACTTTGTGAGAATCTCTGACAGCAGTACTTACACGGGAACCCGGGCTAGTGCCAAAACTACCCTCGGCTGTCCTTTGGATGACGGCGCTGTTTGTGCACAGGCATATACAGCTGGCCACTCGGGTGATCCTCTTCATAGACAAGGCGGTCAGGATATTTACAAAGCCTCACGTTGATTTGATTTCCATTACGTAACAGCTCGAGCCTTTCGGCTCGAGCTGTTTTTCTATGTATCACGAAATTTAATTGAAACATCTAGGGCATAGGATCGAATGAAGGCCTACGCCCCTTTTGAGCTGCCACAGTTATATACAGCAAGGTATTTCTCGCCACGCTGCAACACTGAAACATTTGACCGGCGGTTCAGCATTAAAATAAGGATATGCCAGGCCTCTAATCGTCGAAACGTGACGTATTCGAGTAGTATTGATAAAACTAATAACGCCTGACTTTTTTCGTAAAGCCTGCTAAGTTGGATATTCCGGAGCAAACAGAGCCAGTGTTCCGGCAACTTGAGCCGGTAATTCC
>CBFGMV010000002.1:0-178136 GCA_965649915.1 uncultured Dyadobacter sp.
ACACCTGATCGATTACTTCCTGAATTTTGGTATGATTGGTTAGCAGGGGTGAGAGCAACAGCGAGATAGGCAATATGGCCTGGCCCGGGAGGTACGCTGTACTGGACTTGGTAAAAATGAAACCTGCAAACTGCCCATTCACCATATTGGGTAACTGAGTGTACGTGGCGAGCGTCTGTCCATTTGTCGCGTCCGTAAATGTATAATTCCCAAAATTACCCAATGCACCCGCTACGGCATAGGTGTATAAGGAGTTCAGGCCCACAGGCCCCAGCAGAAGGCCCGCATTCCAGTCTCTGCGTTTATTACTATATTTTACATTGTTCTGAAACGACCAGCCTTTGCCCAGTTTATGCTGCCAGTCCAGGCCCACGGCCCGGTCCATATTGTGAATCAGTTTACTAATATCAAATTTACGAATGTCGGTAGGTGAATTGTGGGGATAATCAAACACGACGCTCTGATTGGGCAGGTAGGTATCCGTCTTGCTCACCCCCGGGGCCATTTGCGGGTGGTCAAAGTTAACGGTCGGCAGGGCCTCAAAATAACTGTTACGATCGTCCAGATATTTGACATACAATTTGAGAGCGCCTTTTTGGTAAGTCCTGACCAGGTTGAACTTACCCTGACCGCCTTTATTCATCGGATAACCCGGGTAACGCACGCCGTTGGCATAGCGATAGAAACCACCCACGTTGAACGTCAGATCACCCTTTTGATTCAGTTTTCCGCTGAGATTCACGTCCGCACGGTAAAAAGGTTGTGCGTTACCTTCCAGACCAAATTTGGCCCGAACTTCGCCCTCGAAGCCTGCTTCCCCCGTTTTGGAGACATAATTAAAAATACCACCGGGTGCATTTGGCCCTGTAATGGCGGCCGAGCCGCCACGCACTGCTTCCACCCTGCCGGTAGTAGCATCTGCCCGCAGGAAATAGTCGGGTCCGTAGCCGCCAAAATTAACATTGGTCACGGGAAGTCCGTCTTCCTGCATCGATACATAATAATAACCTGCTCCACCCGCTGTTACTCCCCGGGAATAGACCGTATTGTTTACCTCGCCCAATGAAGAATTGACGTACACGCCCGGCACATTTTTGAGCAAATCAGCTGCCGAATAAGGTACTTGCTGGGCAATCTGTTTGGACGACAGGGTTGAAATGGCGATAGAAGCATCCATTCGCTCACGCTTGTCGAACACGCCCGTGACGACAACCTCATTCAGATCAGAAGCTGTTTCTTGCAGGCGAATGGTTAGGTTTTCGCTACCGGGGACTGTTGCTTTCAGCTCCCGGGGGGTATAACCGATGTAGGAAATGACGATGGTGTAAGTACCGTTTGTCAGGTTATTAAACTCAAACACCCCCTCAGCATTGGATGAGGTTCCCCTGGTGGTACCTTTCAATAAAGCAGAAGCGCCAGCCACAGCTTCTCCTTTGGGGTCGGTCACTGTCCCGCGAATCTGCTGCGCCAGCGCTGCATAGCCATGGGTTATGCACGCAAAACAGAGCATGATCCTTAAACGTCGTAAAGAGTTATCCCATAAGAAGCATAAACTTTTTTCCATAGTATAATTAATAAAAAATAATTCATTGTAAATCAAGAGCTTACCGATAAAAAACGAACAGGGGTCATTTAAAGAAGGCATCACGAATCCAACCTGCCTGGTTTGCCAGACGGTAGAAGAAGAAGTATAATTTTATGGATGTTGTTTAGGATGCTCTGTCAGAATTGGCCGAATTCATCCGGTAGCATTAATCATTCCGTCGAGTTCTGACTACCACCCTGTTTTGAGACCAGAAATTGACTTTACAAAGATAAAACAGAAATTTTATTATTGTCTATTTTTTTAGACAATAAATTTTTTGCAATTGCTTACCTTTATTGTGCAATACCCGTCAATCGGTGTTTTTGTGCTTTTGCGTGATTGTCAGACTTTTTCATTGATGGTCATGTATTGTCATTTATAGTCAGGCATAGCTGTGCGGGACTTATGAAAATCAGTGAGACGGGAGTTGGGCCTTGCTTTGGTAAATTTCTGGTGCTCGTAACCAATAACCATATAGTAGAGTTAAGTTTAAAGTCGGTTTCAATGTTAGAGCAAGCCATTTTGGCCCGAGCAAACTCCGAGCATTTTATGTCTTTCAGCATGCATTTCCCCAGTGAAAAGGGATATATTCAACAGGTAGCGATTGATTGCGTCATTTTCGGGTATCAAAATCATCGACTGCATGTACTGGTTTCCAAACTTAATTTTAAAGGTGATTTCTGGAATGTGCCGAGTGGATTTGTGTATCAGGACGAGGATATTGATGACGCCGCCCAGCGAATAATACAGGAGCGAACGGGTCTCAAAGATGTCTATCTGGAGCAGTTTCAGGTTTTAGGGAAAGCAAACCGGAACAGCCAGGCCTTTCTGGACCGATTGATTGAATTAAATCAGAAGAGTTTGGATGAAAACCTGAGGAAAGAATATGAATGGTATACCCGCCGCACGATATCCATCGGCTATTATGCGCTGGTGGATATTGGTAAAGTCGTACCCCAGAAACACGACATTGATGAATTCATTGCGTGGTTCGATGTCGATGCATTGCCTCCGATGATCATGGATCATGGCCAGATCGTCGCCAATGCCGTTGACTTTTTACGGACTAACCTGGACATTAAATGCAATGCATTTCATCTGCTTCGGGATACTTTTACGATGAGGGACGTGCAGGTGCTCTACGAAGATCTTTTTAACAAACAGTTCGCCCGCAATAATTTCCAGAAGAAGATATTGGAAATGAATGTATTGGAGCGACTGGAAAAACAGTTCACAGGAGCCGCCAACAAAGCGCCCTATTTATACCGGCTTCCGATAAAATCGACCGACGCCGCTCCGCAAGGCTGATTGTGATTTTAACTGGCTGCTATTCCGCAAGGAGTGTAGCACGGCGATCACGGCAGCGGGTAATCGTTGGTTGGTTTTGGCTGTGCGTGTGGTTCCTCAATCATAGCGCCCAATTTGAATGCTTCAAATTCTTCTTCGTATTGCTCTCTCTTCATTGCTCCTCGTTCGCCATATTGAACGTCCAGATGTGCGGAAAATGAAGTCAGTTTTTTGTTTAAAATTCTGTTGTCCATTGAAGTATTTTTTTAGTTTTTCTCAAAGCTGCAAATAAATCCTCTTCAAAAGCCACTTTCGGCCCGGTGGCTTTCTTTATATTCACTGCCTTTCCACCTTTCGCCCGTACATTCTAAAGATCCCACTGACTAATGAAGCGTGCGTCGTTGCCCTGCGCGGGGTAGTAGTAGAATCCGAACAGCAGCTTGCTCCCCGGCGGGACCGTATTTTTCAATCCGTCTATCAGAATCCGGTCACTGACCCAGCGGGCTTCGCTTAAAATCGATATAAGCTGGTTGTCCAGTTCCGGGCTGAAACCGGTTACGGTTCTGATGGTATCGATGCGCAGGTCCTTTGTAAATGTGATCTCGTAAATGCCAAAGGTTTTGGTGGTGTTGATATCGCGCAGCGTTTTCAGCTTATCATACAGGTTGGCTCCATAAAACGTTTTATCGGTTGTTCTGATCTTATTTCGATCAAGGAAATCCAGCATTTCGAGCTCGCGACCTTCGCCCGCAAACTTCGAATGATTGAGCACACGGTAGCCCGAGCAGGAATTGAAAGTGTATTTCCCAGCGCTGTCAAGGTTAGCATATACCAGCATTTCGGTGCCTTCCTTAAAATATATATCACAGGATGAACGCTTTTTACCATCACTGCTACCCTCAATAAGGATGGATTTTACATTGTTACCTTTGAAAAGCTGTTTAATCACAATGTTCGACTCGTAGAAAAACGAGGAGCCTTGATTAGGGAAGTTTTTCACAACAGTCACCCGCGCTACAAAATCGGAGCGAACGTATTTATCCATAAACTTATAGTGACTGCATACACATGCATACCCTGGAAGTGAGCAGCACAAACCGATTAAAATCAGCGCAAATTTTATTTTGATTACGGGGGGCATTGGACGCAAGTTAGATCGAGGCAATATATAATTTTATTACATAATATTGGCTACCTGGAATGACAAACATTAAGTGCAGAGCAGCCGAGCACAACGGACATTTTTCCGTCTCAGGTGTCAGGTACGGGTTTTAAATCCAGATTCCCTCATTCTGGCTACAAATCGGCTTGATTTGGCTACAATCCGTGCTATGCCAAATTCGAAATTTGCTTCCTCAAACTTAAAGTTGATTACACAATGGAAGCACAGGAAAATAAAGTGGCATTGGTGACAGGTGCCAACCAGGGAGTAGGATATCAGATTGCCAAAGCCCTTGCAGACGAGGGATATACAGTTTATGCAGGCTCGCGCAACCTGCAAAATGGCGTAGCCGCGGCCGAAAAGATAGGCGGTGAATCGCAGGCCATTCAGATCGATGTGACGGACAAAAATTCGGTCGAAAATGCGGTTGCAAAGGTGCAGCAAGACTTTGGCAAACTCGACTTGCTGGTAAACAATGCAGCCATTTCTCACGCAGGAAAACCCGGCAGGACGCTGGAAGAAATTATGGCCAGCAATCGTCCGAGCATTTCCTCCGTGGATGAAGTGCGTACGGTATGGGAAACGAATGTCTTCGGGGTGGTTGTAGTGACGCAGGCTTTCCTGCCGCTGCTCCGTAAGGCCAATGCGCCGCGTATCGTAAATGTATCGAGCGGGTTAGCTTCGCTTACTTTGGCCCGGGATCCGCAAAATCCTTATGCCCCGCACTTTGAATTGATCTATGGTGCGTCCAAAACCGCGATGAATGCCGTGACCGTGGCATTTGCCAATGAACTGGAAGCCAGCGGTATTAAGGTAAGTGCGGTGAGCCCCGGCTTTACGGCGACGGCGCTGAACAATTTTCAGGGAACGGATTCAGTGGAAGTGGGTTCGCGTGAGCCGGTTCGGGTGGCGCTCGAAGAAGTGGGCCCGACGGCGCTCTTCACGGGCCCGAACCAGGAAGTTTTCCCGTGGTAAAATTTATTTATTCCTGAAACAAAATCTGTGGCGATGAATTTGCCACAGATTTTGTTTCAGGTGTTTAACTGCATTCCATGAAAAAAGAAGAGCTTCTCCGGTTTCGTTCCATTTCAGCTATTCATCAGGCGTTTGGCTTGCCCAAGCCCCAACACCCACTGATAAGCCTGACGCATTTCGATGAAAATAATCCGTTTAATACCGATCATATACCGGCATACGATGTACTGAATTTTTATAAAATTACATTCATCGTACAAAATGCCGGCAGACTGAAATACGGACAGAGTTATTACGACTTCGAGGAGGGCAGCATGATGTTTATGGCCCCTCAGCAGTTGGTCGGTCCGACAGAGTACAGTGAGGGCGGAGAATCTTACGTACTGCTCATCCATCCCGACTTTTTGTTGGGTTATCCGTTGGCGAAGAAGATCAAGCAGCATAGTTATTTTTCGTATTCGGTCAATGAGGCCCTGCACCTGTCCGACCTGGAAAAAGACGTGGTGTTGTCGGTGTACCACATTATTGAGCGTGAGCTGAATAGTCGTGTGGATGAATTCAGTCAGGAGATCGTCATCGCGCAGATTGAATTGTTACTCAGCTATGCGAGTCGTTTCTACAAACGGCAGTTTGTTACCCGCAAGGCCGCTTGCAGTACTCTTCTGGAAAGAACCGAATGCGTCGTCAATGACTACCTGAACAACCGGAAAACGCTCGATATGGGCGTGCCCACGGTGCAGTATTTGTCCGAGCAATTGCATGTTTCTTCCGGCTATCTGAGTGACATGCTACGCTCGCTTATCGGTCAGAATGCACAGCAATACATCCACGAAAAGCTTGTCGAGAAAGCGAAGGAGCAACTGTCAACGACCGATATGTCGGTGAGTGCAGTGGCTTATGAACTTGGTTTTGAGCATTCTCAGAGCTTCAATAAGTTTTTTAAACAGAAAACCAGCCAATCGCCGCTGGAATTCAGGCAATCGTTCATTCATGTATAATGCTGGTTCTGCCTGAAAGCTTTCGGCGCAACAGGACTGCTATCCGGATCGAAAATACGTGTCCGGTTCAGCTATTGTTGCTTCGATGGGGCATAGTACAGCAATACGGCGCCGCTGGCAAAGGTGTGCGTCTTTATCAATTCCAAAACCACCCCGTCGGCCAGTTGGTCGAATAACGGCAAACCTTTTCGCGCCACCACCGGGTGGACCATCAGCTGAAATTCATCCACGAGGCCGAGGTTCATCAGGGCAATGATCAGGCTGCGGCTGCCGACCAGAATGTCGCCGCCTTCTTCTTCCCGGAGCGCCCGCGTTTCCGTTTCGAGGTCGCGGGTAGCAACCCTTGCGCTTCTCCAATCCACACTTTGCAGGGTGCGGGAAAATACGATCTTGGGAATGGCGTCCATATTCACTGCAAAATCATCCATTGCTTTTTCTCCGCTGGGCTGTTCCACCAGGCCTTTCCAGTACTCCATCAGCAGATAGGTTTTCCTGCCGTACAATGCAGTGCCGGAGTTTTTCAGGAGCTCACCGTAGTGATCGTGCACTGCTTCGTCGGGCGAAACAGCAGTGTGATCGCAAAAACCATCGAGCGTCATATTGATACCGGCGATTATCTTTCTCATACGTGATCAAATTTGTTGATTAGGTTTGGAACAGTAGCAAAACTAGCTAATTGCAAGTCCCTTACCGCGGTCATTTCGAACATATTAAGGGGGGATTTGAGACAAGTTTGAGACCTCAATCCGGTTAACCGCTATCGTGCCAGCTTGCATATGTCCCCGCCGCGGCGCTGAGGTCTTGACGATGTTCTAAAATGAGGGCACTGATTTACATTAGAAATCAATTAAATTCATTTTTATAGTCAACAAATCATCACCGTTCAGCTCATGAAATTCCTTATTCTTTTAATTACACTCAGCGTTGTGTTCCCTGCAAAGGCGCAACAGCATGACAGTACGACCATTAAAGCTGTATTTGGTTCCACCAACGCAGAAGTGCACGAACTAATGGGATTTTTGGGAGTAGAGCATTTTCATATTGAATTAAATGACCCTAAACTGGCTGGAAAATATTTTCACCTGATCAGCCAGGAATTTAAGAACGGGGTAGCTCAGTCTGAACAGGATATGTTCGGCTTTGCCAAACGTAAAGAACCCTTACAGTTTGACTCCACTGGTCGGCTTGCTTTTGATGTATATGCCCGAAGTGTTGATCAGACTACCATAGAAGCCTTTTTCAAACTACCCAGGGTTGGCCAACGAAAGACATATAAAGTGGAAGCCGATGATGCCAGACGGTATAGTTTCAGGACGGATATTTTGAGCTATAAAAATAACACAACGGTCGTGCCCATTGGGAAAAAGTTCCCTTTTCTTGTTCACACATTACCTTATGACAAGGATGGTTTTTCTTACTATTGTACGGTTGCGCAAAGTCGTGTGGCAGTTACCGATTGGTACAAAGAATTTGGAGTCAAACATTATATCGCTTATCAGCTCGTTCTGGAATAGCAAGCAGGGTACTTTAATGCATCACGGACCAGTCTGCCGGAAATAGAGTACTTCTTTCTGGAAAAAGTGATGTCAGGCTTCGTACCCGCTACGCACCTACCACATTCGCGATCATGGACATATAATAGTTTACGCAATGCAGACAGGTCAGAAGCATTAGTTCTTTGGAAGCCAATGACTCAAAGCGCTCGGAAGTCGTGATGTGGTAGTCATAGTTCAGCGTCCTCCATTTTAAATCAGGCGTCATGGCCAGCAGTTCGGACCCGTCGTGATCGGTCAGTACAAATGATTCCCTGAATACGCCCCGGTGTTTGAACAGGTAATGGGCCGTGACGTCGTAAAAATGGGTTTGCATTACAATGTCCCCGTGCCAATTGATTGCAAAGGTGAGCAGTTGATTACCCTCCTGTTTGACTTCAATGGTTGTGCTCCAAAATCCCTTGGGTTCAACCTGGTAGGTCAAATTGTGTGCCATCTTTATCGATGCGCTGAACGAGAACCAGTTTTTGTAGGAAAGGCTTCCGATTAATCCCTTGCCACCAGTTAGGTCAAATGTTAAGGAATCCGTTGATTTTGCCTGATAGTCAGCCATAGTCTTGTGATTGTTTTCGTTTTATCCATTCGTATTATCCTTTCAGCTCGCCGTTTGCGGCCTGCTACAAACCTTGTTTCAGTTGCTCCATTTCGTCAATGGTCGCTTCGAGTTTGTCGAATACGCGTCCGTACATCAGGCGAACTTCCCATCTGTAAATCCTGGCCGAGAAGCAGAGCATCAGGAGGATCATCACTCCCCCGGCTGCCAGCGCGAAAAATGGGACATGTTCGATGAAAAGCAGGTCGGGAAACTTCTGCTGTGTCTTCAACGTAAGTCCCTGCCTGTTCCAGGCCGACCATATCGTGCTTATCGCTATCAAAACGTAGACCGGGTAGGAGTAACGGGCTATTTTTTCACTTTTTAGCACGACCTCTTTCAGCCATCGGTGCAGCGATTTGAGGTAATCCAGACTGGTCGCTGCCTGATCCAATGCTTTGATACTATCGATCTGCCGTTTGTTGTACCATGCCGTAAGCAGCAGCAGCACAGATGCAGCGGCACCTTCCCATACAGCGTCCAGAAAATAGTATACAATGGGAAAAATAATCGCTGTGGTTACAATGATGATCAGGTTGAGCCTGAACATCCTCTCCATCCGACCGACCAGGTGTCTCGATTTCTGATTGTACAAGTCGTTGATTTTCGGAGCGACCAAACTGCTTTCATTCAGAAAACCTTCCTTCCAGATAGCCTCAATTGAATTTTTCATCCAGTATTTTCTTTAAACGCTCTTTAATTCGGTTCACGCGTACGCCGATATTATTGGCATTGGTGTCAAGTATCTCTGCAATTTCCTGATGCGACTTTTCGTCCAGGTGGAGCAGGATCACAGCCCTGTCAACTTCTGACAAACATCGGATAGCTGCGTACAGTTGGTTCAGGGCCTCGTCTTCAAAGGCGTTGTTTTCGGTGGAGGCTACATCCGGCAGAACGTCCGATGTGAAATACGCCCTGCCGTGGCTGTTTCTTTTTTTGAGCAGCGTCAGGCACACATTGAGCGAAATACGGTAAACCCAAGTCGACCATTTGCATTGCTCGTGAAAATTGTCCCTTGTCCGCCAGATTTGCAGGCAAACCTCCTGGTAATAGTCCTCAAAATCCTCCTGCGAATCGGTATATGCCCGGCAGATCTTGATGATGATGCCGGCAAAAGGCAGGACCGATAGCTGGTAAAAATCTGTACTCACCTGATTTGTTTTGGCGCTAACCTGAAATTTTTCCGGTCATTGTCCATCGGACCGACTTTGGGTAATTCTTTGCAAGCTTCCTCATTTTCTGTTCTTTGTGCTAATTAGTGGCTATTTTAAAAGAACATTACATGCGGCTTGAATTTTTTTAGAGAGCGGGCAAATGTAACGCTTAGCTGCCAATCTCCGAAAATTGCCGGGCGCGGGGATAAGGGTAACGAAAAACGGTAATTCAGCCTTTGGGTGTTATTTTTCTTTGCCACGCCGGCATCAGCTTATACAGCGGCCGAATAGCCATAACAACGAGCAAGAATGCAGATAATGTTCTCAGCGTCTGCCTATTTTCCTGTGAGATATCGGGCACCAAGTGAGCGGTGTAGCCGTATAAGCCAAGCGCCAGCAGTGTTCCCAGTGCTGCGGTTGCCCCTTGTAAAAGCGCCGTTATAATTCGCGGAGGCCGTTGGGTCCCGGACGGATTCAGAACCAGAATCCAGGCAACCCAAAAAGGCAGCTGAAACGGATTGAAAAGGTTCATGACAAACCCTGAAACTGCCGGAACCGCAATGGACGAATAGCCCGGTCGGTTGGGTAACTGGTAGCTGGTGTCCAGCACCGATATCACTGTAATGCAAACCATCAGGATTGCACCTGCGATCCATAGGTTACTATTCCGGTACCGTTCCGGTTTGAGGAGGTCTTTGACCATAATTAATGTCGTGACCAGGAACATTTCGCTGAGAACGGCTCCGGATGAGTATGCAGCGGCTTCCGTCAGACGGTTGTCGAGCAGATAGGTACCTGTGCGAAGATTAATGATTCCGGGCGGCAATGAACCCAAAAAGCTGATGATCAGCAGGGATAGTAATGGGTTTTTCGGATATCTCATTCCCGCTTTATCAAGTTGAGATGCCTTTTGTGGTCGTGTCTCATCTGGCGTCCTTCCTGCCATGTCATCAGCCGCTGGGTACCGGCATGCACATTGCTCATGCTGATCTGATATACAATTTTCCAATGCCGGTAAATCTCTTTCCAGGCAAAAAGCAGTGAATGCCCGGGGTCATAAATATGGGTGGGTTCGCTGCCCGTGCCGTTTAATTCAATGATAGAAAAATTCTTACCTGCTTCCAGATCGTCCCAGCTTTTAAAACGAATGTCCATCCGGCCGAAAAAGAACCCAGGAATTTGCCGGCACAGCTGGTCAATAACCCGGGACAGTTCGGGCGTGATGCGGCTCGTCAGGTCGATGAACTTGGCGCCGCGGCTGTGATTGCCGTATGGTACCAGGTTCACTTTTTCGTCGGCGGCGGGTATGCGCTCCAACTGCTTACCATAGGCCCTGGCTAATGCCGAAAGCTGCAAGACAGCCCGGTCGTCCCGCATTAAAAGCGATAGCAGCGTGCTTTGTCCGTCGCCTTTCACGCTCAGAAATTCTTTGCCCACGATCCCGGAAATGTGTCCACCGGCAGAGCCTGGAAAGCGGTAATAGAAGATACCGACTTCGTTTTCGTACGCCATGTATTCTTGCAAAAGAAAATCCACTTTACTGGCAATGCGATACGTTTCGAGCTCTTGACGTGTCCGGAGCAGTTTTACCTGCATACCACGTTCCCCGATATCCGGTTTGGCGATTAGCGGAAAATCAAGGCCGTGTTCCGTGAACAGTGTTCCCAAGGTGCCGGCATTCATACCCGCTTTGCAGAGCACCGTTTTCGGATACGATCCAGGCGGCAGCAACGGGTAAATATCACTTTTGCGCTCATGGATAAACCCCGAATACGCGATGCCGGGATTGGCCGCGCTAAAAAAAAGCAGCGACCTGGCGCGCAGGCTCAGCCAGAGCCATAATGGCACCATTGGCAGGTACAGGCAGTCGAAAGGCCAGTATTCCCAATGAAGCAGGCGAATGAAGAACCGGCGGGTTTTCCAGGAGAGGCTGTTGAAATGATGTCTTTCCCCAACTGGTTGTTCAAATGCCTGAGGCGCCTTCTCCCGCGTGAGATCCTGGTAGCGAATGCTGGCCGGCCCGCTAATGGGCAGTTCCAGCGACGTCACGCTTACTGTACGCATACCGGAATGCTTTTGGTTTCCGCTGGTTTCATATTTCAAATTCTTGCCGAGGTGGAAATCCAGCAGCGTTTCGGTGGTTGGCTCCGGGCAGCCCGATAGCCATTTTTCTAGCATCAGTTGGCGCTCCTTTTGGTCGTCGGGTCCATAAAGTGTTGCCGACGACCAGATATGCGCCTTTCCCGGATCCAGATCGCGGACATGTTTTCGATCGCCGTCCCAGGTACAGCGCCGCAGGATGCCGTAGGTTAAAAGAATGAGGGTAAATGGCTCGATACCGTCGAGCGATACGTCCCGGAAAAAGGTGGAAGGCTCCCGCGCTCCGATAATGTCAAGCATGATCAAGCCCCGGCTCCGGCGGTATCCCGGTTTGCGGATGTGGTTTTCAAATGCACCATTCAGCAGCACCGCCGCGGAATGCTCTTCTTTAAGCGCGATCCAGGTACCGCCTGCCTGCGCATCTTTCGGGTAGATCAGGCGTTGGTTGCCTGCCATGTAAGTCGCAGGAGGAGTCGCCGGGGCGCGGTCTGTGCGTTCGTCGCGGTTTGAGGCGAGAAGCACGCCGTTGCCGGTAGGAATGTAAGTCACTGTGCACATTGCGCCTGGCGGTATTCGATGGTCGAGCTGGCAACTCCGAAATAATCCGGTATGCTGATATCCGTCAGCGATCGCACTCCTATCCTGAAGAGCGCCATGTGATGTACCGCATGTTCGAGATTGTAGAGCAGCTCTCTTTCGTAGCTGGTCGTAATCGTGCGGCCTGCCGTCCCTGTTCCGGCCTGGTAGGCGAGTTGCAAAGTCTTGTTGTGCGGTTGCAGACCGGCCGCAATCTGCTGCAATTTCAGCATTGCATATTCGCGTCTTGTTTCAAGGTCTCTTTCCCGGGTGCGGGCATCATAATCGACAATGCCCGTGTGATAGCCGGTTTCCAGCTCCTGAAAAAATTCGATCACATGCCTGACGTGTTCTCCGAGCGAGGCGCCCGACAAAACCGGCAAACGGGCTGTAAAATGGGCCTCTTTCAGCATGGAAAGCACATCGGTGAGCTGTTCAAGCACGGCGGCTACCGATTCGGTTATCTGTCTGTTCATAGTCGATGTTTTGGGGCAATTTATAAAAACCATGCCCCGAAGAACATGGTCTGATTACTCACCTTTCGCGTGTGGTTATACCCGAAAGGCTCTCACGTTGCCAATAGGCCAGGGTCAGGCAGCTACCCAGCACCAGTAATGCGTAAATAAACAGCTGACCTGAATCGTTCTGCACCACGATGCCCAGCCGGAAAATGTGCATGAACACCGCCCCCGTCATCACGCCGATCCCGATCAATGCGCCATAAGCAGTGGTCCGGGGGAAGATGATCAGCACGGAAGCGATCAGTTCGAAAATACCCACCAGAATGCGTCCCCATGGCTCCATACCCACCTTTGAGAAGATGTAAACGGACTCGGGAGCAGCAGTGAATTTGAAGTACAGCGTTTGGAGCATGATCCCGGCGGCTACCACTCTCAGCAGCCATGTCCAGGTATTGCGGGTTCTCGTCTTCATTGTGCCTTATCCCGGATCAATGGCCATTGTATATCCGCCTTTTCAATCAACTCTTCCCGTTTTTTAGACCAGTTGTTTTTCACTTTCATGTTGTAGTTGAAATACAGCTTGTCCTCCACGATCGTCCACGTGTCGGTTTCGGTGGGTGCTTTGTGGCCCTCGGAAGTGCCGTAGGCGCAGTAGCCGCCATATTGGGGCACGTATTTGTCCGGGTTTGCTTTAAATGTTTCCAGATTACCTCGGCTGGCAAAGAGCCAGTCGGAACCTTTGTACCTGAACGTAAGGCTGTCGGCACCTTTCACCGGATTTGATTCCTTGAAAAACGCCACCACGTCGTATCCTTTAATAGCCTTCCCATCCGGCGCAAATATTTCGGATTGCTGGGCACGGGCGGTCAATGCGGCGAAGGTTATCGCCATTGTAAAAATGAATCTGTTCATTTGAGTCGGAGATTATGGTACAAATTTGGTCCAGTTCTTATCGGCCTGCATTTTCAAACGGGCCTCATCCTGGTTCCAGCTTTTGAGGGTGTTGTTGAAATACTTATTGTAAAAAAGATAGAGCTTCCCATCCAGGACCTTGAAAGTCTGAGGGTCTACTTCAACTTTTTCGCCTTTCTTACCCATCGCGTAGGCGCACCAGCCGCCAAATTGCGGTTCGTAGCGCATCGGGTTCCGGGCAAATTCTTCCTGATTTGCCCTGGAAGAAAAGTAGTAGGTGACGCCATGGTAGCTGGCCGGGAACTCTTTTTTGCCTTCCATTGCCTTGTGCATTGTAAAATAGGCCACCGGGTCATAGCCTTGAATCGCCAGGCCGGATGTTTCGAGGTTGAACTGCTTTTTGCGCATTTCAGTCGTTTGGGCCAGGCAGGCGCATACCGACAGGATCATGCATGCAAGGATCGTGATCTGTTTTTTCATTGGATTAATATTGAAAATGAATGCCTCGCGGAAGGGCACCGCCAGGCTGCCGGTTACTGTAATGTCACTTTGATCATGTTGCCGATCGCCGGCAGCGTAGTGAATTTGTTGGGATTAGGTACAGGTGCTATTGCTTTGCTCTCGCCTAGCGGTGTTCCGGCCAGGTTGAATTGTGTGATCCCCGCACCTGGAAACTGGTCGAGGGCCGTGCCGTTATCGTATAGTGCGATGGAAGCCGACACGTCACCGGCAGCAAGCCCATCGATGCCGTTACCGCTGGTCGCGAAAAACCAGTCGTTTGAAAAGCCGTACATCGTCGCGATCGCAATGCGGTCGCCGGGTGCGAGCATCAGCTGCTGAGATACTTTGCCGCCTGCATTACCACCGATGTTGGGCAGGAGTACGGTGCTGGCAGGTTCTTTCAATACGTATACATACTTAATACCCGGTTTATTTTTCAATGCGGCCGCCAGTATGTCGGCATTGCCTTTCTGGGCGAGGTCTTTCAACCCTTCACCACGATCGCTTTCGCCCGTTTTGAAAATTGGATTTTCGGGACCATTGTACACGACCACGAGCACAGGCGATAGCGGGGTGAAAATGCCTGTCTGATCAGTCAGCAATGTACTCATGGCGGCATTGTCGCCGGCCTCTGCGATGCGGGTCAATGGGGCGGTGGCGGGTTTTCCAGCGGCGTAGATCGGCTCGGGGGAGAGCAGGTTTCCGCCAGCGACGTATGAAATCGCCCACACGCCCGGACTGAATGGCGTTTCGTTGGCTGTGCCGCCCGATTGGTTTTTAATCGTAACCGTAAACATCGAATTGCCATCGTAGACGAGCGATACGTTCATCAGTTGGGATGCGGGCAGAAATGCATGTCCGTAATCGTCGGTCCCTTTCACTTCCTTGATCTTGGCGGGTGTCGCTTCCGCTGCGCCGGGGTGGGAGAGCGCCATGCCCGGTGCGGCGTTTACCCGTGTCCCGTTGTCCCAGAGTTTGACCTGCGTCGAAACATCGCCGGTAACAGGCGTTCCGTCGTCGCCGTAGAGTCGGATTCCGGGGTTCTCGGGGGCAACGAACAGGTCGTTGCTCCATCCATACATGGTAGCGAAGGTTAGCCGCTGGTTTTTTGCAGCCGAAAACGAGAATGAAACCGACTGCCCCGGGAGGATTACGGGTGGCGTCCCGGTACCTTTGAATGTGCCTGATTCGACCAGCGGTTTGCTGTCCAGCACATTTTCTATGGTAATGCTTTTAGCGGTCGGTTGCGGGTCGTGGTCCCTGGTGCAGGAACTTAAAATTAGGGCTGTCAGCGAAAGCCCGAGCAGTGATTTGATCATCCGTGTTTGTGTTTTGCGTGTTTGGATGATGCAAAACAAAAAACACGGTATCCCACAGCCGTTACGGAATTATAACAAAAGTATCACAGCGACTATCCGTGCTGTTTTATTTGTAAACTTTACAGAAAATCAGTGGGTAATGGATACAAAAAATGTATTGATCATCGAGGATGACAGCAATATCACCGAATTGCTCACGATCCATCTGGCCGATCTTGGCTGCAAGGTGACGAGCGAAAAAAACGGACAGACCGGCCTGGTCCGGGCTATGGATTCGGCGTTCGACCTGGTGATCCTGGATGTGATGCTGCCGGGGCTGAACGGCATGGAAGTGTGCCGGAAGATCAGGCAGACCGACCGGCAGACGCCCATTCTCATGCTCACCGCGCGGTCGGAGGAAATCGATAAGGTAATGGGGCTGGAAACCGGTGCAGACGACTATCTGACGAAGCCGTTCAGTGTTCGGGAATTCATCGCACGGGTACGCGTGATTTTCCGGCGGAGCGAAGAAAAAGCCAGGTACAGCACATCCCTAACGGCAAAGATCAGCATTGCGGGACTGGAAATCGACGTCGACAAGCGAAAGGTGGTCCTGCGCGGTGAGCGCATCGAGCTTTCGCCCCGGGAATTTGAACTGATCGTTCTGCTGGCTTCCAATCCGGGCAGAAGTTACAGCCGCAAACAGCTGCTGAGCCTGGTTTGGGGTTATGATTTCGAGGGATATGAGCATACGGTCAACACACATATCAACCGGTTGAGAGGAAAAATAGAGGCGGATGCCGCCAACCCGTCATTTGTATTAACCACCTGGGGCATTGGCTACCGGTTTAACGAGGATCTTTGAAATGTCTGTAAAAACCATTCGCGGAAATCTGCTCTTCTGGAAAATCAGCGCCGTTTTTGCGAGCTTGCTGCTGGTACTGGCCCTGGTTTTCGTGCTCATCGGCTCGCGTTTTTCCAAATCCTACTACATGGCTGCACATCAGCAGCTTTATGGCGACATTGCCGGTCACCTGGCTACGTTTACCCAGCCGATCAAAAACGGACGACCCGACACCACTGTCACCCACGACATTATCCATTCCACGATGGTGGCCAATCCGAGCGTGGAAGTATACCTGCTCGATACCCAGGGTAATATCACCGACTATGTAGTGCCCGAGGCCACGGTACACATGACGAAGGTCGATATGGGCACCGTAAATGAGTGGCTTACATCAGAAGCCGGCAACCGCCCGCTTGGCGACAATCCGAAGCGGCCGGGCGAGGAAAGTATTTTTTCTGTCGCGCCTGTCTTGGAAAATGGTAAAATCGCCGGTTACGTGTACGCGGTGCTCGCGAGCGAGAAGCAGAAGGAGATCCTGGGCGCGCTCAATGGCGACCTGTATTTCCGGCTGGCACTTTACATATTCTTTGCAGCGCTATTGGGCGCATTTGTAGTAGGTGTCGTGACGTTCTTTCTCATCACCGACAGTATTTGCAGCATTGCAGGCGTGTTCAAACAGTTTCAGGATGGCGACTATGGCGCGCGCATCAATGGTTATGTCAAAGGCAATCTCGGGGTGCTCACTGCCACATTCAACGAAATGGCCGATGTGATCGTGGACAATTTCGAAAAGATCACCGCCACCGACCGCTTTCGCCAGGAGCTGATAGCCAATGTTTCCCATGATCTCCGGACTCCGCTTTCGATCATGCAGGGTTACACGGAAACGATGCTGATCAAAGGCGACTCGCTATCCCGCACCGAAGCCGACAGATACCTCGCTATTATTCACGACGGCACCAAAAAGCTGTCGGCGCTGGTTGAGCAGCTGTTTCAGTATTCCAAACTCGAAGCGAACATCGTGGAGCCGCAGAAGGAGTTTTTCCCGATCAGCGAGCTGGTGTCCGACATTGTTAGTGCTTATCAGTTGAAAGCCCGGGGGCGGAACATCGATTTGAAACTGAACATTCCCGGTGGACTGCCAGCCGTTTTCGCAGATATCAGCCTTACTGAAAGGATTTTTCAGAACCTGCTCGACAATGCATTTAAATTCACGCCCGATGGCGGACAAATTTCGATTGAACTGATACAAGACGGAGAGAGCGTCACGGCCAGGGTCAGCGATACCGGGATTGGCATTGCCAGAGAATATCAGGAGCAGATTTTCGAGCGTTACAAGCAGGCCGATCTCCACACATCGACTGGTAAAGGAATGGGTTTAGGACTTGCGATTGTCAAAAAGATCCTCGAACTGCATCAGAGCTCCATCAGGGTTTTCAGTGAAAAAGGAACCGGGGCCATTTTTGAGTTCGAGCTCCCGACCGTTCAGGTCGTTGGCTGATATGCGCGAAAACCAGTGACGCAAATTCCGTCAGACCATTGATATAAAGGAATATGCCTTGGGAATATATCTCCGTTCCGGATGTCCGGCGACGAACGGATCATGTCCGATTGCGAACGGATGCTGGTATCATAAAGCCGTTTCAAAAGCCAAATCAATGCAATGGGTGCCGTTTGCCAGTCATGGTATAATATTTGTTATACTGAAATAGATTATATGGTATCTCAGAAAATCCGCAGCTATGAGACGAAGTGATCTCGGGGAGTTTGAAGAACTGGTGTTGCTGACCGTGGCAGCGCTCACGCCTCATGCCTACACCGTCGCGATTGCCGATGAGCTCGAAGAAGAGACCGGTAATGTGGTTACCTCCGGTGCTGTTCATGCGGCGCTTCAGCGGCTCGAACGGAAAGGTTATGTTTTGTCGGTTTGGGGAGAGGCCACGGCTGAGCGAGGCGGACGCCGGAAACGGCTGTTTAAAGTATCGGCGCTCGGCGGACGTATCCTGGAACAGGTTCGGGAGGTGAGAAGCCGCCTGTGGGGCCGCATTTTGCCCGACATCCGGGTCGAATGGAAATAAACATTCAAATTGAGACTGCCATGAAACCAGCATCTCCCGTTCCTCCAAGCGAAGAACCGCCCCGTCGCCTGACACGGCTGCTCCTTTGGCTGATCGCACCGCACTGGCGCGAGGAAGCCGCCGGTGACCTCTGCGAGCGATATACCCGACGTGTACGGACCCACGGCAGGGCCAATGCGCGCCTCCGTTACTGGCTCGAACTGTCGTCCTATCTCCGTCCCGCATTTTTGAAAAGAAAACCTGACCTCTATCCCTCACCTTTATTTCCAACACCGGCCATGATCAAAAACTACTTCAAAATCGGCTTGCGTAATCTGGTGCGCAGCAAAGGGTATTCTGCAATCAATATAGGCGGCCTGGCGGCCGGCATGGCCGTGGCAATGCTCATCGGGCTGTGGATCTATGATGAACTTTCATTCAACAAGGTCCATGAACACTACGCCTCGATCGGACAGGTGAATACACGCATTAATTTCGAGGGTGAGGAGGGAGTAAATAACACCATGCAGTACCCGATGGGCACCGAGCTGAAAACCAATTACAGCCAGTATTTCAGCCACATTGTGATGACTTCGTGGGGTAGCGATCAGATCCTCGCGGCCAATGGGAAAAAATTCTCCCGCACCGGCCTGTTTATGGAGCCGGGCGCACCGGAAATGTTATCCCTGAAAATGCGCTACGGTACCCGGCAGGGGCTGGCGGGACAAAATAGTATCATGCTGTCGGAATCTACGGCCCGGGCGTTTTTCGGGGACACCGACCCGACGGGTAAAATCATTAAACTCAGTAACAGGGACGATCTCAAAGTGACCGGTGTTTTCAAGGATCTTCCGGCTAACAGCCAGTTCAAAGACCTCAAATTCCTTTCCCCTTTTACATTATGGGTGGCCAACAACCCGTGGATTTCCGAGCGGGCCATGGACGATTGGGAAAACCATTTTTTGAAAATATATGTCAAAATCAAGCCGGGACTGGACTTCACCACCGTTTCAGATGCCATTCGTAATGCGGAGCTGAAAAACCTGGGCGAACTGAAAGAACAGGCGAGGCAAAATCCGCAGGTTTTCATTCTGCCTATGAGCGACTGGCACCTGCATAGCTACCGTCGCGGCAAACCGGACACCGCCAATCTCACCATGGTGTGGCAGTTCGGCATTGTCGGCGCTATTGTGCTCTTCCTGGCCTGCATTAATTTCATGAACCTGACGACCGCGAGGTCCGCGAAACGGGCGAGGGAGGTAGGTGTGCGTAAAAGTGTCGGATCGAAGCGCGGACAGTTGATCGCACAGTTTTTCAGTGAGTCGTTCCTGGTGGTGATCCTGGCTTACTGCCTTGCATTGGGACTGGCGGTTTCCTCGCTTTCCTGGTTCAACAGCCTGGCAGCCAAAGATATGGTCATGCCGTGGGGCGATATTTATTTCTGGACGGGAAGTCTGTGTTTTGTGGCGCTGACCGGATTTCTCGCAGGTTGTTACCCCGCTTTGTATCTGTCGTCGTTTCAGCCGGTAAAGGTGTTGAAAGGCACTTTCCGGGTGGGCCGGTTTGCCGCATTGCCACGTAAGGCACTGGTGATCGTGCAGTTCACGGTGTCGGTTTCGCTGGTGATCGGCACCATTGTAGTGTATCGCCAGATCCAGCTCGCGAAGGACCGGCCCGTGGGTTACACACGCGAAGGGCTGCTGATGATTGCCAAGAAATCGGAGGATTTTAACGGTAAGTACGACGTTCTGAGAAGGGAACTCAAAAATACGGGTGCGGTAATGGAAATGGCAGAATCGATGGGGAAGGTTACCGAACTGGCATCCGGCAATATCGGTTTCGACTGGAAAGGGAAAGACCCCAATTTGAAAGCCCAGTTCGGAACATTGGCCATTACGACCGAATACGGCAAAACAGTGGGTTGGGAGTTCGTGCAGGGGCGTGATTTCTCCCGCGCATTCACCTCCGACTCGTCGGGGATGGTCATCAACGAATCGGCGGCCCGGTATCTCAAAATGCAAAACCCCATTGGAGCGCACATCAGTTGGAAGTTTCAGGATCAGCCCGCGAGGGATTTTACGATTCTCGGCGTGGTGAAGGATATGCTGATGGAGTCGCCCTATGAGCGCGTCTATCCGACGATGTATATGATTAAAGCGCACGTCGGGACCGACTGGATCGATGTCCGGCTCAACCCCGGCATGAGCGTGCGCGACGCATTACCGAAAGTAGAGTCGGTATTTCAGAAGCTGATCCCGTCGGCTCCGTTCGAATATAAATTTGCAGATGAGGAATTTGCTGGAAAATTCGCGGCCGAGGAAAGGGTAGGCAGGCTGGCCGGCTTCTTCTCCGGCCTGGCGATCCTTATTTCTTGCCTGGGTTTACTTGGCTTGGCCTCATTCATGGCAGAACAGCGGACAAAAGAAATCGGTATCCGCAAAGTGCTGGGTGCTTCGGTGGGGCATTTGTGGCAATTGCTTTCGAAGGACTTTGTCGTGCTCGTGACCGTGTCTTCACTGATCTCCATTCCAATTTCCTGGTATTGCATGAACGAATGGCTGCAAAAATTCACTTACCGCACCGAGATTTCCTGGTGGATCTTTATCGCTTGCATTGCCGGCGCATTGACGGTCACATTGCTTACCGTCAGTTTCCAGGCAGTGCGGACCGCCTTATTGAACCCGGTGAAGACGCTCCGGAGTGAGTGACGCGAAAATCGGAATGGGGGGCGATCTAGGATCATTCACTGTTGTCCGGTTAATTTGCGGTAAAAAGCAAGCATGCAACTCGACATTCATCATCAAACTATCCTTGATTACCTGACGCAAACCGACAAGCCTATTTTTCTGACTGGCAGGGCGGGGACCGGTAAAACGACCTTTTTGCAACACATCCGCCTGAACCTCGCGAAAGAAATGGTGGTGGTCGCGCCAACGGCCGTTGCCGCCATTAATGCGGGCGGCGTAACGATACATTCATTTTTCCAGGTCCCGCTGGGGCCGTTGATGCCCGGCGTGCGGGGGAAAAGCAGGCCTGAGCCGGCAATCCGGTCTGTGAACCCCGAGAAAGAAAAAATGCTCCGGCGGATGCAGCTGCTGATCATCGACGAGATCAGTATGGTGCGGGCGGATACCCTGGATTATATCGACGCCCTGCTCCGGCTGGTGAGGGCGTCGGCCAGGCCCTTCGGCGGCGTTCAGCTGCTGATGATCGGCGATCCTTATCAGTTGCCGCCCGTCGCCAACAATGACTGGGATTTGCTGAGTTCTTTTTACAAAAGCCCGTATTTCTTTGATAGCCTGGTTTGGGGCTCCCCGGGTTTTCTGACCTTCGAGCTATCGCGTGTTTACCGGCAGAGCGACCCTGTATTTATCGATATTCTCAACAACGTCAGGGATGGCAAGGTTACGGAAAGCACACTTTCCGCGCTCAACGCACGGTACATTTCCCAGCCGGATTTTGAGCTGTCCGACTACGTGACGCTTTCCACTCACAACAACAAGGTAAAGGAGATCAACCAGCAGAGGCTCGACGCATTGCCGGCTCCCGAACATCTTTTCGTCGCGACCATCTCCGCCGACTTTCCTTCGGAAGCTTTCCCGGCCGAGAAAGAGCTCATACTCAAAGAAGGAGCGCGCGTGATGTTCATTAAAAACGACAGCTCGGGTAAGAAGCAGTATTACAACGGGCGCGCGGCGCGCGTGTCCCGCATTGAGAACGGTCGTGTTCATGTGACCTTTTTCGATGACGGCTCCGACTTTATTGTGATCCCGGAAATCTGGCAGAATGTAAAATATGCTTTGTCGGAAACGGAGGGGAAGATCCGCGAATCCAGTGCAGGGACATTCTCCCAGCTGCCGTTGAGACTGTCGTGGGCCGTTACCATTCATAAAAGTCAGGGCCTGACCTTCGACAAACTGGTGGTTGATGTGCGCACCGCATTTGCGCCAGGGCAGGTATATGTGGCCCTGAGCCGGTGCCGCTCGCTGGATGGCCTCGTGCTGCTTCAACCGGTGAGTGCTGCCAGCGTGATGGTGGCCCCCGCGGTAAAAACCTTCATGCAAAATGCGTCCATTAATGCGCACGACAGTTCGGGCCTGGCTGCCTTGCGGCACGAAAGTGTAAAGGAGGCAGTGATAGACCTTTTCGATTTTACGGTTCTGACAGAATGCTGGGAGCTGGCGGTCGGATTTATCAGTCAAAACGACTTGCTCAATGGACTTGTTGCGCAAAGGATCGAAGCCGTGTCGAAGCTGATCAACGCCGATCTGATAAAGGTTTCGTCCAATTTTCGCAGGCAAGAGCTCTCGGTACTGCTGGAAGCGTCCGCCGGGCTGCATTCGGGAGCATTATCTGAAAGGCTGACAAAGGCAACCGGCTATTTCTTTTCAAAGCTCAACGACGCGGTGCGCGAAGTAGCCGATCTGCTCTCCCAATGCGATCGGCGCGGCCTGGATCCGGACTTTCAGCTGGCTGCGGTACGGCTTAAGCACTGCCTGGGACTGAAAGCGGAAATCTTTTTAAGGTTATCAGGGATTACGAATCCTGACGAACTGGTGTTGGCCGCTGCAAAGGCGATAACCGACTATCGATCGGAGAAGAGCGAGGTCAAACCAGGGGCAAGCCGCGAAAAGGAAGCCGTGGCCGACACTGCACTCTTCGAAAAATTGCTTGAATGGCGGGCTGGTATCGCTGAACAGCGAAATGTCCATCCGTACACAATCGTGTCCGATGGCGTCCTGACCCAGGTCGTGCAGAAGATGCCAGGTTCGCTGAAGCAATTATCACAAATCAAAAACTTCGGACAAGCCAGGGCATCGGATTTCGGACCGGATGTCATCCGCATTATCCTGGCAAACAATGGGACCAGCCAGCTGTTTTAGCGGAAGTTTCATAGCTTGATCTTTGAAGGTTCAGGGTGGCAATCATCTCTGAATCTTCAATTAATCAGTCGCGTAATTTTTAATTTCACTTCGAAGGTAATTATTCAATTCCGTTTGCTTTACATTCAAAATTTCCTCAATAACCGGGTAGGCATCGCCATCGGATGGTCCGGCCAAGCATAATTTTTTGAGGCCATCCATACCTTCCTTTTCGTAAACCTTTTCGCATAGGAAGGCCGACAGCGCGTACATAATATTTGTCTTACCTTCCGAGTGCTTTCTGATTGAAACCACATAATTTAAATCGAGGTCCGGATGTTCATTCAGATACTTTTTTAGGTTAGCTAATTCCTTCTTTTTAGACCTCTCGATGTTCCCGCCCAGAAATGTTGCAATTCCTTCATCAACAAAATTGGAGAGTGAGTTCCAATAGGCTTGATTCAGGTAGGTGTGCACAATTTCGTGGGGGTCAAACTCGGCGCCGATGCCGGAATTTATTATTCTGTTATTGGGATCATTTTCCGAAGATTCCTGAATCGTATTGTACATCAGATACGTGTAGTCATAGCCCTGACCTCGTAACCGCTCTTCCGTGTTTTGAAAAACGTAATACTTGGATTGAAAGGTCCTAACATTAAGTAAACCAGCCAGGCTGTCACTGAAACTGGCCGACTTTTCAGCTTCTGTGTAATTGAATTTGGCTCTGTCTTTATAAAAAAACATAATGCTTCCTACCTGCGTGGAAGTCCAGTCCTTTGTATGGTAGTCCTGGTACCTGGAAAATACAAACTCTTCCTGAGGGTTTTTTCTCACAACTACATTAAAAATGGAGTGAAGGCTTTTTTCAGGACTTATGAACCCCGTTTTAAGAATATAAATGGAATCTTTTTTTTGTAAACTCAACAAGACTGGCGAATACTTGGTAAATCGCTTTGTTCTCCGTGAAATCTCTATTAATTCAATATCGGGAAACCAGTATTTTTCCTTTTCCGATGCCCACCAAAGTTCCGGTGAATGATACTGTACTGTATCAATGGAGTTTAGATATCCTTCCCAATTTCGCAAAATAACAAGCTCTTCCTTGTTTAGGCTTTGTATATCATCATTTATTTTCACGGATATCCTATTGGTTTTCAGGGAATCGGGGGCGGATTTGGCAGCAAGAAAGGAAAGGAGGGAAATTAGGACTGGAATGATACGGGTTCGACTCATATCGGAGGTACCTGAATGTGGATAGAACATGATTTAAGGCCGTCCGACACGAGATGCAAAGATTGTTGCTCAGGCTATCGGCTATCGAAAGTAAACATTTTGGCGCCTAGCTTCCAATTCGACAAACCGAGTTTTTGTGGAAAGCATGTAATGTAGCCAGAAAGTCACGCTTGGTATGAAAAAATCAGTCTGTCGGCATGGCTGACAGACTGAACATTCCTCGCCTCCACAAGGAATTTCCACACAATCATTGACCCGGCAAAGCCGGGACCATGATTAAACACTCAACGTTAATTGACTAGAAGTACGACTATAGTGTCTGTCAAACCATGTAAAGTGAAAACAGTAGCGTTATGTGGCCCTAGCCGATCCCCGGCAGCCATGTCGTTGATCATCCGACGCCTTATCAGGGAGTGATGCAAAACTATCGGCGCAGAGCCAATTAAAAAATACAGCGCTTGTGGGATTTTTGTACTGCAAATACAGTAGGCGCAATGCCGGAAATTGTAGAATCAATTGGTAATTACCTACCGAGGGTGTGTAAACGTAAGTTAAAATGTGTGATGTCCTGTACTGAGGCTGGCCTGAATGACAGTTTATGCGGACGGAATGCTGAGCAATAGCGCTGTGCCTTTTGCCGACGAAGAAATTTCGATCGACCCGTTGATTTCCCTGGCCCGCTGCCGCATGGAAGCAAGCCCCAGGCCTTTCCCACGCTCACTGCTCAGCACGTCGAAACCCCGCCCGTTGTCGGCAATCTGCAATATGACCGCCCCTTCATCTTCATAGATAAACAATTTGAAACAGTGGCCCCTGGCGTGTTTAAGGATATTTGTAACTGCTTCCTGAATGATCCTGAGCATTTGGATGCGGGTTTGGACGGTTATTTTTTCCAGGCAGTGATCGTCGATCTCGATCTGTTTCTCGTAATGGTTATCGGCCAGAGCCAAACCTACGATCTGCCTGACCCGTTCGGAGAATAGCGTTTTATCGTTATCGGAGCCCCGCAAATACCATTCATGGCTCTTGGAGCGGGTGGATGCGTAGGCGTCACGGGCCATTTCCGAAATCCTTACCAGTCTGTCTTTTGCCTTGTCATCGTTTTCCTCAATGGTCTGGGACTGCAGATAATTGACCAGGTGCACCAGTTTGCCCGCGATATCGTCGTGCAGTTCCATACCGAACCTTTTCTGGATTTCATTCGCGTGCGATTCAAGCTGTGCGATCTGGATTTGAGTCGACTCGTTGAGCTTACTAAGCTGCCGGTCTGATTTTTCCTTATTGATTTTCAGCAACCACGAGAAAGCGGCAACTGCTGTAACGAGGATCGTTATGATGCCAAAAATGAGATTGTTCCTGCGGGCAATTTTTGCTTGCTGGATTAGCAGCGCTTCACTTCTTTGCTCGGCAATAAGATGTGCATACATGTTATTATGAATGTCGGCTACCCGGATCGCGGTGATCGAGTCGTTGGTTGCGTAAGCTTTCAGGAGGCTTTCATAGGCGGGTTTGTAATGGGCTGTCGCCGCCTGCACTTTCGCGGTGTACCTCAGGATTTTTGTTCCATCCAGGCTTTTTGCCTGACTGGGCTTGCTGAGACTTTCCTGATACAGCCCAAGGAAATACCCGGCGCTATCTGTTTGTTTGTGTTCAATGTAGTAGTCGATCAGCCTGCCGAGAACGGTCCCGTAGAATGGCAGCCTGAACAATGGAGCAATAGTCTTGTCATTGGAAGTAATAATACCGTATGCAGCATTCAGGTAATCGGCCTGCTTCAGATCTTTACCCAGTAACTTTACAGCTTCGGCCTGGATCAGGTAAAACGATAGCTGGCATTGGGTCAACTTCCCTTTGTCGGCATTAGGCCGGTTTTTCAAGCGCAGCCAAAGGGCCTCGGCAATATTTCTGAATTCAAGCACCTTACTGGTGTCTTTGTTTTGCACATGAATGTTCACCGCCTGTTTTAAGATCGTGAAAGCATTGATGCAGGTGTTGATGCTGACATCCTTCCTGATCAGCGCAGCAGGTAGTGCTCTCAGAAACGGTGTAATGCTGTCGATGATAGCTATGCTCTTTTTCATATTGGCGTTACCCTTGTCGCCGTAGATACTCAGCAATTGCCTGGGTTGATTGAGCGAATTAAAGTATGGCGGTATCTTTTTGAGCTCTTCCTCCATTTTTTGAAGGTAGTATATCGCGTAACCGCCCTGATGCAGGGCTGAGACATGGTTTGCCAGAAACGCGTAATACCTGACCCTGAACTTTTGGTAGGCCGGGCTGCTCCACGCAATGGCCTTGTATCCGGAGAGTTTTTCTTTGAGCGCCGGGTTCTTGAAAGATAACTCCGTGAGCGCCTGCGCGTGTGCCAGGTATAACGTATCGTGCATCTTCCTGGTTTGGTGTTGGACCCGGATCGACTCCCAGGACGAATCCGGGGGCCATACTTCCTGTGCGAAGCATCCTGGCGAAGCGACATACAGGCAGGCTAAAAGCGCGATCAAGACGAATTTGACGGACCGGTGTGACAGCCTCTTCACCTGCAATCTGCCTGATCCGCAGGCATTTTTACTTAAAACTCCTGACCTGTTCACAGTAATTAGAACATATTGTTATTGAACACATATCTGACAAGCTCGCTCACCGAATGGAGGTCAAGCTTTCGCATAATATTGCGCTTGTGGGTCATCACGGTAATCGGGCTGACAAACAGTAAATCCGCAATTTCCTTGGTCCTTTTGCCATTGCCTATCAGTGCCAGGACTTCCCGTTCTTTGTTTGTCAGGACCGTATTTTCTGCCGAGAAAAGGTTATCCGCCAACTTGCCGGCCAGGTCAGCGCTCACAAATTTCTTCCCGGCAAGGGTATATTCCAACGCCAGCCTGATCTCACCCGGGCTGACTGCCTTGCTCAGATAACCGTTTGCTCCCGCCGCAAAACATGCTTTGATGCCATTGGAATCCATCGAACTACTCACGACAAGGATCACCATCTTATCGTAGCATTTCCGGCAAGTAGCGATGAAGCCCAGGACGTTCTGCCCGGGCATGCTCAGGTCTGTGAGCAGAATGCCGTAGCTCGTTGTCTTTAATGCGGTTGCCGCCGCTTCCACAGATGCGAACACGTCTACGACGCAATCGGCGGGAAGCATCCGCCTCAGAAGCTCCCGGAAACCTTCTGCTACCAACACATGGTCATCGACCAACATGATTCGGGCAACCGAAATGTTACTGACGCTATTCATAAGAAGAAATAAAGTTGGGCAAAGATAAGTGAATTCTCTGGTTGCCGATCTACTATAAATGTAGTAGACAACTACCGCATTTGATTAGAAAAATGCTCATTATGAGTGATTTCCCGGTTGGTAAATAAGGTGGAATTTTGCAATAATAAAAACAGATGATGTCCCCGCATCGGAAAAATATTTTTATAACCCGCTCTACTCCCGGAAATGAAATCTATTGCAATAGTTGACAAATATCCCATCATAAGGACCGGCTTGCGAGAGTTTGTCACCCAGCATTTTAGCGGTACAGTGATAGTCGAAGCCGATAACTTATCGCAATACCTGATAAATAAAGCAGGTGCTATTCCGGACGTGATCATTGTGGGAAACACTGCGGAGTTGTTCAATTCTATCTGCCAATCTATCGTCGATATCAAAAAAAGAAGCCATAATTCTCAGGTCATCATTTTTGACGAAGCCCCGGACTACGTCAAGATCGTCAGGAGTTTCAAAGCAGGCGCAAAGGGTTATCTGACCAAACTCTCCGACATGCAGGAGCTTTACAAATGTGTTTCCAAGGCCTGCGAAGGGCGGATCTACATCTGCCATGATGCATTGGGCCTGATCCTTCCAGACTACCATTCCACCGAAAAAGGTTCAGGGAAAGACCGGATGTGGCTTTCGCCCAGAGAGTACGATGTGGCCAATCTGCTGCTCTCGGGAGAGTCTGTTACGCTGATCGGCAAAAGAATGGAAATCAAAGTTGCAACGGTCCGGGCGATAAAGGGCAGGATCTTTAAAAAGCTGAACATTACAAAAATAATAGACCTGAAAGATTCCCTTAAAACCCACCTCGACCGGCAGGACAGTATGCTGTCGGACAACTGGAAAACTTCCGGGCGCAAAGAATACATGTAAGAATATAACCAATCTATGAAATGATGAATACCACAAGATGTACCTTGCTTTGCCAGGGTATTTTAAGAATCACTTTGCCCCTGCTGATGGTAGGGTCGATAGCCGCCTCCACTTTGGCCCAGACAGGGTATATCTACGTACACTCCAAAACTTTATCAGAATCCGGAAGCCTTCCACTCACATTTTCGGTGAGCGGCGGCAGCACAGTCGTACCCGATTTTACATTAAACGACGATCCGGCGCAAACGGTCCTGTCAGATATAGGCTCATCGGAAAGCGGCCGTCTCTGGGCAGTCAGCTACGGACATGAACTGTATTACCGCGATGTGCTGACGCCCAACTGGGTAAACACCGGCATCACAGGCGTGCGACGCGTGGATGGCGGCCCGGGGAGTATCTGCTTTTTCATCAATACCTCCGGGACTGTTTTCGCTTATACGGGTTCCGGATCAGCAACCCAGATATCGGCGGCGGGGCAATTTCCGTCCACATCTGCGGACATCGGTAGCGGCTGGACGACGACACCCTATGTGGTCAACAATGGCGTAGATGTGTTCAAATACAGCGGCGGGGGGAATGCTTGGAACACCTATGCGACTTTTACAGGCAGTGAGCTCTATAAAGTCGATGTCGACCCGGTGAACGGAAGCGTTTATGTAGCCAGCGATAATGGAAGCACGCAGTCGGTGGAGAAAATTACGTCTGGGCTGGTCAGTTCAAGCCTGGGCAATGTGACATCTTCAAATTTTCCGTACCGGGACCTGGGCATTAACCAGGTCGGTGAAGTTTTTGTTACCGCGTTCAACAACGTGAACCCAAACGGATGGTATGTCCATCAATACGATGGCGGTACAGGCTGGGTCCGGGAAAAAAGTTCTTACGACGGCGCTGGGCTCACGGGAGGCGTGGGCAATGCACTTTGGCTGACAATGAACAGCGGTGGATGGAACAACGGCAGCGGCTGGTCGCCCGCATCGGGACCTTATCCGTTTCACAACATCTTTTCACGGGGCCTGGATGGCGGGGAAGTGACCTATATCGACGACGAAAGGGTGAGAACCTCACCGGGGGCTGGCAATTCACAATTGATTCCGGTAGTACCAGGCACTTATACGATCACAGAAACCGAGCCGGGTGGCTGGGATTTACAAAAAATTTCCATCTACGACCCAACTTCGAATTCCAGCTCAAACCAAATTGCCGGGACGGCCACCGTTGTCGTCGCGGCTGATGAAGTGGTCCACGTTGTTTTTCAGACAGGGCAGGTCAACGCGTTCAACATGACCACCGACTGCGGGAACGCCTACCTGGAAACTTTTGGGGCGGGAGCAGCAGGGAGCTATGGAAATCCGACCACCGGGCAAACAACCTATCATTACCTTAACGGCGATGCGCCGGGGGAAGACGGATATTATAAGCTGGTGAACCGGGCAAACCCTGATTTCAATACCTGGTCAGCTACGGCAGGTATCAAAGACCATACTGAGGGTGACGGGGATGAGGGTTACATGTATGCAGTGAATGCAGGTTACGACAAAGGCGAATTCTTTCGCCGCCACTTTACCGGGGTAATAGCAGGTGCCAATTACAGTTTTTCTGCCTGGATTATTGATTTGACCCCACCTGCCGCGATAAATCCAAATGTAACCTTTACTGTTTACGATCACGTCACGCAGAAAGTTCTCGGAACCTACAGTACAGGAGAGCTGACCAGCACAAGTGTTCCGGATATCTGGAAAAAATTCGGCTTCGACTTTACTGGTTCTTCGTCCGATATCGACCTGGTAATCAGCAATAATGGCATTGGCGGCGGCGGCAACGACCTGGCCATCGATGACATTAGTTTTTCACTATCGCCACCGACACCAAGCGTGGTACTGCAAAACAGCGATTGCGCGGGAACGCAGGGTTCGATCACCGTTACCGCTCCGATCGGGGCGTACGAATACAGCATTAATGGGTCGAACTGGCAAGCATCGCCTGCTTTTACTAATGTGGTGCCGGGGACTTATACGGCTTCGGTGCGCTTTACCGGGACCACTAACTGTACCAACAGCTCCACCCAGGCAACGGTACTGGCCGCTATTTGTGGAAACGTCTTCCACGATGCCAATGGCCTGACCGACAGCAATGTTAACGGTACGGGTATTGGACAGGCTTCGGCGACGCCGCTCTATGTGAGCCTGTACAACGGGGCGACGCTCGTAAGCACGGTGCCGGTCCATTCGGACGGAACGTATAGTTTCACCGAGGTGCCGCCGAATGCGACTTATACGGCGGTATTGGGTACTAATCCGGCGGCAAATGCAGTATCGGTGTTCGAGGGCAATGGAAGCAATGGCTGGGCTGCAATTGGCGAGGATTGCTGCGACAATACCGGCGGCGATGGCGCCACCAACGGGACACTTACCATTGTTTTAAGTAATTTAAATGTAAACAATGCCAACTTCGGGATCCAGCAGTTGCCGGAAAGCGATCCGAAATCTACACAGATCTTTCAACCGTACGTCGGTCTGACGCTCACACTCGACGGAGGCTCGAACCCGCCGATACTTTCCGGTTCGGACCCGGAAGATATGCCGGCGGGAGGCGTGCTCACAACTAAGACTGTTACAATTACCGCAGTACCGACCAATTCAGAACTATATTATAACAATGTGCTGGTGGTTCCGGGCCTCACAATTCCGAATTTTGATCCGACCAAATTGCAGGTCAAATTCACCACTGCCACGCTCGGTGCTACCACTACACAATTTGAGTATGCATATGTGGATCTCAGCCGTACTGCCGATCCGACGCCGGCCGTCTATGAATTGAAATGGGAGAGCCCTATGCCGGTCACGCTGGTTAGCTTCGAAGTGGCTCGTGACGAGTCAGCGGTGCTGGTGAGCTGGGCAACGACGAGCGAGACAAACAGCTCGCATTTTGAGATAGAGCGGAGCACCGATGCGCGCAACTGGGAAGCGATTGGAAAAGTCGAAGCGGCGGAGTCCTCCAACAAGCGGATGTCCTACGAGTATACCGATCACCAGGCCCCATTCGGGACCCTCTACTATCGCTTGAAAATGGTTGACCTCGATGAAACCTATGCGTATAGTAAAATCCGTTCACTTTCAATCGGCCACGCAAAGCTGGCAATTTATCCCAACCCGGTCGCAGACAAACTGCATATAGACGACGCGAATCTATCCCGGCTTAGCAAAGTGACCATTTACAGCAAAGGGGGTATTGTGGTATATTCCAAAGAAGGGCCGGTGTCTCAAATCGATTTGTCGGGCTTGCAGAAAGGACCTTACATCGTTACCCTGGTTTATCAGGATGGCAGCAAGACATCCCGCATGATTATCAAAAACTAATGGAGGGCAGCGTCCGGGTAATCGACCCGGCGCTGCTTCCGCATACGCAGCAGGGAGCCCTGTATCATACAGTACACGCATGAAGCAGGGCATCAATGCCCTGTAACGACCATTACCAGTTTCTTTATTTTTGTAACCTTTACTTTACACTTCAATGGCTCAATTTTCTCTATTTCCCATCGCCGCAGCGAAAGGGCCTGATCTTCTCCATCCGGATGCCGGAGGCCGGTATTCTGCCAACTTCATCTGGTTTACAGCTTTCAGCCGGCTGGTCAATCAGGGTAAGTCCGCTCTGGCATTTTGCCTGGTTTTGCTCAGCTTCACTTCCTATGCCCAATGCCCTTCCGCTATCACGACAGGTGCGGCTGCAGTCACTGCCGCAACCTGCCCGTCATCGGGTCAAATTCTCGTCCATTCAAGTGCCGAATCAGAGCCGTCGGCAACCTATCAGATCATTTCCGGGCCATCCGGCGGCGGATATCAGACCACGGCCCAAAGCGCTAACAATTTTACGGCCCTGCCAGCGGGCAGTTATACGATCAGGATCACTTGCGGCACCGTCACGGCGGACGTCACCGCAACGGTCGCAGACGAATATACGCCTCTTGGCCTGACGCCGGCCGTTACCAACGTCTGCGCGACAGGCGGCGCCGGGAGCAGTGGAGGCGCCGGAGGAGATCCCGGAGGCCGAACAGGCGCCGTCGCCAACGCGGGTGCTGTCATCACCGCAACTGCTACGGGCGGCAAAGCACCGCTCTTATACGCTTTCCTTTTATCCAGCGATGCGGCCGAGCCCGATGCCAACTTTACTTATAGCAGTTCCAATTCGTTCACGGCGCCGGCTTTTGGTGTGTACCAGGTACGTGTGAAAGATGCTTGCAATAATTTTGTGACCCAGTCCGTGGACGTGCAGCCGCTTTACCCGGCTGCGAAGCTGAAATGGGGATATTACAATTTCCAGTGTGCGCAGACTGTGGTTGCTGGGAATCAGCTGGTAAGGGTGGCGGATGCTACCCAGATAGACCCGAACGGCTCCGGGTACCTCGTGGAGCTGTGGTACATGGCCGCCGGCGCACCTTGTGAAGTGCCTGCAACGGGTGCCGACCAGAGTATCACAGTGAATAGTGGGAGTAACCTGCAAACCATCAGTTTCCCTGCTTCCGTGGATGCAGTCTTGGTCAGGACCACCTCAATCTGCGGGGAGCAGAGTATTGAATGCGTCCCAATCACAAAACCTAACCTGGTATCTTACGGCTTTGTCCATGTCGGATGTTCTGCAACAGACAATGTCAATCTTGCCCTGGATATTCAAAATGGCACCTGGCCTTACAATGTTACCGTTGAGGGATATGATGCCAGCAACAATGCGGTTCCCGGTACTAACATCTCATTCGTTTTCAGTACGTCCGGAAGTGTTGCATCGGTAGCAGCTGCACACCACTATACCTACGTGGTAACGGATGCTTGCAGACGCACGATCACTAAGACAATCTACACGCCAACACCTGGCGTCGCACCTCAGGTCACCTGGTATACAACGAACACCGACTGCGTAAATGCCGCCGGGATGGTGAGAGTCTTTGTGATGGTGAACGGTTATATCCCTAATCAGGATTACTCAGGCATCAAGTTAGTCAATGCAGTGACCAATGCGTTTGTTGCGAATGCAGTCTGGTATAGCCCAAGTAATGGGGGGATAACTTTTGACAATATCCCGGCAGGCAACTATAAGGTTGTCTTTACGCCGCTTAATACTTCCTGCCCGCCGAGCGAAGCACTGTTTACAGTCCCGTCAAGTCCCGAGGGGTTGGTATTTGCCCTCGACGGAAGCACCACCCAGCTTTGCGGTGGCGCCGGAACGATCACAGCCGATTTGGATTACAATGGGAAGCGGCAAGTGAGTTTTCAGCTGCTCCAAGGTTCGACAGTCATTGCTTCCAACGCATCAGGAATCTTTACCAACCTTGCGGCCGGAACCTATACTTTGAAAGCCATCGCGGACATGGCGTCTTGTGGCGAGCCTGATATGGAAGCAACCAAAAGCCTGGTCATCCAGCCAGACGGTTCGGTTCCCGTGGTGGTCAAAAAGCTCGGTATCAATTGTACGACCAGCTCGGCCACAGGCATTGCCGTTTTCGAATTCTCAGGTTTCGGTCCGTTTTTGCTGGAAATGAAGAAAGTGACCGAAACGACTTACACGGTGATCGGCAGCGCTGTGCCTAACAATTATACCGCCGAAGGACTGTCGGCAGATACGGATTACGACGTCCGGATCACCGACCAATGCGGTAAGACCTCGGTAACCCAGGTTTCTATCAAGCCATTGGTAGCGGTTTATGTAACGAGTTCCGCCCAACCATGCCTTGGCCAGCCTTATACTTTAAGCGTGGAAGAAATTACCAATGCGGCCTACTCCTGGACATTCAACGGTGGCCCGGTAATCGCCACCTCGAAGGACATCATTTTCGGCTCCTATACCGCAGCCAATAATGGTGCCTACCAATGTACGATTACGCTGGGAGATTGCATTACCAAGATCGTGACCGTCAATTTGAACAGTATCAATTGCAGCCAGCCGCTGGCCAAATCCGGGTTGGGTGATTACGGGTGGAAGGATACCAACCAGAACGGCATCCAGGATGGAGTAGAAACCGGAGTGAGCGGAATCACTGTAACCCTGTTCGCGGCTGACGGCACCACCGTGCTGGCTACCACTACTACCGACGCCACCGGTTACTATGGTTTTCCTAACCTGACGGCGGGGTCTTATGTGGTTGGTTTCAGTGGTATTCCGTCGGCTTATGTATTTTCTCCTGTCAACGGCACCTTAAATGATCCGGCTAACAGCGACGCGGACGCGAGCGGTAAAACCGCGGTGATCAGCCTGGCTGACAATGAGTTCAATATGCATATCGATGCCGGTATTTTTTACTCGCTGCCGGTGACCCTGATCAGCTTTGAGGCAAAAGGGGCAGACCACAGTGCATTGCTCAACTGGTCCACAGCCACCGAAACCAATAGCGACCGCTTCGAGATTGAGCGGAGCACCAATGGAAAGGCCTGGACCAAGATCGGTACTGTGCGCTCACATGGAGAGAGCAGTTCTGTAAAGAAATATGTCTTCACCGATCCATCCCCGTTCAGCGGCGATAACTTCTACCGCCTGCGCATGATCGATTCGGACCTGACATTCACGTACAGCCGTATTCAGCATGTTTTTTACGGAGCCATCCAACCCGTGACGGTCTTCCCGAACCCGGTATCCGATGTGCTTTATGTGAAAGGCCTTAACCCGGAAAAAGTAAAGGAACTATCCGTGGTCAATTCCAGGGGAGAGCGCATGCTCAAATCGGGACGCATCACGGCGCAAGGCATTGATGTCAGCCACTTACCCGCCGGTCTGTACACAGTTACAGTGAAAGACACGGACGGGAAAGTCAGGTCCTTCAAAGTAATGGTTTCAAGATAGCAAACCAGACGTTTGGCAAACAAAGCACCGGATGAAGTGGTGTGTTTGCCAAACGTCAAACTTTTCAATCAGATTTTTAATCTAAACAACTACCAAACTTGGATTTGTTATCATTTATCGCACATGTGAAATCACTGGGACTTGCCTGCAATAACCTGGCAGCAAAAGTGCCTCCGGTGGTTTGATCGAACGTAAATCCCCGACATCCATGGATATTTATCTAGCCAACAGCATGAGAAGGGAGCAGTTAGCCCATCAGCTGATTCAAATGGCAGCGCGCGATCTGGACGTTTGCGAAAAATTGCGGGCTGCGAATAAGCTAGCGCCCGGTTATAATCCGGTAATGGAGGCCGTTCATCGGCAAAATGCGAACCAGCTTCGTGAAATCATCGCGGAAATCGGCTGGCCTACCCATTCAAAAGTAGGTGAGCAAGCCAGTGAAGCGGCTTGGCTGATCGTGCAGCATGCTATTGGAGAACCTGCTTTCATGAAAGGATGCTACACATTAATGCAACTCGTTGCTTCCGACATTAACCCGGCAAACCTGGCTCAACTCCATGACCGGATCTGCTATTTTAACGGACATCCCCAGCGCTACGGTACGCAATATGATGGCGAATGTCTTTATCCGGTGGAAGATGCCAATAACCTCCATGATCTCAGGGATGCCATGCAGCTACCACCTGTCTCGACAGACAAGATCATTACCGGCGGCAGGTTTGACAATGGCACTGCAAGGCAGGATCTGCACACAGACCCAACATTTAACGAATGGCGGAAAAAGGCAGGCTGGATATAGCGGAACGCCGCTCCGGCAAGGCACACCGCCGTCGATCCGCGCCATATAATGGCAGCGCATAAAATGCCCTCAACAGGGCACCCGTTCACTTTTTAACGCTCTCTAAACATGGATTACGAAATTTTAAAGGCTCAGGTATGGACTTTGGCAGCCGCATATGGTGGCAAACTTGCGTTGGCAATCGTGGCATTTATGATCGGCAGGATCGTTATCGGCAAGGTTGGTACGCTGCTAAGCAGCTTCATGGAAAAACGCAAAGTGGATAAGGACGTTCAGCCTTTTCTGAACTCGCTGCTGGTGGTCTTGCTGAATGTCATGCTGTTGCTTTCTGTTGCCGGCATTGTCGGTATCGAGACATCATCTTTCGTCGCAGTACTGGGCGCAGCCGGCCTGGCCATAGGCCTGGCGCTCCAAGGTAGTCTGGCCAATTTTGCGGGAGGGGTGCTGATCCTGATTTTTAAACCCTACCGGGTGGGCGATCTGATCACCGCCCAGGGATTCACGGGAACCGTTGAGGGTGTACAAATATTCAATACGGTTCTGGTAACGCCCGACAATAAGACCATTATCATCCCAAACGGCTCACTTTCAACTTCCCCTATCACCAACAATTCCGGCAAAGGCGAAATCCGGGTCGATATGGTGTTCGCCGCCGGTAGTCAAAATGGGATAGATAAGATCAGGGAATCGCTGGACGTAGTAGTGAAAACATGTCCTTCCGCTTTGAAAGATAAGCAGCACGATATTCTGGTTACCAAACTGACGGAAAATGCCATCTTTTTTGATGTGCGTGTATGGACTTGCGCCCGGTCGTACTGGGATACCTATTATTTCGTCACGAAGGCGTCAGCCGCCAGTTCGGTCTGGACGCCGTGCAGCCGCCGAAACCCGTTGAGCTTGGAGTCGCTTTACGGCAGGTTTAACAGCGGCCCATTGCTTCCCTGGCCGTCTTGCCAAGCGAGTATACTTGCTATTTTTTCCCAAGTTCTTCTGCCAGTCCGATCAGAATCCCTTCGGTTCCCCGGATATAGCAGAGGCGGTACGAGTCCTGATACCGGACCACCTCGCCAACCAACTGAGCGCCAAGCCTGGAAAGCCGGGCCACTGTGTCATCAATGTCCTCCACAGTGAACATGGCGCGCAGATACCCCAGGGAATTTACGGGGGCGTTTCGGTGATCCGATTCGACGGGTGGTGTGAGGAATCGTGATAGTTCGAGCCGGCTGTGACCATCCGGGGTAACCATCATGGCGATCTCCACATGCTGGGACGACAGGCCGGTAACGCGGCCGGACCATTCGCCCTCAATGATGCCTCGCCCTTCGAGATTCATTCCAAGTTCTGTGAAAAAGGAAATGGCATCATCCAGGGATTCCACGACGATGCCGACATTGTCCATTCTCAATAGTTTGTTCTTTCCCATCGTTTGCTTGCTTGAAGATTAAGGTGGTATTGTTAGCGCCATGCGACTGTATGCATGAGGCTGTTTTCACCGGACGTCGCTTATAAAAGCATGCCGGGTAACAATCAGGAAAGTAAATTGCCCGGGCTTTGACAGCACTGCCTCCATAAAAGATTAGGCTGTACACCTTTCCGATTGCCAAAATTGAAGGTACAAAAGTGTAACCACCCTGCGTCAACCTGTTAGCATTTCACACCTGCATTTCAAGCAGAAGAGAGGAAGGAGCAATCCTTCCTCTCTTCTGCTTTTATCGTTACTGAGCCGCTGCAATGGCCATTCTTACAACGTCGCCATTCCTCCGTCAATGATCAGTTCGGTACCCAGCAGGAACCGCGACTCGTCGGAAGCAAAGTAAACGACGGCGTTTGCGATTTCTTCCGGCGTGCCGAAGCGGCCTGCCGGAATCTGAGAGACAATCCCTTCTCCCATTTGCTTCAACTGGTCGTCACTGATGCCAAACTTTTCGGCCGTGTGGAGCGGCGTAGCCACAGGTCCGGGGCTGATGGCGTTGACACGTATTTTACGGGAAACCAGTTCAGCTGAAATGTTTTTGGCCAGCGAAAGCAATGCGGCCTTTGAAGCAGCATAGATACTCGCACCGGGCATTCCGACATGCGCATTAATGGATGTGTTCAGAATGATGGACCCGCCGTCGTTCATCAACGGCAGTAAAGCCTGGATCGTGAAATAGGCCCCTTTGAAATTGACGTCGAATAGCTGGTCGTAAAATTTTTCGGTTACCTGGTCCACAGGTTGAAATTGTGCAATGCCGGCATTGATGAAAAGAATGTCGATTTTGGGGGTAATCGCTTCGACCTGCGATTTCAGGGCCTGGATATCTTCGAGCTTGCCAGCATCTGATATAATGCTGTGTGCTTGTGTGCCAAGTTGTTGCTCAGCTTCCTGATTGGCTCTGGCACTTCTGCCTGTGAAAACCACCCGGGCGCCTTCGTTAACAAAAGCCTGCACGGCTGCTAATCCAATTCCGCTGTTACCACCTGTAACTACTGCTGTTTTATGTGCTAATCTGGACATCGTCTGAAAGATTAAATTGTTTTGTAATGATCGATACAAAACTACGTAATAATTTTATAACGATCACTACAAAACATAAAATAAATTTTAAAGGGCAGACACCACGACCTCCAAAGCACTTTCGAGGTGCTTTCTGTTACTGTTGGTAGCGGCTATGACACGAATTCCCATGAAGTTGATAAACAAGTAGGTAGCCAGAATACCCGGGTCTTTTTCGGCCGATATTTCCCCGTTGGCCTGGCCTTTTCTGATCAGCTCTCCCAGCATACCCCGTACCAGGTTTTCGTTTTCAGATGCTACTTCGAAAACCTGTTGGTCCTGGTTGGCCAATTCGGTTACGGTGTTGACGATGAAACAACCGCGGCGTTCAGGATCTGTCAGCGTCTCGTCCAGCAACGATGTGAGGAGCATTTTCACAATTTCCTTAACCGGCTTGTCCTCGTCCAGCGCGTGGTGCATCCATTCGTGTTGAGAGCGAACATAGTACTTCAATGCGGTTAGAAATAACTGACGCTTGTCTCCGTAGGTATCATAAAGGCTCGGTGCATTAATTTCCATGCTTTTAGTGAGGTCGGACATGGATGTACCGGTATATCCTTTTTTCCAAAAAATATGGAGCGCCTTTTGCAGCGCAGCAGTTTCATCGAATTTTTTTGGCCTGGCCATGGTTGTTTTGTATCGTTCGTTACAATAACAAAGGTAGGGCATAATTTAGTGCCGGCCGCGTCAATCCGCAACGACTCGCTGAAATCCGGCCGGTGTATTACCTCAGTTAGAAAATCCGGACGTTACCTGAATGCGTCAGAAAGACTGGGCCTGCGTGTTCCTTTGGCGGATCGCCTCTTCGGTTTCCGGAACGAGCGATTCCAGTCCAACCCGCACGGCTTCTGCCTGAACTTCCTCAATGAATGGACGGAAATCCTGGTTGTAATTCTGGAACGCTAGTTCAAAATTCCCTGCGTGTCTTTGAAAAGCGTCGGCTAATGCAGCAGCGCCCTGTATAGCGAGTGATCCGCCCATTCCGGCAGCGGGCGACGCACAGTATCCCGCATCGCCCACCAGGGCCACCCGCCCTTTGGTCCACGAACGCATTTTGATCTGACAGAGCTTATCGAAGTAAAACGTTCGGGAGTTTTTTACTTCTTCCAGCAATTCTGCCGTTCGCCAGCTTTCACCGGCAAATCGCGTCAGGATAATGGCTCTCTGCTGCTCCTCGTTCCGGTAGTCATATTCAATTTCTTCGTCTGACCGGAAACAAAGGATGATATCCGTTTTATTGTTATATGCATTGAGCATCACCGCTTTGTTGGGAACATTATACATTTGCGCGGTATTGGGCTTGATTAATAGCTTGTTGACAATGGTTATCGAAAAGTATTGCCCAAGAAAATGCGTGTATTTTTCCTCATGGCCGAACCAGAGCTTCCTCACAATGGAGTGGATACCATCGCAACCCACTATGAGGTCAAATGCACGCCGGGTGCCGTCCCGAAAAGTAACCTGAATGTCGTTTGCCGTTTCGCTCACGGCCGTGATGCTGTTGTTGAAAATAAATTCACAGTCGTCTTTCACGGTGTCAAACAAAATACCCAGTAATGTATTTCTTTCAATCTCGAATTCATTCTCGGGAAGCTGTTCGCCGTCTTTTCTCAGCGACATAACACCTTCTGTGACGTCGTTGGCATCTTTGAATTCCCACGTTTCAAGATTCAATCTGTGCGATCTGATCTGGTCGAAAATTCCCATCCGTTTTACAATGTCGATGGTGTCCCCGCGTATGTCGACGGGCGTTCCACCCATTTTCAGTCCGCTTCCAATTTCGACGATGGTGACTTTGTAGCCTAATTCTTTCATCCAGTAAGCGGTAGAAAGGCCGGCAAAACTTGCTCCTGATATTAGTATTCTTTTGTCTTTGGATGAGTCCATTTCCGTATGATTTGATAAGCCGGCCCTTGATTGAACCAACATACAAAAATCCGGAACCTGTCTCGCTCAGGCTTGAATAAATGCGACAAAATCGTCACCCAGGGTTTGTTTTCCTTTCCTGACCTTTCGTGCAAATGCCGCAGGAGAAATGCCGCTGTATCGTTTGAATTCCCTGGTCAGATGCGCCTGGTCCGCGTAGCCGAGTTCGTGGGCCAGCGCGGCAAGGTGCGCGCCGGGATTTGACCAAAGCGCGTCCCTCGCCCGCTCGAAACGAATCAGGCCGGAGACGTCTTTGACCGTATGACCGGAAGCCAGCTTGAAATTCCGCTCCAACGTCCGGACGGTGGTGTGGGCCGCGTCCGCTACTTGTTTTACCGGCAGGGTGCCGTTGGCAGCAGCCATGGCGGTGCCTGCTTTGGATAGTATCTTTTTGGTAGCCATGCGAGACCTTGCATTCAGGAAGTAATCCATAACGAAGCGCAATGCTTCATGGACGTTACCGGCCCGAATGAGTTGTTCGAGGCTGGCATGCAGCCCGGCGATCGGATGTTCAAAAACGCGTACGCCATCCTTGTCGGAAGGCAGCCCGAGTAAATCGAAAACAGTCCAGGCGAAGCACCTGATCCCGATCACTTCGAGGCGGTCGGAAGCGTGCAAAAGCACAGGCTGACCCAGCAGTCCCACTAAAAACGGGGAGGGTAGTATTTGCAAGCTCCCATGAATTGAAATGCTGCATGTGCTTCCAAAATAGAAGACAATTTCCGCGTAGCCATCAGGAAGTATCTCGAAACCTGATTGGGACTCGGTGAAGTCAATGGCGGTGTACCAGAAACCCTGGATCGTATCGCGTAATTCTTCGGGAGCCTGGATTTCCTGGTGCTGCATTTTTTAAAGATAACAGAATTTCTTCGCCCCGCTTTATCCGCCGTCAGGGAAAGGGCGGGAGGGATTGGGTGTTTTTTAATGTAGTATCTTCTGCATGCTGTAATTGACGATATCCACACCGCCGATCACATTCAGGTTCTCGCTGACGAGTATAAAGCCTTGCTTTTCAAAAAATCTGCGGGCAGTTTTGCTTACATCGGCCGAGATGACCAAAGTGCCGGATGCTAAGGCCTTGGATTCGAGGTGCTCATAAATGCGCCGGGCGACGCCCATTCGCTGAAAATCTTTTCCGGTATACATCAAATCGACGTAGTTGTCGTCGCGCAATGAACCGAAACCAGCGAGCTGGCCGTTCATTTCAGCAATCAGGAAATATTGGTTTTCCAGGGCGCTGATCCACCGCTGCTTGTTTTCAACACCCTGCCGCCAGGCCTTCCGTTGCCGCTCGTCGTAGTCGCTTTGGCAGGAGTCTTCGATGGTTTGCTGGTAAAGTGATTGCAGCGTTTCCAGATCGTGGATTTGTGCGGTTCGCAGCGTAATGGCCCCCGGCTCAAATGTAGATTGCATTGTCTGATTGTCTTTTTGGCAAATCTAGCCCTGAAACTGCGGGAGGCCAAGGTAATTGGCCATTCGATTGAGGCAGCGGCACAGGTTTCGCGAAGATCCGGAAAGAAATTCCGCGGAAAACAGCAATGAGCTGAACCATACGCAAACATAGTTTGCAATCATTTTTAATGGGCAATATTTTGCAAACTTTACGGGTATGATACGATACGTCATTTTCGATTTCGACGGAACCCTGGCAGATTCCCGTGCGGTGTTTCTTTCGGCTTACAATGAGCTTGCCCGGAAACGTGGTTACACACCCATCGGCGCTGGTGACCTCCAACATCTCCGGACGCTGACAATCAGCGATCGTTGCCGGCATTTGGGCGTGCCGATGTACTATATTCCGTTTTTAGCGGCCGAGTTTTTGAGCCTTTACAAAAAGCAGTTACATCATATAAAACTCTACGAAGGGATCCGGGAGCTACTGGATGCACTCCGTAGCAGGGGCATTGAGACCGCCATTATTTCTTCCAACTCGGAGAGCAACATTACAGCATTTCTGTCGCTCAACAGAATTGACAGCATTCGGAAGATCCATTGCAGCAGAAACCTTTTCGGGAAAGAGAAACTGATCAGACAATTTTTAAAGCGTTATGACCTTAGCGCCGAAAATATACTGTACGTCGGCGACGAAACACGTGACATTGAAGCTTGTAAAAAGGCAGGAGTAAAGATTGCCTGGGTGGATTGGGGGTATGACAGCTTGCAGATGGTGGCACCGTTGGAACCTGATTATATTGTTTCGGCACCGGGCGAAATATTGACTCACGCCTCGTGAAACGCAGTACTTTGTCGAAAGACTAATGCAAACGATCGGACAATGCTAAGTGCAATAAGGCGAAAACCGCCTGTCGCCCTGGCGACAGGCTTATAATTTCAGTGGCCGGTTCGTCCTGTTTTCAGAGGGCAACGGGCATCAGGCATTCCGCATTTGAACCTCGATATCGGGCGAAACCCGGAGCAGATCGGCAACAAATGCCATTTTGTTTTTTGGCGAGATGATGATACTGTCGTATCGGTTATACTTCAACTCGATTCGGTCAAATGACAGCGCGGGTGAACTGATCGGGTTTCTTGTTTCCGCTATTTTTGTAATGGAGGCAATCGGTATTGTTTTTGAAACGATAAAACCTGATTTTATCCTGATCTGAGCGCCCGTAATTTGGTAATAAGTTGTCAGAAACAGATGTAAAATAAACATTGCGGCCAGCAAGACAATGCCAAGGCCTATCCAATTACCTTTCAGGATCATGGCGGTGCCGGCAAAAACCAGGATTGCAGACACAAAAATGGATAGTTCAGGACCTATCCGGGACTTGTAGGTTTTTTCGTTTTGGTATGACATAGCGAGGCTTTGTTGAATCAATACAGTCAATCTATCAAAAACTGCCCGAAATGCAAAGGAAAGCTGGGCATAAATCTATTTCAGCACAACTTCTTTGCAGCGGTTTAATACCCCAACCGCCCCGCCCCGTGTTAATGCGCGATAGCATGGGCGGCCAGCATTTCTTTCAGGTCCTTCACATTGCTGCATACGCCTGCGACACGCCCCCGTTTATCGATCAGCATATGCGTGGGATAACCGTTGATGTTCAGGGTGTCGTTCAGGTAACTCTTCTTGTCGCCGACAACAGCATAATCGAATTTCCGGCTCTTCAGGAATTTCTGCAAGGCGCTCCGTGAATCCATTGCGATACTTAGAAATACCACATCTTTTCGCATGCGGTTACTCGCCACGATCGCATTCAGCTCGGGCATTTCAGCAATGCAGGGGAGGCATCCGATAAACCAGAATTTCATAACCACAAACTTATCGTGGGTAGTGGCCGAGTCGACAACCTGTCCCTCGATCGTTTGGTATCCGAAGCCGGTAAGGGGTTTTCCCATTTTGAGAAAATCTCCGAAATCGCTGTAAGCCGTAGCACGAAGCTGGTTGCGAATGTTTTCTTCTGCGTTCACGTCCAGCTTTTTGAGCTGATACTGAATGGCAGTATCTCCACTGGTGTATTTCCAAACCGCATACTCGCCCGTGCTGTATCTGCGCATAAAAGTGTCGAGCGGAATTACGCGGTCATCGGTATCGAAGGGCGTGAAATGCTTGTAGAACTTAATGTTTTTGGAATAATAACCCCACCAATGCGGAAAGTCTGAGAGCGACTCCCGCGTGCCAGCGACCGGTTCTCCCAGTTTTGGGCCGTCGCCACCGCAAGACCATGTGAGGATGACAACTATGGAAAGGGTTACTATTGCCGGCAGCTTCATCGTGTAATGGGGCTTAAATAATGGTCAATGCATAGCAGACGATGACATAACCGACTACTATCACAAGTGCGGATAGGAGCGTGGCAGCCATTCTTTCGGATCCGTTCTTGGCGTTTCCATGCCTGATTTCACAGTTATCGATCATAGTGCCAATTAGTATTTGAGTGTGAAAACTACTACTAACCCGCGGGCGCTGATACAGCGAGTATTTTTAACTTTCTTAAACCTGCGGGCATCATCCATTCCAGTGTTTGGCCTTCGCGCAAACCAATCAGGGCTGCCGCCATGGGTGTCAGGATCGAAATGCGGTTTGAGCGGATCTCCGCCAGCGACGGCACTACAATTGAAAATTCGAATATTTTATTTGTGGCAAGTTCACAAACCTTAACCTGTGAATTCAAACGAATGCAGCCTACGGGCAGCTCCTGATCTTTCACAACCGTTGCCCTGCTGAGTTCGTCGGCCAATGTCATCTGATTACCGGTAGGATCATTGGGTAGTAATGCTGCGAACTGTTTTAAGATCCTGAAATCTTCCTCGCAAAGAAGAACATCATTTTGTGACATATCTTGATGAATTAAATACAAAAATTTTTAGCTGCTTAAAATCCATTCGGGTGACCGGTCTGACGCCTGTCTCCCTGGACTTTGAACGCCCGGTTGTTACTCCCTGAGCCCCTGGTTCCCCGATGCGACGATCTTTTGGATGGTTGTCCAGAACCGGACCAGGAAAAGCCGCTCCTGGCGCGAGACGCTTTCCTTCGCACTGATAGCACGCTTTAAAATCAAAAGAAACCGCCTTTTTGTCTCGGAGTTCACATTTACTGCGATTTCCCCGGATTGCCTGACGCCTTTGCCAGGCCCCTGGGACAAATTTTCCTGAATAAACAGTGCAAAAGCGGTCAGCTGAGCAGGCTGATGCACTTCCACCCATTGCGGGTCGGTCACCACACCGGAATGGGACCAATTGCTGATTACTTTCTCTAACTGGAATGTAAGTTCTGCGGCTTGCATAGCATTCGTTGATACGTGATGTACTCAGGTTTATGAAAATGTACTGGCAGCCAGCTGATGGAAAACCCGTTCATCCAGTTTATACCGGTCGTTCAATGTCAGGCTGCTTCGGGTTGTGAACAGCACATGATTGACCGCATTGTAAACCAACCAGTACGACTTGGGCGCACCCAGCGCCCGCTCCTCCAACCGCAGCCGTTCGTAGGCCTGCTTCGCCAATTGCACGGGAATGGGCAGTTTCTTAAAAACATCTACATCGGACCTGTCCAGAATTTTCGACTGCATCTGCTCGTAGATGGAGGCTGTCAGCCCTTGCGTTGAGCTCTTCTGCATGAGCAGTGTATCACGAAAAAGGCTTTTAAACAACTCAGCCGTTATCTGGCTGTGATGAACCTTTTTGACCGCTTTATCCGACCGGCCGTCTTTTTTGTCGGGCTTTTTGCTCAGCCACTGCTGATAGTAGGCAGACTTATCGAAGAGGTCGGCCCAACCCATCAGCCCATTCTCGCAGAAAGACCTGTACATGCTTTTGGTTGTCAATGTCCCCTGATCCAGCATCGTTGTCAGGGACTGTCCCTGGAAGCTAAAAGGCGTTTTGCCGTTGTAGCTGTTGGTGATGATGATGTTCTGGTTCAATTGTTCCGCACCGACCGACAGCTGTTCCGGCAAAACGATGCTGATGGTAAACTCGCCCGTGGCAGTGTATTTGATCCGAAGAATGTATTGTCCGAATACCTGATCCACCACCTCGCGGATCCAGGAGTTGTCGATAACGGTATACTCCGCACTCTGGATGCCAAAGATCGTCTTTTGATTCCCGTTCATTTCGCCGACCACTAACTGCTGCCGGTCTGTCGACACGATCTCATAACCCGGAAGCAGGTCTGTGAGCCAGATCGAATGGACCGGGAAACAGATATCTTCCCAGGAAGATGTTGCATAGGGTTGTGTGCTGAGATAAGTCATGCCTATTTTTTTTACAACTGTAAATTTAAGGTTTTTAAAATATGAAAACAAGTAAAGTCTTTTTTTACCGTTCTTTTCTTAGCTACCGGAAGTTACTGGTATAAGAATTGGCACGGTGTCGCTGCGAATTCGTATCCTTCTCTTAGTAAGCGCACTCCCCAGGGGTGCAACATCCAAATAGCGGCTCATGGCCATTTTATCATCCTAACTAACAATCGAATGCTATCAAAGCTGGAAAAACATTGGGCAAGTATACTTCCCGTCCTCGCATGGGTGCTCTATATCGGGAAATCATTCGGACTTCAGGGCGGTTACGATTTGTTCGTCGCCCTGGGCCTTACCGGCGTGGTACTGGCCGCCGTCCATCATGCCGAGGTCATTGCCCATAGAATAGGCGAACCAGCCGGTACCCTGGTCTTGGCCCTTGCCATTACCATTATTGAAGTCGCGCTGATCGTCTCGCTGATGCTGACCGGCGGGCAGGAGACGCTCACATTAGCCCGTGACACCGTTTTTGCCGCCATTATGATCATCCTCACTGGAATTATCGGCCTTTGCCTCCTTGCCGGCGGGGTCAGGTATAAAGAGCAGCAATTTGGTCGCCATGGCACCAGTGCGGCGCTCGTAACGCTGACGGCAATCTCCGTACTCACCCTGATTCTTCCAAATTACACGACCAGCCTGCCGGGACCTGTTTACAGTGTCAGCCAGCTGATCTTCGTTGCCATTATATCCCTCGTCCTGTACGGAACCTTCGTCATGGTACAGACTGTAACGCACCGTTCCTACTTTCTTCCCGAGGATGCGGAACAGGATGAGATTGCGGAAGAACCGATCAAGCCCTCGAAAACGCAGACGGCTGTCAGCGCATTGTTTCTGTTGGTTTGTCTTACCGCGGTAGTACTGCTTGCGAAAAAGCTGGCGCCGGTTATCGAACAGAAGGTCACGGCCCTGGGTGCCCCGGAATCGGTGGTAGGTGTAATCGTTGCTTTGGTGATTCTGCTTCCCGAGGGGTTGGCGGCATATCGTGCTGCAAAGAAAAACCAGTTGCAGATAAGTCTGAATCTGGCCCTGGGATCGGCTTTGGCCAGTATAGGTTTGACCATTCCGGCCGTTGCATTAGTCTCGATCATGACTGGAATGACCATTTCATTAGGCATTGATACAAAGTCGACTGTTTTACTGGTGTTGTCACTTTTTACAGTTGCCCTTTCGTTTACCACCGGTCGCACAACCATTATGCAAGGTGTGGTGTTGCTGGTTCTTTTTGCGGTCTACCTGTTCACCACGATTGTACCCTGAGATAGGCCATCATCTGCTCCTTCGTTTCCGTACAGGCCTCGTCTTAATTCCCGGTATTTTCAATGCGTTTCACGGCAGTCATTTACGGTTTGGGTGACTTGTCCAGTCGCGGACATGCTGCTGTCCAAAAACGGACGCTGGTTGATCCAGATATTTGTTTCAAACAGCCTGCAATGCCCTTATTGCCCATTTTTTATTCATGGTCTGGTATTTGCTATACAAAAGAGTAGGATTATCACCCAATACCTCTTTCCGGCCCATGAAAGGAACCCAATTAGGAGAATTTGAAGAGTTGGTACTGCTGACCATAGCGAGGCTTTACAACGACGCCTACAGCGCAGCTGTTGTGGAAGAGCTGAGCCGGCGTCTTGAGCGGCCTATGAGCCTGGGTGCTGTCCATCGCACGATGCAAAGGCTTGAAGAAAAGGGACTCGTTCAATCCCAGTTCGGGCAGGCAACCGCCGAACGCGGGGGACGGCGTAAACGGCTCTACACGGTTACTACCGCCGGGGAGCAAACCTTACAGCAGGTGCGTCAGATCCGGGACGAGCTTTGGGCCGGTATTCCAAAGGACGCTTTTGGCCTGGCGTAGCTATGAAAACCGAAAATAAGAGCCCCGGACCGCCGCAATGGGCCGGTAAACTGATCGAACGGATCACGGCTCCCCATTTAAGGGAAGAAGTGCTCGGTGATCTGGACGAACTGTTTTTCAAACGGGCAGCCCGCCTGGGTAGCGCCCGCGCAAGGCTGTGGTACCTGCTGGATTGCCTGCTCTTGATCCACCCACGGCTTTGGCATCATAAACAACACAAGCCGAGTACGTCCAGACACAAAATTACTGATCCATATCCTCAACCTTTTTTTCTTCATCCTGATATGCTGAAAAATTACCTTAAAATCGCTCTGCGCAACCTCTGGAAAAGCCGGGGATATACGGCTATCAATGTAGCAGGGTTGTCCCTGGCGTTCTGTATCGGTGTCTTTCTGTTTCTGACTGCCTATCAACAGCTAACCTACGATTCTTTCCACCAGGATGGCGACCGTATTTTCAAGACCTACTTCTTTTCAAACGATCCCGACAAACCGGTGCAGGACGGCTCCATGCCTCTCCCTTTTGCACCGGCCCTTAAAGCGGAATATCCCGAACTTCAGGTTACGCGCGTCATGACCGGCCGGAAAAGCCTGGTGGAAGCCAATGGTAGATACTATGACAAGCTGATCAACTACACCGACCCCGATTTTCTGAAAGTCTTTTCCTTTCCACTTCTGCGTAGCGTGCGCGAAACGGCCCTCGCCGAATTAAGCAGCGTCGTGATCAGCCAGGACATGGCGAGGGATTTGTTCGGTTCTGCCGATCCGATTGGCAAAAGCCTTCGGATAGGCAATGCGACCGACAGTAAAGACTTCATCATCACGGGAATCGTAGCCGATGCGCCTGATAACTCATCTGTGGGTTATGACGCCCTGGTGCGCATTGAAAATTCGCCCAACTACGAACCCGATAAAGACAAATGGGACAGTAATTCGCATGCCGTTTTTCTGAAATTGCCGCCCCACGTCGATGAAGCCGCATTGGAGGGGCGTTTGAGATCGTTTGCCAGGAAGTACTTTCCGCAATCACTGGCAGAACTTTCAAAAAAAGGGGCGAAAGCAGACGCACGAGGAGACGTGTTCGCCGTTCGCTTACAGCCCCTTTCGGATGTTCATTTCAGCCGGGAAATTGCGGGTAACAAAGGGACGCCCATTGCCGTCGTTTATGTGTTGCTGGGTATGGCCGCCTTCATTCTGCTGATCGCCTGTATCAACTTCATCAACCTGAGCATCGCACGTTCGTTCAAAAGAGCACGGGAAGTTGGTGTTCGCAAAGCATTGGGGGCACTGAAAAGCAGTTTGTTTGTTCAGATATGGAGTGAGTCTGCGCTGATCTGCTGCCTGGGTTTTGGCTTGGGAGCGCTGCTGGCATATGGGCTGCTGCCTGCATTCAACGCCCAGTTCGGCGCTAAGCTGAAACTGACCATGGCATTGCAGCCGGGCTTTGTGGCGATGATCCTGGGTGTCCTGGCTTTGGTAACGCTTCTCGCCGGTGGCTACCCGGCCAGACAAATGGCGCGGTTCAATACGATCCAGGTGCTGAAAGGAAAGGTCACAACGGAAAGGCCCGGCGTGCTGCGCAACTCGCTAATCGTCACGCAATTTACCTTGTCGTGTTTGCTGACCTGCTGCACGGTCATTGCGTTTCAGCAGGTGAAGCATTTGAGGCAGAGCCCGCTGGGGTTCGATAAGGAGCAAGTGATCAGCATTCCGGTCGGGAATCAGGTCAATGGCAGGCAGGTGCTCGGGCTGCTGCGTAACCGGCTGGCCGATGATCCATCGGTGCTGTCCATTACCGGATCGAATGTGAACCTGGGCAAAGGCAAGGACCGCGTCACTTCACGCGGAGTTGTGGGCTTTACGTACAAGGGCCGGTCTGTTTCCACTGACTGGCTGTTGGTGGACTACGACTATCTCAAAACGCTCCGTATCAAGCCGGTTACCGGACGGGATTTCGAGCGACAATACGCGGCAGACTCAATTAATGCGGTTTTGATTACGCAAAGCATGGCCAAAATGATGGGTGAGCCCAACCCGGTGGGCCAGCTGCTCCGTGACGATAACGATACGACAGGCCTAAAATCGCAGATTATCGGCGTCATACCCGATTTTCAGCTGTACTCGGCCGGTTATGAAGCCAAGCCCATTACCATGCATATCTCGCATACAGAACCTATCAACTACATCTTCGTACGAGTAACCCAATCCAGTCTGGCTGCCGCCATGGAGAACCTGAAAAAAGAATGGAACCAGGTGGCACCGCAATCCGAGTTCATCGGATCTTTCCTCAATGAGAACGTCGACGCCTGGTATCAGGATGAAGAGCAGCTTTCACAAGTGTTGAGCCTGGCATCCGGAGTAGCCATTGTACTCTCGGCGATTGGCTTGTTCGCGATCGCCATGCTGATGATCGAGCAGCGCACCAAAGAGATAGGTATTCGCAAAGTGATGGGTGCCAGCATTCCCGGCATTGTGATGCTATTGTTACGTAATTTTATTAAGCTGGTAGTGATCGCCTTATGCATCGCTGTGCCGGTCGCCTGGTGGGGTATGCAGGTCTGGCTGGATAATTACCCTCACCGGATTGTCATCAGTCCCTGGATATTCATTGTTGTGGGAATGGCGGCGATTCTGATTGCCCTGGCAACCGTCAGCTTTCAGACCATCAAGGCCGCTCTGATGAACCCGGTAAAGAGCTTGAAAAACGAATAACGGGTATTGTTTCTAACCGGTTGCCTTTGTCGGGTAAGTATCATAATGGGGAGTCCGCTTTGGGTAGGTGCAGCTTACGGATTTTTGATGTTGCGGCATGGTCGCTATTTGTCTGAAAACTGTGTATCTTGACCCCACTCATTCCAATAACAGCCACCCACATAAGGAGTTACCGATGGATCATGACCTGTATTCGACGCTGCCCGATGAAATGCTGGGCCGGCTCCTTTTTACGGGAGACGCCAAGGCGTATGAGGCTATCTACCGGCGTTACTGGCGCCCGCTGTTTTCCATTGCTACCTGGAAAACGAACAGTCAGATTGCTGCGGAAGAAATGGTTCAGGAGTTGTTTCTGAGATTGTGGGAGAACCGGCAGAAAAACCTTATCGAGAATCCGGAAGCCTACCTGAAAACCGCGCTCAGATATAGTGTGATAGGCTTCATCAAAGCGAAACTGGCTAACATGCAGGCCGAGCTCGGAGAGGCTTCGGATCAAGCCGCTGACCAGCTGGCGGATACCGGCGTAGGTCTGACCGAATTATCGGCAGCACTGGAGAATGCGCTCAATATGCTTCCCCAAAAAACGCGGCTGGTGTTTCAGATGAGCCGCTTCGAGCAACGCTCCACTTCGGAAATAGCGAGTCAGCTGGGCCTTACGGATCGTGCTGTCGAATACCACATTACCCAGTCGTTGCGCCTGCTGCGGTTTCAGTTGAAGGATTACCTGGCCTATTCGGCCGTCGCCACCCTTTTTTGCTCCTAAACTTTTCCTGAATGCAATCCCCGTCCCGTCCATTATCGAATGGGACGCTTCGGTAACGCATCCTGTTTTATACTGCCAAATCGTATTTTGTTATTTAATTATTTCAAGAATATTTGAGTTTAGGTGTTATTTATTTTTCATTATTCAAATAAATACAAATTTACTTTACGGCCATAAACGCTTTTTTGTACTATATAAATGAAACGTTTTGACGCCGTGATATCATGAACCGATCTGCTCTTCTTGCGTTACTCACCCGTTATGAAACTCATGCATGTACACCGGCGGAACGCCAGCTTGTTGAGCAGTGGTACGAACTACTGGGCGAACCCATCGAGATTCCATTGTCCGAAGCGCAATGGCTTTTGATGGAACAAAAGTTGTGGCACCGGGTTCAGCCGCAAGTTCAGGAAATAGACCCGGAACCTGGGCCATTGCTGAGGCCATTGTGGCGTAAAGTTGCGCTGATCTCCTCCGGAATAGCGGCTGTTATCGCTATTGTGATAGGTTTAAACTGGCATACGCACCTGCTGCCGGGCTGGTTCGGGCAGCAGTCACTGATCGGGAAGGTCGAACAGAGCGACTGGACGCAATATCTGAACGAGACGGGAAAGCCCAGGGAGGTGAGGCTGCCGGACGGGAGTGTGGTAGTGCTGTCGCCACGTGCGCAGCTGGCGGTGCACAAAGCTTTCAACCAGAAAAACAGGGACGTCAGACTGCTGGGAGAGGCTGGCTTTGATGTCCATCGTGATCCCGCCAGGCCCTTCTTCGTCTATTCGGGTGATATCATTACAAAAGTGTTGGGCACGACATTTCAGGTCCGGGCGGGTGATCCCGGGCAACCGATTCAGGTAACAGTTCAAAGCGGGAAGGTTACCGTATACCGGCAGGAAGCCAAAGACCTTACGAACGTCAGTCCAAACCGCGGCGTCATCCTGACGCCCAACCAAAAAGCCACCTATTTTCCTGATAGCAAGCAATTTGTTACCAGCATTACGGAAGATCCGCAGCCGATTATCAGCGCTGCGGAGGAAAAAATGCCCGTTCCTTCCCTCGTATTCGAGGATGAGCCCATCGGGGAAGTGATCCATCAGCTGGAAGTCATTTACGGGATGGAGATTGAACTGGAACAAGAGTCGCTGAGCCAATGCCCATTTACCGGAAATCTCACGCATCAGGCGCTTTACACCAAACTGGAACTGCTTTGCGGGACGATCAACGGGAGCTACGAAATGCGTGGGACCAAAATCCTGGTCACCGGAAAAGGCTGTCAATAATCACGCAACTATAACCCATTTACTATGTGACGATCTTTATCTGACCTCCGGAAATGAAATCGGTACCGTTGCACCGGTACCGATCTCTCCGCCCTTCCTGTATCTCGCAGAACATCCATTTCAGGGTGTAAAAGGGCTGTTATTGCTAAATCCTAAACAAAACTTAACAAACATTCAAAAGTATGAAAGACCATCTACATTGTCAAACCTGGCTTTGGGTAGTTATGAAACACTCCGTCTACCAATTTATCCTGGCGGCTTTTGTTATCAGTGCCATTCAGGCAGGGCCTACCCATGCACAGAATCTGCTGGAACGGATCGTCACGATTCACCTCGACCAGACCAACGTAGGCACGTTTTTGAATGCCCTTGAAAAATCGACGGGCGTTGACTTCGTATATAGTTCCAAGGCAATCGGCGTACAGCGAAAACTGTCCGTTCATCACATCAATCAAAAGCTGGCGTTTGTGCTTGAATCCACATTGAAACCTATGAACATTGGTTTCCGGCTGGTGGATGGCTCCATTCTTCTACACCGGTCTATGGGAGAGCCCCAGGAGCCGGCTGGTGAGCCGGGCAGTTTTCTGGGTGCAAACCCGGCCTTGGATCCCCAGGATCGCACCATTACCGGATCTGTAACGGATGAAAAAGGCGAGGGACTGCCGGGCGTGAGCGTCGTAATCAAAGGGACGCAACGCGGAACCGTCACCGGGGCAGGCGGCGCATACAGCATTAGTATAGCCTCGGATACGGACATTCTGGTGTTTTCATTCGTGGGGTATCTCTCGCAGGAAGCTACGATCGGAAACAGAAAAAAGGTGGATCTCTCGCTGGTAACCGACACCAAGGCGCTCGAAGAAGTGATGGTGGTAGGATATGGTACGCAGAAAAAGTCGGATCTCACGGGTTCGGTAAGCTCGGTGAAAGGGTCTGATCTGACCCGATTGCCTACCCAACGCGTCGATCAGGCATTGCAGGGGCGGGCCGCCGGCGTAATGGTCCAGAATACGGATGGCGCTCCCGGAGGTAATGCGACCATTCGCGTCAGGGGAGGAAACTCCATTACCGGCGGCAACAATGCGCTGGTGGTGGTGGACGGCATACAGGGTGTGAACATTACCACCATCAACCCAAACGACATTGAATCCCTGGAAGTGCTGAAGGACGCGTCGGCGACTGCTATCTATGGCGCCAGGGGAGCGAACGGTGTAATATTGATCACAACCAAAAGAGGTGCATCCGGCAAAGCGGTTTTCAACTACGGGTTCAGCATGGGCGTGCAGACGCTGAACCATAAACTGGATTTGATGAATGCGGGTGACTACGCCCGGAAGTCCAACGACTGGGCAGCGACGCAGAACGGAACCGCCAGCGCACCCATCACGCCCGTGATCCCTTTTTCGACGGAACAAATTGCAAAACTGGATGAGAATGGCGGTACCGACTGGCAGGACGAGATATACCGCAGCGGCAAACTACAGAATCATCAGCTGTCCGTAAGCGGGGGCAGTGAATCAGCCCGTTTTTTTGTTTCGGCGGGTTATATGAACCAGCAGGGAATCGTGGTGAATACGAAATATACCCGCTACAATCTGAGAAGTAACCTGGATCTGAAAGTGACTGGCTGGATGAATGCAGGGATCAATCTCAATGTGATCAAGGACAAGGGAAACGTGCCGCCGGTGGGAGAGGGGACGCGTTTCGGCGACATCCTCGGGCAGGTGATCAATACGGTCGCCAGATTTGACCCGATCACGCCGGTGTACGATGCCAATGGTAATTACAACAACAAGGCGTTGAAAGGCGGGCCTGACGGCTCCAAGATCTACGCCGACAATGATGTGTGGAACCCCGTTGCCACCGCTTTGGAAACGAAGTCTGAAAAAAATAACATCACCAACGAGATCAGCACCTTTCTTGATTTTAAGCTTTTGAAAGGACTGTCGTTGCGGGTTACGGGCGCTGCCAGCATCAATTCCAACGATGACCAGCATTATTACAGCACCAAAACGCAGCCCGGCCGCGGCGTGAGCGGACTGGGCGACCTCTCCGAAAGCAAGTATCAGTATTACCAGAACTCCAACATTCTGACGTACAGTAATGTTTTTAACAAAAAGCACGCACTGACCGTCACCGGGGTGGCGGAGCAGCAATTGATACAGTCGAAAAGCTCTTTTATTTCCGCCCAGGGATTTTTCAGTGATGACACGGGCATCAACGACCTGGGTGGTGCTTCGCAGATCAACGAAAGGTACAATGCACAGGCAAAGCAGGTGCTGAACTCCTTTCTCGGCCGGGTGAATTATGTATTTGATGAAAAATACATGATCACAGCCAGTTACCGCGCCGATGGTTCGTCTGTTTTCGGGGCTAACAATAAATGGGGATATTTCCCTTCTGCGGCAGCCGCCTGGCGGGTTTCCCAGGAGCGTTTCCTTGAAAACGTAAAGGTGATCTCCAATCTGAAGCTGCGTGCAAGTTGGGGTAAAACGGGTAATCAGGCTATCCAGCCATACCAAACGCTGGCGACAGTCGCCTCCGGTTTCAATTATCCTTACGAAGGAAACAGTTCCCCCAATGTAGGCTTTGCTCTGGGCCGGGCTGCAAACCCTAACCTGAAATGGGAGACCACCGAACAGACCAACGTAGGTATGGATCTCGGCCTCTTCGGTGAACGGCTGGTTGCCACGGTGGATCTTTATAAAAAAACAACCACAGACCTGCTGCTGAACAAACAGGTGGAAGCCTATACGGGTTTTACCACCATTCTGTCCAATGTAGGCTCGATACAGAACAAAGGGCTGGAAATTTCTGTCGGCGGTAAGCCGCTCGCAACAGGTGCGCTGAAATGGAACACTGCTGCAAATATCTCTTTCAACAGGAGCAAGGTTTTAGCGCTGCTCGATAATGCACCATTGGCTATTCGTACCAACACAGGCGGTGGCTACCAGATTTACGGCAGCGGCTTTTCTTTGAAGTACCTGCAGGTGGGCCAGCCGGTCGACCAGATGCGCGGTTATATGAACCTTGGCACATGGAGCGAAGCCGAACGTGCGGAGGCGAAGAAAATGGGGCAGGCGCCGGGCGAGCCCAAATGGAAGGATGTCAATGGCGATGGTAAGATCACGCGGGCGGGCGATGGGCTGGAAGTGATCGGGAATGCTTCTCCCAGGTTTATCTATGGCTGGAATAACAGCGTCAGCTACAAGGACTTTGACCTAACTTTCCTGATCCAGGGCAGCTACGGCAACGATATTTTCAATGCCGTTCGCATTAAAACCGAGAACCCCTCCAATGGGTTGAGCGCCAATCTCAAAAACCGGTGGACTGCCGAAAATCAAAATACCGATGTGCCCGTGTTTTTGAGCTCCCGTGAGAGAAATCTGCTGGATCTGGGCAGCAATCAAACGTCGGGCATTGGTGTGGATCAGCGTTCCAGCCGGTGGATCGAGAATGGCTCCTACCTGCGCATGAAGAATGTAACGCTTACCTATACCGTGCCCACGGCGATCGTCGGCAGGATAGGCGTGAGCAGACTCGCGGTTTACGCTACCGCGATCAACTTTTTTACCATTACCAAATATACAGGCTATGACCCCGAGGTGAGTTCGTTCAATGCCGGCGGCGCCGGTGGACTGGGCATTGACCTCAGCAATTATCCCACAGCCAAGTCATTCATGTTTGGAATTAATCTGACATTTTAAGAGCGCATCACAATGAAAAAGAACATATTATACCCGGGCAGAAATGTCGTAGCGTTGCTTTTGATGCTTGTCACTTTTTCCTGTCAGAGCCTGGAAGAGGTCCCCGAGGGCATTTCCACTCCTCAGAATTTTTATACCACTGTCAGCCAGTGCGAGGCCGCCTATACCGGCTCCATGAACGCCCTTTTTGTGACCTGGGGCGGCTATCAGAACATACCCGCTTTTCCTGACGGACAGTTTGAAGGTACCAGTCTGGATTTTGGAGCTACCGCATTCAATGACCTGTGGAACTGGCATTACAAGTCCATTGCCAACATCAATGCAGTGCTCAAAGCGGTTAAAGGCGGGAGCCTGGCCGGTAACCCGCAGGATGTTGTCGACAATGTGATTGCACAGGGAAGATTTCTGAGAGCCTTCAATTACTTTACGCTGGTGCGTTTGTATGGCAAAATTCCCTACATCACAGAGGAAACGCCTGACCCGGTGTTGACGCCGCTTACGCCCGAATCCCGCCTCGAAGTTGCCAAAGTATACGATCTGCTGGAAGCCGACCTGGTATTTGCAGCAGATCACCTCGGCGATTACGATGCCGGAACGCCGGGCAAACCGAATAAATGGATCGCAAAAGGCTACCTGGCCAAGGTATATCTGACCCGGGCCACAGCCCCGCTCAACCAGACGGACTATTATGCAAAAGCGCGTGACGTCGCCGACGATGTCATTACCAAAGGTCCGTACAAACTGTTGCCCAGCTTACAGGATGTCTTCAAAACGGCAAACAACCGTAACATCGAGATCCTGTTTGCTTTTCACACCACATCCCAAACGCCCTATATGCCGGGCAATGCCTGGGCGCCTTCCGAAATGGACGGTTGGAGCGGCGGGCCCGTCAAGATCTATTGGGCTTCGAACATTTATCCCGAGCAACCGCGTAAGCACAGCTATCTCCTGCTTGACTTCACTTCGGACATTTACGACCCGGCCGCGCCCATGATCAACTGGTCGAAGTCTGCCGACGGCGTTCCTTACATTGGCAAATACAATATGCCCAACCTTACTTACGATCAGCAGGTGAGCGGCGGTGATGCGGGCATTGAAATGAAACTGCTGCGCTTCGCCGACATACTGCTCATCTATGCGGAAGCGGCCAATATGGCTGCCGGTGCTCCCACCCAGCTTGCGGTAGATCGCTTAAATCTCATCATCGATCGTGCCAATGCGGGTACGGGCAAGGAACCGCGGGCTACGCTGGCGATGACCAAGGCGGCATTCGACCAAAAGGTGATTGACGAGAGAAGTTACGAGCTGTGTTTTGAAAATGACCGTTACTTCGATGTGTTGAGAAAGCGGATTTTGGAGCAGGTCAATTTACCCGATAATGCGCAGGGTTACCAGGAAACTGATTACCTCCTGCCCATCCCGGCGCTCGATGCCAAAGCGATCGGGCAGAATCCGGGATATTGAAAACATCGGTTTCATAGCAAATGGCCGTCGTTGGCAAAGGCCGCCATTTGCTTCCCTCTGCACACAACTACATTCGGATCCATATCAACCCTGGGATAAACATTAGTATGCACAAATTTGTCGGGTACACGTTGCTTTTTATGATATGTGCGGGTTATTGTCCTGCGCAAAGGCCGGATTCACTGCTGCTGAAAAACTACCGTCCGCATTCTATCTACAAAATACCCGTCACCCGAATTGCCAAAGCCAGATATCCGGTGATCGACATGCATGCCCACCAGGGTAATGTAAAGACGGCTGCCGAATTGAAAGAATGGGTAAACCGGATGGATCGTTTCGGTGTCCAAAAAACGATCATCCTGACGATGCTGACCGGCACAGCTTTTGATTCGGTATACCAGGCATATGCGCCCTATGGCGACCGGTTTGAGATATGGTGTGGGTTTGATTACACTGGGTACAACGAACCGGGATGGAGTGAAAAGGCCGTGAAAGAGCTGGAACGCTGTGTCCGTACAGGTGCCAAAGGTGTGGGAGAGCTGGGCGACAAAGGCTTGGGCGAAGTTTTTTCCGAGCCGGTACCCGCTTACGGCATGCACATCGATGATCCGCGCATGAAGCCATTATTTCAGAAATGTGCCGAATTGAAGCTGCCCGTCAATGTCCATGTCGCCGAACCCATGTGGATGTATCAACCGATGGACTCTACCAACGACGGGTATATGAATGCTTACGATTGGAAGGTCGACCAAAGCAAGCCGGGCTTTCTGGGCCATGCCGGGTTAATCCAAACCCTTGAAAATGTGGTGCGTGATAATCCGGGAACCACGTTTATTGCCTGTCATCTGGCCAACTGCGAATACGATCTCACCATTCTGGGGCGGCTTTTGTCGCGGTACAAAAATCTCTACGCCGATTTTGCAGCCAGGTATGCGGAAGTAGCACCCATACCGAGGTACATGTTCGAGTTTTTCGAGAAATACCAGGACAAGCTTGTGTACGGCACGGATATGCAGGCGAGCGATGAGATGTATGAGACGACATTCCGGATACTGGAAACCCGGGATGAACACTTTTATGCGATCGATCTGACCGGCTATCACTGGCCGCTGCACGGCTTCGGGCTGAGTGACACGGTTCTGAAGAAGATATATACCACCAATGCTTCCAGGATATTGAAGCGGAAATAGCTGCTCACCATTCAAATTCAACAGGTTTTATGTATTTCAAAGAGGTGTCGAAGGCCATCGTCTGTCTGGTCTTTCTTGTAGTTGTTTTCGCATTTCGGTCGGGATTTCATCAAAGTTCTGTAAAAGAAGATTCAAAGCCGCAGTGGGAGAAGATCGGGCCGGGGGGCGGGGGAGCGACTTTTATTCCTACATTCTCCTATCACCGCACTTCCCACTTTTTGCTTAAATGCGATATGACGGGGTCGTACCTCACCAAAGACGGAGGCAAATCCTATGACCAGATCAATTTTCCAAACGGAGCGAATAGTTTTGCCTACGATCCCGCCGATTCCAACACCATTTACATTGGTTCCAACACATTAAACAGGAGCCGGGACGGAGGTAAAACCTGGGAGCAGCTGTTTCCTGCCAGGGCGGAAATGCGCGGCGCGTCCTACTCCGGCGATCATGCCAACTATGAGATCCAGACTGTTGCGGGCTCTCTTTACGAGGTCGCAGACGGCCGCATCGGGGCCATTCGTGTGGACCCGGTCCGTTCAGCCTCGTTGTATTTCAGTATGGGGTCGTTTCTGTTCTATTCTTTGGATGGCGGCAAAAACTGGCAGAAAAAGGATGTCGGAAAGCGCATTGACTACCTGTACGGCAATGCCGCTGCATTCCAAAATGAGCTGTTGGTTTTTACCGCCGGGGCGGCTTTTGTTTTTAATAAAAACACAAAAAAAATCACTCCCAAAGTCTTTCCCAAAGCGATGAGCCCCGCGTTTTCTTTCACTGCCGGAACCGACGCGAAGGGCGGAAAGGAAATATACTATGCATTGCATCATGATCCCCAACAGGAGGTCCGGGAAGAATTCGGGCACAGTGAAGTGTGGATCTCCGAGGACCGGGGGAATACCTGGAAGAAAAGTGAAAATGCATTTATAACCAATTCGAAAAACGGCAAAAAGCCCAGCTATTCCATGATTTCGTGTGCGGAATTCGATGCCCGGCAGGTATATCTGGTCACGAATCGGTACGAGGAGCAGAAAGGCGACGGGTTTGTCCATTGGTATGGTGCATTGAAAACCGGGGATGCGGGTAAAAACTGGGACTGGGTATGGAAAGGAGGGGGAGGTTCCGGCCAATACGGCGTGAAAGATGGAATGAACGTCGGTAATCTGAAAGACGCCTGGGCCGCCAAAGCATTCGGGGGCGAGTACATCAGGCTGATGGATGTGGGCGTTTCTCCGCGGGATGGCAACGTCGCGATCGTTACCGATTGGTACAGGACGATGAAGACCACGGATGGAGGGAAGTCATGGAGTGAAATTTACAGTGAAGCACAAGCCGACGGCTCCTATAAAAGCAGGGGACTCGACGTGACCACAAGCTACGGTGTACATTTCGACCCGTTCGACAGCAGCTACATCGCGATCAGTTATACGGACATCGGCTTTCATCATAGTTTCAATGGAGGTAAAAGCTGGGTAAGGTCTGCGGATGGAGTTCCCGCTGAATGGGTCAATACTTGCTACTGGGTCGAATTTGACCCGAAAGTAAAAGGGAAAGTTTGGTCGGTGTGGTCGGGTATGCACGACTACCCGCGGGGCAAAATGACCCGTAACCCTGCCTGGAAACAGAATGCGAAAGGGGGCATATGCGTTTCCACAGACGGCGGTAAAACCTGGCGGCCCAGCACGGATGGCATGGGGATGGATTCGCCTGCAACCAGCATTGTCCTCGACCCGGATTCCCCTCCCGGAAAGCGTACATTGTATGCCAGCGTATTTTCAAAAGGTGTTTTCAAATCGATAGACGATGGTAAAACCTGGCAGCTGAAAAACAAAGGGATAGGCGAAAACACATGCGCATTTGAGCTGACACGCACGGGTAACGGGACACTTTTCCTGACCGTGAGCGCAACGCCCGCGCACAAAAACGGCAAAAAGGGGAGGGAGTTCCATTCGGGGGCAGTTTACAGATCGACGGATGGAGCAGAAAACTGGACCCAACTTCACGTTACGGACGGGCTGCTTTTTCCAAACGGAATCGCATGCGACCCGCAGAACCCAGACCGCCTCTACCTGGCCGGCTGGGCGGACATTGACCTGAGCGACCTCATCGGCGGAGATATGGCGCGATCGACAGGAAGTAATGAAAAACTTGAAATCCCGGGTGGTGTCTTCCTTTCGGAGGATGGCGGAGCGACGTGGAGCAGCATTTTTGACAAAAAACAATATGTGTACGACGTGACAGCCGATCCCTACCACCCGGGACGGCTCTATTGCAATACATTCAACAGCGCCGCCTACCGGAGTGATGATTACGGGAAAACCTGGAACCAGATCAAAGGCTACGATTTTCATTGGGGACAGCGTATCACCATTGATCGCAACGACCCGGAGCAGATCTATATCAACACTTTCGGGTCCAGCGTATGGCATGGGGTTCCTTTGACAGGTCCGGCAAAAAGCCAAAATCCGAACGGAAGAAATGACCAGTGGGGATTTGCCGGCTTCGGCGGGGGCGGAGCGATGTTTTATCCGGCGATCAGTCCGCATAACCCTGGCCGTGCCCTGGTAGCCTGTGATATGACGGGCTCCTTCGCCACGCACGACGGAGGGGAATCGTGGCGAATGTTTAATCTGAAAGGGCCCGTAAATTACTTCGTGTTTGACCCGGTTGATTCCAATACCGTCTATGCGAACTCCATTGGGCTGTACAAAAGTACCGACCGGGGCAACACCTGGTCGCTTTTCTATCCGGCTCCGTCCGACGTGAGCGGAATTGTTTCCCAGGGTGACCATGCCAATGAAAAGGTCGTGACCAAAGACGGGACCGAGCGGAAAGTGCTTGCTTTTGCGGTAGATCCGGCCGACCCGAAAAAACTGTATGCCGCCATTTCGACGGACGGTCACAATGCTTTTTACACATCCGGGGACGGCGGGCGCTATTGGCGGAAGGAGCGTGAGCTGGCAGAAAAAACCAAGAATATTTACATTAAGCCCGATTCACCGGAAAACGACAGGACGATATATGTATGTGGCGTGAATGCGATCTCCAAACGTGAAAAAGGCACATGGAAAGTCAATGTAAATCCGGACGTAAAGGAGCTGACCGCGTTTTCAGGCGGCTTTGACGAGAAAAGTAAAAATTTCGTCATTTACGCGATTTCGGGTACATCCTATTTCAATTCTGGAACAGAGAATTCCGGAATTTATTATACGGCAGATGGAGGTGAAACCTGGAAAAACAGGCGGCAAGGCCTGATGAAATGGACGATGAAGGGAGCGCAAGAGCCCGAATGGCGGAGCATAGCCACGAGTGCGCAGCATCCGGAGGTGGTGTATGTTTCCTATGCGAATTTAAAAGTATACGCGGACACGACCTGCATTGGCGTGGCCAGAAGCGAGGATTTTGGACAAACCTGGAAACTGGTCTGGAAAGATGACCTTACGAAAAAGGCGAATACCGCTTCCAAAAACTTCGAAAGTGAATGGATCACCGAACGCTTCGGGCCGACATGGGGTGAGAACCCATTCTCCATAGGCGTTTCACCGACCGATCCGGATATTTGCTATGCGACTGATTTTGGACGCACTGTTAAATCACACAATGGCGGCAAAAGCTGGGAGCAGGTTTATACGCGGAAACATAAGGGCGGCGGCTGGGTTTCCCGGGGATTGGAGGTAACCACAAGCTATGCGGTGGTATTCAATCCCTTTGATCTAAACCATGTTTTTATAGCAAATACCGATATCGGGCTCATGGAAAGCAAGGATGGCGGCCAAAGCTGGCTGAGCGCTACCCGCAATAACGGTATCCCGCAAGCCTGGGTGAACAGTACCTACTGGCTTGCATTCGACCCGAAAAGAGAGGGACGCGTATGGGCGGTAATGAGCGGGACGCATGATCTGCCGCGACCGAAAATGTGGCGGAAAAGCGGGACCAAGGGTTATGAAGGCGGTGTATTGCGCAGTGACGATGCCGGCAGAACCTGGGAGCCCGTCAGCCAGGAAATAGGAGAGGGCGCCATGACGCACATCCTGATCGACCCGGCGAGCGATCCGGAAAGCCGGACATTATATGTTTGCGTTTTTGGCAAAGGCGTGTACAAATCCACCGACGGAGGGAAGAGCTGGAAACAAAAGAATAAGGGAATTGATGGAGACGAACCTTTTGCATGGCGCATCGTGAGAAGAGGAACGGATAATGCTTTATTCCTCGTAGTGAGCCGGCGAAGCGAAAATGGCACCCAGGGTGCCGGCGACGGGGCATTGTACCGCTCTACCGACGGAGCCGAATCCTGGACAAGGGTAGCGTTACCCGGCGGAACCAACGGGCCTACGAGCTTAGCCGTCGACGATCAAGAGGGCCACAGGCTAATCCTTTCTGCCTGGGGAAGAAAAGCACCCGGCAAGTTTTCGGCGGATACGGGAGGCGGAATTTTTATTTCGGATGACGACGGCAAGACCTGGAAGCAGGCCCTGCAAGACGATCAGCATATACATGACATTACCTATGATGCGCGTGTCAACACTTTTTACGCCTGCGGATTCAATGGGTCGGCTTACCGGTCGGAGGATTCGGGTAACTCGTGGACGCGGATCAAAGGATATAATTTCAAGTGGGGGAAACGGGTGGACCCCGATCCGCGTGATCCTGATAAGGTATTTATTGTGACATTTGGAGGAGGTGTATGGCACGGTCCGGCAAGAGGTGATGAGACTGCCGTCGAGGATATTGTCAGATGATTCCGGAACTAACTAATTGTTTTAATTACTTTAAAAAAATGACCATGGTTTTGCCGAACAATGCGTGTCTGATCTTACGGAAAGTGCAGATTTTGAGCCTCTCTTTTGCGATGGCGGCTATATTAAACAGTTGCTGTTCGCCGACCTCGGACGATAACTCTAAAACCATTCTCGAAATCAATCACAAAGAAATCCCCGCGGGCAAAAAGACCATTGCGATCACCGGAGCCACCATCATCGACGGCAACGGCGGTGAACCTGTGCTGAATGGATGTGTGATTGTAGAGAACGGGGAAATCAGGGAGGTGGGCAAAAATGGGGATGTGACGATTCCGGAAGGAGCTGAAATGGTAGATGGAAAAGGATTGTCGCTGTTGCCGGGGTTCATCGATTCGCATTTCCACCTCGACGGACAAGCTGGCCTCACCTCCTTGTTTTTACAACACGGCGTCACTTCCCTGAGAGACCCGGGCGCATGGATTGAAGCCTATGACGGGGAAAGGAGATCCGGAAAGGCGGTTCCACGCTTGTTCCTCGCAGATCCGCATCTGGACATGTTCCCGCCTGCCTATCCGAAAGACGCATACGTGGTACGGGATGCATTGGAAGCGGTGAACCAGGTCAACAGAATGGCCGATCGGGGTGCTTCCGTCATCAAGGTCTATTTCAGGCTGCCGCCCGGGATCATTGCGGAGGTTTGCAAAGCCGCCCACCGGCGGGGCTTGCCGGTGACAGGGCATCTGGAAACGACCGAGGCAATGGAAGCCATCAACGCCGGTTTGGATGGAATCGAGCACATTACCTCTTTCGGACTGTCACTGCAACCGCAAATAGAAGGAGAAAAGTACCGGCAGATGGTGTTGGCCAATAACAATGCCAGAAAGCATGGCCGCTATGATGTATGGAAGAAACTGGATCTCAACGGATGGCGCGTCGATACACTACTGAAATTTCTGGTGAAGAAGGGAACATTTATCAGTCCGACACTCGGGGCGTTCGAGTATCAGATACCTAAGAAAAACGATACCCTGTCCGTAGATTCCGTGAAACTGGCGGGTTTCCAAAACATGAAGGCATTAACCGCCAAATTGAAAAAAGGCGGAGCAAAGATCGTGCTGGGCTCGCATTCCATGATCACTTATGCCGAAACCGGCTGGGCGTTTCAGAGGGAACTGGAATTGTTTGTGGAAAGCGGAATCAGTCCGTCCGACGCAATTGTGGCCGCAACAATGGAAAATGCCAGGTTCTTCCGGATTGACGACCGGCTCGGAAGTATTGAAAAGGGCAAGATCGCGGATTTGATCCTGGTAAAAGGCAACCCGGTTCGGGACATCAGAGCCACCAGAAATGTGGTAAAGGTGATGCTAAATGGTTCCTGGATTAAATAGGAACAGGCGGATGGGGAGCCGCAGGCCGCGGCAGGCCGGAGTGCCGGAAAATGATGGAATAATCCGATTTGCTTATCTGGCTTAGATTAATTATGTTGCGGATACAGTGCTCCCTGACAGTTGATTTCCATGACGCAGTTGCCGATACACGGTGAACAAGAATTGCTGCATGACCTTTCCAAAGGTGATGAGAGGGCTTTTCGTACCATTTTTACACGTTATGCGGATGTGCTCGGCAAGCACATTCTACGCATTACCCGGTCTCAGGAATTGGCGGAGGAAGTTGTACAGGATGTTTTTCTCAAAATCTGGTTGAAGCGGGAAGAGTTGACAGAAGTACGTGATTTCAGGGCTTACCTGTTCGTGTTGTCCAGGAATTATGCGATTAACTACCTGAAAAAAACGGCAAAAGCATTGCTGGACGGGCAGGCAGCGGACCGGGTGGCCGTGGAGGATATCGACGTGTCTGAACACGAACATGACGACGATTATTACGCGCTGATCGATGAAGCGATCGACCGGTTGCCGCCTCAGCAGCAGAAGGTTTACCTCCTCAGCAGGCACGAACGATTGAAATACAATGAGATCGCATCCCGTCTCAACTTATCGCGCGAAACAGTGAAAAAATACCTGCAAATAGCCACAGAGTCGGTTACTGCCTATGTCCGCAAAGGTTTCATTGCACTTCCCCTGATTTTTTTTCAATAAAAAGTAAAAAAACTGCTGATCCGATAGCCCCATTTTGAGTGCTCGAACTGTCTTATATGAAAAGGGCCAGTTTATTTAACTCAAAAGCGCATGAGCATCACCCGCGACCGGTTATCGCTGCTTTTCTATCGATATTACGATGGAACGGCCACGGAACCTGAAATAAAGGAAATGATGGGCCTCATCAGAAAGGCGGATGGCGACGCGGAACTATCCGCGCTGATCAAAGAAGCGTGGGAAGGTTTGAAGGTGGATAAGCCCGTGCTTTCCAGCGATGTACACGAGCGCATCATCAGCAATATCCTGCATCCGGAGCGTGATTCGGATATGCCTCATCAGGAAGGAACCCATGCGGCTTTCCGAAGCAATATATTCCGCTTGCGATACTGGGCGGCGGCGGTGATCGTACTGGGCTGCTTCGGTGTTTTATGGAAATGGAATGAGCAGGAGAAAGGCAGCGTCAAACCGGCAGCAGCCCAATCGGACATCAGGCCGGGCGGAAACCGCGCCACGTTGACGCTGGCCGACGGTACCGTCATTTCCCTCGACAGCGCGGCCAAAGGTGCGGTGATCCGGCAGGGCACGGCCCAGATCTCCAAGGCCGGTGAAGGAGAGCTTGTTTACGCGCAGTCCGCCGACGCGCAGTCCGCCGACGCGCAGTACGCAGACGCGCAGTCCGCAGGTAACGGTTTACAAATGAACATGATGTCGACACCGAGGGGCGGACAGTACCAGATCACGCTCCCGGATGGCACCAAAGCATGGCTAAATGCCTCATCTTCCATTCGTTTTCCGGTCGCGTTCGCCCGCAACGAACGCAGGGTTGAAGTACAGGGAGAGGTGTATTTTCAGGTACGGAAAGATAAGCAGCGCCCTTTCCGGGTGAATTTTGGAAGCAATGAAATAGAAGTGCTGGGCACCAGTTTCAATGTGATGAATTACACCGACGAACAGGCGTCCCAAACTACCCTGGAAGAAGGCTCGCTGATCGTAAGATCCCGAAATCAGGAAAGTAAGCTTAAACCCGGTGAGCAGGCCAGCATTGTGCGCGAGGGGACTTTGGCCGTTGCCCAGGTGGATGTGGAGGAGGCCCTCGCCTGGAAGGACGGATTATTCCATTTTGAAGATGCCGGGATCGAGGAAGTAATGCGGCAGGCCGCACGCTGGTATGATATTGAGGTCACCTATGAAGGGCCGGTTCCGAGAAGACAGTTCACCGGCACGATCGAACGTAACCTGAATATTTCCGAGCTGATGACCATGCTTCAGTATGCCGGTGTGAATTATCGCATAGAGGGCCGGAAAGTTCGCATTCTCCGGTGAGCGTATATTGTGTAGCGTTAATTTTGGCAGAACATAAAGTTTGTAATAAATCCGCGATTCCTATGGTAACGATATCCCTTCCACCCTGACCAAACGGGCCCGCAATAAAAAAGGGAAATGCTGCAAACATTTCCCCTTAGCATTCAGGCCAGCCGCGAAAATCTTTGTCGAAAAAGTGTTTCAAGCTTATTCCTAAACTTTACGAATATATGCGATTAGATCGTCTACCCCAATGCGGGAAAGGGTATTATTGTGTCAAGCCCACTAACCTTTTTTTGAAAATGAAACTGCTGACCATCTTCATTTTCCTGGCCCTTACCCAGGTCTGGGCCACGGGTTACAGTCAGAAAATAACGTTGAACAAGCAAAACGTTTCGGTGGAAACGGTCCTCAAAGCGGTGCAGAAGCAAACCGAGTACCGGTTCCTGTATGATAAACTGGAATTGCCGGTTGAAAAGCGCATCACTGTCTCCATTCGGAACGGGTCCATTGAGGAAACACTTGACCGGCTGTTTGAAGGTCTCCCGCTCACTTATAAAATATTCAACAAGAATATCGTGATCAGGAAAGAGATGCCGCCCAAAAAAGAACCTTCCGGTGCCATCCAGCCCATTCCGCGGGTGGAAACGGAACCAGCGGCCGCCCGTCAGATCACGGGGAGGGTGACGGATGACAAGAAAAGCGGGCTGCCCGGCGTGAGTATTCGCATTAAGGGCACCCAAAGCGGCATGATCACGGACGTGGATGGCGGTTTTACGCTGGAAGTCGCCGACGGGGATGCCGTCCTCGTGTTCTCTTTCGTAGGTTATCTGAACCAGGAAATAACGGTCGGTAACCGCACAAACCTGGAAGTAATATTGAAACCGGATGAAAAAGCACTGGATGAACTGGTGGTCGTCGGGTATGGCGTGCAGCGCAAGGGTGACCTCACGGGCTCGGTCGTGCGCGTGAAGGGAGAAGACTTCAAAACCCAATCCATGGTGCAGGTGACGGAAATGCTGTCCGGAACGGTCGCCGGTCTTAATACCAACCAGTCGACCACGGCGGCCGGGGGCGCGTCGATGGAAGTGAGGGGCCCCAAGTCGCTTTCTGCGGGAACAGAACCGCTCATTGTACTCGACGGCGCGGTTTTCAGAGGGAGCCTCCGTGAAATTAATCCGAGCGACATTCAAACGATCGACATCCTGAAAGACGCCAGCTCGGCGGCGGTGTATGGTTCCAGCGCTGCGTCAGGAGTGATTCTGATTACGACGGTGAGAGGGAAAATTGGGAAGCCTACTGTGAATTTTTCAACGAAAATAGGCATGAGCCAGTCCAACAACCAACGCCGGGGGCTGGGACCGGAAGCTTATCTGCAATTCAGGGAGGACCACCTGAGACAGATTTCTCCGAATCTGGACCCCAACTTCTTTACGAATCCGGGCAAATTACCCGAGGGAACGACCATTGACAAGTGGCGCGGCCTCAGCCCCAACCCGCAGGCTGATAATACCCAGGAATGGATGTCAAGGCTCCGGCTGTTTCCGGAAGAGCGGGAGAACTACCTGGCCGGAAAAACCATGGATATGTACGATGAGGTTTTCCGCAACGGGCTGCGGCAGGATTACGACCTCAGCATTAATGGCGGTACCGAAAAGCTCAGCTACTACTGGTCGGTCGGGTACAACAATAATGAGGGTATTCTGGTGGGTGACCGCTATTCCAGCGTGAGTTCGAGGCTGAATGTGGATTTTACGGTGGTCGACTGGCTGAAAGTGGGGGTGAGCAGTCAGTTTTCAGACCGGGACGAAAGTTCGGTGCCGGCTAGTCTGCAATTTTATGTAAACAGTCCCTATGGCCAGATGTACGACGCCAAAGGCAATCTGAAAAGGCTTCCGCACGGTCACTCGGATAACCCGTTGCTGGAACACTACCGCACCGATCTGCTGAATAAAACCAACAGCTTGTTTTCCAACATGTACGCCGAGTTGCTGCTTCCTTTCGGCATTACATTCAAAACTTCGTTTCAGCCCAAGTATGCGAACACCAAGTATTATGCATTCAAGAAAATCAGTGAAAAACTGGGTGGATTCCCCAACGAAACGGCTTCCGGTGAAAGAAGGGAATCTTCGAGCCTCAACTGGATGATCGACAATGTCCTGACCTGGAAGCGGGAACTCGGCATTCACACGGTGGATGTGACCTTGCTGGCCAATGCGGAGAAAAACCAGTTTTGGTCGACCGTGCAAAGCAACCAGAATTTCAGCCCGAATCAGGAACTGGGGTATCACGGACTTCAGTTCGGTTCCAATGCAGCCATTGTTAATAATGACACCAAAAGTACGGGCGATGCGCTCATGGCACGGGTCAACTATTCTTTAATGGGCAAGTACCTGCTGACGGCCTCGGTGCGGCGCGATGGTTTTTCTGCATTCGGTAACCGGTATCCCCGCGCCACTTTCCCCGCCATCGCCGGCGCGTGGATCATTTCGAATGAGAATTTCTTCAAATCCGCATTGATCGACCGACTGAAAATGAGGCTTTCCTGGGGAGTGAACGGGAACCGAAACATCGGGATCTACTCAGCGCAGGCAACAGTCAATTCGACGTTGTGGTACGACGGCAGCAGCACACGCGTGGGGGTATTCAATTCCACCCTGGCCAATTCGGGTCTCAGGTGGGAGAGAACCACCTCTCTGAATGGCGGTATCGACATTTCGCTGCTCAAAAACAGGATCGATCTGACCGTCGATGCCTACGATATCCGGACAACGGATCTTTTGATGAACCGCATTCTGCCGCAGGTAACCGGGTTCACGAGCCTGACGGCGAATCTGGGAGAACTGGGGAACAGGGGTATGGAACTGAATTTAAACACGGTCAATGTCCGGACCGCTGAAATCAGCTGGAGTTCCAACTTTGTATTTTCCTTTAATAGAAATAAAGTGAAGAAACTGTTTGGGGACGTTGGCAAATACACCCTGCTGGGTGAGCAGAGAAACGGGGAAGTTCCCGATTTTTCCAACCAATGGTTTCCGGGGCAGCCTCTCGATGTGATATGGGATTATGATGTGGTGGGGATCTGGCAAACGGACGGATCGCAGGAGGCGGCCAAATACAACATGCAGCCCGGAGATTACAAGGCAGTCGACGTGAACAATGATGGTAAGTATGTTGATTTGCAGGATAAAAAGTTCATTGGCTATGATGCTCCGAGGTACCGTCTGGGTCTGCGGAACGATCTCCGTTTTCTTAAAAACTTTACCGCCTCTGTTTTTGTACGTGCCGAACTTGGGCACTTAGGCGCTTATAATCCGGCATTGAACGGCGGCTGGGACCAGAACGACCGGTTCAACCGAAACGTAGGGCCGGTTCCCTACTGGACGGCCGACAGGCCCAACAACGAATATCCCCGGCTCAATACCTACCTGGCGGCGTTCGGGGGCGGGATCATGATCTACAAGCCACGGTCGTTTGTGAGGGTTCAGGACGTTTCACTGGCGTACGACATTCCGCGCGAAGTGCTTAAAAGGTTGAAAATGAACAATGCGCAGGTGTTTGGCTCGGTGAGAAACCTGGCTACATTCTCGAAATGGCCGGGCTGGGATCCGGAGTCCGGTATGAACCCGATGCCGCGCAACTACACGCTGGGGCTAAGTCTGTCATTGTAAGTGATTTGTAAAAAAGACAACTCTATGAAAACAGGTAATATACTTTCGCTGATTTTGCTGTTAATGCTCCCGTCCTGTTCCCAGGACTGGTTGAAACCGGAGCCGCTTTCGTTTTACGCGCCTGAAAATGTGTATGTGGATGAAGCCGGTTTTGAATCCGGACTGGTGAATTGCCGGAAGGAAATGAATGCGGATAATCACGGCGACCGCGCGGTTCACTTCCTGGCCCTCGATTTCATGTACACCGATCTGGCCTGTTCCATCGAGCAATGCGACTTTACCAAAAATACACCCAGCACGGTAGGTAGCCGGTCGGCTTTGCAGAATCTTTTCCTGAGAAGTTATGTGTATATCAAAAATGCGAACACGATCATTTCCAGGATCGACGCGATCACGTGGCCGGATCCGGCAGTCAGGAACCGGATTTTGTCGGAAGCCTATTGGTTCAGGGCATATTGGTATTACAGGCTGGTCAATTCCTACGGGGACATTCCCTGGATCGGGGAGGAACTGACGGACGCGAAACTGGACTACCGGTCGACCTCGCGCTGGGCGATCCTGGGGCAGTTGCAAAAGGACCTGGAATTTGCCCGGGAATGGTTGCCTGCCACCCCAGCCAAATTGGGAAACGTGACAAAAGGAGCCGTAAATCACCTGCTGGCCAAGATATACCTGGCCAATGGCGAATTCGACAAAGCCATCACAGCGACTACCGAGGTCATCAATGGCCCGTATGCATTGATGAAACAGCGGTTTGGAGTGGATAAAGGCAGGCCGTACTATAATCTGATGTGGGACCTGCACCGGATACAGAACAAAAACGCATCGGAAAATACCGAAACCATTTACGCGACCGTCGACAGGGCGGACCAGGCACCCGGCACCTGGTGGGATTTGAGAGGTACATTTTCGATGCGCCATTTCGGGCCTTCCTACTGGCGGGTCCTGGATGCCACCGGCAACCGCGCTACCAACTGGAATACCGTTTCCGGAGACTCGCTCGGCTCCGGCGATGCCGCCGTCCGCACCAATAATTACTTCATTTATTCGCTTTGGGCAGAAAAGAATGTCGCCTGGAATACCACCCCTGATCTGAGAAGGTCCAACAGCAACTGGATTGAAATGGGAGCCGCTACCGCCGAAATCGCGACCGTAAGGGACGGCTCGCCTAATCTGGGGGAGCCGCTGAGCAAGAAGTACCTGGCCAGCCTGGCCGACACGGTGGAAACCTGGTACAGTTGGCCTTATTATAAAACCTATACGCCTACGCCCAAAACGCCCTACTGGGTCCAGCCGCACGGCGGGCAGGGTGACTGGTACATTTTCCGCCTGGCCGAGACTTACCTGCTGCGGGCCGAAGCCTATTTTTGGAAAGGTCAGACCGGACTGGCGGCTGCGGACATTAACACGGTCCGGGAAAGGGCGAAGGCACCCCTGATCACTGCCGCGGATGTTACGCTCGACTACATTTTCGACGAGCGTGCCCGTGAGCTTTATATGGAAGAACCAAGGCATTCGGAAATGGTGCGGGTTTCGTTTACGCTGGCCAAACTCGGTAAAGAGGGGTACAGCCTTTCCGGGATCACGACAAAGAACTGGTACCACGACCGCGTCATGCGGGTTAACCATTTTTACAAAACACCCCGCTTTCAGATATTCGGCAATACCGCCACCCTGCTGCCTCAGCATATGCTGTGGCCCATCCCGCAGAGTGTGATCACGGCCAACACGCTGGGGAGGATCAACCAGAACTTCGGCTATGATGGCGCAGAATTAAATGAAGCACCCCTTGAAACTATTCCCTAACCCTTGATGAAGCGACTGTTCCCCGGCTGGCTTCCATTTAAACCGGAGCCGGCCAGGAGAATGGTCCATTCTTTAACCTTTTCATGCAAAGCCATTTCGCAGTACAGGATTTTCGAAATGAACATGGCTCCAATTTTGGTCCATTGTATGTACAACCGCTTTTTGAAAAACATGGTGAATAATGCAGCCTCAGGAAATAGTATTTGCTTTAATCAAACCACCGCATGAACAGTAAGTGGACCCTTTTATTCACATGGATGCTGCTGGCAAATCTCCCTGCTACGGCCGCATTGGCACGACAGGCTTCTCCTGTTCAGGCGAATCCCGATACGGTCATGCCGGGCACGGTTCCATTGGCTTTTGACAAGGACCTCTCGTACACGCTTCTGAACGAGGCGCATCGCTTCGTGGAAAAGAAAATAGCGGAAAGCGCTACAAACCCTAAGCAATACTGGAATCGTAATTTTTCCTCACGGGATGCCTACGAAGCCTCCGTCGAGCCTAATAGGAAACGCCTTAGAAAAGCATTGGGCATTGATGAAAAAGGCATTGAAAAAACCAGCTATAACCTTGGGTTGCCCGAGAAGCGCAGCGACGTTACCATGGAACGCTTTGCCTATGACCGTGACTCGATCCTGGTGGCCGAGACTTCAAAATATCGCATTTATCAGGTGCGCTGGCCGGTACTGAGCCGGATTTCGGGCGAGGGCTTGCTGCTGGAACCCAAAGGTAAAGCAGCCGCCAATGTGGTTGCGATACCCGATGCAGACCAGACGCCCGAGCAACTTGCCGGACTTGCCGGGGGTATTGCTCCGCATTCTCAGTTTGCGCGTCACCTGGCCGAAAATGGCATGCGTGTCCTGATCCCGGTTCTGATCGACAGGTCGGCCGTATTTCCCGGTGAGCCGAAAGAGCAAACAAAGCGGGAATGGCTTTACCGGCAATCCTATCACATGGGCAAGCATTTGATCGGCTTTGAAGTGCAGAAAGTTTCGGCGGCGGTGGACTGGTTTGAACAGACCTATGGAACGAATGAAAACATCGGCGTCGCAGGCTATATGGAGGGTGGACTGATCGCATTTTATGCGGCGGCCGTCGATCCGCGCATTGATGTGACCTTAGTCAGTGGTTATTTCCAATCGCGTGAAAAGGTTTGGGACGAGCCCATTTATCGTAACGTCTGGGGGCTGCTGAACGAATTCGGCGACGCAGAAATGGCCACGCTTGTCGCGCCGCGACCGTTGATCGTCGAGTATAGTTCCATTCCGGAGGTGTGGGACGGTAAAAAGCGGGATTCAATCAATTTGTACAAGTATACAGCCTACAAAGGCCATTTAGTAACGCCGGATTTTAACATTGTAGCCGGTGAATTCAAAAGGATAGACAAGCTTTTGAAGCCGGATTTCCAATCCCGGGAACTGATCGCAATGGGCAAAGGCCAGCCCGTGGAATTCGGGTCGGGGGAAGCGCTGACTGTTTTTTGCAAAAAACTGAAAAAGAATAGCCTGCTGCCGTTGTCGGGTGAAATGCCCAAAGACAGGCGAAAGTCATTTTCGCCTTCCGACCGGCAATTCCGGCAGGCCCGGGAAATAGACGACCATGTGCAATGGCTGCTGCGTGTGTCGGACTATGAGCGAAACAATTTTTTCTTATACAAAGTAATGCCTCAGCTGGGTACCCGAACGTGGAGCACCAGGAGTTACCACCCCTATTATCCCGTGGAGCCGTTTGTTGAAAAGTCCAGGCCTTTCAGGACGATTTTTCAGAAGGAGATCATCGGAGAATTTGATGACAAGCTGGCTAGCCCGGCACCCCAAACCCGCAAGATCTATGACACCGTAAAATGGACAGGATACGAGGTGGTATTGAAGGTGTTCGATGGGTTATCGACCGCCGGGATCTTGCTGATTCCCAAAGACGTACGGCCCGACGAAAAAAGACCGGTAGTAGTTTTGCAGCACGGCCGGAACGGCGTGCCGGGCACGGTGATCGAAGGTAACACCAGCTATAACGACATCGGAGCCCGCCTTGCCGACCAGGGGTTTGTAGTTTTCGCGCCGTTCGGCATTTACAACGGCGAAGACCGCTATCGCTGGCTAAGCCGTAAGGCGAACACGATGCAGAAAACGATGTTCTCATTTGTGCTTGCACAGCACCGGCAGATTCTCAGCTGGCTGCCGACACTTTCTTTCGTGGACAAAAACAGGATTGCATTCTACGGCAAAAGTTATGGGGGCGAAATGGCCATGCGCATTCCTTCTATTCTGGAAGGGTATTGCCTGTCGGTTTGCTCGGGCGATTTCGGGGACTGGAGCCGCAAGGTGACGGACACTTACTGGCACAACAGCTTTATGAACACCATTGAATGGGAAATGCCGTATTTCAACATGGGAAGTACATTCAGCTATGCCGAAATGGCCTACCTGATTGCCCCGAGGCCCTTTATGGTGGAGCGCGGGCACGACGATCTGGTCCAGCCCGACGAATGGGTCGCCTATGAATATGCCAAGGTGAAATACCTTTACGACCAGCTCAACCTGGGCGATAAAACGGAAATTGAGTATTTTAACGGCGGGCACGCGTCGCGCAACGAAGGCGTTTTTAAATTTTTGCACAAACATCTGAACTGGCCCTGAACGGGGGGCAGATAGAGGAGGGAATTGTTTTGAGTTGCTTTTATGGTCATGATTGGTAAAATGAAGGTGCTTGCTTTGCTGGTAGTGTTCGGGCTGTTTTTCTGCGGGATACCTTCCCGGAAGGCGGAGCCGGTTGTGATTTCGATCAATGCGGTGGCGGGGCTGCAATTTGATCTGGTGCGGTTCAAAGTCAAGCCGGGAGCACCGGTGAAGCTGATCTTTACAAACAATGACGACATGAGTCATAACCTGGTGATTACCCGCCCGGGCGCCCGTGAGGAAGTAGTTAATGCAGCCCTTAACCTGGGTGACAAAGGCCCGGGCCAGCATTTTATTCCTGATTCTCCGAAAATCCTGTGGTCTGTTCCGGTGCTTTCTCCGGGCGAGAGCAAGGTGTTGATGTTCGATGCGCCGGCAGAGGAGGGCGTATACCCGTATGTATGCACTTATCCGGGCCACGGATTCATCATGTACGGAGCCATGTATGTGACCGATGGAGAAATGCCGCCGATAGGGCAGGACCCGCACATTGATGCCAGTCGCCGAACGGAAGCCACGACGGGTGCAGGGCTTGGGCACGATCATGAAGGGGCCGCGACCGGAATCGAACTGACTGAATCGGGGCACCCCTACAAGCCGGTTGCCCCCTATATGTACCGCGTTTTCATCGAGGGAGCCGGTCCGGCCGCGATTGCTGTGCGGTTGCCACACATGCTGTCGTATTGCTGGGACGCAGGAAGCTGCCGTTTGAGATATGCCTGGGGCGGCGCGTTCCTGGATCTGACTGATTTTTGGAAGGGGCATCAGGATGCACAGGCCAAGGTCATGGGCGAGATTTTTTACCGGGACCAATCGGCCTTCCCTTTGCGCGTTGGTGTTTTTGATAAAATTCCTGTTCCAAAATTCAAAGGCTACCGGCTCGTAAACAGGTATCCGGAATTCCGCTACGAACTGGACGGGGTCGAGGTTTTTGAAATGCTGGTTCCCAAGACCGATGGCTCGGGGCTGGTCCGGACATTCAGAATACCGAAATCAGACAAGGCGATCTGGTTTACCTTCGAACCCGGCGATGGGGTCACCTACACCACACCACAAGGCAGGGCCATCCGGAAGAGCCTGAAACTAATGCCGGTCCAGGCGAGGGAATTCTCAGTGATCATGACCAAAAAGAAAGGCGTCGAATGATTAATCTTCAATATATAGGCGGGCTGATAGCACTTTTTCTGTCGACGACAGGTGCTGCGCAGGTTCAAAACGGCAGCTCGTATGTGGTGGAATCCATTCCGATGCCGGAAGGACTTGTCGGTGAGACGGGTGCCATTGACTTCCTGCCGGATGGCCGCCTGGTTGCGTGCTTCCTGCGAGGAGAAGTGATGATTTATTCGCCCAGGACGAAGGAATGGCGGTTATTTGCTGAGGGTTTGCAGGAACCGCTGGGTATTTCGGTCGTCAGCATTACCGAGTTTTTAGTCATGCAGCGTCCCGAACTGACCCGCATTAAAGACACCGACGGCGACGGGCAGGCGGACCTCTATGAGACTGTGACCGATGATTTTGGCATTTCCGGCAACTACCATGAATACAACTACGGCCCGTTGAAAGACCAGCACGGAAACCTGTTTCTGGCATTCAACACCGCCTCACACAGGGGCCAGGTGATGAAAGAGTCGAGGGGCAAAATCGATACGATCAGTAAAGCTTATGCCAAACAGATGTTCTCTCCGGTGCCTTACCGGGGTTGGATCATGCAGCTCACGCCCTCGGGACGTCTTGTTCCGTATGCGAGCGGGCTCCGGTCGCCGAATGGAATGGGATTCGATTTGAAGGGGAATCTCTTCGCGACTGACAACCAGGGCGACTGGGTGGGCACTTCGCCGTTGTATCATGTGGTCAAAGACCGGTTTTACGGTCATCCGGGCAGTTTGGTTTGGGCAAAGGGCTGGGACCGGGGCGATCCTTACAAGATAGCGCCTGATACGCTGGATAAAATGCGTACAAAGCCCAGCGTGCTGTTTCCGCATAATGTCATCGCGAATTCGATTACGCAACCGTTATGCGACGCTACCAATGGGAAGTTTGGTCCGTTTGCCGGCCAGTTTTTTATCGGTGAAATGAACCAGGGAAGGATTGTCCGGGTAATGCTGGAAGAAGTGGGAGGGGCATTTCAGGGAGCATGCATTCCTTTTTTTGACGGAAATGGCCTGCGAAAGGGGAACAACCGCCTGGCATTTGCCCCGGACGGCAGCTTGTGGGTAGGGCAGGCGGAGCATGGCTGGGCCGGTGACAAGGGCATTCAACGGATTTCATTTACTGGCACGACACCCATGGAAATACAAAGTATGCAACTGACCAAAACGGGTTTTGAGTTGACATTTACGCAACCGCTTGACCATACTGCTGCGACCGATCTTGCCAATTACCGTTTTCGCAGTTACTTCTACGAATATCACAAAGCTTACGGATCGGACCAGTTTGATGTGAAACCTGTTCCAGTGACGGAGATCCGTGTGTCCGGAGATTCCAGGAAAGTGTATGTGAGCTTGCAGCAGTTACAGGAAGGCTACATTTACGAATTGACACTCGACAATATCAAAGCGGCCGACGGGAAACCACTTGCCCACAGTATCATTTGTTACACCGCAAACAGATTGAAGTCTGAATAGCGCCAGCGGGATTTGTCGCCTGGTTTTAAGCTTCACTTACATGAATCAATGCATTTTCCAGGCTTTCATTGACAGCCAGTTCGCAGGACAGCGACTTCCTCCCGTTGATCTGCACCGTACAAGTCCCGCAGCTGCCCATGCCGGAACACAAGCCGAAGCCGGTTATAGGCAAGACATCCGCTATCACCGTCATCAAGGAAAAATATTGCGCAGCCGTGACTTTCACCGGGTATTGCTGCCCTTCAAAAATCAGTGAGAAAGTGATTTGATTCTGATAGTCCACAGCGCAATCCGGTCAGTTCAAAGCGTTCCTTGGAGACGGTGAATTTGAAGGGTCCACCATTTCTATGCCGTGTAAAGTAGGAATAAGTTGCTGATATGCAATTTCTCATTCGCAGGCTATGCAAATTGGCCTGTGGTGATGTTACCAATAATTGACTTCACATTGCAACGTCTGGCGGAAAATTGGAGTCTTCTGTTCATGCGACTGAATTTTATCCTGCTCATCTTATTGGCATTGACTGCCGTTTATTGCAAAAAAGAAAAGCAACCGGAGTCAGAACCGGAGCCTAAGCCTCTTGCTGACTTTGCGGTCATCTTTGGGTCATGGCGCTTATATGAAACCGAGTTCGTTCAAGGGGATTCATTAATCAGAAGAACAGCATCAGGAGAAGATGCTCAGACCATCCGGTTCCGATACGATGGGATTATGCTCAATGAATTCGGGGAGCAGGAATGCTGCCATCCGGATTCTTATTTGTTGAACGGCGTATCACTAAAAGTCGTTACGGTAGGGTCACCGCCTCCGATCCAGTCGCAATGCCATTTGGTAGACTGTATGGGTTGTCCTGAATATAAGCTGATACAAAGCGCGGATAGCCTGGTTGTGGAATACTGCGGGGGATATAAGAAGAAATATGTCAGGCCGCGATGACTTTCCGGTAACAGAAGGTTTCCGGCAGGATAGTTTAAGGAAATAGAAAGGCGGTGCTGGGAATCCATTTCCCGGCACCGCATAACTCAACCTGGCGTTCGCGCATCAGGATCTTTATTGCGTCGGCCTGCGATCCCAGCGCGGCATAGGCGACGGCACCGGAGTGCCCCAGATCGCTTCTACCGAGGCGCGCGAAGGGTAATTGTTGGCCACAGTACTGTCGTAAGCGGTGATCAACGGCGCTTTGCCCCACAAATTGACGATATTGAAATAGGCATAAGACGGAGAAATTGCCGTGAAAGCCCATTCATGCCCGCCGCGGAAAGTTTCGATCAATTACTGGTCTGAAACGGGTTGGCGATCCGGCATTAAGTTAAGTTCAAGAGGTGCTAAGTTTACATTTTTAAAAAAGTTATATTTTTTAGATTAATATTTACATTTAAAGACTTGATGTCAACACATTAGCAACGTCCAACGGCCGGGCATTCAGGGTAGCCTTGCTATTCGCCTCACATTGAAATGCTTGTCAATCATTATCAGAATGTCCATAAAACATGAAAACAGTTAAAAACACCTTCCGACTTCTGCTGCTGGCCATGCTGCTGATCCCGGGTGCGATCAGTGCACAGGGAAATGCCTACGAGGTATTTGTTATCAAATTTGCCGGAAGCGGGCGGCCGTTTGCGGAGGGTGACTGGGCTTTGGGCGGGCCCAAGGACGTGCCCGTGCGCATCGACTTTATGTTTTGGCTTCTCAAAGGCAGCGAAGGACGAAATGTGCTGGTGGATGCAGGTTTTCTGGCAGAAAAGGTCCGGGAAGAAAAGTACTTCGAAATCACCGGCTACGTCCGCCCCGACTCCGCGCTTTTGAGGATCGGTATCAAACCGGAGAGCATTACGGACATTATCCTTTCCCATCCGCATTGGGATCATGTGGGTGGTGCCAGCCTCTTCCCGAATGCCAAAGTATGGATGCAGAAAGCCGATTTTCAGGGTTTTGTTGGTACCGCCTGGCAGAAAGACGGGAGCAAGGGAGGGTTTAACAAGGCGGATGTCCGTTTGCTGATCGAGTTGAACCTGGCCGGCCGGCTTAACCTTGTCGACGGGGATAATAAAGAGATACTGCCCGGCATCACGGTTTTTACGGGCTCAAAGCACACGTATGATTCGCAGTATGTGGTTGTGAGTAATGGTGAGCACAAAATTGTCATTGCATCCGACAACGTCTGGATTTATTACAGCCTGGATCACCTCGTGCCGGCAGCGCAGGGAGGTACGCACGATCCGGCCGCGCACGTAAAGGCGATGGAGCGAATGAAGACGCTTGCAAGCAGCCCGAAATACATTCTGCCGGGACATGATGGCCGGGTGTTCGAAAGATTTCCGAAAATAGCGGAAGGAGTGGCGGCGGTTAAATAGCCCCAATTTAAATCCTGAACCTGATGGACAAAACTAGATTTGGGTTAGTCGAAGGCCAGCTCCGTTAGCTGGCCTTCTTTTCGTATTTTCCGCTGGCATCATATTATACTGAATGCTCTAAATCATTGGTTTACCGCTAAATAGAATCTTCTTGCCTGCCGCACCGACATTCCATTATATTGCACCCTTTCCCCTCTCTCATTCTTGCTGATCCCAACGAACATGATGACTTATGGAACAGCCACAACTGCTGTTGATTGATGACGAGATTCAATACAGTGAACTCACCAAAGAGTACCTGGAAATGAAAGGCTGCAAGGTACTGCTCAAACACGACGGGCAGGCCGGGCTTGAAGCTTTTAAAGCCAACACATTCGATCTTTGCGTCCTGGATATTAAAATGCCTAAAAAGGATGGCTTTACCCTGGCGGAGGAAATCAAGCAGATCGATGAGACGATCCCGATTATTTTTCTGACGGGCCAGTCGCTCAAAGAAGACAAAATCAGGGGACTAACCCTCGGCGCCGACGATTACCTGACCAAGCCGTTCAGCATGGAAGAGCTTTACCTGCGGATACGGGCAATTTTGAAACGGGTGAAAATGCATGAAAAAGAGCGCTCGGTAAGCCAGTATCAATGGGGCCACTCCCGGTTCGACCCGGATTTGCGAGAGCTGATCGTCTCGGGGCAGACGATCAAACTGACCTCCATCGAGTCAAAACTTTTGAAATTATTTTGCGAGCACCAGAATAAGGTGCTTACGCGTGACGTGGCGATGGTGGGTATTTGGGGTGACGAGGAACACTATCGCGGGTACAGCCTGAATGTATATGTCAGTAAGCTGCGCAAATTCCTGAAAGCCGACCCTGCCGTGGAGATCCTTAATTTGCATGGCGAAGGCTATAAGCTCATTTTCAAACCTGGCGTAGCATAGTAATGGATTTATCGTTGCTCAGTAACCTGATGGGTGGAGACCGGCAACTGGTCGATCGTTTTGTGTCCATTTTCAAAACGCAGGTCCCCGGCCAGGTCGCGGCACTTTCGGAGCTTTGCGAAGCCGGTGAATGGGAGGCACTTTCCACGGCGCTGCACAGTCTCAAAACGCAGTTCAGTTATGTCGGCCTTCCGGCGCTTGCCGACCAGTTGCGCGGTATGGAGGAACAGGCCGACCACGGAGACACAGCGTCGATCGCACAGCAGATCCTGGCCTTTACGGCAGACTTCCATCAGTTTTGGGAAAGCGCATTTCCTGCACATTGACGGCCATTAGGCAGATGTACCGGCATCGCGCGCCTGCAATAACTTCCGGATTTTGTATTTCAGTTTTTTGGCTTCAATAGGCTTGGTAATGTAATCGTCCATTCCCGCGTCCCGGCATTTCTGCGCTTCGGCTGGGTTGGCATTGGATGTAAATGCCAGGATAGGTACCCGGGTCCCGGCCTCGCGGGCACGGATGGCGCGGGTAGCACTGTAACCATCCATAACCGGCATTTTTACGTCCATCAGTACAATGTCGAAATTGTTTTCATGCAGTTTTTGAAGCGCGGTCTCCCCATTGTCGGCGATGGTTACCCGCACGTCGCGGATCATTTTTTTCAGCGTTTCCTCGGCCACCACCTGATTGAAGAGATTGTCTTCAACCAGCAGCACGGCCAATCCGGAGAGTACTGCCTCCTCTCCATCCGGATCCTGATCCTCCGAAGGGTTACACATTTCAAAAGTGAGGTCAAAACTGAACTCGGTTCCCTGTCCCAGCCGGCTCGTGACCTGCATGCTGCCACCTTGTTCCTCCACGAGCTTTTTGGCAATAAAAAGGCCCAGGCCCGTGCCGGATTGTCTGCTGTTGGAATCGTCGTCTATCCGCGTGAAGGTTTCGAAAATGTATTCCAGCTTGTCGCCGGGGATGCCTATTCCGGTGTCGGTGACCCTGAACTGCAATTGCTCATGCAGGCCGTCGCGGGAAGAAATGCTGACTTGGATGGACACCGAGCCGTCGTCTGTAAATTTGACGGCATTGCCCGCGAGGTTGAGAAGGATCTGGTGCAACCGGATCGGATCGCCGATCAATTGCGGGCTCACATCCGGGTCGACGGCAATGCTGAGCTTCAAACCTTTTTCCCCGGCAATCACCTGCAGCATGTATCGCAGGCGCTCCATACGGTCCCGAATTTGGAACGGCTTGTTCACAAATGAGAATTTGCCTGCTTCAATCTTGGAGTAATCCAGAACGTCATTGATGATGGCCAGCAGGTTCTCCGACGAATAGCGAATCCCTTTTGCATATTCCAGTTGCTTTTCATTGAGAGGTGTATCAAAAATCAGTTCGGACATACCGAGGATGGCCGTCATGGGCGTGCGTATCTCATGACTCATGTTAGCGAAAAACTGCTCCTTAAACCGTGATTTCTCTTCTACAAGCTGCTTTTGGCGTTCGATCTCCTCTTTCTGGATCTGGATTTCGGCGGTGCGGACAGCCACTTTCTGTTCCAGTTTTTCGTACAATATCGCATTCTCGATCGCCACCGCGATCTGGCCGGAAAGGAGCTTGATCAACTGCGTGCGCTCCGGCGTGAACACGGCTGTTGCCAGGTTATTTTCCAGATAAAGCGCGCCTACCACCTTCCCCTGGTTCAGAGCAGGAATGCATAGGGCGGACCGGACGTTGCGGGCCATTACAACCGCGTCGTTTTTAAATGTGCCGACCTGTGCATCGTGCAGCACCACGTCTGTTTTATGGTCAAACACATGCCCGATGATAGAGGCGGGGACTTCCGATGATTGGGCCAAAGGTACCTTACGGATATCACTCAGCTCATTCAGCACGGAGCGCGCGGCCTCGATCACCAATTCCCCGCCCCAGTCGAGGATAAAGTATCCCGACTGAGCCCCTGCATTTTCGATGGCGAACTGCATTAATTTTTCCATCAGCCGGCTAAAAACGACCTCACTCGAAATGGCGGCGGATGCCTTCATCAATGTCGATAAATCGAGGGTCGAGGCAATACTGTCGCCGGTATGGGGCGGAACAACTTTCGGGTTCCCGGTATCCGCGATTTCCGTAAATTCCTCCTGCAGCAGCCGCTCTTTCAGCAGGCATCCCCATTCGCGGTAGCCTTCCAACGCCTCTCTCAGGTAAATCATACCCGTTCTCGACTGTCCCTTGCGCATCCAGTATCGCCCGCAGAGCTCATTGGCGAGCGCCGCCTCATGGATGTGCCCGTTTTCCTGAGCGGCCCGGATTGCCTGATCGAACCGCTCGATCGCCTTTTCGCTCTTTTCCCGGATGGCCAGCATTTCGGCATCCAGCAGATAGTAGCGATGTGCAAAATTGATGGGGACCAATTGCGCCAGCTTGCGGAGTTTTCTAAGCTGCTTTTCCGCTGTCCGCGTTGGGCGACTACTCGGGCTGGAACCACGATACAGGGCGGTGTTTGATAAACCAAGATAAAAAGCGTACAGCGGCTCGAACAGGGAGGCCTTTACGTCGTTGAGGTAAGGTGCTGCATGTGCCGCGTGCACCAATGCACGATCGGGATCGCCGGCCAGGTAGGCGAGGACCATCTTGTACGCGAAACAGGCAAACATCCTTGATCGGTCTTTTTGACCGAGTATCGCCGCAAAATCGGGCTTTTCGTCAAAATATGCGCCCGACAGGGCCGCCGGATCTTCGTTTTCATCCAACAGGTTAGCAGCTACCTGAATGAGCGGCTCGTTGTCATGCGTGATATGCGCTTTCGCCAGTGCGCGCGGCGGCTCGTTGAACCGCAGCATCTCATGTTTGACCCAATGCAGGTTTTTGCCCGATAGCAATAAATGGAAAGCATAGGAGCTCGACGCATAGGAGCAGTATTCAAGGTCGCCCATCTCGATGCCTTTCTGGTAGGACTTTCGTAATGCTTCCAGCGAGTTATTGATATGCTCGCCCCAAGGGCGGTTCACGATGTTGTAAACGAGCAGCGTTCGTTCGCGTACCGTGCCGCCTGCCTGATCCGCCAGTTTCAAAGCAACGTCGCCGAATCGATAACAGGCAGCGGGGGCCGTTTCGATGGCATTGACGATCGCTCCAAAAGTGGCAAATGTGATCGCAGATTCGTCGGCAACCCCGTATTTGAGCGACAATTCCACCATTTTTATGACCATCAATGGATACAGCGCGGGCACTTTTGCGTAGACAATCGCTGTGATGTTTTGAAGCACACGCATGGCAGCTAATGAGCGGATGTCCGTCATTTTAGGTAATTGCGTCAACGAGCCCGTTTCCCTGTCCCTGAGCATCCATTTCGATTTCAGGTATCCGGAGATAATGTGCGTATTGGCTGGTTGACGGGGAAAATGAATGTCCAACCCACGCAAAACAGCAAGGGAAACTTCAATGGCTTCTTCATCCTGCTGACTCAATATCAGGCACCGGACCTGCACGAGTTGGATTTCGACTTTGTCTTCCAGTCTTTTAGCCAGGGATAGCGTCTCCGCTGCGATTTCGAGACAAACTTCCGGTTGCCCGGCCAGGTAAGCGCTTTCGGCGGATTGGAGGTGCAGTGCAAGTGCCAGCGGGTAATCATCCGTCCAGTCTTCCGGCATCAGCATTTCTTTGCCCTTTTTGAAATAGGCAAATGCCACAGAATAGGCGGCGGATGCCTTGGCTTTTTCTCCGGCTTCCAGATTCAGGCCTGCGATCCTGCGGCGCTCCGGATCATTGCTGAAACCGGCGCAGTAATTCAGATGGTTGACAATTTCGAAAAGCTGGCGATTGCGGTCTTGAGGCGAAAGCCTATCGAGCAGGAAGTAGCCGATATTCAGGTGGGTTTCAATCTGATCCTCAGGTGAAAGCAGGTCATAGGCTGCCTGTTGCACCTGATCATGCACAAAAACATATTTGTGCTGAACCAAATAGTGGTCACCCGGCTGCTGGGCAACGGCTATCCGCAGGAGGTTTTCGGCTACCGCTTCGTGAAGATCTTCACCTGTCTCCTGCGGGGTTTTGTCGAGAAGGGCGGACAGTACCACCAGATCGAACCCGGACCCGATACAGGAAGCGATGGTCAATGCTTTGCAGGCCTGGGCCGAAAGGTTGTTGATTTTCGCGGCAAGCAGCTGTTGAGAGGACGCCGATTTGGTCTTACCCTCCATGCTTCCCAGGTCCCATTCCCACTTTTGGAGCGCCGTCTCGTATCGGATAAGCCCTTGCTGGTAAAAATCAAGGAGGATTTCCGAAATGAAGTACGGATTACCCAATGTGCCTGCCAGAATGATCCCGGCAAATGGGGAAGCCGCATTGCGCGGACAGGAAAAAGTATCGGCCAGCAGGCTGGTGATGTCCGCCTGTTGCAAAGGATAGAGCGCGATCTGGGTTAATCTCGCCTGCCTCGTGCCCAGGTCCTGGATGGCCGTTCGGAGCGGATGGGAGGGAGATACTTCATGATCTCGGTAGGTGCCGATAATGAGCAGGTTGCGGCCTTCTACCGAGTAGGTGACGCGGCCGAGAAAACGCAGGCTGGAAAGATCGGCCCATTGCAGATCATCCAGGAAAATTACCAGTGGATGTTCTTTTTTTGTGAATACATTGATAAAATTCGTAAACACATTCACAAACCGGTTCTGTGCTTCCAGCGGGGGAAGCTGCTCTACCGGTGCCTGGCGGCCGATGATCTTCTGCAACTCGGGGATGACGTCGATAATGATCTGCCCCAAAGGACCCACGGCGTCCAGAATGGCTGCTTTCCAATAGATCAGATCTCCCTGAGATATTTTACATACCAGCTCCTTAAAAGATTTGATTACGCCTTCAAATGGAATATTCTGCACATACTGGTCAAATTTTCCTGAAATGAACAGCGCTCCAGCGGGTTCGATTTGTCTTTGAACTTCGGCGATCAGGGAGGATTTCCCGATTCCCGATTGTCCCGAAACCAGTACCAGCTCATTTCCTTCATGGAGCCGGCCGTAGGCGGCAAGCACCGACGAGAGCTCCTGCCCGCGCCCATAAAGGCAGTCGGATATGCGGAAAATGCCGGGCTTATCATCATTGCCGGGTATGAAATCCGCCTGGCTTTTGCGACGGGTCAGAGAATCTTTGCATGCTGTGAGGTCGGCAAGGATGCCGCGGGTGGTCTGATAGCGGTCTTCGGGCTTTTTTGCCAGTAGTTTCATCACAATGGCGCCCGGTATTTCCGGACCTGTTGCGGGCCATGCGGGCATTCGTGCGATATGCGCATGCACGAGCTCATTAGGGTCCGTATTGTCGAACGGCATTTTACCGGTGAACAACCGGTAAAACAAAACACCTAAATGGTAATAATCCGACCGGAAATCTACCGGCAGATCAGTCAGGCCGCTTTGTTCCGGAGAAATATAGTCGAGGCTAATGGCGGTTTGGTTATTTGCGACGCATGTCCCGTCGGCCGGCTGCGCGTGGGTCAGGTCTGCCAGGCGGATCTCAATTGTATGCGGATTGATCAGAAAGTGCGCGGGCCGGAGGTCCTGGTGCGCAATTCCAAAGTAATGCAGCTCTTCCACCACATGTACCAGCTCTTCCGCGATGGAGATACCCGTTTCCAGATCTATCGCATGGTTGTTCAGATAATGTTGCAGGTGAATGCCGTCGAAATCGTCCAGTTCGGTCACCTGGTGGATTTCGGTATGACTGAACCGAAGGTGATTCAGGATGCGGTCGAACCGGAATGCATTTGCCCAGTTGTGTTCCGGGGTTGTCGGGTGATGGGTTATGTCGGTTCCCACTGCGGACGGGGTTACTTTCAGGATTACCTGTTCCGCAGTGCTTTCACGCACCGCCCGGTAGTACGACCGGTTGTTTTCTTTATAAAGTTCCTGAGTGATCCGGTGGTCGGGGATTTGCAGCGTGTTAAAGCCCATAACATTTTAAAATGTTCTGTTTCAAAGCCATGCAAAGGTAATCTTCACGAAATGCCATCAAATCGAAGCTGACGGATTTTTATAATTTTTTATACTTTTTAAGGACTCCTTACCATTTGGCACCTGCACTGCGCAGTACCTTTGTCAGCATCAAATGAAAATCAAAAACATCGGATCAATGAGAAAGATAGCAATCATGGGTGCGGGACAATCGGGACTACATCTCGGTATCAGGCTGGTCAGAAGCGGTTATGACGTAACCATCATTTCAGAACGTTCAGCGGAAGAGATATTCAACGGACCTCCTACCGGCGCTACCTACTTGTTCAACGATACCCTTCAACTGGAAAAGGAGCTGGGCCTTGATCTGTGGAGCGACACTGCTTTTCATTCCACCGGTTTCCATATCAACTTCGGCACGCCTGCCGGCGACTTTGCATTCGGGATCAAGTCCCGCACCAGCAAACCCGGCGCATCCATCGACCAGCGGCTCAAATTTTATCAATGGATCAAACTATTCGAGAAACTGGGCGGCAAATTCACCGTGAGCGACACCACGCCATCGGACCTGCTGGCATGTACCGCGCATTTCGACCTGGTAATCGTTTCGTCCGGCAAAGGGCCTTTGGCCAAGCTGTTTACAAGGGACGACGAGCGGTCGACGCACCAGGTGCCGGCCCGCAAACTGGTGCAGATCCATATCAACGATTTCGAGCATAGCGAAAAAACGCGGTTCAATACGATCACGCTCGACGCCGTGATGGGTGCGGGCGAAATCATTACAGCGCCCTTTTACCAAAAGGATGATATTCAATGCGCTTTCCTGCTGATCGAAAGCATTCCAGGCGGCCCGATGGACGTCTTCGATCAAGCCGATTCCGCCGTTGACATACTGGACAAGGCGAAGGAGATGATCCGTACGTTACTGCCGTGGCGGTATCCGGCTTTTGATAATGCTGCGGTAGTCGGGAATAACGCATTTCTGAAAGGTTCGTTTACACCGGTAGTCAGAAAGCCGGTGGTGCAGCTGAATTCGACGGCAGCCGTACTGGGTGTCGGCGACACGGTGATATTGAACGACCCGATCGTGGGCCAGGGCGGCAACAATGCTTCAAAAATGGCCAATGCCTATGCCCAGGCGATCATCGACCGCGGTGACGCGCCCTTCGATGTGGCGTGGATGAATCGTACTTTTGAAGATTTCTGGCAGTATTCCCGGCACGTTAATCGTTTTTGCGACATTTTTCTCGCGCCACCCGCACCCCATGTGGTGGAGGTACTTCAGGCGGCCATCCGCTACCCCGAGGTGGCTTCCGATTTTGTAAATGGTTTCAATCATCCGCCAAGCCTGTTCCCGTGGCTGGATGATGCAGAAGCCGCCCGCGAATACCTGGCCCGTAAAACCATGGTGCCCGCCTCAGCCGTATTGTGACCCTTCCGGATCGTTAAGCATATATCTTACACCAAGAAACCAGATCTGAAAAATGAAAAATCAACACCTCGCGCCTCTCAGGGGCGCTGATCAGTACCCTATTGCCCTGACCGAATCAGCCGATACCTGCACAATGCCGCAGTCCGATGCCGTTCGGCTACTCAGGGGGCTGGTGGCCGCAGGCGGTCCGAGGGAAGCCGAATACCCGCTTGTGGACGCGGTGATGCAGCGATTGTTCCGGATGCAACAGTCCGGCCTGCTCGGCGACCAGGAACTTGCCAGCCTGCAAAGTATTTTCGATGAGGAGTTTTTGGCCAATACCATTCATGGGTACGTATATCGAAAACCGTTGGGCTATGCGGGCGATTTCAGGCTCATCGATATGATTTATACTTATCATCGTTGCGGGCATGGAGATTACGAGGGCTGGGACCGGTATTTCCATTATAGTGCCGCTACGGGTGCTGTCCGTAACAGGAAGGCATTCTTCAAGCAGCAAATGCTGGGAAAGCTCGTTTCACAGGAAGCGCCGCTCCATCTTTTGAACGTAGCCAGCGGTCCTGCCCGTGATTTGTACGAACTCTACACCGAGATTGATCCAGAAATGCTTGTAACGACCTGCGTCGATATCGATGCGGATGCCATTGACTTTGCCGCCGACCTTTGCGGGCCGTATGCGGAACAAATCAGCTTTCAGCAAAGGAATATCCTGCGTTTTGCAAGTGCCGAAAAATACGACGTGATCTGGTCGGCGGGGTTATTCGATTATTTTGAAGACCGCGTATTTGTGCTGGCTTTGAAAAGACTACTCACTTTTCTGAAACCGGGCGGAGAAATCCTGATCGGCAATTTTTCGGAAGACAACCCGACCCGCGGTTATATGGAGCTCTTCGGAGAATGGTTCCTGATCCATCGCAGCCGTGAAAAACTCATGAGCCTGTCGTTGGAGGCAGGCGTGCAGGCGGAGCATATTTCCATAGCGCAAGAGCCGCTTGGGATTAACCTCTTCCTGAAAATCCAAAGCCCCGTACCGGCTGCTCAGGCAGGGCTCTGTATGAACTAATGCTGAATTTCCTCTAATACCTTTTATCAATCATACACTTATTCCAATTCAATTAAATCTTAAATCATGAAAAATTCCAAGACGTTAAGCACATTGCTCAGCAAATCCGCACTCATTATTTGCATTGCATTCTCGTACGCCTGCAGTTCCGGGGATGACGACCAGACACCATCACCGACGATCAATTACACGGAAGTCAAAGGAAGTGGCGATATTGCCTCACAGGTTACCGCATTCAGGACGCTGCTCGGCGATCCGCTCAACACGACAGTAAACCAAACCGGCCGCAGGGAAATCAATTGGGACGCAGTACCCGACAATCAAACAAATACCGACAATTTTCCGGGCGACTTTTTTAACAGCACCGATCCCGCCGTGGCCGTCGGCAGAAAGCGCGGCGTCGTGTTTACAACGCCTGGTAAGGGCTTCCGGGTGAGCGATAAGGATTTCAGTGACGTGGTTTCCGGTAACAGCGAACAATTCAAGGCATTTAGCCCTGCCCGGACGTTTGCGGCCATCGGAAGCAATAAAATGGATATTGTTTTCAAGATCCCGGGATCGGCTAATGCAGCCTTCGTAAAAGGTTTCGGAGCTATCTTTTCAGACGTCGACCGGGCGAACGGAACCAGTATCGAGTACTTTGAAGGGGACAAGAGCCTCGGCAAATTCAATGTCCCGGCCAGAGCCGATGGCAATGGCTTCTCGTTCCTGGGCGTCGTTTTTCCGGATCATAAGGTGACCAGGGTAACGATCATTTCCGGGTCTGCGGGGATCTCAGGGCAGTACAGCTATAATGGTAGCGACGATCTGGTTGTCATGGACGACTTCTTTTACAGCGAGCCGGCTGCCGCTCAATAGGGTTCACGGGGCAGGTTTGCCTGCACCTTTGAAGGTAGAAATGCCGCTCCTGAAAACCGGGAGCGGCATTTCTGCTTTCAAAGATGTGCAACAGACTTATTCCCCCACCAATTCGGGTTGGTACTCGAGAATGTCACCGGGTTGGCAATCCAAAGCGGCACAAATGGCCGACAAGGTATCGAATCGCACGCCTTTCGCTTTGCCGGTTTTCAGAATGGACAGGTTTACATTCGTGACACCCACCTTTTCGGAGAGTTCATTCAACGACATTTTACGACGTGCCATCATCACATCGAGATTTACGATTATAGGCATTTCAGATAATATTATCACTTTCCAGTTTAACGTCGATCGCCCTTCCGATGAATTCGGCATAAAGAAAGGTAAATGCAGAGATCAGGAATAAAGGGGGCGAATCGAGCATCAAAGACTTCATAAAAATTGATAAAGCTGCGGGATCTCCGAAATCAACGGTATCCATCATTGCTCTCACCGGATTGATGACGGCCACCAGCACCGTCACAAAACCAATTCGTTGCAGCCATGCTACATTGGTTTTATCCAGAAAGCCGTTGCGTTTGAAGTTTAACGCCGTTTTGATCAGCCCGAATGATATGTAGAATAATAGCAGCAGAAAAAAAGACATCACGGCGTGATACAACAGCCCGTTTTGGAACGGATTCTGAAAAGTGTACCAATACATCCGCCACAAACTGGCAGCCAGGTAGGGAAGAATAAGCAAGGCCGCCAAACCGGCCAGGTACATGCTGAATTTGAGAGATTTACTTTTCATATTTCGCGTTTCTGTTAAAATTGATTCTTTTTTACGGTTAGCGCTGATTGTCAGGCAGGAAAGGGTCCGACATGAGGTTGCCATCCCAAATGCTGCGGCAGTCCGGCCCAGATCGATCCGACATAATATGAAAGCTGAACTTCTTCAACATTATACATGAAATTTAAATAAAACAAATATTATTTAATGTTTTACATTAAATAATTAAAATGCGAATTCGAGCGATCGTCAGGGAAGCTGCCCGCCTGTCTGGTCATGTGATTCGTCCCTAGAAAAAGACTTCTTGCTGAACGGCAGTGGAGAGATGAAGCAGCGAGGCGGGTATAGTGCCCTCTGCCGGATGCTCGACGGGATCAGAGGCCGTCAAGCATCCGGATTTTTGGGTTTGTCTGGCGTGCGGCTACGGGCGGAAGGTCAGTTTTTGCACTGGAAATTTACAATCTGTCCCCGCCATTCCAAGCCACCGCATTCACAGGTGAACTTACCGCCAGGACATTCCATTGTTTCCGTATCATACATAGGCATCGGGCCAACGTTACCCATAAGCTGACATTTGCACGTCACCAGAACGGGCTCATTAGGATTAATGTGGTCGACACATGACCAGGGAAGCCCGGCCATAAGCAGAAGGCAAAGCGATACGCCATTTTTTGAAGTAAATAATGCTTTCATAGCGAATACCGATTAGAGTGGTTGAAGTCTTCCTGAGCCCGGGCCTAAGCGTCCTGCGCAGGCATGGTGGAATATACACAATTGATTTATTATCAGTACACTTACGCGATTTTTCTTATTGTACGGAGTGTGAATTCCAATGCCTGCGCATTAGCCTGTGATCGGGGGCATTGACGGTCGCATTGCTAATGCGCCCCGCCCCCCAAAGCACGGTACAGCTGAATCACCGCCAGCCACTGCCGGTATTGATCGTTGACACCGTCGAGCTGCGCGGTCAGCAGGTTTTGCTCGGAGGTCAGTACGTCGGTATAGTTGGTGGTGGAGCTGAAACGGAGCAGCTTTTTATTCGCGTCGACGGCCTTTTCCAGGGATGCCAGTTGCCTGGTTCGTATTTCGCGCTGTTCACCGGCGGCTTCGTAGGCATACAATGCGTCGGAAACTTCCCGGCCTGCCACCAGGATCGACTTCTGAAGTTCGATGGCGGCTTGCTCCTGCCGGGCCCTGGCGGTGGCTAACCTGGCTTTGTTTGCGCCCCGGTTGAAGATAGGTTGCGTCAAACCGGCTGCTACGTTTCCGAATAGCCCCAGCGAGGTCAGCCAGTCCTGGAAATTGAAACTGGTAAAACCTCCGTTTGCGGTGATCACCAGTGACGGATAAAAGAAAGTTCTGGCAACATTGGTGTTCTCGAACGCTTCCCACAGCCCATACTCAGCTTCTCTGACATCCGGTCTGTTTTGCAAAAGCTGCGCAGGGATACCTGTTTTGAGCGGGATACCGGGCTGCTGCTGTTCGAGCGACGTCCGCACTACCGGGCCCGACGGCCGGGCGAGGAGGAGGTTCAATGCATTCTCGGTCTCGCGGATCTGTCTTTTAAGCGCCGGTATGGCGATTTCGGCGGCATACGCATTGGCTTCGCTTTGAGAGATGGCCGCACCGTTGAGGATGTTCGCATCTTTCAGCATGGTTACAGCCTTCACGTCGGCAAAGCGATTGCTTTTTGTTTTTTCAAGAATCGCCAGCTGCTGGTCGAGCACGAGGAGCGTGTAGTAGTTGCCGGCGATGTCGGCGATCAGTTGAGTCTGGATAGCCTGCCGGGCCTGCTCCGTGCGCAAGAGGCTGGCCAATGCGCCGCGTTTCGCACTGCGGAGTTTGCCCCAAATGTCTGCCTCCCACGACGAACCTATGCCGAGGTCATATTGGGTTGTCGAACTGATAATGCCGTACCCTTGCGGAAATGCGAGTTTGGATTGTTTCAGCGACAAAGTCCCGCTTACGTCAGGCAGAAATGCCGATTTGCTCAATTGAAGGGATGCTTTTGCTGCTACGATGTGCTGTACCGCAATGCGGAGATCGGGGTTTTGAGCTATCCCCTGCGAGATCAGCCCTGTCAGGGTGGTGTCGGAAAAAAACTGTTTCCATGGGATACCTGCAATGCTGGTAGTGTCCTGCGAGGATTGCCCCCGGTAAAGCCCGCCGGTATTAAGCCCGGGCCGTTCGTAAGGTTTGGTCACCTGGCAGGAAGCTGCCAGGATCGTTAAAAGGACCGCACCGATATATTTATTTTTCATGGATACATTAATAAATAAGTTGTTCTTCTTCTGCTGCTTTTCTCACGCTTCCGCTCACTTTTTCATGCAGGGTTTGAAACAGGACAAACAGTACGGGGATCACAAACACCCCGAACAGTGTACCGATCAGCATACCGCCGACTGCCGCTGTGCCGATGGAACGGTTGCTCAAAGCCCCCGCACCGGTTGCCAGCATCAATGGCAGGAGCCCGAATATGAATGCAAACGACGTCATCAGGATGGGCCGCAGCCGCGTCACAGCCCCTGCTACGGCGGAGCGCACGATACTTTCGCCATTCAGCCGGTGCATTAATGCAAACTCGACGATCAGGATCGCGTTCTTGGCCAGAAGACCGATGAGCATGATGAGGCTGATTTGGAGGAAAATGTTATTGTCGAGGCCGAAGATCCTGGCGAAGAGGAAAGCCCCCGCCAGCCCGACGGGCAGCGATAGCAGCACCGAGAACGGGAGAATGTAACTTTTGTACTGGGCGCTGAGCAGGAAATAAATGAATACCAGGCTAAGCAGGAAGATCAGCAAGGTCTGGTTACCGCTCGAAATCTCTTCCAGGCTCAATCCCGAAAACTCGTAGGCATAACCCTGAGGCAGCGTTTTAGCCGCCACTTCACGAATCGCCCTGATCGCGTCTCCGGAGCTGTAACCGGATTTGGGCGCTCCATTCACGGCGGCGGCGGTAAAGAGGTTGAACCGGTTGATAAATTCGGGGCCGTATACTTTTTTCAAAGTCACAAACTCCGAGATCGGTGCCATGGTGCCGTGCTCGTTGCGAACGAAGATCTTCTGGATCGCGTCGGTACTCGACCGCTGGCCTGCTTCTGCCTGGATCATTACCTTGTACTGTTTCCCGAACCGGTTGAAATCCGAGGCATAAATGCCTCCAAAATAGCCCTGCAAGGTACTCAGAACAGCATTGACCGGTACTCCCGCTTCCATGCATTTGGCCACATTCACCTGCACTTCGTACTGAGGGAAGTTGGTGTTGTAGGACGTCGCGGCGTACATGATTTCAGGACGCTGGTTGAGTTCACCCATGAATTTTCCGATCACCTGGTCGAATGCCTGGTAACTGCCGCCCGTTTTGTCCTGCAACTGGAATTCGAAACCATCATTATTCCCGAAACCCTGCAAAGTAGGGGCCGCGAAAAAGATAATGCTCGCGTCGCGGATACCGGCCGTCTTGGCAAACAACGTGCCCACAATGCTTTTGATATCCTGCCCGTCGTGCGTCCGCTGGCTCCATGGTTTGAGACGGATGAAAATGGCGGCATAGGAGCTGCCGACCCCGCTCATCAGGTCCATTCCGGCGAGGCGCGATACCAGTTCGATCTCCGGGATAGTCCGCGCGATGCTGTCGATCTGGTCGGCAATGGCCTCCGTCCGTTCCAGTGAGGTTGCAGGCGCGAGAATGACGTTGCCGTAGATGGAGCCGCTGTCCTCGTTGGGGACAAACCCGGTAGGCGTGGAACTGACAAGAAACCATAGCAATGCGCTGAATGCGGCTATTCCACCGACTGCGATCCATTTTTTATGGATCAGAAAACGTACCGATCTCCGGTACCGACCGGTCATGGCCTCGAATGCGGCATTGAAACCGCGGTAGAAACGGGGGAGAAAACCTTTGCCAGCATGATGTCCGTCGCCGTGGGGTTTCAGCAGGATCGCACATAGCGCCGGGCTGAGTGTGAGCGCATTAACAGCCGAAATGACGATGGCGACGGCCAGGGTCAATCCGAATTGTTTGTAGAATATTCCGACCGAACCTGTTACGAACGTGACCGGTACGAACACAGCCGCCATGATCAGCGTAATGGAAACGATGGCCGTACTGATCTCGCTCATGGCATCGATCGTCGCCTTTTTAGCGGAGCGATAGCCCTGGTCTAATTTGGCATGAACAGCTTCTACCACCACGATCGCATCATCCACCACGATCCCGATCGCAAGGACCAACGCAAAAAGGGTGAGCAGGTTGATCGTGAAACCCAGTATTTTCAGGAAAAAGAATGTCCCGATGATCGCCACAGGCACGGCGATGGCAGGAATGAGCGTGGAACGGAAGTCTTGCAGGAATAGGAAGACGACTATGAATACCAGCACAAAAGCCTCCACCAGCGTCCATATCAATTTCGAAATGGATGCGTCCAGGAACTCGTTGGCATTCGAGAAAACGCTGTAACGGACGCCTTCGGGGAATGTTTTCGAAGCCTCGGTCAGGATCTTCTCACATTCCTTGATGATCTCATGTGCATTGGAGCCTGCCATTTGTGTGATCGCAACGTAGGGTGCCTGCCGTCCTTGTGCCGTAATGGTGCTTGCGTAGGTGTAGGAGCCCATTTCGAGGTCGGCGACGTCTTTCAATGTCAGTAATTGTCCGTTGCCGGTGGAGCGGAGGATGATGTTTTCAAACTGCTCCGGTTTTTCAAGCCGTCCGGTGTATTTGAGTGTGTACTGAAAAACCTGGTTGCTGTTTTCACCGACCTTGCCCGGTGCCGCTTCAATGTTCTGCTCCGAAAGTGCCCGGATAATGTCCTGGGGTACAAGTCCGTACACTGCCATGACATCCGGTTTCAGCCAGATTCGCATACTATAATCCTTGCTGCCGTACACCTGTGCGGAACCGATGCCCGAAATTCGCTTGATTTGGGGCATTACATTGATTTTAAGGTAATTGTCCAGGAATTCCTGATCGTATTTCCCATCCTGGCTATACAACAGGAAGCTGAAAACCTCACTGTTGAGCCGTTTGCTGGTGGTAATGCCGACTTTGATCACCTCGGCCGGAAGCAGGCTGGTGGCTTTCGTAATGCGGTTCTGGACATTCACCGCTGCCATATCGGGGTCGGTGCCTTGTTTGAAGTTGATGGTAATGGTGGCGCTGCCGTCGTTGCTGGCCTTGGAAGTCATGTAGGTCATGTTTTCCACGCCGTTCAGCTCTTCTTCCAATGGAGTGATCACCGTTTTCATGACCACCGCTGCGCTTGCACCCTGGTAGGTGGTATTCACTTCCACGGCAGGCGGTGCGATGTCGGGGTACTGTGAGATCGGCAGGGAAAATAGCCCCAGCAATCCCAGAATGACGATCATGATCGATATCACCGTCGATAGTACCGGATTTTCAATGAATTTATTCAACATGGTAGGTAATGTTTATGATGAAGGAGATCACTGTGCGGCGGTTGTTTTTTCCACCGGCCTGATCCGCATGCCGTCTTTGAGCGTCGGAAGCCCTTCCAATACAATCCGTTCTCCGCCGGCAAGTCCTTTACTCACGACATAGCGCCCGTCGGGTGTCGTGCTTTGTATCTGGATTTCAGTGCTTTTTACGGTGCCGTTGTTTTTTACGGTATATACGAAGGTCTTTTCCTGTAATTCGAAGGTCGTCCGGGCGGGTACCAGCATTGCGTTCGCCAAATGCGTGGGAATGCGGATAATGCCGCTCGCGCCTGTGCGGAGCAGCCGGGCGGGATTTTGAAATAACGCCCGGACGGGGATCGATCCGGTAGTGGTGTTGATCAGCCCGCCCACGGATTCAATCCTGCCTTTCAGGGCGTATTCCTGCTTATTGGCCAGGATCAGCTGCACCGGCGGAACGGACTTCAATTTATCGTCCAGCTGTTTACCATCCGGGCTATACGTAAAGTCGAGATACTGCTTTTCGTTCCACGAAAAATAGGCAACCATTTCACGGATATCCGAAACGGTCGTGAGTGCCTGCGGCGACGCACTGCTTACGAGACTCCCTGTTTTATAGGGGATGAGCCCGATGACGCCGTCGGCTGGGCTGGTGATCCTTGTATAGCCGACATTGTTTTTTGCATTGGCCAGGCTCGCCTTCGCCTGGGCCAGCGTGGCCTCTCTCGCGTGTAGGGTATATTCGGCAGATTTTAGCTCGTAGCTGCTGATAATGCCTTCTTGTTCAAGCGGTACGGTCTTCTCGACCTGCATGCGGGCGAGATTCATTTCGGCTTCGGCGCTTTGGATCGCGGCAGTGGCTGTTTTTACTTCCTGCTCGTACTGCGGGGCGTGAATGGAGAACAGTAGCTGGCCCTTACGGACTGCAGCGCCCTCTTCGATGTATATTTTGTCGATGAAGCCGTCGACTTTAGGGCGTATCTCGATGTTTTGCCTGCCTTCCAGCCGGGCAGGGTATTCCATATTCAATACAGCGCTTTCGGGCCGGATCGTCATGACGGGGTATTCCTGCGGTTTTTCGGTCGCCACCGCCTGCGTCGGATTGGTATTGCAGGATGTGAAAATGAACGGCACGGAAATCAGGATTCCCGGCCAAAAGAGGATATTCTTTTTCATGGTATTGTGTTAATTGAGCGTAGTTTTCCTGTTAGCCGATTTGGTGAAACCGGTTGAAATAAAGGACATTAAAAGCCTTGGTGGGCAGAAAGCGGCAGCTTAGGAGGAGCAGATTTGGTAATGAAGTGCCATGCTATTGTTGGTTTGTTTTCGTAACAAAAGTACTATCTTTGTTTATTAAACCAAATAAACACTTTGTTTATTATGAAAAACACTCCAACCGGCTCAGAAAAAGTGATTTGGATGCTCAAAACAACCGGTCCGCAGCCTTTGACAGCCATTGCGGAGGAACTGAATATCACTACTGAGGGAGCACGGTTCCAGCTTTTGAAACTGGCCGGTGAGGGGCTGGTGCAATCGTCGACGGTGTCGAAAGGCAGGGGACGTCCGCAGCAGATTTGGGCATTAACGAAAGAGGGGGAGAGCCGGTTTCCGGATTCGCACGCGGAATTGACGGTCAAACTGATCAGTACGATCCGGGACACGTTGGGGCAGGAGGCATTGAATGCGGTGATCGAGGCGAACAGTCAGAATGGCCTGCGCAAATACATGAATGAGACGGATGGGGCTGTCCATCTGGAAGACCGGATCGCTCGCCTGGCCGGCATTCGGGACCAGGAAGGTTATATGGTTGAGTATATGAAGGACGCCGAAGGTTATTTGCTGATCGAGAACCATTGTCCGATCTGTGCCGCGGCCACAGCTTGCCAGGATTTCTGCCGTTATGAGTTAAACACGTTCCAGGCCGTGCTGGGCGACGGGGTCGATGTCAGGCGTGTGGATCACATACTTGCGGGCGCGCGCCGCTGCGCGTACCGGATCAGCGAGAAGTAATGCTGTTTCAGAGCTTCCCGTTTTTGAGGTAAGCATCGACACTCCATTTGAAATTGTCCTGGCCGGACAAAAGGAGTCCGGCACCGGTAAACACAAACACCGGATACTGGAACGGCGCTCCGATCCCGAGGGAGGCAATCATAAAGACGCCGAATGTAAAGGTGATCAACGCCGCTCCCAGCCCCATCCATTTTGTCCTGAATCCTGCAATAAGGCATATGCCCAGCACTACTTCCGCGATGGTAGCGCCGAGTGCCGCAGCCTGAGCAACGCCATGGCCGGCGAAAGGGATCAGCGTTTGGGTATAATCCACGAAATGCGGCCAATCACCCCAGGCGACCTGCGCGGAGCCGGGATCTCCCATGTATCCAAGGCGGTCGAGTACGGGGAGGATGAACCCGGCCCCAAGGGCCGTTCGGGTAAAAAATTGTGCGAAATGCGGGATAGCAGCCATTGATCTGAAATTGGTACGGCAAATGTAATCCGCGGACCGGGAATATCCGGAGTATCCACAGGTAAATATCGTTGCCGGTGCTCATACAGTGCCAGGTAATAAGGATCTGAATGCAGGCATCGATAGCCGCTGCGCCCCGCCACAATTTGACCGCGCTTTAAACGGTTTAATGTTCCAATTTTTGCAATTCATGCGGAACCCCGGATGACCTGTCCTGCCCCGCATATCATCTTTGCTGCAACAAATCCTATTTCAGATCAAAACAAATTACCATTAGCCATGAAGAAACAAATAGCCTATTTCCTGTTGAACCTGCTTTTGCTGACCGCATGTAAGGAAAATACAGATCCGGTGCCGGGCAACGACGGCCCGGGCAATGCGAATCCGCCTGCCGATGCCGGGGCTGTCCAGCCCGTAGGCGCGCCCGCAGGCGTTCCGGTTGTCAAAAACATCGGTCCGGCAGGCGGGACGATCGCTTCCCTGGATGGACGTTTTGCCGTTACCGTTCCGGCTGGTGCCCTGGACAAAGAGGTAGCCATTTCAATGCAGCCGATCACGAACACCAACGGATCGGGGATCGGGGGCGGATACCGGATGCTGCCCGACGGCCAGCAGTTCATCAAACCCGTTACGATGAGCGTATCATATTCCGAGGAGGAGATCGAAGGAACAGTTCCCGAAGCACTGGGCATCGCCTATCAGAATGCAAAGGGTGTATGGATGTCGGTAGGCGGGGTTCAACTCGATAAGGACAAGAAAAAAGTCTCCATTGAAGTCGGTCATTTTACTGACTTTACATTCTTTAAGTATGTGTACTTGGATCCCGAGTATAGTGCCATCGATCCGGGCCAATCTGTCAAAATCAAGGCATATGCATTGCACAGCATCAATATGCTGGCCAGTACGCTGCCCAAAGGCAAAGAGGTAGGATTACCCAAACCCACGGCTGTGGAATACATTGATGGTTGGGAAGTACAAGGCGAAGGCAGCTTACAAGGGACGGGCAAGGAAGTGCTCTATATGGCACCGGGACAGATTCCGAATGTCAATCCGGCACGTGTTATTTTGAAACTGAAATCACCCGGAACGGAAGTCGCACAATTGATTTCTCGTATTTATGTGGCGCCCGAAGGACTTTCACTTCAGGCGGGCGGCGGCGAATGGAAGCATTTCGCGATAGGAGGTGCTAATTTGTCGGGTGGGATCAAGGGTATCGATGCTCGCAATGGTGAGGAGACGGTCAATATCAAATGGCAGGGTGGAGCTGGTCCGAGAAACGCAATGGGCGTCTTCAACTGGACGAAAACCACGGTAGGCGTTATGTACCGGCCCGATGTAATAACGCAGTATATGCAAATCTATGGCTTGGACGCCGATGTCAGCGGCGGGTCATTGAAAGTGGATAATATGCGGTTTGGAATACTGATGGGCTCGTTCGATGTATCAACTGCGGGCGTTTACATTGCATCGCACCCACCGGTCATCACAACCTCCACCATGCGGGGGGTATTCAGGATCAAATGCCTGGATTGTGGCAATCAATGAAAGCCAGTAGCTTCCCCTACGGCGAGCCGGTGTCGAAATCAATCGGCACCGGCTCGCGCCAGTTCGGTATCCCGGGTTCGATACAGTTGTTCCGAAACCTGGGCCAGTTTCGAAGATTGCACCTGATGCCCGAGGCCATAAAAATGTTGGAAACTCATGATCAGCGGCCGCCATCTTTCCGGATCCACGTGATCGGGCTTACCCTCTGCGAGTATCGACTCGTCTAAATGCACCCGGAGGATTTTCAATTCCAGGGTAACGCTCCTGATATTTTCGATGCCTGTTTCAGCCGCGAAAGGGTGGATCGCGACAAAAGCAGCTTCCAGTTGAACCGGGCACTCCTTTACCCTGGGTGCTTCGATCAGATGGGCGGGAAGTGGCGTCAATCCGGCTCTTTTGAATTTGTCGGGTTCGTATGCATACCCCTTGAGCTGTTTTCCGGGAGGGACGGGATCAGAGCCGGTCGTCAATGCAAGCCGGTCCACCGCTTCGGCCTCGTTGACGGACGGTAAATTCAGGACGCATACGCGGCTCCGGAGGATGTTTTCGGTCGTTTTGGAATGCGCGGCAATGCCGATCATGCACCGGTATCCAAGCCAGAAAACGGAAGAGATAGGTGCCAGATTGAATGTACCGTCTTCGTTGGCCGTGCCGACCAGCACGACAGGCGTACCGAAGTACAAAATGGAAGGATTACTGATTCGATGCATATCATTTGATTTTACATCAAAACAAAGGAATCCAAAACAGGAGTGAAACCCGTTTCTTGCGAACCGGCTTTTGTGAAGCCGGTTCGAATGCTCGCAGAATCTTCGCTTCTCCTCAGGAAAACCGGTTGCGGGCATCGAATGCCAGCCCCAGGCCCACACTCGACAGTTTGTTCTCTTCCGACCATTCGGCGTGGGTAAACAATTGCCGGAACCGTTCCTGGATGAGCGGTATTTCTGTCGAACCACCGGTCATGATCACCAATCCGATCGCTTCGGCAGTGATGTCGGCGCTTTGCAGGCATTCGCGGGCGGCCTGCACAATGCGTTCCGTTTTGGTGGTAATAGCGGTGTTGAAATCTTCACGCATCACATCGAGACGTAAATCCTGGTCGAGAAAATCGAGATTGGCCACATACCTTTCGCTGTCGGTAAGCCCGATCTTGATCTGCTCGGTTTCAGCCAGTACGGCGTGTCCCCTTTCCTGCTCCAATACGCTCACCAGCCGGCCGTAGCGCGCGGGATCGTGCGTTTCGCGCAGCAGTTGTTTGGCCTGGAATATCGTTTTGTTGGTATAAAGCATGTTCACTTTGCTCCATTCCGACAGGTCGAAGTAGTGATAAGAGGGTACCTCTAGGTTTTTGGCACCATACCGGGTCCTGAAACCCAGTTCCGGCATCATTTCAGCGAGGCTCAGGTCCTTGTCAAAATCATTGCCGCCGAGACGGACACCCGTGTTGGCAAGAATGTCGCCGCTTCTGTCGTGTTTCCGCGTATTTTTCTGCGAAAGGCGAATGATCGTAAAGTCGGAAGTCCCACCACCCAGGTCGACGACCATGGCCAGTTTTTCGCCGGTAACCCTGGCTTCGTGCGCAAAGGCAGCCGCAATAGGTTCAAACTGAAAGCCGACCTGCTCAAACCCGAGGCTCAGCGCGACCGCTTTCAATTCACTTTCGGCACGCTGATCCGCCGCGGGGTCATTGTCCGTAAAATGAACAGGGCGCCCCATGACCACATGTTTCAGCGCTGCGCCGCAATCTGCTTCGGCCTTTCGCTTCATCTGGTCCAGGAACGCGGCGATGATCTGGTCGAACTTCATGAGTTCACCATTCACCATCGTGCCTTGCCGCATCACCGATGTGCCGAGCACGCGTTTCAGGCTTCGCATCAATCGCCCCGGCTGCCGGTCGAGAAATCGCTCCGTCGCTTCCCGGCCGAAATACGCGTGATTGTCTTTCCGGGCAAAAAACATAGCGCTGGGAATGGTAGTATGGTCGTTTTCGACCGGAATCAGGAAAACTTCGTCTTGATTTGCTACTGCCAGACTTGAATTGGAAGTGCCGAAATCAATACCGCAAAAAAGAGGAGTCGTCATGCTTTGAAAAATTGGGGGCGCAATTTCCCATTAAAAAGCCGGGAATGCAAGTGTTAGGGAGGAAACGTCAGATAGAATGATAGGTTGAACAGCATATTTGATAGTAGTGCGATGCGATAATGGCGGAAAAAGTAATGCGAAAATTACCAGACGATTTGCAGATATATTTTCTCCACCTGTGGCTTTCAGTCGAAAATGAACCAGTATATCGTCATGAACCAATACATTTTTAACATACTGGGCGCGGTGCTTTTGCCCTTGTTTGCCACAGCCCGGAGTACCTTTGCCTCTGAACCGGACTCGATCCCGAGAAAAGAGCAGGTGGGCGCGTTGAACCTTCCGGATGACATTGCCCCGGTAAAAGCGCCATTTCCGATGACACAGTTTCAGAAGCCTTCTTTTGCCCGTCGTTCGGCAAGCATCTTGGCCCGGGGAGCCAAGGAAGGAGCAAAAGTTACGAAGGTGATACAAGCAACGATCGATGAAGTGAGCCGGAAGGGCGGCGGAACGGTGATCGTTCCGAGAGGTAAATGGCATACCGGTCGTATCAGCCTGAAAAGCAATGTGAACCTGCATTTGGAAGAGGGGGCGATGCTGTATTTCAGCGGTGAGGTGGAGGACTACCGGCCGGCGGTTTTTACCCGGAATGAGGGTGTGGAGGTGATGTCGCTGGGAGCCTGCATTTATGCCAATGGCCAGGAAAATATCGCCATCACCGGTAAAGGGAAACTCATCGGTCCGGCCAAAAATGGCTCTGTACGTAAACAGGTGATGAATGCCGACGTGGTCGAAAACTTCATTCCGCACACCCAGCCGGTTTCAGAGCGGGTTTTCGAGGGACACAACGGCAGTTTTATTTTCCTGCCAATGTTTATTTCTCCCATTAACTGCAAACAGGTATATATCGAAGGCATTACCCTCGAAAATACCGCATTCTGGAACATTGTACCCGTCTATTGCGACGGGGTCGTGATCCGGGGTGTGACGGTGAATTCGGTAGGTATTCCGCGAGGCGATGGGATCGATATCGAGTCCTCCCGGAATGTGTTGATCGAATATTGCACACTGAGCTGCGGCGACGACTGCTTTACAATTAAGGCGGGGCGCGGCGAGGATGGTTTGCGGGTGAATAAACCCACTGAAAATGTGGTGGTCCGGCATTGCCTGGGGCGGGAAGGCCATGGGGGCATTACTTGCGGCAGCGAAACGGCCGGCATGATCCGTAACCTGTATGTACACGATTGCGTTTTCGACAATACGGGCGTCGGAATCCGCTTCAAAACCCGTCGGCCGCGTGGTGGGGGCGGGGAGAACCTGATCTATGAACGCATCCGGATGAACCTTACCGGATCGGCCTTTAACTGGGATATGCTGGGAAGTGCCCAGTATGTGGGTGAGCTTGCTAATCGCCTGCCAGCCAGGGAGACGAACCGGCTTACACCGGTTTACAGGAACATTGTCGCGCGAGATTTTATCATTGAGAATGCGAGCCAGTTTGTAAAAGCCAACGGCATTCCCGAAAGCCCGTTAAGCAATGTCCTGATCGAAAACATCTCAGTCAAATCGGATAAGCTTTTTGCTGCGGCAGATGTGAACGGCTTCATCGTCAGGAATGCGCGGATCGAGACAAAAGATTCGCTCGTCACTTCGGTAGACGCCCGGAATGTGTTGTTCGATCGGGTGCATTTTGTGGTGCCTGGAAACCATGTGGTCACAAAAAATTCGGGATCACTTGCCGAACCGGTCAGGTTTAAGGACTGTACACCCCAAAAGGATTAGCCAGTCGGCCAGGAGGATCAACGCCCGCAGGAGTTTTAAAAACGAAGCGACTATCGACGTTATCAGCGACAAACACCGCGAGAAGTTTAGAGGGCTGTGCTGAAAAACAGCTGGTGTTTAACCGCACGGCAGGTTTTGGAAAAACAATAGGGATAATAAAAAATAGCGCACCGGATCGTCAGGTACCGGTGCGCTATGGCGAAGAATGCAGAAGTGAATCGTTTTGTCTCCTTAGTCAAATCCGAAGATCAAAGGGAATAAAAAGGTTACTATTGCGCTCCATAAACCGTAAACAGGGAGGAAGATCGCCATCGATTTCCCGACCAGTGACAAGTCTGTTTTGCGGCTTACAGTACCAAAAAGCCTGATCGCCATGTACAGCAGATGGATAAGCATCAGGATGTTTGCGCCCATCACGGCCGCGCGGTTGGGCGTGATGCCCCATTCACTGATCCGGAACAGAACGGCCGATAAGGCGATTCCATTAGCGACCAGGGTCACTACCGATAACAGGAAAAGAACGGTGATCTGGAACCGGTTTTTGTCGGCCGAATGCGTTTCGGTCACGGAAAAGAAAATCAGCGCCATAACCCCGACCAGCAATACATTGAACAGCAGGAGAAACTCCCGGTCATGGTAGGGGCTCTTTTGAGAGAATGCGGTGGAAATCAGATAGACGGTCAGCATCAACAGTGCCACTGGGCTGAACAGGTTTGCGATCACCGGTGATACCTTGTTGACGAGGGTAGGCTGTGCCTGCGTCAGGAAAGTGGCTACGATCGGCAAAGCGGCCAATCCGCAGATCACCACATACTTGAAATAATACTCTTTTATATCGAAGCCGATCAGTTCGAACAGTCCGACGGTGATTCCCGTGGTGGCCGCACCTGCCATTAAAATAAGAGCGGTCATCACCACCAGCTCCCCATTGTACCGCAGAAAACCCAGCCAGTTGTTACCGCTACCTAGCTTTCCTCCTCCGAACACCAAACCCAGCAATGACCATAGCAGTAGCGGCAGGTGAATACACGAGAGATTTAAAACATCGTCGGGCTTGCCATGCGGAAGGGAGTTGATAAACACGGCGCCGAGCAGGATCACGCCTGTGATCCAGGCGCAGGTCTTCCGGGAAACCTTGTTTTTCCAGGCGAAGTAGGCCATGAGCATCGGGAAAACGATGAAGCCGACGTTACGGGTGTAGAACCGCTCATTGTCAAGGGAGAGGATCTCCGGCAGCTTGGCAATAAGCGCGGACAGGAGCGCGGCGGTTATCACCAATATCCGTTCATCGGGCGTACCCCAGAGGGTGCTTCCGTCGCCGTAATTTAGACGCTGGTGCCATCCCTCAGCCAGGGGATTGTCCCGAAGTTGGGGATAAATGGTGTTAAAGGCCGATTTAAAGGTCGGCTTGTTCGCCCGGTACAACTTTTCCAGTTGCCCGGGATTGTCCAGGTTTAAAAGGATCTCTTCGCGCATAAAACAAGTAATGATGTTTTAAAAAGTACTTTGTATTTCAAAGTTAAAAAATTTTTCAATTTACAAGCGTCGGAAGTATAAAAATTTTTGGAAGCGGCGGAGCGGTGGAGATACTACTTATTTTGTTTCGTGTATAGATTTGCCGCCAATCAACCAAACCTGAGTCATGCCTGCTATTTCGAGCCCCGACGGGGATTTTCTGCTGAGTGTCGATGCGACGGATGCCGGAAGCCTGGCTGAACCCGCTGTTCATGCGGGTTACACGATATGGTTTGTGCAATCGGGGCAGGGCGTATTCAGGTCAGATTACGGGGCGTTTCCTTATCAGGCGCCGGTCCTGCTTTTCGCGACGCCACTTCAGTACCTGGCATTACGGCACGAAACCGGGGGATTAGTGCATGAAATGCGTTTTCACGGCGATTTTTACTGCATTGAATTTCATCGGAACGAAGTTGCCTGCAATGGGCTGCTGTTCAATAATATTTACACCGATCCGCTGGTGCTCCTGGGAGAAACCGATGCCGTCTGGATGGAGGAGATCCTGGATGGCATTGCCCGCGAAATGGGTGGTGCCGAGCCCGCTGCGATCGTTCTTAAAGCGTATCTGCAACTGTTTCTGGCGAAATCGGGGCATATCAAGACGAAGCAATTGCTGAATCGGCCTGCGGCCCAGGTGGACGAGCAGATGGAGCGTTTCCGGGAACTGCTGGATATTCATTTTCTGGACCTCCACAAACCCCAGGACTATGCCGCGCTGCTGGCCATGTCTCCTAATAATCTTTCTAAAAAATGTAGCCGCTATTTTAAAAAGACTCCTTCCGCATTGATCCAGGAGCGGCTTGTCATGGAAGCCAAGAAGCTGCTGCACCTTACCCGTAAGAGCATTAAAGAGATAGCCTGGCAATTGCATTTTGAAGACGAATTTTATTTTAGCAGGCTGTTCAAAAAGTTCACCAAAGTATCGCCACAGGCTTTTCGCGATCAGACGGGCATCTCGATCGTGGCAGATTTGTCCATGTAACATCCATTCACGTCCATGTTTCGGGTGGCGTATCCGGAGGACATTTGTATTGTCAATCGACAAGGCGGAGCAGATACCGCCCCGGATTTAATCAATACAATTTGCATCACGATGAAAACGCAGCTCTTAACCCTTATCGCCAACGCCGATCAAACTGGACGTAAACTGGTACGTCTGGCCATTGTAATCGTCTTTCTATGGATCGGAGGACTGAAATTCTTTACCTATGAAGCCGATGGCATTGTCCCTTTTATTGCCAACAGTCCGTTTATGTCTTTCCTGTATCAAGATCCGGCCGGGTATCGCCAGCATGTCAACAAGGAGGGGGAACTGATTCCTGCCAACCATCAATGGCACGCTGCTAACCGAACCTATGTGGTTTCCAATGGACTGGGTATTTTTCTGGTTACCGTGGCGCTACTGGTCGCATTACACCCGGTAGCGCCGCTGGCCAGCGTAGTGGGTAGCATATTGATCTTCATCATGACGCTCGGCACATTGTCCTTCCTGATCACGACACCGGAGTCCTGGGTACCCAATCTCGGCGATACGGATTGGGGCTTTCCCTATCTGTCGGGCCGTGGGAGGCTGGTGATCAAGGACGCGGTTATCCTGGCAGGCACGCTGATCACGATGAGTGACTCGGCGAGGCTTTTCCTCGAGAGACGCGCATATAACAGTTAAATGAAGAACCTGGTGCCCTGAGTGTAGTTTTTAAAAGCTTGCGAGAGATCCATAATGTTACGGGGTATCCGGAAATTTTGCTAAGTCTACGGTCAAAGTTGAGTCTGTTTGAAAAGTCTTATTGTCATCTGACTTATATTTTAACAAAACCTGGATTTCGAAGATCTTTAATGGTATGGGAGAACTGAATTTCTCACTGGATATGTGAACAAGGTTTCGAGCTACACCACTCGGAACCTCAGGCCTGAGAAAACCAGACGGCATAACAAAATATGAATCGTTAAAGTCCTGACTTCTGAATTTTTTATTTCTCAAAGATTCAAGTTCTGATTTGACCAGTATGTTATATGTTTCTTTTTGATGGGTCAGAACTATTGCCGTAAGAGTAGCTCTGCCAGTTCCGATATTGCTTGCGTTGAGATAGAGATGTTCTTTTTGTTGTTTTACCGTGACTTTAATTTTCGGTGAATTGAGCAGATGGAGATCGTTTCGTAGTTTGTCCAGTTTTCGACGGGTTTGAACCGTCTCTTTACGCATATTGGCCAAATGTCTATTGGTGGAGTCAAGCTCTTGTTTAGCCAATCTGTTTTGCTTTCCAATGGAATCGTACTTGGATGTGATTGCACTAAGAGCCTTTTTTAATGATTCGCTTTTCTCTTTATCAGTTTGAATATCGTATTCCAAAATTTTTCTATCCGCTTCTAAATTCCTTTTCTCGGCATCGAAAAACTCTTTTCCACCGCCAAGATAGTAGCCAATCAGTATTGTGAAAATCGGAACCAGCAGGGATACCAAAATATTGGTAAAGGATGATTGTTGAAACCAGGGCTTATTTATGGCAGCCGTTTCCGCCTCTATTTTAGCAATTTCGGCCTTTAATTTTGCTTCGGCTAGGTCTCTGGATGTCTCCATAGTACGAGTTGAAAGTCGTGTATCTTGTAAAGATATGACTCGTGGATTTCCGATCTTTTGCCGATAGATAAGTTTGTTATTTTAATTTTGAACCGCTAATTGAATATACTACTCAGTCAGTAAAATGTTCAACAACTCAGCGAGTTTAGGATGAAAAATAACCTTACCGCCATTATCTCCATTAGTGAGCATCACAAAGCCGGATTTTCGCTCCACCGACGCCATCGTCAGGGAACGGAAACCGGCTTGTCCGCCTGAATGCAGGATCACATTGCCGGTTTTGCGCTGCTGGATAGCCCAGCCCAATGCCCATGCGTCGGCGCCGTCGATTTTCTCTCCTTCTTTGAGTTTGATCTGCGGCCGGAGCATCTCGTCATGGGTTTTTGGGCTTAACCGGAATGCATCCTGCGGTTTGGGCGCAATCACCTCAATCAGAAACCGGGCATAGTCCGAAGCCGTGGTGTGAAGTCCACCCATGGAGGCGTAACGTGCGGTGTCGGCAGCACCAGGCTTGCTTTTAGCAAATGGTTTGCCGGCTGTGTCGTGTGGGGACGCCGCGTGCTTTGCGAAGGACTCGCGCCAGACGTACCCGCTGTCCGTCATACCGAAAGGGTCGAGGAGATTTTTGGCCATGAAGGCGTCGATGTCGGTTGCGCAGACTTTCAGGCCGGCTTCGTACTGCGCACATTCATGCTTATTTTCCTTTCCGGCCAAATCGGTAATGACGGATTGTAAGTACCAATATCCTTCTCCCGAATACAGGAATTGCGTTCCCGGATTGAAATGGATTTTCAGCGGCTCATCACCGGAGCGCATATTCTGGACGCCGGTCGTATGGGACAACACTGTACGGGGTGTGATCAAAGCCGCGCGCGGATCTCCGGTCAGCAGCGGGACTGTCGCATCCTTACTCAATGGTTTGTCCAGATCCAATATGCCCTTTTCGCACAGCTTCAATGCCGCATAAGCAAATACCGTTTTGCTCACCGATGCCGCTTCGAATACGGTGTGTTCGCTGACGGGCTCTTTGGATACGTTGTCTTTCACACCGAAGCCCTGATGCCAAGACAATTTTCCATTCCTGACCAGCGCAATGGACAGTCCGGGGACAGTCGCTTCGTCCATCAGTTTTGGGATCATCACTTTGAGATCTGCCGTTAGCTGATCTTCATGAAGAGCCACATCCCCGGGCCAGGCGGGCAGTGGGTAAAGGAAGGGAGCGAGTGCAACTGGCCCGGTTGCGGCCAGAAAGTTTCGTCGGCGCATGGGAACTGGATGGGGTTTAAATGTCAGATTATCATAAAGATATGGAGAAAATGTGTTCTAAGAAATGCGATACGAATGGTAACAAGAAGTGGTTTTAGTCAGGGGATGAGTGCCTTTATGGACGGGATTTTGTGTAAAAACGCTCTCTTGTTCATTGTTGCCCCGATACCCCGCGTATCTCAGACATTCACCCCATGAATACCAACTTTGGCCACAAAGTATCGAATTACCTGACTGTGGTTCTTTCAAACTTGTGTTAATTGCCTCTATAAAGAATAACCCAGCACCCATTTTTGCCGAAGCGGCCCCGTCACAAGGGCCGCTTTCGGCTTTACTATGACCTGCTTAGTTGCCGGCAACTTTCTGCGTCGCGGCCACTAATTTCACAGGACCCAGCAAACCGCTTGGCAGCAGCGGCGAGTCGGCTTTGTAGAAAGGCATGGTCGTGAAGGTGATCTTACTGGTGACCCCAGGCTGTGCATCGCCGATCAGCCGGTTGACCCAGGTGTTGGTGACTCTGACCTGGATGGCATTGCTGCCCTGTTTCAATGCGCCGGTAATGTCTAGCCGGAACGGCTTTTTCCAGGTGATACCCATGTTTTGGCCATTCACAAATACTTCTGCCAGGTTTTTGACATCACCCAGGTCGAGCCAGTAACGTGCATTTTGGTTAAGGGATGTCAGATTCAATGTGTTTTCATAGGCAGCCGTTCCTGAAAAGTACCTGACCCCCGTATCGGTATTGTCCGCCAAAGAAGCCAGCGCATTCAGCGAGGTTTGCGCAGGAGCGCCGAGCCCTTCCTGAAATTTGACCGTCCAGGTGCCGTTAATCGCTGCCACTACCGATTCGTCGACCGCAGGCTCGGTATGGGCCGCCTGTGTGGCCTTTTCGCTGAAGACAATGAAGTATGCCTGCCAGGAATCGAATTTCAGAGGAATTGTAGTCCGGCCGTCTTTGATCTGGTAGGACACCTTTTGGGTTTTTCCGGTCTCGGGATTCCATAGTACGGGGACTTTGCCGGTAATCCGGAAACTGATTTGCGCTTCATTCGGAAGGTCACTCCGGTTATCGAGCCAGTAAATATCCGCCTCGGTCGTTCTGCGGTGTACGAACAGGATTCTGGCTTTTTCGCCCTTTATATCGACGTCCCTGGGTGTAATGCGAAGTAACGTGGCTTCCAGAGGCTGGCTGGAAACCTGCGGACTACTCCATATTTTGCTGACCAACGCATTGAAAGCTGCGGGATCATCGCTCAGGCTGGGTGAGCGTTCCGGCCTGACGCCCGTTACCTTCATGCCGGCCGCGACGAGCTCCCCGATCTTCCGGAGCACCGGCAGGGTCATCGTTCTGGCCGACGAATCGAGCACCAGTATGCGGTATTCCTGCCCTGCCATGGTAACGATCGATCCGTTTTTAATGCTGAGCACATTTTTGATCACATTCGCATTGGCGAAATCGAACGAGTAGCCTGCGGGAATGGCAGGTAGTTTCTGGGTACAAAGCTGCGTGATGTTATTATTTTCACCATAGTAATACAACACATCCACGACCGGCTTGCCCTGCTGCAAAAGGAAGCAGCTCCGGCCCAGATAAGCCGTCCAGGCCGTGGCCTGCTCAGCCCATGTTTCCTGACGTGTAAAATACTGACCGAACGGACCAAGCGAGAAACCCGGCTTTTTGTCATCCAGAGGCTGGTGCACCGAGGTGTGTAGGACAAAGCGGTTGAGGCCCGACGCCATTTCAAGGTCGGCGGTCCGTTTCAGCTTTTCGGGATACCAGGTAAATGCATTCCCCACTGAGGTCATCGATTCTGCGGCAACGATATTCTGGCCGTAGATGTGGGCCACGGATGCAGATTCGCGGATATCGGCCTCGCTGCGTATTTCCTCGTCCGTGCCGCCTGCGAGGCTGCCGGGTGTCCACATGGCCGACATCGGAATATCAGCCTTCCGCTTCACATCCATGCCATCGGCCAGGTAAATGCGGCCGCCTTCGTGCGATTCCGTATAGCGTTTCATGCCCCGGGCTTTCAGGGCGTCACCGATCACATCGTAATGGTTTTCGACGATCATTTCACCGATCGTTTTCCGGAAATCCCACAAAAATTGTTCGCTGGCCTGCGCACTTTTCACGACCCGCCCGGTTAATGCCGGAATCCAAGGGGTGAGATCATAGCCGCGTCTTTTCAGGAACTCCCCGGGCATGGTTTTGGTCCAGGTCATATGGCCAGCCTCGTAGCTGTCGAGCACCATATAGCCAAGTCCTTGCGCTCCCAGTTGGCCGCCCGTAGCATCCTGGTACATATCCAGGTAGGTATCGATGTACTTGCGGACGGCTACTTTGTCCAGTTTGTCTACTTCAAGCCCTGTTGCTTCCGGTGACGCGGGGTGGTTTTTCCGGCCGGTAATCGAGTAGCCCAGCCGTATCACGATCCAGTTGCCCGGGGGCGGCGTCCAGGAGAGGTTGCCGTCGGGGCTCATTTGGGAAGTCAGATCCAAAACGTCGGCAGTTGGTATCGCATCTGCGTGAGCAGCAATTACAGAGGGAGTATTCTCCTTCCAGGGGCTGAATCCCGCCTTTTCTTCAAACTGATCGATGCGATCAGTATTGTGGAACAGGATCTCGGCAACTTCGACGCCCTCAGGCTTAGCCGGTTCCGTGTTGCCTCCAAACATGGCTGCAAATGGACTGAATGGCGGAGGTAACGTCTTGAAAGCGACGCGGAATACCTTAGCGTTGACCGGAGCAAAGCTGACCGTGTTTTCCGGGACGATGCTGCCCTTGATGACGGTAACATCCCGGAAACTGAGACCGTCGTCACTCACGCGCAGCGTCCGGTTGTTGGGCGCCCCGTTGAATTCAGCCAATGCACCGCCGCTGCTTGCTCCTACGATGGTTAATGCTTTGAACGTCTGCGGGCTATCAAATTCATACTGGATCCACATATCCTGCCCTACTTCCAATGGGGGAAGCGATGAGGTGTGGCCGAGGTCGCCGTCTGTCAGCTGTGCAACAGTGAAAGTACCTCCGCTGGAAGTTACCCTGGGATTTAGTGATGTCATGACCTTTTCCGAAGCGGGCAGCCGGTACGCGACTACGGCGGCATCGGCATAGTAGGTTGGGAGGTCGCCCGTGGGGCCTGTTATGCCGTCGCTGGGCGGGAGCGGTACGTTCTGGAACTTGCCGGTAACCGCCTGCGGCCGGCCCAGTTTTCCCTTGAATGCCTGTCCGCCGGCTACGCTGGTTTCGGTCCAGACGTATTTCTTCATCGCGTCGCTTGCAGGTACCCACGGTCCACCCGTGACGCTCCATCCCGGGGATCCGGCAATGGCCATTTCCAGACCCAGCTTTTTGGCGAGGTCGGTGGTGTGTTTGAATGCGTCCTTCCATTCGGACGTCATAAAGACCAGCTTTTTGGGCGTTACATTGGGTGTGAATAGGCTGGCGTCGAAGTTTTGAAAACCGCCGATCCCCACCCGCTTCATCCATTCGAGATCTTTGGTAATGCCTTCTTTGGTGACGTTCCCGTTCATCCAATGCCACCATACCCGGGGTTTGGCTGCGTCGGGCGGGGTTTGAAAGCCTTGTTGCAACGTGGGTATTTGACCGAATGCAAGCGCGGGAAGCGCCCAGGCGAGTAGAGCGAGTTTTTTCATAACCGAGTCAGATTTTGGTTGCTGAATGCCCCGCAATCCGGTGATACACAGTCGACGGAAAGCCGGGCCCGGTTGGTGAAGTTGTAAACAGGAGCGATCTACTCTTCAGGTGATTTCGGCTATTTCCGACCGGCATCCGGCTATTTTCCTTTTTAGATCAGGCCGGCTTCTTGCTCTTCAGGATACTGAGTATGAATGTATCTTCCACTTTATTGGATTCGGCATCGTGGTAATGAAATTCTTCGATCTTTCTTTTTCTTTTGGTGTCGCTGATTCCCCGCTTGATTTTAGCCTGATACTCTTCGAACGACCTGCAGTAATAATGGTTCAGCTGAATATTTGATGTGCTGTTTTCTGAAAAAGAATCATCAATTGGCAGGAAATGTTCATTAACGCAATGTTTGCCGGAGATGTATTGAAAACAATGCGATTTGAAAGCAGACTTCACAAACTTTGGCTGGACGATACTTTTGATGTGCCTGTTAGGATAAAATCCCGTTTCCGATCGCCTCGTGAAACTTTCAAGTTGTGAATATACAGGTTTGTGCTGATGTCCGTTTGATCCGAATATCAGCCAGCTTACACCGAGTCCACCATACTCCTCATAGTCAGTCAGGAATTCAGGGAGAGAATGCCCTGACGTTTTAGGTACGATAAACTCGTCGATATCGATAAAGGCGATCCAACGGGAAGATGCACCGTAGTGCCGCAGGCAGTGCCCGTAAGCTTTTACATGCTGGTTCTTTCCCGGGAAATCGATGACCGTCGTAAAACGGTCAAAACCCAGCTGTGCTATCGTCTCCTTAACCGGCACCCGACTACCATTGTCATAGATGAAAAAGTGTTCGACTCCAATGAGCCGGTGATAGTTGATCCATTCTTCGATGTAATCATTTTCATCTTTTACAATGCCACAAATGCTTAGGTAAAAAGAGGACTCCTTGGGTCCGGCCGGTGCTTTTTTTGTAAAAACACTTAGCAGAAAATTACGAAAACTCATCAATGGGTAAGTCGGCTAACGGAAAGATTTAAAAGCCGGAAATTACGCTTCTTTGCCAAGTTGGCAAAATGGTGTTCCGGATCGGGAGAGAATTTGCGATGAGAATGAGGGCATTTTGAATTCCCGGCTTGCCCATTTCCTTTCCAAACGGTGGCGCAAGCCCGGTAGAGTCTGTCAGTTGTTCCGTGTGAAGCTTGACTGGTTAATGCTGACAACTAATGCTATCGTCAAAATCAGACGAAGGCGCCGATGCCGCATTACCGCAGAAAAACCGGATCCTGCCGTTTGGAGTTTCCATGCAAACGCCGTTATCTTGGCATGGATTTTCTTTGGAATATGCAGCCTCCTTCACCAATCACTACTAGCCATGATGAAGCTTCAAAAACTGTTTTTTATTATTTCTATCTGTTGCATCACTCAAACCTGCTTTTCACAGAGCACGCCTAAGCGCCAAACGAATGGAGCGGCTTACAAGAAATCGCTTGTCAGCTATGCTGATTTTAAGGAGTTGGTGGCCGAGGCGGAAAAACACAGAGCAGGCCGGTTGATCGGCTTTGATGATTTTCTTAAAGCGGCTAAAAACAAGGATGTTATCATCCTGGACGCCCGATCGGCATTCAGATTCAAACGGAAGCATTTAAAAGGAGCCGTGAACCTGAATTTCTCGGATTTTACACAGGAAAACCTCCGGAAAATCGCTCCGGATAAGAAAACCAGGATATTGATTTATTGCAACAATAATTTTGAAGGAGACCAGGTTAATTTTGCTTCAAAAGTTGCTGTTCCCGAAAGCAGGGTCGAGTCCCAGATCCTTAGCAACAGAAAGCCGCGCATGCTGGCGCTGAATGTACCTACCTACATTACACTGTTCGGCTATGGTTACACCAATGTATTTGAGTTGGATGAATTAGTGAATGTCAACGACAAGCGGGTTGTTTTTGAAGGAACCGAAGTTAAATAACAGGCTCCTGGCTCGCATTGGACCCGAACATCCGCTCCCGGACCGGCAATGCTCACGACATCAGTTGCATGAGCAATGCCGGACCGGGAGTTGTTCTTATTGATTGCCTAATGTGATCGTTTTGAAATCCCTCGTCAGGTTGGTCAGTGATTGTTCCACACCCATCCGTTCCAGCGAAGACGCGCCTACGAAGCCATGGGCGTCGGTTCTCGACAGAATGGCCCGGACGTCATCCGGCGTGTTGACAGGCCCGCCATGTGCCAGAATGAAAACGTCGGGGTTCACATTCCGTGCGGCGTCACCGATGAGCTGGGTACGTTCGATGGCCTCATCCATGCTGCAGGTCGCGTCTACCACGCCCACCGAGCCGCCAACAGTGGTGCCCACGTGGGCAATGATCGCATCGGCACCTACTTCCGCCATTTGCCGTGCCTCATCTGGTGTGGCTACATATACAATGGAAAACAGGTCCATCATGGTCGCGAGCCGGATCATTTCAACCTCCTTTGCAAAGCCCATCCCGGTTTCTTCCAGCACGTGTCTGAAATGTCCGTCGACAATGCTGTGCGTCGGGAAATTATTGACGCCGGAAAAACCCATTTCCTTTACCCTCAGCAAATGGTGCCACATCCGGCGGCGCGGGTCTGAGCCGTGTACGCCGCATATTACGGGGATTTCCTCCACCACCGGCAGCACTTCAAATTCACCGATTTCCATCGCCACCGCATTGGCGTCGCCGTAGGCCATCAGGCCCGCCGTAGACCCATGCCCAGCCATCCGGAAGCGGCCTGAGTTGTATATGATGATAAGGTCCGCACCACCTTTTTCAATGAATTTAGCACTGATCCCTGTACCGGCGCCAGCTGCAATAATGGCTTTTCCCTGGTCTGTCGTGGCTTTCAAACGGTCTCTTACTTCCTGTTTGGTGTAGGGATTTCCCTTACCTGTCCATGGGTTGGGCATAATGTTTTCGTAATGTGATTATAGAAATAATAAAACTGATTTGTGTTTCAAAAGTAAGGGATAACGGCTATCTCCTTTCGGCGACGGGCGCATTATCCGCTTTTTGCATGACTTTGAGCAAGGTTTCCACCAGCAAATGAGCAAACGCGGGATCGTTGATATGCAAGTCGGCCTCTACAACTTTCACCTCGCCCGACACATGCTGCCTGATGGCCTCGAACAAAGCCTGATCCGCGGCGGGGTAATAAAAGATGCCGCCTTCCGAATCGACCTGTGAAATGCCTTTCAGCGGAAGAACCACGGACGCAGGCACCGGTGACCGGCTGACTTTCCGGGCGAGCCTTTCGCCGAGAATGCTGTTTTCTCTCTCGTCCGTACGCATGAGCGTGACGTCAGGCGCCCAGCTGTACAGATGACGGTCGGCAAATGCGGACGGGACGGTGTCGAGATGTCCAAAGTTGACCATATCCATGCAACCCGGGACTACTACCTGCGGGATATGCATGTCGGCAGCGGCGGTCAGCCTTTCGGGCCCTGCATTACATATGCCTCCGCAAAGATCGTCGGCGAGCTCCGTAGTCGTAATGTCCAGCACGGCATCGAAGAAGCCTTCGCGGATGAGCGACTCCATGGTTTTGCCGCCCACACCGGTGGCATGGAAAGCAAGCACTTCATAACCCGCATTTGTAAGGAGTTCCGTGCATTTGTCGACGCAGGCAGTAGTGTTGCCGAACATGCTGATGGCAATGGTTCCGGAAGTCGTTTTCTCAGAGACAGTTTCCACATTAGCCATGGCGCAGATCGCGGCGGCGGCCTGTTCGACAAGCATTCTGAGAATATGATTCATTCCCGCCACATCTACCACGGACGGGATCAGCATGATATCCTTGTCGCCGATCTGCCTGGACAAATCTTTGGTAGCCAATGTGGTAAGGCACAATTTGGGGACTCCGAAGGGAATCGGCTGCATGGCGGAAAGCGCGATGTATGTGCCGCCTCCGCCTCCCATTCCTATCACCGCTTTGATCTTTCCTTCGGTATATAAGCGATGAACCAGCTTCGAAGCGCCTTTACCCATGACATCGATGGCCTTTCCCCGGTCGCGGTCTCGGCGGATGTCGGCAATGCTGTGACCTGCTTCGGCAGCTACGCTATCCGATTCGAAATCCACCGGGAAAGTGCCGGTCGTTCCGAAAATGCCGGTGTTCACGGTAACGACGGTTTCGCCCCGGGCGAGGATACATTCCCGCAGATAGGAGAACACATCTCCTTTGGTGTCGAAACATCCGAGTACTAAAATACTTTGATTTGAAAATGACATATGCAATTATAACTAAACATCGATATCAAAAACAACCACCCGTTCCAGGTTGGGCACTACTACTACCTTCGCATGCTCGTGCACGGGGTGGGGCAGGTAGGCATCTCTGGATGCAAGGCTGTCGAACGTCATCAGGAAACCATGCGTGAAGCCATCGTTCAGTCCCTCAGTGCTGTTGTAGGGGCCGTACTCCATATCCAGAAGGCCAGGAATTTGGCCCACCATTTCTTTCATTGTTTTAAAACAAAAAGCAATCTGCTCTTCGGTCACGGCCGGTTTAAACTGAAAAACGCCAAAATGTCTCACCATTGCTTGAAAATTTAAAAGGAAACAGACTGAAAAACTTATTTCAGGGTTTTGATATAGGACAATAAATCAGCCACCTGCTGGTCGGAATAGTTATCGATCAGGCCCTTTACCATGAATGACCGGCCGCCGAGGAAGGTTTGGGACCGGATAGCGGCGGCTTCGATAAACACCTTGCTGCCGCCCATAAATGCGAGCGTTGTTCCCTGGTTGTCTTTACTGACGAGGTAGCCTTCTACCTGGGTACCATCTTTTTTGGTGACCCGATACACCGAATATCCGGATTCAACTGCCGCGTCGGGGTTCAGGATAGCAGTCAGCAACGCTTCGCTCTCGCGGTTGGCCGATCCGTCCAGCGCCGGCGCGATGGTTTGCCCCTGATTACCTACCTGATGGCATAGCAGGCAGGTCTGGAAAAGCACTTTCCCGGCGCTGGCATTGCCGTTATGTTTCCCGGCGATCGTCATGTATTTTGTCAGTTTTCCCTTGAATTCCTTCTTTGCCGCCTCTTCGCGCTTTTTGACCCCGTTCATAATCGCCGTGCTGCGGGCGTCGTTCCTGCTTGAACCGGTAATCCGCTCGGCTGCCGGCAGGTCAATGGACGACAGCGGGAGCAACTTTTTCTCATGCAGGTACAGCAGCAGGTCCGAGCCCTGAGGGGAAGAGGATAGCGCGTTTGCAAGGTCCTTCTTTTCCGTTTCACTCAGGCCTGGAAGCCATTGCGCTGCGGCCTGTTTGGCGGCTGCCGGATTCGCTTTGGCGAGACTGTTAAGTGCCGCGGCGCGCATATCAAAGCTGAAATTCTTGCCGGCGACCACCTTCTTGTACGTCGGCTCGCTTTTGGCCGGATCGGTTTCCAGCACCTTGAGAGCCAGTTTCAAAGTAGGCTCCGGTGTTTCTTCCCGGATCAATGCCGTCGCCGCATCCCTCGCAGGCGCGATCCTGAAACGCCCGGCTACGTCCAATGCAAGGTCTTTATCGGCCTGGACCGGGCTTTCCATTAAGGTACTCACCGGGACTGCTAGCAGCTCCGAAAGCGGGGAGGAAGGTACCTGGGACTGGTTTTGTAGTGCGAATGTCAGATAGGTTTTCGCGTTTGTCCTGTCGTCCAGCATTTGTTTCATGGCGTGCCGGATGTCCTTATTGTCCAGCATACCCGCCATGCTCACGAATGTCGATTCGTCCAGCACCGACAGGTTTGCCTTTGGCCAGAACTGCGCGAATGCCCGATCCCGCTGCGGTGCCGGCAATGCCTGTACGGCCCAGAGCATATGCATGGGCGGTACCGCCTGCGCCGCTGGTGAGGTGACAAATTTTTGCAGTTCTTCAGGTGATTGTTCCATTGCTTTCCGTACGAGGTATCTTTCAAAGCGCCGCTCGTAGCTGCCGCCCATCTTGTTGCCGGGTAGTTCCGGCCTGGCTGCCTTAACAAGCAACGCGATCACCTGCTGGTCTGCATTTCCTGCTTCTTCCAGCGTGCGGATCACCTGCGACCGGATGGCGGGATTCGGGTCCTCGATCAGGCTTCCGACGGCATTTGCGACGTCGCTGGTTTTCAGTCCGAAGCTATTCAGCGACCGGATCGCTTCGCGGCGAATGTCCGGGGAGGCCGCTTTAAGCAGCGTTGACAGCAATGCGGCATCATAATGCCGGATACCTTCGAGCGACCACAATGCGTGAATGCGTGAGACCGGATCATTGGCTTCGCCGGAAGCGATCGCGACGAGCTTCGGCGCCAGCGGTGATGTTTCTGCCGCCGGGCGATCGGAGATCTGGTGCCAGGCAGCACGTTTTTGCCAAAGGGAGGGTGAAGTCAGGTAGCCCGGCAGGTCGGCCGTTTTTACCTCATAAAAATTGGGTACGTCCCTAGGTTGCTGGCTTACATGGCGGATGCGCCAAATCCTGCCATGGGTTTTGTCACGATCCGGATGCGTGGTCGGCAACTCGTTATGGGAGACTATTTTGTTGTACCAATCGGCGATGTACAGGCAGCCGTCGGGCCCAAATTCCATATTGACAGGCCGGAACCAATCATCCTCCGAGGTGAGGAGGTCGGGCAGGTGGCTGGAAGTAACCGTGCCGTCTTCGTTACGCACCATTTTTACCGCATTGATAGAGCTGGTAATGGGGTTGGCAAGGAATGCAACGTCCTTGTACTCATCCGGAAAGGAACCGGATGCGTCATCGGGGAATGCGGTTCCGGATATCCCGGTCCCACCGACCCTGAACTGGTGCAAAGGCGGCATAAATGGCTGGTAGGGCCGTATCCTGTCATTGCCAATGCCCGGAAAGCCCACACCGGGTTCCAGTTGAACGACTGAATAACCGAGATCGTTTGCTTCCGAACCATACCATTGTCCATTGTGCCTGAGCTGAAAGCCCCAGATATTGTTCAGGCCGGAACTGACAACTTCGATCTTTTTTCCATCCAGCGAAAACCGGCCGATCTTGCTGAAATCGATCTTAGCCTTGCCGGTACCGGTGAGCGAAGTTACTTCGCCTTTGTTCAGGCCGCCGTGGCTGAAATGGATCCAGTCGCCGGGTGCCCGCATGAGCGTATGCGCCATCGTATGCGTGTCCGTAAACCCGAATCCGGTCAGTAACGGAACGCGCCGGTCGGCTTTACCGTCCTTATTGGCATCATCCAGAAAGAACATTTCAGAGCCCTGCGCCACGTAGACACCATTTTTGTAAGGCAGAATGCTCATTGGAATGGTAAGACCTTCTGCCCAGACTGCGGTTTTGGCGGGTGTTTTGCCATACAGACCGGAAATGACAATGATTTTGTCTGTCCCTTTCGTTTTCCCCTGGTACAGGTCGAGAATGCGCTTAAAGGCGGGATGGGTTTTCTGGGCATTCTGGTCGTCCATGAGCCTGAGCAGATCATTCCATTGAATGTCCGCAACGGGGTCGAGTGGGTACATTCGGGCCGTTTGGGTCCAGAGCCTGCCCGCGTCGTCGAAAGTAAGGTCGACGGGGTTGACAATGCTATCCCTTTCACTGGCTACGAGTTCGATCACAAACCCCGGTGCCAGCTTGAAACCGGCCAATTCCTGCTCCGGCGTGTATACCCCGGTGCGGGTCGACTGCGTTTTATCTTTTCGCTGACCAAAAGTACTGTCAGGAATCCCTAAAAGTGCCATTGAAATCAGTGCTAACGAAATATTCCTAAGCGTCATATCTTAATGATTTTGTGTTGTTTAGATCAGAAAGGTCATAGTTCAGTAATGACCAGATCCCGGAATTCTACTTTCGCTGCTCCGCCGCTATGGATCTGTACTGCGATAAAGCCCTTTTTCGGGATCTTGGCGTCGGTTTCGAGATAATCGCAGGTTTTGACGCCATTGATATAGAGCTCATGACGGTTTCCCTTGCAGCGGACGATGTAGCTGTTCCAGCCGGTTTCATTCAGAAGGTGGCTCAACGTTTTAAGGTCACCGCCCACGAGTTTACCCCTGCGGTGTTCGTCGTAAATATCACCCCAGTAGCCGGTACCGATATCAGCCTGGTAACCGACTACCTTGCCTTCTTTCACGACCGAGCGATACTGGATCCCGCTGTTGATGAGGCCGGTTTTAGGATCTCCGGTGAGTTTGAACAGGCACCTGAATTCGAAATCCTCGTATTCAGCGGTGGTGAACAGGTAGCGATTGGCGGGTATTTTGCCGACACCGTCGCCGCTCACCAATGCACTATCCACTGCACGCCATTCGCTCATCTCTGCCGGCGCGGTAGTCTTCCATCCCCGGAGCGTTCGGCCGTCAAAAAGGGAAGTGGTTTTGCCTGGTTGCTGGCCCATGGCATCAGGGATACCTGTGACGAACGTGATTAATAGGGGCAAATGTAAAAACAGTCCTTGCCCTGCCATCTGACGATATGATCTCAATTGCTTCCTCATTGCTTTCATACGGATTACCAGCCTTCATTTTGTAATAATGTACCTCCCGACTTGTCTATCTCCGATTGGGGGATCGGGAAAATGTCGTGCTTGCCGTCAACATACTTGAAAAAGTTGCCGCCCCATTGCGGATTGATCTTCACGTCGTTTTGCCAGCGATCCTTTGATCTCAGAAAGCTTCCTGCAATGCCCCATCTACGCAGGTCGTACGCGATTTTGCCTTCAAACGGGAATTCAACCCGGCGCTCGTGGCGGATGGCTTCAAACACCTGTGCTTTGCTGAGGCCGGAGGCCAATGCTGGCATAGCTACCGATGGGCGCGCGCGTACCTTGTTGATGTGGGCGACCGCTCCGGCCGGATCGCCGGTTTCATTCAGCACTTCGGCGTACATCAGCAGCACTTCGGCATAGCGGTAGAGGGCGAAGTTGGCGGAGGTGTGCCATGGATAATTCTGCTCGATTTCCGCGCCCGTCTTGCCGGATATCACCCACTTTTTGATCGCAAAGCCGGTCCCGTTTACGACGTCTTTGAAAACCTGTCCTTCGAAATTGTCGCCTTTACGGAAGATGGAGAAGGTAAGGCGGGGATCTTCTTTCGGTTTGGTTTCATACTCGTTGATCAGATCTTTGGTAGGCCTGATCCACCCCCAGCCGCCGCCGGGCACATAGCCCTCGCCGTTGGGCGCACTGTAAGTCGTCGAAAAATTGCCCAGGTTTTTACCGGTATTGGCTTTGTACTGTATCTCGAAAATGGATTCAGGGTGGTTTTCAACGGAGCCGTCGAACAATGCGGAATACGAATCCAGTAACCTGAACCGACCGGAGTTGATGACCGATTCCAGCAATGGCTTGGCCTTGGCCCATTGTTTTTCCCACAGATAAAGCTCGGCGAGTACAGTTTTGGCCGCATAGGAGGTGGCGCGGCCGAGATTGGCGTCGTCGTAGGAGTCGGGCAGGCTTGATGCTTCGATGAGGTCTTTTTCAACCTGGTCGAAAATCTCCTGCCGCGTGGATTTCGGCACGAGCAACTCGTCAATGCCGAGTGTTTTGGTCACCAATGGGGCATTGCCGTACATTTTAGCCAGCCGCAGCAGCCACCAGCCGCGCAGGAAATAGGCTTCTTTGATCAGGCGTGATTTGACCTTGTCATCCATCGTGATTCCCGGTATTTTCTCCATGGCCTGGTTGCAGCGGTAAACACCCTCATAAATCTGGAACCACTGGTTGGAAAGCTCGCCGTTATTGGGCTGCAATGTATATTGATAGATCTGGTTCCAGGCGACGCCGTCGGGGTGCGGCTCTGCATCCGAACTCTGGATATCGCCCCACATGTCCATTCCGGTGACGTTGCTGCCGCTTCCGCCCGTATGGTAGGCGAGAATGGCGTTGTAGCAGGCCACTACCGCGGCGTTTGCATCATCGGCAGTGGTGTAAAAAGTATTCTGTGAAACGGAGCCGATCGGGTCCAGATCGAGTTTTCCGTTGCAGGCGCAGGTGAGGAAAGCCAGCAGGAAGAAGGTATAGCTATTTTTTTTCATGATAATGACCGTTTACATTCTATGCGGATGTTGTTAAAAACCAAGGTTCAAACCCATGTAAACCGAGCGCGGAATAGGGTAGGCGGTGGCTGTGGTTTCCGGGTCGAAGCCCGGATATTTGGTGAAAGTCAGCAGGTTTTGCGCAGCGATGTAGAGCCTTAATTTACTTAAGCCTGCCTTTTTAATTGCCTTGCCCGAAAAGTCGTAGCCCAGCTGTGCATTTTGCAGACGGACATAATCCTGGCTTCGTACCCAGAAGTCCGAGGATCTTGAATTGTTGTTGGGGTCGCCGCCAATGATGCGAGGGACGTAGTTGCTGGTTCCCGGCCCGGTCCAGCGATCGGCCCACATGATGTTCGTCGATTCCGCAGCGCGTGCGGCGGCAAACCCGCTGGCGAAAATGTTCTGATATCTTCCAAAATCGCCGGTGAGGGAAAGGGTGAGGTCAAAGTTTTTGTATCGTGCCCCCGCATTGAAGCCGATGATCTGTTTGGCCAGGAAATCGCCGATGTAGGTCCGGTCACGGTCGTCGATGACGTTGTCGTTGTTGAGGTCTTTGAACCTGATATCGCCCGGTGCTGCATTGGGTTGGAGCGGTGCACTTTTCACCTCATCCTCGGTCTGGAAAATCCCTTGCTGCACATAACCGTAGAATGCATTGATGCCCTGTCCTTGCGAGGTACGTGTTTCCACGCCTCCCTGACCGCCGCCTGCCTGGATAATGTCCAGTCCCTTGTCGAGCTTCGTAACCTTGTTTTTATTTACGGTCAGGTTAAAGCCGACATTATAGCTCAATTCCTGGTTCAATGCATTGCCGCGGTATTCGACAGTGAACTCCATCCCGCTGTTGCGGACACTGCCGACGTTCTGGTAGGGGTAGGTAGCCATCCCTGAAATGCCCGGCAGCGGCACGCGCACGAGCACGTCGGACGTACGGCGGTCGTAGTAGTCTACAATGAACGAAAGTTTATCCTGAAACAGGTTGAATTCCAATCCGGCACCCGTTGTAGTGGTTTTTTCCCAGGAAATGTTGGGATTGGCCAGGGCCGTTGGAGCGGCACCGGCTACTACATTTTGTGATGAACCGAAATCATAGCTCAGGCCATAGTCGATCATCGATTGGTAGGGGTAGATCCCCACATCCTGGTTGCCGAGCGCTCCATAACCGGCCCGCAGTTTGAGATAGCTGACCGGTCCGAGCCTTCCCGCTGCAAAATCTTCATTGGAAAGCACCCAGCCGGCGGAGAGGGATGGGAACACCCCTGTACGGTTTTCTTTGGCAAACCGGGATGACTGGTCGATCCGGATGCTGGAAGAAAGCAGGTATTTTTCTTTGAACGCATAATTCACGCGCCCAAGGTACGATTGCAGCGCCCATTCGGTGTAGTTGCCCCGCGCCAGGTCGTTAGAAGTAGCCGCATCGAGTACTTGCAGGTTTTCATCATTCCTGCTGAATGTGTTCCTGAATGCCCGTACAAACTCGTAACGTTCATCCTGAAACGTGTAACCGGCCATGAGGTCCAGGTGATGGGAGGTGCCGAACGTCTTGCTGTACGTGAGGATGTTGTCCAGAATGTAATTTTTGGTACTTCTCAATTCCCGGTTCAGCGTAGCGATACCGTTCGAGTTGCCGAGTCCGAAGTTGTAGGAAGGTACGAAGTTCTTGATATCGAGGTTGATATATTCCGCGCCGACGCTGGTCTTGAATTTCAATCCGGGCAGGATCTCATATTCCGCGAAGAGATTGCCGAGCAGGCCCAGCCGGTTTTCACGGTTGTTTCTTTCGTAGGCGTACACGAGCGGGGCCGTCATGGTAGTGGGCTGGCCCGCGCGGTCGGCGATGCCGTAGCTGCCGTCTTCTTTGTAGGGCACAACATTAGGCGCGTAGATCAGCGATGCATTCACTGCTCCCTGCGGATCGCCCTGTTTCAATGCGCCGTAACTGAAACCGAAACTGCTGCTGAGTTTGAGCCCTTTTAACGGTTTGATATCGTTATTGACACGGAAATTGGCGCGGCTGTATTTGGAGTTGATCACGATCCCGTCGCCTTTATAGTAGCTCATGGTAATGGCATGGAGGTTTTTTTCGGTGCCGCCGCTGAGGGAAAGCGAATAGTTTTGTTTGCCCCCGGTCCTGAAAATCTCGTCCTGCCAGTTGGTGCCTTTTCCAAGCGAAGCCGGATTGGCATAGGGCGCTTCCTTGCCCTGGTTGACATAAAAATCATTAACCATCGAACCATAGGTTGCGGCATCTACCGTACCGATTTTGCTGATCACCTTGTCGAAGCTGTAAAAGGATTGAAAGCTGATCACTTCCTTGCCTGTATTCCCTCTTTTGGTGGTAACCAGTACCACTCCGTTGGCGCCCCTTGAACCATAGATCGCTGCGGAGGAAGCGTCTTTCAAAACGGTTACCGATTCGATGCTGTTGGGGTCGAGGTCGGTGAGTCCGCCATTGGTGATAATGCCGTCGATGACCACCAATGGGGAGGCGGAAGCGCCAAAGCTTCCCATTCCACGGATCCTTATCTCGGCACCGGCCCCTGGGTTGCCATTGACCTGGCGCACGGTCAGCCCGGCCATTTTGCCTTGCAATGCCTGGCTCAATGTAGGCACTGCCTGATTTTCGGTTTGCTTGCTGGTTACAGTTCCTACTGCGCCGGTCAGGTCGGTTTTCTTAATCGTACCGTAGCCGATCACGATCACCTCATTGAGCGCCTTGATGTCCCCGATCAGCTTGATGTTGATCTCGCTTTGATTACTGACCTGCAATTCCTGGCTGATGTAGCCTACGAAGCTGTATATCAGGATCGCATCCGGCCCGTCGACTTCCATGCTGTACCGCCCCTGGACGTCGGTGGTGGTGCCGGTTTGGGTACCCTTGATCAATATACTTACGCCGGGAAGCGCTTCTCCCTGGCCATCGGTAACCCGCCCGTTAACCGTTTGCCGAGCTTCCGGTTTCTTCTCGGGAACAGCCGGCGAATCGTCTTTGCCCTTACTTTCTTTCCTGAGCACGATGCTTTTGTTGAATATTTTGTAGGAAAGGGGCAGGTCTTTGAGCAACAGATTAAGCGTCTGTTGAATGGACGCATTGCGGATCTGCAAATTCACTTTCTGGCCTTTGGGCATATCGAGCTTGTCGTACAGGAAGAGGTAGTCGGTTTGCTTCTCGATGGCCGATAGCGCCGTTTCGAGCGGAATGTTCTTCTCGTCGAGGGTGATCTTCTGGCTGAACCCGTCGGCCGAAACCTGCGAGAGTGTTGCCAGAAGGAGAAACGTGAGCAGTTTCATTGTCAGGATCAGTTTCGGAGGTATGGATACACGAGGGCACCCCCGGCTCCGGAGTAAGTGGATTAATTCCATATATTTGTAAGGTTTGGGTAAAATGAACAATGACTTTCTTGACGGAAGCGTAGTGCATAGCCCGGACGTTCACAGGGGAGATGTTCGCAGCATTTTCCCTGTTTTATTATCCGTTTATCTATGCCGGTGAATGGCAGGGCGGAGATTTTCCTGTGTATTTCATGTTTTTAGAAGATGTGGGTTCAGGAATTACAGTGTTAACGTATGTGTATATACGAATCTACATGGAGATCATTACTTTGTTGTTTTCGATTTTGCTGTTGACTCCGGCATAGCGCAGCATGTTAAGCAATTCGGAGATGTTGACGTTCCTGGATACTTTTCCTGTGAACTGCCGCTTTGGAATTTTACCCTGGTACACCACCTCGATATCATACCAGCGCGAGGCATCCCGCATGATCTCCCTGATCCCCGAATCCCGGAAGTAAAACAGGCCCTGCTTCCATGCGGTTTCGCGTTCGGTGTCCACGACTGCCATCGCGATCGTTCCGTTTGAAGAGATAGATCCCTGCTGCCCGGGTACCAGCATTCGGGAATTGCCGGTACTTCTAAGTCTGACGGAACCTTCCACCAGCGTCGTTTTCGTGGTCTTTTCTTCGGGATAGGCCATGATATTGAAACTCGTGCCCAGGACTTCCACTTCGGAATCGCCGAACCGGACTTTGAAAGGTCTCTTTTTGTCCTTGGTAACTTCAAAATAAACCTCTCCCGTGATCTCGACTTTCCGTTCTGCGGCCGCGAAAAGTGCAGGGAATTTAATGGACGACGAGGCATTCAGCCACACTTTACTGCCGTCGGGCAGGATGAGCTGATACTGTCCTCCTTTGGGTGTGGATAATGTATTTCGTTGAAAATCAGCACTCGATAGCACATTTTCGGCGCTGACCGTAAGTTGTCCCTCGTTGGTCTTCGTGATTTCGGCAGATCCGACTTTTGCCAGCACACCCGTATGCGCGCTGTCCAGTACAAAACTGGCGCCATTGGCCAGGGTCAGTAAGGCGCGGTTGCCGCCAGGAGCGACATCGTTGATGACCCGGGGCATTTCGGCGACCTGAGGCAGCGGCATGGGACGGTGCCTGTATTGGTAAAAAAGGAACGCGCCGACGGCCAGGATCACAGCAGCCGCAGCGTAACGCCACCAGCGTAGCCGGTATGTCGCCCGGATGGGCAGTTCCTGTTCTGTTTCGTAAAGAATGGCGTGCAGCATGCCGTCACTTTCAGCTTCGGAAAACTGTTTTTCATCCGCATTCAGGTGGTCCCAGGCGAGCCGGAGCGCGTTGGCGAGGCCTTCGTCACTTTTTGAAAAACGGATGAGGTCCAGCAGTTCGTTTGTTTCTGCCGGGGTTGCAATGCCCGCATAGTAACGCCTGAACAACAAGGAAAGCCTCTCTGGAGATGTCGCCATCGCACCAACGGTTTAGTCAAGCTGAAAAAATCAGAATCTTGAATGCAAGACGAAAGAAGCAGGGAAAAAGGGGGTATTACTTTTTGGATTTTTTCAAATAAAAATTGAAATTATTAATAATGCATTGATAATTAGCTTCTTGCGAATATAGTTGCTGATCGACTCGGACGAAAGTTGCAGGTATTTCTTTACTGTTTCACGGGAAAGGCTCAAACGACTTGCGATTTCGGTGTATTTCAGTCGTTCATGGCGGCTGAGGAGGTACACCTGGCGTTGCTGAGGGGGAAGGTGGTCGATGGCTTCGTCGATGAGGAGGTACCTGGCATTTTCTTCGGCATTGTCGTCATGCTGCACATCCATTGAATTTTCCAGAAGCGTAATGCGGTTCTTTTCCAGCGCCATTTTTCTCAAATGCGTCAGCGCCTGGTTTTTGGAGGCCGCAAAGAGGTATGCCTTAAAGTTGACGATATCGGTTAGTGTCTCGCGGTTGATCCAGATTTTGAGAAACACATCCTGGGTTATTTCCTGCGCGAGCTCACGCGACTGCGTGACCCTGTAAATGTGCGCGCCGAGCCGGTGGTGATACCGGTTGAAAATGATCCTGAAAGCCTGTTCGTCACCAACTGCAATGCGGTGCAGCAACGTGACGTCTTCATGTAGCAATGATGTTTCAGACATCGTCAGGAAGATAAGGTCTCGAAATAATGCGGTTAGCCAGCCTCCCGGGATGGGGAGACCATTGCGGCAAATGTATGATAAATTAATTGAATAGGAAATATCTGATAAAAAAAGCGATTATTTTGGGTGGGATTGGTGGTTAATACGAAATTCGTTAAAAGGGGATCGTCGGCAGACCACTCAATCGTATTTCAACCGGATAGACCGGATCTGGCCTGTTCCGGTGCCATTCCCCGATACATTTACGCCTATGCGCGGGGCGCGGTCCCAACGGGGCAGCCACGGGGCTTCCAGGTGTACGGGAGTGGCGAGAGAATCGATTTTTTGCCGGGCGACATTCCAGCTGAACTCGAAAAATTGCCCAAACCTGGTTTTTACCTGCAATTCAACATCCTGGTATCTGTCGGGAATCTCCTGCGTTTTTAAAGTTTCCTTTTTGCCTTCTCTTAAAGACCATAGCTCGATAATATGTCCTTTCACTCCCAAGCCAATGGCATTGTCGGCGTCGCCGTAGATGATGATGTGCTGGGCAAGGTCTGGTGAGGCAGTCATTTCGGCTGAAAAGGTGTAGCTGCCTTTTTTTGCCACGAGCCCCAGGAAATTGCCGGTCAGGGCCGGATTTTCGTTCGAGATGCGCAATGCGCTTCTTTCGATGTTGTAGTCAGGCTTTTTAAACCGGGCATCGAAGACCCACGGCAGCCGCAATGTGTCACGGTCGTAATTAGCGTACAGATCCGAACTGGAAATGGATGTAGCAGCAACCGGCGCTTCGGCCTGTGCAGGCGTCGTTTTGCCATATCTGAAAGACGGCCATTGCGATGCTGCGTCCCAGACCAGCTCGCTCAGCACGCCTTGTCGCCCCAGGAAGTTGAAATCGGCGGCATTGTAGGCGTGGTGCAAATAAAAATAGCGCTTGTCGGGGGTGACGACCACGGTGCCGTGGCCGGGGCATTTCCAGGTTTCATCGCCAAACAATACCGGGTTACCGGCATATTTTTCCCACGGTCCCTGGATTTTTTCTGCCCGGGCGAGGCCTACCTGGTAATTGCAGTTGACGCCGCAGCACGCATTGCCGGAATAGAGCATGTACCAGTATTTTCCTCTTTTGAATATCGCCTGGCCTTCAGCACCGCCGCCTTCCCAGTTGCCGGCCTCGGCTTTGATCATGGAGAATGCCTTTCCGGTCACTTTCAAGCCGTCGGCGCTGAGTTCCGCACCCAGAATCTCGATTTCCTTGCCTTTGTCGAGACCATATGCTTTCCAGGTAAGATATAGTTTTCCATTATCCTCCATTACGTACGCATCGATCGCTTCGTTGGTCCATTCCAGCAATAAGCCGTGATCTTTAAAGCCTTTCCGTAGATCGGTCGTACTGGCTACGCCGATGAATGATTTCTGGTCGGACCGGCGTCTGGCGGTGTAGTAGACGTAAAAGGTGCCGTTCCTGAAAAATAATTCGGGCGCCCAGTAGCTTCCCATCGTCCAGGCAGGCAGTTTTTCGAACACCGGGCCTACATACTCCCATTCCACCAGGTTTTTGGATGTGTAAACCGGATACGCAGGCCCCCATTCCGAAGAGGTCCCTGCGGCATAGTAGGTGTCGCCAACACGTATCACCGAAGGGTCGGCAAAGTCCCCGGCGATGACCGGGTTACGGTAGGTAACCATGGGCCGTTTCGGTAATTGCTGAGCAAAGGTTTGCAGGGTGAAAAGCAACAGGCAGACAAGTATTAAACGCATGTGGACGACGTTTTTTGTAATGGTTTCGAATGTAAGATATCAATTTTGTATCAATCAGTGCCGGAAGCACCGTGAGTTGAACTGCGTTCATGCAGTATGCCGGCAAGATCTCCGAGCTGTTTCAGTTTAAAATCAAGCTCCTTGCTCCATGGCAGTCCAATGCACAGCCTCATGCAATTCCGGAACTGGTCTTGCAATGTAAACATGCGGCCGGGTGCAATGCTGATGTTCTTTTTCATAGCCAGTTCGTACAGCTCCGCCGTGTCGATGTTCTTTGCGAATTCTACCCATAATGCCAATCCGCCCTGTGGTCGGCTGGTTCTGGTCCCCTCGGGGAAATAGTCGGCAATGGCACGCGTATAGTGCTGATAGTTATCTTGCAGGGACCGGCGAAGCTGATGGAGATGGTTTTCATACCTTCCCGTCAGAAGAAAGTTGCCAACCGCTTCGTGAACGAGCGAGGTCGTGGAAATGGCATGCACCAGTTTCAGTTTCAGGATCTGCTCCTTGTATTTGCCGGGCGCGATCCAGCCAACTCGAAATCCGGGCGCAAGTGTTTTTGAAACCGACCCGCACCACAACACATTCCCTTCCTGATCGAACGCCTTACAGCATTGGGGACGCCTGGTTCCAAAGTAGAGGTCGCCATATATATCGTCCTCGATAATGGGGATATGATGCGCAGCTAAAAGTCGGACTATCCGTTCTTTCGTGTCGTCGGGGATACAGCTGCCGAGCGGAGTGTTGAAGTTCGGGACCAGCAGGCAGACGTCAATGTCCGGGATGGCCCTGGCAAGCGCATCGGCATCGACACCGGTGACCGGGTGTGTCGCCAGTTCCAGCACCTTCAACCCCAGGCTTACGATGAGTTGCAGTATCCCTGGGAAACAGGGGCTTTCCACGGCGACCGTATCGCCGGGTTCGGTTAATGCCATGAGACAGAAAGACAACGCGTTCATCCCACCCGTGGTTGTGATGAGGTCGTCTTCCGTCAGGTTTCCTCCCCAGGATAGGGACCGCACCGCGATCATCCTTCTGAGTTTAGCATTACCCTGCAAGGATTCATACTCGATCCCACCGGCTCTCAATCCCTGCATGGCGAGTGTTACCTCCTTTTTTAGTTTCGCTTTTGGTAAAAGGTCTCCCGAAGGTACACCGATGGAGAAAAGCGTGAGATCGTCCCGTCCCATATTGGCATACACCCTGCTGATCAATTCATTAGGTTCCTGATGATGGGCCACCAGCGAAGGCCTGCTCGATGCAGGCAGCGGAAGTTTCAGGTAAGCAGGCTGACTCACAAAGTAGCCCGATTGTGGTTTGGAATGGATCAACGACTGTGCTTCCAGTTCCAAAAACACCCTTTTTGCCGTGTTCATGCCCACTCCGTGCAGTTGGCATAGCATTCTCACCGACGGAAGCCGGTCACCCGTCTTCAGAACGCCAGTCCGGATCTGGGTAGCAATGTGATTGGCGATGCCGTGGTACAGATAATCCTTTCCCATGACACAAATATAACTGTGTCCATAGTTCTAATCAAAACTGGTACTGTGTTTGTTTTTCAGGACTGCATACTTTTGAGACCTCAAAAAACCTTACAGGCATGCGTGATCAATCAATTTCTTACAAGCTCCCGGGCAATGCGACGGCCGGCTGGATCAACGGGTTCGTCGGCGTGCTGATTTTCAGCGGTTCGCTACCTGCCACCCGGATGGCCGTGGCCGACCTGTCCCCATTTTTCCTGACCGTAGCACGTGCGACGATCGCGGGTGTGCTGGCTATGGGCGTGTTACTGATTTTTAGGGAAAAGCGCCCTGCACGTGAGCAGCTTTTACCGTTAGCGATTGTTGCGCTGGGGGTAGTTATCGGTTTTCCGTTGCTGAGCGCATTGGCATTGCAGTATATTACGTCGGCACATTCGATAGTGTTTACCGGGATGCTGCCATTAGCCACCGCGATCTTCGGAGTGTTTCGCGGGAATGAGCGGCCCAAACCGGCTTTTTGGGTGTTTTCGCTGGCCGGGAGCACCCTGGTGGCAGGTTATGCGGCCATGCAGGGTTTTTCGGCATCACCCATCGGCGATGTCCTGATGCTGCTGGCAATACTGCTATGCGGGCTGGGGTATGCCGAGGGAGCCCGGCTTTCCAAAGTGCTGGGCGGCTGGCAGGTGATCTCCTGGGCGTTGGTGCTCGCATTACCGGTCATGGCGCCGCTTGCATGGTTTCTTCTTCCTGCCGGTATTTCAAAAGTAAGTACATCGGGCTGGATGGGCCTTGGTTATGTATCGCTTTTCAGCATGTTCCTTGGTTTTGTGTTCTGGTACCGCGGGCTCGCCCAGGGAGGTATCGCGGCGGTGGGGCAGCTGCAATTGCTGCAACCTTTTTTCGGATTTCTTCTGGCTGCTTCGCTGCTGCATGAGCAGGTGAGCGCGGGGATGTGGGGCGTTACGGCGGGTGTGATCGCGTGCGTGGCCGGGTCCAGGAAATTCTCCCGTTGAGCACCAGGGTGTTGAAGCGGTTATGAGGGCAAAAATTGGCCGAATCGCGGTTTTGGGCTATTTTTGTATATGAATGAATCCATTATACTCCCCGTTCCATACCTTGGTATTACGCATGAATTTCCGCTCGAACTGGTTACATTGGGCTACACCTACCAGCTTCACATCCAGGTTGAGGGACGGACGCTTATCTTCGAAAAGGACGAAGACCGTGAATACCGGGTGATTGATGCTTCCGGAGATGCAAGCCATATCGATAAAGGGCTGATCAATGCCATTATTGCAACCCTGGATTCACTTTGAACAGGCAAACAAGTAACATTGTTTGGCATACTGGATTGCCGCCATCAGGTTGCCAGCGGGATTTTAATGTAAAAAGAGGTCCCCTCGCCAGCGCGCGTGACGAATGTGAGCTCACCTCCGAAGGCTTCGGTATATTTTTTCGACAACGCCAGTCCCAGGCCGCCGGAGCGTGAGGTATTCCTGGATGGGTTTTCCCAGCTTTCGATGATTTCCCTCCGGGCGGCTTCCGGAATCCCCGGCCCGCTGTCGGCAATGCAAAAAACATGAAGCCCACCCGGTTGCAGCTCATAGGACAGACGAATGGCTGCCCCTGCTTTTGAAAACTTGATTGCGTTGTTGATCAGGTTGCGGATAATGATCGTAAACAGGTGAGGGTTGCCCCGTAGCCGGAGGCCGTCGGGAAGACAGACGCTGAAATCCTGTCCTTTGGCTTTTGCAATGTCGCTGTATACGTTCAGTGTGTTTTCGATCGCATCCCGGATATCAAAGTGCCTGGCGAAGTCGGACCGCTGGATATCGGATTTGGTCATATCGAGCAGGTTCATCAGCAGATTTTGTGTATTGACAATGGACTGGCGGATTTCGCTTTCCAGCATCCGGCGCTCATCCGGTGTTATGTCATAGTTCCCGACGATATCCAGGTATTTTTTAAGTGATACCAGCGGCGTATGATAGTCGTGGGAGATGACGGAAATCAGTCTGGCCTTTTCTTCATTCAGTTCATCAAGCATCATCGCCCGCTCCTCGGCTTTTTCCTTTTCGGTGCTGTAATTTCTGATAATGAAGCCCAGCCCGATCAGGAACAGCACAATAGAGACCGTGTAGGTCGATGCAATGTCGATAAAATGTTCTTTCCGGTTTGTGTAGGTGCCCAATACGAATGTGGGGTCGTTGTACTCAATAGCGAGCAATGCACCTACGAAACTGAGGTTTATCACCGTCAGGATCACATACTGCCTTCGTGAGGCTATCGCGAGGGACAGAAAATATACGAGGCAGTACGAGAGCAGGGTTGAGCCGGTTATACCCGATGTCAGCCGGTAACTTACCACGAAGAAGCAGTGGAAAAGCAGAGAGTAGATGCCAGACGACAAGGCCGTCCGGTTTTTTATCCTCGACAGGTAGTAGAGAGACAGCTGAAGGGGTATCAGTGCCATTGTGATCAGGGCATAGGACGTCATGCCTACGGCTATGCTGAAAATCAGGACGTACAGCATCACTGCTATCGTGGCGATGCAGGTAAAATGATAAATGCGGCTTTGCAACGTAAACTTATCCTGGTCACCTAGCAGGCTATGCCAATATCTCTGCAACCTGGGGAAAAAAGAAAAATTCAAATTCGGGTCGTTTTAGCAGGCAATCAACAGCGGTTAAGAAGACAAAAGTGGGGCGCTTTTTCGTGTATTAAAAGTTGAATGCAGTTTTACGGGATTTTTGCCCGGCCATTTCCAACGGTTGCGCCTTAATATGACTCTTTTGGTAAAACACTGGCTTATGAACAGATATCTGCTATTGCTTCTGACGATTCTCGCTCTGACCGACTGTAAAGACAAAAAGGATCCCGGGCCGCTCCCCGAATTGCAGGAGCTGGTTGGGAAATGGCGGCTGGTGGGCTACGAACATGTCAATGGCGATACGGTAATGAAGGAAAGTGTACGGAAAGAAAATAGTCAGCTCGTCCAATTTCGCTATGACGGGATATTGCTGAACGAGCTGGGCCAGAGCTCGTGCTGCTCGCCATCGTCTTACCTGTTGAATGGCCAGGTATTCGATATCAAAACCATAGGCGCGGCACCGCCGACCAGTCAGCAGTGCTACCTGGTACTCTGCGGCACATGCCCGCAATGGCAGCTCACATTACAGGGCGATAGCCTTGCTGTACAGGTTTGCACCGACAGCAAAATGATGTACTTGCGGGAGAATTAGCCCGGATTGTTTCCTGATTGTATTTCTCTTTCTTCAAAATCACCGGATCAGGGCTCGCAACATCTGCGGGCCCTGCGTTTTTTGCTGGGGTTTCGCGGGGTGTCAGCTATGGTATTTTTTGCCAACTGTAAACCACCATTTACAAAAATAATGCAGCTAAGTTACCGCAGGATCATTGAACGGTTGCCACTTGGTCATCGGATTATGAAAACTGCGTCAAGCCGGTAAATATTTGGGAAAGAGCTCGCGGATTTGATCAGGGCTTCCTCCTCTAAGTAAAAGAACTATTTGCGGAGTATTAGGCAGTCGGGCGGCCTAAGGGTTTTCTAAGTATAATTCAGAACACACTTTTACTTACTTAATCAATTCAATTATGAACACACTTTTTATCAGATTAAGATTTATCCTGTTCCTGCTGGTATTGCTTGCGTTTGGCAGGCTTTCTGCGCAGCCCGCATTCCCACCGACTGCGGATGGATCGTGTAATAACTGTGTCCCCGGGGGATATTCAAAACTGGACCCCAGTTATCAGCCTGCGGTGTCAAGCCCAACAGACTGGGGAGAGCTTCAGGGAAAATGGACCAACAGCACGGAACAACCGATCACTTTGCCCGATCCCCCCTCAGAGTATTCCCATAATCTGGGTTATATTACTCATCATTTTGTAAGCCTGTTTAGTCAGAATAATGTCCAGGGGAATATACAGGAAGCCATTTCAACGACAGCGAGTGGATTTAAGGTGGGTCAGGAATATTCTCTTGTATATGCTGTACTATCTTCCCGGTTAAAGCCTACCACTTTTGGAAAGTCAGCTAAGGTAACCATCAGTACACCCGGGCAACCGTCGGTATTGGTCGGTGAGCAGGAAACCGTGTTTGGCTTGCAGCCGACTCCTTACAATACCTGGATTACCAGGACATTTACTTTTACGGCGACGGCCAGCACGCTGGTGTTCAAGTTATCTGCCGGGCAAATGGATCCAAATAAATTGGGGTTTGTCAATTTTGATATCGACAACTTTCCTTTTCCATGCGCGTCCACAGTAACCGGTGAAGTTCCACTAAGCCAGACTGACGTGAATATTTTCTGCCCTAATACTAGTTTTGACCTGAATACGCTTGTCAATCTTCCACCTGCGGGAATTGAAAACAAATGGTTCACCAGTTCGGGGCATGCAACGGGGACAGAAGTTGCCAATCCGGGCCAGGCAGCAGCCGGCACATATTATGTATTTCAATACAATCCTGTTTATGAATGTTATAATAGACAGTTGAATCAGACATCAGTAAAAGTGGCGGATAATCCACAAGTTCAGTTGAATGCGTCTGTTGCAACCAATGCCTGTCCGGAAACTAACGTTTCACTGGGGACATATGTGGTTTACCCGTTACCCGCAGGGCATGTCGTCAGATGGTTCAACAATGCAAATCATTCGGGTGCAGCACTTGACCCGCTGATTGCCGGTTCACAAAGCGGGACTTATTATCCGTTCTTATTTAACACATCCTCTCAATGTTACAGTACGATTACAGCAACGAATTCGTTAAGCGTTATTATTAATACACCGTGTTGTAAGGCTGGCAACGAGCAAGTAAAACTGACATCAAATAGTTTTGTATTATCCTGCGGACAAACAGCCAATCTCAACAATTTTATCGCGGGAAATAACAACTTTCAACCTGGTACGTCGGTCGAGTGGTTTACAACTTCCTATCACGATGTTAACACCCAGGTTGCAGATCCTACTGCCGTGGTGACGGGAACCTATTACGCATTTGTACACGATCCTGCGGCAAACTGCTATAATGTTACCACTTCAACAGCCAAGGTCATCGTGTCCGGTATCAACGGAACGCAGGTTCAACTGGATACAGATACGCTTGTCAATGCCTGCCCTTCCCAGACTGTTAACCTGCATTCTGCATACAGCGGAAACACACCTCCTGGATATCAGGTAGTCTTTTATAGTACTCCTAATCACGCAAATGGAACACTTGTTTCTGCTAATGTAAGTACAATGGGCACGTACTATGCGTTTCTGTTTAACACTAACACGGGATGTTTCAATACAGATAACTCTACAGCGACAGTGGAGGTGGTCATAGTAGATTGTTCGATTTGCCCGGCCACGGGGACCAAGCAGGTGACGCTCACCGATAACGCGCTTGAGAATAACTGCCCCAAGTCTTTCACTGTGAATTTGAATTCGGTGATTGGTGGTATAGTTCCTGGCGGCCTCGAAGTAGTGTGGTTTGATAATGCTTATCGATTTGGCTCTAAGATCGCCAATCCATTTGCAGTAGGTGTAAGTGGCACTTATTATGCTTTCCTGCACGATATAAATGGCGATTGCTATAACACCGGGTGGTCTACCTCGTACGTGGTAGTGACTATTACCAGCCCTTGTCCGAAGATTTGTAACGCGGGATCTGCGCAGGTTGCATTAACCCAGGGAGGCATAAGCAATACTTGTCCTAGTGACTTGGTCGATATCAACACTGTGCTGGTGAGCGGCCCTCCGGCAAATACAGTTTACCAATGGTTTACGGATCCTAATCATAATCCGGGAAATCTCGTCGCAGACCCCAACCACGTATCTACCGGCACCTATTACGCATTTATTTATGATGCGACAAACAACTGCTACAATACCGACAATTCGACGTCGAAGGTATCAGTCATAATTAATGAATGTAAAGTCTTTACAGACCTCACCATCAGGCTGCAAGGTGCAATGGATGGTAATTCGGGTATCATGCATACTAATTTACATCAATCTGGTCTCTTGCCTTTGACAGACCCATACGGACTTGGAGTAACACGCCCCAATAACGCATTCCCTCTCCTTGTAGACTGGGTTAAGGTCGAGATTCGGAGCGCTGCGGATCCTTCCATTGTTTTGGGTGAAGCGGTGGGACTATTGAAGCCGGACGGCAACATACAGGGTATTGGTGGGGCAGCTTATCCTAGTTTTGCGCCGCAGTTCGAACCCATTCAGATCGTGGTAAAACATCGCAATCATTTGCCCATCATGAGTAATGTCATAAATTCATTTACAACCGGAAATATTTTCTACAATTTCACGGACGCCTTAGGGCAGGCATACAACGATGGCTCTGCACCTCCCCAGATGATTTCGGTTACGGGGGCTTGGTGCATGCCCGCAGGCGATCTGAACGCTACCAATACCATTACCAGTGATGACCGCGACCTGATGCTGGATGCTTTCCACGGTGGCGTGATGGACCAATACGTAAAAGAGGATTTGAATATGGACGGCTCCGTCGATGACGTTGATGTATCCTATTTCAATACGAACTTCTATCAAGCCTTGTATTCAATTATTACCAAATACTAGCCTGGTTCAGTGATGAGGGTCGTGGCCTCCGTGCCGCGGCCCAATTCAAAAGATCCTAACCGAAAATTTGAGAATTTAAATTAACAGATATTCATATGAAATGGTTAATTAAAACATTGACGCTGCTCGGTATTGCGGGAGCAATGTGTGAGAATAGTGCAGCACAAACAATCATCGTAGATTTTGCCAACAAAAAAGTCAGCCCGGACGGACTAACGTGGACTTTCGACCTCGTAGCCAAAGGGTCGGCCACCAACAACCCGGTGTACGATGGGCCCGACAATGATAACTGGCAGGCGATCAACCTGAGACTGGATATCGAAGTTCCAGCCGGTGTTGTGGTGACCGGCGGCTCCGGGGTCGCTGATCCCGCCCATGCCAACCGTGCCGGTGTACAACCCGCAGTGCCGGGAGCCCCCGGGCTTAATAGAGCAGAGGTTGGATTCACGGTGACGCGTGATAGCCAGGGAGACGTCATTACAAGCGATTTTGAGAAGCTCGCGACTTTTACGGTAACTTTTTCGGGAGCCGTGTCTCCTGCAAACAAAATTTTCCCACGAGGATCTTTAACCAAAATGGGAAGTTCATGGACTAACGTAGCTGGCCAGGTCCGTCGCCCCATTATGGTGGAGGGCACGCAGATGACCGATGTGAATGTGACCCTGCCAGTCTCTCTCGTTCGCTTTGATGCAAAAAAAGAGGGCAGAGCTGTACTTCTCACCTGGCAGACTTCCGATGAAATCAATAGTGAGCGCTTCGACGTAGAAAGAAGCCAGGACGGCAAAAAATGGGAGACTATCGCCACGGTAAAAGCAGCAGGAGAGAGCAAGACTATCCGGACGTATTCAGCAACCGACCAGGATCCTTTTCAAACAGAGAACCTGTATCGGCTGCATATGATTGACCAGGATGGAACAAGTGCGTATAGTGCAATGCGTAATGTTCAGTTCGAGTACAATGGAGTCGCCTTATTCCCTAACCCGGCCAGCGAATATCTGATTGCCGATGCAAATGTTCTGGCGAAATTGAAATCAATCGAGTTGTTCGATGGGAGGGGCCGGCGAGTTTATAGTTCGGGTAATAGGCCAAAGGAAAGAATTATCGTAAGCGGATTCACAGCGGGAGTTTATACTGCAAGGATCCTTACAAAAAATGGCGAAGTGGTGAACCAAAAAATTGTGATCACAAAATGAGAGGTCTGGCAGGATCCCAGATCAGCTCTTGATCGTACGGAAAATTGCGTTTGATTTGCCTGTCCGCTATCGAAATACCTACGTATCAGATGGCACCGTGTATCGGCAGGGTTTAGTGTGTAACAGTAGATTCCGGGTACCCGATTGGGAACCCGGAATTTTGTTTTAATGCTCCGGAGCTGCCCTCACCAGCAAACCCGGTGAATGTCCGAACTGATTTTTAAAGGCATACGAGAAATGCGACAGGTTTTCGAAACCCGCTTCGAGAAACACATCGATAGGCTTGCGCTGTTTTTCCATGATCTCATAATAGGCGAGATCAAGCCTTTTAGCAGTCAGCCATTTCTGAGGAGTTGTATTGAAGAGTTTCTTGAAATCCCTTCTGAAACTCGCTATACTACGGCCGCTAAGGTACGCAAACCGGTCGACCGGCAGATTGAACATATAATGCCGCTCCATAAAATCGGTCAGGTTGATCTTCCCCGGTTCATCGAAATCGGCCAGAACACCGTCGACATCGCGGTCGATCGACCTTAGTATGCTGATCGCTTCCTCTATTTTGATCGCCGCGATCTCCGTCGGCAAAGCATCACCCAGGTCAAAATACGGGATCAGCGAAGCCAGGCAGCTTTCCAGTAAAGGATGGTTGCGAAAACTGAAAATACGGGGCGTTACCCGTATCCGCATGGTAGATTTGTGCCTTGAATAAAACGCACGCAACGTCTCGCGAGTCAGGTGCATCGCTACGGCTTTGTGCGGCCGGCCCTCTTTGGGATAGTTGATGACGGTTGCCAGTTGGTTTCGTGGAATCAGAAAGATATCGCCGGCATTGAAGGTGTGAACCGCGCTGGCCTGAATGATTTTTGTTTCACCAGATATAAACCAGACGAGCATATGATGCTCGAACATCACCTCCGCTTTGAACTGCCTGCCATTAAATTCCGACAATTTGATATCGGGTGTAATGTATTTTGTCTCGAATTCCATGGATGCGGCTGTTTGTAATCAATTTGCGGGAAATGGCACAGCGGTCATTTCTTCACTCAATGTCCACAATTTTACCGCATTTTCCGCATCCAGAGAATAAGGTCTGACACCCCGCAGCGTCGACGGATCATCATATTGGTGCACTATTTGACCATGATCGATCTCAGCGACATCACAATCTTCACAATAAACACCTCCAATTCCGTCAAGCATCGGACTTGTGGCGCACCAAACACTCGTTGCAGCCCCCTGATCCGGGTTTTTTAGTCGGGCTGCTACTTCGGGGAGCAGGTGGCCGTCCGCATCATGGGTGCCCATCTGCTGGAACAATTCCATAGGTGCGACCCTGCCGAGGTCTGTTCCTATCACCGATCCGGGATGCACCGAAAATGCCCGCACACCATGGTTGAGACCACGATGATCCAGCTCGACGGCAAAGAGATTGTTGGCGGATTTGGACCGGCCGTATCCCTGAAGCGTTTCATATTCCCGCTGGGTAAAATTCGGGTCCTGGAAATCGAACGGGCTGATCTGGTGCCCGAATGATGAAACATTGATCACGCGCGCACCACGGTTTTTCAAAGCAGGCCAGAGACGTGCGGTCAGTTGAAAGTGACCCAAATGGTTGGTAGCCAGCTGTGATTCGTAACCGCGGGAATCACGCCGGAGCGGTACCCACATAATACCCGCATTATTGACCAGGATATCCAGCCTATGGTGCGTTGACAAAAAACGGGAAGCGAATGCATCGATTGAGGTGCTATCCATCAGATCCATTTCTTCGATATGCACCCGGTCCAAACCGACGAGATTTTGGGCGGCCTTGCGCACATCACGAGCCGGCACTACTACGGTGGCGCCGGCTTGAATAAACGTTTTTGTCGTTTCCAGGCCAATGCCTGCGTAGCCGCCCGTGACAATAATTGTCTGGCCCGTCAGGTCGATTCCACTGATCACGTCATGAACGGTCGAGCCCGCATTGAAGCCCGAATGGAGTGGGCTTTGCAGAGCCCCGTTGCGATTGTCTTTATTCATTTTTTTGCTGTTTATTTCTGATACAAAGCTAGGAATGGAGGATGCGACGCCGGTTTGTTTAAAACGTCAAATTACTTTGTTCAAAACGTCATTGCGCAGATTTCCACAGAGGCCCGATAGCTGCTTAACCCGTAGATATCTCATCTGTACCACATGCACATTCCCCGGTAATAGCGTTCTCCCCTGATCGTTAACGGCATGGTAAAACAGGGAGCCCGACGTCATAAGGTCGATGCGCTAAAATTTCAAAAATCAATCTGGAATGAATGTGAATTTGTCTAAAAGAGCCGTTTTGTGGCTGATAGTCTGGATGTCGTGCTCCATTTACGCTCCGTCCGGTTTTGGCCAATGGGGGCCGCCGTTTGCGAACAGCTGGATCGGCTATGGCAAAGCGTATGTCAAGATTACCATCAGTGAAAATGGTTTATACCATCTTTCATTTGCCGCGCTTCCGAAAGACTTTGATGTGACCCATCTGGAATTACTGCAGCTCTGGCATCGGGGACGGGAGGTGGCTATTATCTCTGTTGAAAAAACCGGCCTTACGTTTTATGCCCAAAAAAATGACGGTGCTACGGATTCGCTACTCTACCGGCCTGCGAAGTCCAGAATGAACCCCTATTACAGCCTTTTTTCGGATGAAAGCGCTTACTTCTTGACGATCGCCGAGCAGCCGGGTAAACGGGCCGGCTCTGTCAACCAAATGCCCGATGCAAAGCTGCCGGTAACCAATGCTCATGAGCAGACGGACGTTACCACTTTTTTTTCCGATTATTCCCTGAGTACGGCCAAACCTGTTCGCGCTCATTTTTTTAACAGCTTCTATGAAAAAGGGGCCAGCAAAACCGGACCAAGCACGGCGGGAGCCAAACGCGTGTACTACCCGGTTAATTTATCTGAACCTTCGGAATGGCCGGCCGGCATCGTTACGGTCAAAGTGCTTTTGCATGGCCGGAGCAATAATGACAGGATCATCAATGTGTATGCAGGCAAGGACGAGCAATCGCTCCGGCTGGCAGCGTCCGTCTCCAATGCGAACTTCGTCGGCAGCGAATGTACTTTTCAACTTAATCCGTCCGATCTGGACGTTTCAGGTAAGGGTGTCCTGGCAATTGATACCAAAAGCAGTGCGGCGAAAGACAGCTACTCCCTGTCGTACTATCAGTTGACCTATCCGCAGAAAAGCAATGGCTCGATCGGTAAAATATTGAATTTGTACCCGACAAATAACCCATGGACCCAGCTCTCGGTGCCAGGGCTAAAAACAGGTTCGCTGGCACTTGATATTACAGACCCGGATGAACCGGTTATTATGCAGGGCACAGGACCGTCTTTGATGGTTCCACGGAAAAAGGGAATGCCCTTGCGCATGATCATATCAGGTGCCGCCCAAGAAATTCCGGCCGGGAAAGTAAAGCCGGTGCCGGTGCAACCACTGGCCGTCGAAAAGTATAACTACATCATTATCACACACAAAGGATTGCTGGACGTATCAAAGGAATATGCCGCTTACCGGAGTTCGAAGGCCGGCGGTAGCTACCAGGCGCTGGTGGTGGATGTAGCCGACCTGTATAACCAGTTCAATTACGGCGAGCCCAGCCCGGTGGCCATTAAGCGGTTTATTAGTTTTTATCTTTCCAAACGCGACCAGAAAGACAAGAATATTTTTCTGATCGGGAAGTCCATTACTTATAGTGAGCGGATGGTGCGGGAACTGCCGGAGGAGGTACCAACGGTCGGTTTTCCCGGATCGGACCTGTTGCTGGTGGATGGATTGGACGGAGTTCCTGAAAATATTCCTGCGGTTCCCATTGGCAGGCTGGCAGCGTTTACCGATACACAGGTGCGAGACTACCTGCAAAAAGTGAAAGAATACGAGGACCTCGACGGGAAAGATCGGATGTGGCGGAAGAACGTGCTCCATGTCAATGGCGGCAAATCGGCGGAGGAAGTATCCACGATGAAGAATATGCTTGCCGGTTTGGCCCCGATTGCCGCCGACGGGTCGTTGGGCGCGAATGTAAAAGCTTTTGCGAAGCCGCAGGGGATTCTTGAACCGATCGAGGTCGATATTACACCTGAGATTAATGCCGGGGTGGGTTTGATCAGTTACCTTGGCCATGGTTCAACAGTCCGGATGGATTATAATTTCGGTTACATCACCGAGCCTGATCGGGAATATGACGTCAATTCCAAATATGCATTGATGTACTTCAATGGATGCAGCGCAGGAAATGTTTTCAGTGACCGCCAGAGTTATTCGCCGCAGCCCGAAGCGAGCAGGATGCCGCTTTCCCTGGATTGGCTTCTTGCACCGGGAAGAGGGGCGATTGCGGTATTGGCCAACAGTTTTGAGTCCTATCTTTCAGTATCCGCCAATTACCTTCGTCAGCTGTATATCCAACTTTTTCAGCAGCATCCCGGCATGTCCATCGGACAGATCCAGGTAGAGGTGGCTAAGGCGATCCTGAAAAACAACACCGACCCGTCGGATGTGGCTAATGTACATCAAACGGTTTTACAAGGTGACCCTGCGCTGCGGATCTTTGCACTGGAAAAACCCGATTATGCCATTCATCCCGACGAGGGTATCCGTCTGGCGGCGCCGGAGGGTGAGACACTTGGTAACGCAAAGTCCCTGAAAATGCAGGTTTTCATTGAAAATAAAGGCAGGTACGATTCCAAAGACAAGTTGGACGTAGGCGTGCTGATTCACTTCGCAGGTGGCAAAACAGAACATTTAACCCGAACCATCCCAGGCATCCGATATGCGGAAACCGTACTCTTCGAAGGTATCCGCGCCGGCGCTGATCTGGCGCGCATAGAGGTAACCCTCGACCCGAAGCATTTGTCCCTCGACGGCAACGATGCTAACCATTACAGCGAACTGATTGTCAACTGGCCTCAGGCGGGTGCACATCCTTATTATCCTTTCGAGTCAGTCAAAGACCTGGTGGCACCGGTATTGTCGGTGACATTCAATAAACGCACGATACAGAATGGTGAACCGGTTGGCATGAAACCTGAAATCGAATTGTTGCTCGGGGATGACCGGCCGCTGCTGCCCGATGGTAAACAGTTTGAGGTAAGTATCAAATCCTGCACAGATCCGGACTGTCCCTGCGGGGAGAATGAATGCGAGCCGGGGCAGGATTTTACAACTGGCATCCAGGTGTCTAGCCAGCAGATAGACAACAAAACGATACGAATGACGCTACCGATGAATGCACTGGCGGAAGGAGTCTATCAGCTGGCTGTCAGGCAGATCAAGGACCGGGCGGGAAATAGGGCAGAGCCATTTTACATCGAATTCCGCGTGGCGCCGACCAATGAAAGCAACGTTTCAGTGGTCGTTTCTCCCAACCCCGCGCTAGAATATGTGAAATTCACCGCCAAAGACTACCCGGAAGGGCAAGCCATCTTGAGGATTTTCGATAAAAAAGGCAACCTCAGGCACCAGCGGACCTGCGCTACCAATGCAGGACTGATGGATCTGTACTGGCTGCCGGATGCAGCGGGCGATTACTTCTACCGGATCGAATGGGCAGAAGGTAAGTCGCATTCGAGCGGGAAGTTCATCGTGCTCCCTTGACGGCGTCTGTCAGACCAGCACCACACCATGCATAGCGGGCTCGGCGCCCTTGGATAATGCCGTAATGCTTGCCAAGGTAACCTGTGCAATTTCCGTCAGTGCTTCTTCGGTAAAAAAGGCCTGGTGAGCGGTGACCAGCACATTGGGGAAACTCATCAGGCGCTGAATGGTATCATCCTCGATAATGCTTTCCGAGAGATCCTTGAAAAACAAATGCTCTTCCTGCTCATACACGTCGATACCCAGGTAAGCGACGTGGCGCTGTTTGAGGGCCTCTATCACATCGTGCGTGTTGATCAATGCGCCGCGGCTGGTATTGATCAGCGTAACACCCGGCTTCATCCCTGCAAGCGTCGTCGCATTGATCAGGTAGCGCGTTTCCGGGGTCAGCGGGCAATGCAGTGATACAATATCGGATACGGAAAGCAGTTCGTTGAGCGGGACATAGGTGACCGCCGGAAGAGCAGCGTCCGGGTAGGGGTCAAACGCCAGGACTTTGCATCCAAAACCGTTCATGATCTTTGCGAAAGCCTTGCCGATCTTGCCTGTCCCTATCACACCCACTGTTTTGCCATGGAGGTTAAAACCAAGCAGCCCGTTTAAAGCGAAGTTTTGCTCCCGCACTCTGTTGTAGGCCTTGTGCGTTTTACGGATCAGCGTAAGGATCATCGCTGCGGTATGTTCTGCTACCGCCTCGGGTGAGTATTCGGGTACGCGGCAAACCCTTATCCCCAATTTCCGCGCAGCGTCCAGATCGACGTTGTTGAATCCCGCACAACGCAGCGCCACGATTTTGACGCCCTTTCCGGCAAGTGCTTCCAAAACCTGTGCATTCACTTTGTCGTTGACAAATACGCACACGGCCTCCTGCCCGTCGATGGCGTTGACGACATGAGGGCCCAAATGAGTTTCGAGGTATTCGATCTGATGCCCGTGTGCCGGGTTATGTAGATCGAAGAAATGCTTGTCGTAGCTCTTGGCAGAGAAAAACAGAATCCGCATAGATGTTAAAGACGGGTAAGTTGGAACAGGAATGCCGTGAAGTTAGGATTTGCCTGCAACGCGGGCAAGTTTTCGCAAAATCTTACCATAGCCTGACAAGATAAAAAACCGGGTAATCCGTGCGACGTTTTTCATAAAATGGTGTCTGTGTTTAAAACAGTCTCAACCATTCCGTAATTGACGCAGTTTGAGTAGGTTTGGAACGATCCCAACTTGGGCGTAATTTGCCGGGCAATTTTTATCATAAACTACTAGCCATCAGGATTATGAGGAGAATATTATGTTTCGCTGTCTTCGCTGGTCTATTTTTCACGCAATGCAAGGATAAGAAGGACCCTGCACCGGCAACCGGCCCTGTAAAGGAGATTGATATCATCGATTTCGCTGTCAGGGGAGTCGATGCGAAAGATATTACAGTAGGGGAGGATATCATTGTAATTCATTTGCCGGAGCATTATGCGGCCGGCGATTTCATCAAACCTGACATCGTGCCTGGGTCCGGTTACCGGATCGATTCGGACCTTGTAAATGGGTTTAGCTACGAAGGAAAGAGACTCAGCCTGACACTCGAAAGCAGCACCAGGCAGCGCAGAGAATACAAGATTTGTGTAATTCCATATAAGGCCATCGAACTGGTGGAACCGGTCAAAGACCATCAGGTTGTACTCGGGCCAGAGGCTGTGATTTCCCTCCCGGTTAACCTGAAAGGCACCGCTATTACCGTGAACGATAGCGGAAAAATCGTTGAGAACCCCGTAATGATCCTCAAAGACAAAGTGACGGGTGCAACTGCATATCAAATATACCCCGACGCGATTTACCAGGACTACACTAAAAAGTTGAAACTGACGATCCCCGCTACCGTGGCGCCCGGCGACTATGTGGCGGAGCTTGAATGGGGATCGAAACGGGAGGTATTTTCAAATCAGATTTCCGTACGGTCCGGACCATTGCGGCTCGCGCGCTGGACCTGGCTGATGCTGCCAACCAGCAAATATTTCGAGGTTCCGGCCTATAATATCTCGAAAACGGCACATTACGAGGCAGTCATCCAGAATGATTTCACCCCGGGCCGCCGGGTCACGCTCAGCTATAAGGACGCGGGGACGTTGTCCGGTAATGTGCCGGATGATATCGCGACGGGAAATTATAAGGTTACCTATTGGGAGAATGGCAAGATCGTGGACCCATATGATGATCGGGTAGGCCCACTCCGGTATATGGGCGACGATCAGGTTTATATCCGGAAATATACCGACCAACCGATCCTGCGGATCGTTAGCCAGCCTTCTGGTGCGAGGGTCATCACATCAGGCCCGGTGCCCGGACTTGGATATTACGCATCCCTGACAGAGATTAACAGAAACGAGCCGCTGCTCCTGTATATCCAGCGGGATGGGCCGTTCCCGAATAAAAACGACCTCATTCTGGAAGACATCACTACCGGAAAAGCCTACACTATCCCTTATGCAGGAGACGCTTACGGCATTTTTGACGGTTTTATGATGTTCCTGTCGTACAAGATCCCGAACGCGGTTCCGGCAGGGCAGTATGCCGCATCCTTCACCACCGGCCCGGACCATAGGAGTGAAAAATACGGTCAAATCCTTTCAATTCGCTAAATGATCCGGTTTCATGCCGCGTTTTGTTATCTTCGCACCTTTCAGATTTAGCCAAAGGAATAGCTTTATGGGCCGCTTTTTCGTGTTAAGTTTTTGCCTATGTGTGAGTTTGTCGATCAACGGATTCGGCCAGACCGACACGCTGCATGCGTTTTTTGATGCGGATTGGAAGGAAATTGCCGATCCGTCGCAGGCGGAATACAGCAGAGTGGCTTACAACGGTGAGGACGGTTATTGGAAGGTGCGCGATTTTTATAAGAATGGCCAGATCCAGATGTCGGGCGCCTTTATAGAAAAGGAAATGAAGCGATATCAGGGGCCGTTCGAATGGTTCTATCCCAATGGTAAACTGAAACAAAAAGCGACCTACGCGTTAGGGGTAGCCATTGGCGAGGATTTGTGTTACTATGAGAACGGGCAAATCGACACTTACCGGAAGTTCGACGATGAAGGTAAGATCCTGGAAGAAAAACTATACAAGGAGGACGGAAGCAACAGCGTTCTGGAAAAGGCGGAGTTTCCGGGTGGAGCGAAAGCCATGTACCGTTATATCGGCAAAAATACCCGCCATCCCGGCGTGCTGCGCCGTATGTCCGGGAAGGCACTGGTGTCGTTTGTGGTTTGTAAAGACGGTTCATTGAGCAATATTGAAGCGTTGGACTGGACACACGAGGAATTTTCCAATGAAGCAACGAGAGTTATCGCTTCGATGCCAAAATGGAAACCGGCCATGAGAGACGGAAAGCCCCAGGCGATCAAGTATAATCTCCCGGTTGTCTTTGCACCGTAACATGCCAGGCCGGTAGCGCGCTGGCAAGAGTTTGTCTTTCACCCATTGAATCATTGATATGAAAAAGATCTTGCTGTGGTTGCTCATCCTCTTTCACGTATCGGAGGGCTTTTCCCAGATCCCGGTACAGACGTTGAAAACAGACATTCCGCTGGATTCGATCCGGTTGAGTGACCCATTTATTCTTGCAGATAAAAGCACTTCCACCTATTACATGACGGGAACAGGCGGAAAGCTCTGGAAAAGCAAAGACCTCAAAAAGTGGACAGGCCCTTTCACCGTAGCTCAGCCGGACCCAAACTCCTGGATGGGACCGGCGCCGATGATCTGGGCGGCGGAGCTGCATGCTTACCGCGGCAAGTATTACTATTTCGCCACTTTCACAAACAAGGCTGTCAAAGCCGGGGAAGGGTTGGAACGCCGCGCATGCCACATACTCGTGAGCGACAAGCCCGAGGGACCATACGTGCCCGCGGGAGATTCTCTATATTTGCCTGCCGACAAACTTACACTCGACGCAACGCTCTGGACAGACACCGACAGCCAACCGTACATGGTATACTGCCACGAATGGCTGCAAAATGGCAATGGAACGATCGAAAAGATCCGGCTGCGTCCTGACTTTACCGGGACCACCGGCTCGCCGAAGGTCCTTTTCCTGGCCAGCGATTCGCCGTGGAGCCGGGAGAAAAATAAAGATGGTACAGATCGCCCCAACAAGGTCACCGACGGTCCGTGGTTATTCCGCACGCAAACCGGAAAGCTGGGCATGCTCTGGACCAGCTGGATTTACGATGTTTACACCCAGGGAGTTGCCTATTCTCAAACCGGTACGCTCGACGGCCCCTGGATACAGGAAGCGGAGCCTATAACCCCTCCTAATTTCGGGCACGGAATGCTTTTCCGGACATTTGAAGGAAAATTACTGATGGCAGTTCACAGCCACAAGAGCATCAACGGGCGCACTGTCCGCATTCCATTTTTATTCGAAATGGACGACAGCGGCGATCATATCAAACTCGGGAAGCGGCTTTGAGGCCTGCAAACCGCAAAGAACCTTCGTCAGCGATCATGATCCGAACGGGGCCGGAATACCTTCCCTGTGAAACCGGTAGAGGTACGGCGCCTTGTTGGCAGCCCCGGTGAATTTCTTTTCAAGACGTTCCAGAACATTCAGGTCCAATATCTTCTTCTGGAAATTGTTGCGGGCGAACGAGCGATCGAAAATCGCCTCGTAGAGCTCCTGTACCTCTCGCATCGTGAAGGTTTCAGGCAAAAGGTTGAATGCGGTTAGTTTCTGATCCAGGTTGAGCTGCAAAGTGTGCCTCGCAGTAAGCACCATATCCTCGTGATCCATGATCATCGATGGCAACGACCTTACGGGATACCATTCAATGGACTCGTCAATCTCCGTCTTTTGCGGCACGACCCGGTTGATATCCACCAGCGCATAGTAGCCGATCGAAACAAAACGGCGCGTGATCCATTCAAACTCTTTGCGATTGAAACGCTGGTCGCCTAGGGTGTCCTGGTTTAACCCGATGAGGCGTTCCAGGAAACGGATATTGGTCCGGTTAGCGTCGCCGAACACTTTGAATTGTTCCAGATAGATATCCCTGATGCCTGTCCGCTCTTCCAGGATCCGGCGTGCCGCCTGGTCGATGCCCTCGCTTTGCTGAATGAAGCCGCTGGGGAGCGCCCAGAAGCCGCCTTTGAAATTGAGTTTGGGAACCAGGACGTGCAGTTGGGAGTCCTGATAGCCAAAAATAACACAGTCGATAGAGAGTTGTTGGATGTAGTCCTGTTCGCTCGGTGAATGCATGTCCCCTGTTAATTGATCGGCAGTTTCAGCTGGCAATATCGTCGATACACCATTCCTGCCCAAGGCAGGCGACGGAAACATTTTAAAACGGATGTCGCAATAGCTTTTCGCCCGATCGGTTGTAACTGTTAATTGTATTACAAAGGTATTAAATTGAATAAAATTTATTGTCTCAAATATAGACAATAATAATTTTTCGCCTACATTTGCGAATCACTCAATCCAAACTAATCTACCGAGATGAAGAAAAAATTACCGGGAGCCAGCCTGTTGCTATGGTGTGCATGGCTTCTGATGGGGCAGGCCTTCGCCCAGCCCTCTAAAACGCAGGTGCTGGTATTCAGTAAAACGGCTGCATTCCGGCATCAGTCCATAGAAGCAGGTAAAAAGGCGCTGACCAAAATGGCCGCGGAAAAAGGCTTTGGCGTAAGTTTCACCGAAGATGCCGGGCAGTTTCGCGAAAGCAATCTGAAAAAATACAATACTGTCGTGTTCCTGAACACCACGGGGGATATCCTCGACGCCGAACAGCAGAATGCATTCGAGCGTTACATCCAGGCGGGTGGCGGCTATGTGGGTATCCACGCGGCCACCGACACGGAATACGAATGGCCCTGGTACGGCGCGCTGGCGGGTGCCTGGTTTCTGGATCACCCGATGCCCAACAATGTACAGAAGGGCAAGTTTATCGTGACGGAGAAAAATCACTGGGCTACGCAGGGCATGCCGGATGAATTTGAGCGGAGTGATGAGTTTTATAGTTTCAAAAACATTTCCCCGAAAATTAATGTAGTCCTTAAAATCGACGAAAAGTCCTATCAGGGAGGCAAAAACCCGGACTTTCATCCGATGGCCTGGTATCAGGAATTTGATGGCGGCCGGTCGTTTTACACGGCGATGGGGCATACGGACGAAACGTTTGAAGAGCCTTTGTTCCTGAACCATCTGTGGGCAGGTATCCGCTACACGTCGGGAGGCGAGACACCCCGGCCGGTCAATTTCTCCAAAGCAAGACCCGAAGAGAACCGTTTTTCGAAAGTAATTCTGGCCGAAAAGCTCGATGAGCCGATGGAACTGAGCGTGCTCGGGGACGGTCGCATTCTTTTTATACAGCGCAAAGGCGAAGTCCTCCTTTATCATATCAAAACCAAAGAGCTCAAAACCATTGCAAAGATTCCCGTCAGTACCAAATATGTAAGCAAGGAAGGGAAGGAGTCGATGGGCGAGGATGGGTTGCTGGGGCTGAACAAGGATCCCGATTTTGCAAAAAACCATTGGATATACCTTTACTATTCCGACGCTTCCGAGTCGAAGAACGTGCTGGCGCGTTTTGAACTGAAAGGCGATGTGCTCGACATGGCGTCCCGCAAGATTTTGCTCGATGTGCCTACGCAGCGCGAGGAATGCTGCCACACAGCCGGGTCGATTGCCTGGGACAAGGCCGGCAACCTCTATCTGTCGACGGGTGACAATACCAATCCGCACGGATCAAACGGTTACAGTCCCAGTGACGAGCGCGAAGGCAGGGCTGCCTGGGACGCGCAGAAATCATCCGCCAATACCAACGACTTGCGAGGCAAGATCATTCGGATCAAACCGCAGCCGGACGGCACCTATACCATTCCGGAGGGTAACCTCTTTGCCAAAGGAACAGCGCAAACCCGGCCGGAAATATACACCATGGGGCACCGGAATCCCTTCCGCATTTCGGTTGATCAGAAAACCGGGTTCGTATACTGGGGTGAGGTGGGACCGGATGCGGCCAAACCCGGCGCGGACCGCGGCCCAGCCGGTCACGACGAAGTGGGGCAAGCCCGTAAAGCAGGTAATTTCGGCTGGCCGCATTTCGTGGGCGACAATAAGGCCTACACCAAGTTTGATTTCACAGCGTCCAAATCGGGCGAGAAATGGGATGTTACAGCACCGACCAACAACTCTCCCAACAACACAGGCCTGAAAGTGCTGCCACCCGCGCAGAAAGCATTCATCTGGTATCCCTACGACGCCTCACCGGAATTCCCGCTCGTGGGTGCAGGCGGGCGCAATGCCATGGCAGGCCCCGTGTTTTACAGCGAAGAATTCAAGAATGCATCGCAGGCATTTCCTGCCTACTACAATGGCAAGCTGCTGGCCTACGAATGGATGCGCGGCTGGGTGATGGCTGTTACAATGGACAAGGAAGGCAACTACTCCTCCATGGAGCGTTTTATGCCCAGCTACAAATTCTCGAATCCGATGGACATGGAATTTGCGCAAAACGGCGATCTGTACATGCTCGAATACGGCTCGGGCTGGTTCACGGCCAACGATGATGCACGCCTGATCCGGATCGAATACAATGGCGGCAACCGCAAGCCGAAAATACAAATGGCTGCCAACAAACCCGGAGGCTCGGCGCCGCTCGCATTGAAACTCACCGCGGCGGGCACCGACGATGCCGACGGGGATGCATTGGCCTACTCCTGGAAAATTACTTCAAAAAGCGGGTTCAGTAAGGTCATCGGTACCCAAGATGCGCAGGTTACACTCGCCCAGACGGGATTGTATAAGGCCACGCTGACCGTCAATGACGGTAAAGGCGGTATCAGTACCCAATCCATGGACATTACCGTGGGCAATGAAGCGCCGGTCCTGAGCCTGGATATGCCAGGTGCCAACAAGTCCTTCTTCGTTCCGGGCAAGCCATTCAGTTATGATGTCAAGGTGAAGGACAAGGAAGATGGTTCACTGGGTAACGGAATCGATCCGGGAAGTGTGGCGGTCAATATCGACTACCTGCCCGAAGGATTCGACAAGGTGGCGATCGCGCAGGGGCACCGTTCGGCGGACGCGGCAGCACAGTTTGGTACAGGGAAAAAACTGATTGAAGCGAGCGACTGCAAAGCCTGCCACAGCATCAGCAAGAAATCGATCGGGCCCGCCTATGGCGACGTTGCGCGCAAATACAAGGGCAGCAGCACCGCATTGGAAACGCTGACCAGGAAAGTGATCAATGGCGGCGGCGGCGTGTGGGGTGAGACGGCCATGGCTGCCCACCCGCAACTTTCAGCTACCGACGCGTCGGAGATGGTGAAGTACATCCTGAACCTGTCTGGTGATGCGGCTGCACCGGCTTCCCTGCCCGTTAAGGGTAATTACACCGCAGGTTTGCCCGCCGGCGACAAAGGTAAAGGTGTCTTCGTAGTGAGGGCATCGTATGAGGATAAGGGTGCCAAGGGCTTACCTGCGCTTCGTTCCGAGCAGACGTTTGTGTTACGGAATTCAGTTGTGGATGTGCACGGATTTGATGTATATGATAATGTAAATAAAATGTCGTACGGGGGCAATAACCTGGCGATTCCTTCCAAGTCGGGAGCCTATATGGGCTTGAAACAGGTGGATTTGAATGGGGTGACTGCGTTCCGCGTCATGGCCATGGCACCCAAGCCACAGCTGAATGCTTTGGGTGGGAAGGTAGAATTACGCCTGGATAGTCCTACGGGCAAGATCATCGGCGAATCCGAGTTTCTGGAACCTTCCGAGAAGATGGACTTTAAGCCGGTTGCCCTGGAATTGCCCCTCAAATCGGCGATTGGCACAGATGGAAAGCCGCACGACATATACCTGATTTTTGTAAATCCTGCCAGTTCACTGGGCAGTCTGATGGTGGTAATGGGTGCACAAGCTGTGCTGGCATCAGGGGCGCAGTAGCCCTTCTGTATCGATGTCGGGCAGCAATGCCCTCGAATGGCGGTCCGGTATTCCGGGCTGCCATTCTTTTTGATGAACGGTCGGATCCTGCCTGTCAATGCTGTTGGTTTTGTTTTACATTTGGAATCGATCGTACTCTTTCCCGTAACAATTTCCTGGCATGAAGAAAGGAACAGCCATACTCCTCGCATTCGTACTGCTCAAATTCCTCCTGCAATACTTCCTCATCATTCCCGACTACGACCTGCACCGCGACGAATACCTGCACCTGGATCAGGCCAATCATCCGGCGTGGGGATACTTGTCGGTGCCTCCCGTGACCTCCTGGGTAGCTACGGTCATGGGCTGGCTGGGTAACGGGGTCTGGGTGGTGCGGTTTTTCCCGGCGCTGTTCGGCGCACTGACGATCGTGATGGTCTGGAAAACCGTGGAGGCATTGAAAGGAAACTTGTTCGCCTGCGTACTCGCGGCTAGCTGCGTCCTTTTCTCGGTTTTGTTGAGGCTGAACCAGCTTTTCCAGCCAAACTCACTGGATGTTTTGTGCTGGACAACCCTTTACTTTCTGCTGATCCGGTTTGTAGCTTCCGGGGACCGCCGGTGGCTGTACTGCTTCGGTGCTGTTTTTGCCGTTGGCTTTTTGAACAAATACAATATCGCATTTTTAATGGTCGGCCTGTTACCGGGAGTGCTTGTTACTTCGCAGCGCAAATGGCTGCTGGACCGCCACATATACCTCGCCCTGCTGCTTGCGCTGTTCCTGATCGCGCCCAATGTGATCTGGCAGTATCAGAATGGTTTTCCCGTATTCCACCACATGAAGCTGCTGGCGGAGACCCAGCTCGTGAATGTCAACCGGGCCGACTTTTTGAAGGAGCAGGTGCTGTTTTTCATAGGTTCGCTGTTCGTCATTGCCGCGGGGCTTTACGCATTTTGGTTTTACAGGCCATTTTCGGAATACAGGATGTTCTTCTTTGCATTCATTTTTACATTGGCGGTTTTTACGTTTCTCCGGGCGAAGAGTTACTACGCCATCGGCATCTACCCGGCCTACATCGCTTTTGGGGCGGTTTATTTGGAAGAAAAAGTTAGGGCAAGCTGGTTGCGTGTTGTGCTGACCATCATCCCAGTGTTGTTTTTTATCCCGTTGTTGGATTTTGCTTTTCCAAATAAAAAGCCGGAGGAGATCGCCCGTAATCCGGAGCGGTACCGGCAACTTGGGTTGCTGCGCTGGGAGGATGGAAAAGATCACCAGTTGCCCCAGGATTTTGCCGATATGCTCGGCTGGAAAGAGCTGGCAGCGAAGGTGGATGCCGCTTATGCGAGCATTCCGGAGCGGGATATGACCATCGTACTATGTGACAATTACGGCCAGGCCGGGGCCATTAACTATTACACGAAGCAAGGCATCAGGGCGGTCACTTTCAATGCGGATTATATCAACTGGTTTGAACTGGACAAAAATTACAGGCACGTCATCCGGGTCAAAAACGGGTGGGAGCGGGAAGAGGAAATGAAAGGGACCGGGCCGTTGTTCCGCACTGGCTATGCAGCCGATTCGGTTACCAACGAATTTGCGAGAGAGCATGGAACGGTGATCTTCGTTTTCCGTGACGCGCGGGTGAACATTACCAGCAGGCTGGCGAAAGAGATCGATGAGGAACGCTGGTGAATGGAGAATTCTACGGCAGGTGGCTGCCCTGGTGGCGTGGGGGAGGTTCCGGCAGCCGAAACCTCCCCGCCAGGTCTAGTTCAGCGAGAGCGATAGGGGACCGAACTCTTCGAAGTGGATGGATGACTTTTCGATCCCGTACTCGACCAGGAAGCGGTAATGCTGGCGGATGAAGGGCGCGGGGCCACAGATATAATATTGGGCCTCCGGGTGCAATGCGTCGCCCGGCAGCTGATCCAGCGATACCCATCCGCGGTATTCGTTTTCGGCGAGCGTATCGGCATGATCGTAAAAAAAGTGCTTCTGCACATGGGCTACTTCCGAGGCAATGGCGTCGAGATCAGCCTTGAATGCGTGGACCTGCTCATTCTTGCAACCGTGTATCCAGGTGATGGGCGCTGTTGACTCCGATTTGACGAGGGTTTCGAGCATGGCCATCAACGGGGTTTGACCAACTCCGCCGCTGATGAATACCTGCGGTTTCTCATCGTGCCCATTCAATGTGAAATTTCCGGAAGGAGCCGAAAGGTCGACCACATCGCCGGGTTGTACAAAATCGTGGAGGCGGTTGCTGATCATGCCATCAGGATGCTGGCTGCCCGCCTCCCTTTTGACCGAAATACGATAATATTCTCCATTCGGGGCGGAGGACAGGCTGTACTGCCGGGGTTGAAGTAAATTGTATTCGGGCAGGAAAATGCGGATGCTGATGTACTGGCCGGGCTTGAAGTCGGCGACCGCGCCCCCGTCCACCGGATACAGGTAAAAGGAGGTGATCTCTTCGGATTCCCTGATTTTTTCGCGGATCTTAAAAGGCCGCCAGCCCGACCAGCCGCCCGGCAGACTCACTTTTTCGTCATACAGGCCTTGCTCGTGTCCGCTCATCAATGCGGCCAGCTGCCGGTACGCGACTGTCCAGGCTTCCAGCAATTCGGGCGTCGCGGCGTCACCGAGTACTTCGGCAATGGAAGCAATGAGGTGCTTGCCGACAATGATGTAATGCTCGGGACGGATGTGCAGGCTGGCATGTTTGTGTCCGATCGTATCCACCACCGGCAGCAGCACCGAAGGGTCTTCGATGTGCTCCGCATACGCCAACACCGCCGTCGCGAGGGCTGTTTGTTGCCGCTGGTTCTGTTGGTTGCCCATGTTGAAAAGATGTTTCAGTTCGGGGTTATGGGTAAACATGCGATTGTAGAAGTGGGTCGTCAGCAGTACGCCATGCTCTTTCAGTACCGGCACGGTGGCTTTCACGAGGTCTTTTTGTTGTGGTAACATGATGAAACGGTTGATAATAAAAGACTTTTTTGTCCTTTATTTGGTTAAAAAATTTTACTTGTTTAAAGTGAGCTGCCCGCGGAGCAGTGCTTCGTTGAACTGCCCGATGGAGGTGTTTTTAAGCATCAGTACAATCTGGGTCCGTACTTTCTTGAACTCGTCGTGCAGCGGGCAGGGGTTGGCTTCGGAACAATAGCTCAGGCCCATCCCGCAGCCGGTGAAAATGCTATCTCCTTCAATGGCTTGCACAATGTCGGCCAACGGGCGGAGCAGACCGCCGGAATCGAAGTAGAACCCGCCGTGCGGACCTTTGGAAGACAGGATCAGGCCTTCCTTGCTCAGTTTCTGCAGAATCTTGGCAAGGAAGGGTTCCGGTGAATTGATATGCACAGCTATTTCACGGATTCCGACCTTTTGGCCTTCCTCCGAGCGCTGTGCGATGTAGAACACCGCCCGCATTGCGTACTCACAAGTCTTTGAAAAAATGCCCATCTGGCCGGTTCGCTTTGATACCCTTTAAACAGCAGCAAAGATAACAGCTGATTCAATAATAAAAGAGTTTTTTATCTTTTATTATTGAGAAATTATTTTGTATCAAAAACGACGTTTTACTGCATGGAAGAGGGGTTTGAAAAAAAACTAAAATTTTTCCTCGCATTTTGTCCAGATCTGAAAGTAGGGTTGTCATTGGGTTTTTAAACATTAAAATAGCTCAAAATGGAATCGAGACTCAATTTTTTCGCAAAGGGACAAAATGCAATGAAGCCGCTTTTCGGACTGGCCGGATATCTTAAAAAGTCAACCCTGGAACATCAGCTGATCGAACTGGTCGATTTCAGGGTGTCGCAGATCAATCAATGCGCGTATTGCCTGGATATGCATTCCAAGGAGCTGCGCGCGATGGGTGAAACGGAGCAGCGGATCTACGGCCTGAGCGCATGGCGTGAAACACCCTACTACACCGACCGCGAACGCGCTGCATTTGCTTGGGCCGAGGCGGTGACAGCGGTGCATGTAACGGACGGCGTATATGCCGAGGCCATCGCCCATTTCTCCGAAGAAGAGCTCATCGACCTCACCATCGCCGTGACCAGCATTAACACCTGGAACCGGATCAATATTGCATTCCCCGGCGGAGTAGGCACCTACCGCGTTGGGCAGTTTGGCTGAACCGACATTCCCGAATTCTGTGTAGTTTATGGGTCACAAAAGGTATTTCACATTTAACCGATACAATCAGTAATGGATGAGTTCTTATTGATATTCCGCAGGGATTACAAAACAAAGGACGTACAACCTTCTCCCGGACAGTTGCAGGAGCATCTTCAGAAGTGGCAGTTGTGGTATGGGAAGCTGGCGGAAGAAGACCGCCTGGTCCGGCCCCAGACGCGCTGGGATGCCGAAGGCCGCGTCGTAGATCACCACAAAACCGTTCTGAACGGCCCTTATGCCGAGATCAAGGAGTCTATCGGCGGTGTGACGATCATTCGTGCGGCCAGCTACGAAGAAGCGACGGAAATAGCGAGCGCATCGCCTATCCTGGATTTGGGAGGAACGGTAGAAATCAGGAAAGCGATGTAGGCACAGGGATCGCCCGGTTATTTTTTAATATTTTTAGAGCCCGGCAGTTCCGATGCCGGGCTCATTATGGAACAGAAGGAACTTTTACCACATCTTTTCAGGACGGAATATCAGAAGCTCGTAGCGGTGCTCTGCTACCTTTTCGGCATCGAGCACGTAGAAATTGCCGAAGATATCGCCAGCGACACGTTTTTGGCTGCCGCTGAAACCTGGGGGATCAAGGGGATACCCGAGAACCCGGCTGCCTGGCTCTACACCGTGGCCAAAAACAAAACCAGGAACCATCTTAAGCGCAATGCGATATTCGAGCAGAAGGTCGCTACCGAAATCCGGTACACGGCGGAGGAAGAGGAGGGGATCCAGATCGACATGTCGCCGAAAAACATTGCCGATAGCCAGCTGGCTATGATTTTCGCCGTATGCAGCCCCCTCATTCCCGATGATTCTCAGGTGGCACTCGCGCTGAACCTGCTCTGTGGTTTCGGGGTGCAGGAGATAGCCGATGCATTCCTGGTCAATAAAGAGGTCGTCTACAAGCGCGTCAGTCGTGCGAAGGAGAAACTTAAAGAAGGCAAGATCCGGATCGGTCAACCGAGCGTTGCCGAAATCGGTGAACGGCTCGAAACGGTTTTGACGACGCTCTACCTGTTGTATTCGGAAGGCTACTATTCCGTGTCGCAGAACACGACCGTGCGCAAGGAGCTTTGCGCGGAAGCCATGCGGCTCAATTTCCTGCTCGTTGAAAATGTGCTCACCGACAAGCCGGAAGTAAGTGCATTGCTGTCGCTGATGTGCTTCCATTCCTCCCGGTTTGAAGCGCGGACCAAGGGGAACGGCGAAATGATCCTGTATGAAGAACAGGACGAGACCGCGTGGAACCGGGAACTCATCGATCGGGGCGCCTATTATCTCGCCCGTGCTGCCACCGGCGACAAGCTGAGCAAGTACCATCTCGAAGCGGGCATTGCCTACTGGCATACGCACAAAGAAGATTCTACGGAAAAATGGCAAAGCATTCTGCAATTGTACGACGATTTGCTGGCGCTCGAATATTCACCGGTTGCCGCATTGAACCGCACCTTCGCGTTGGCAAAAGTAAAGGGGAAACAGGCGGCCATCGCCGAGGCCCAGCGGCTCGGTCTGACCGGAAATCACTTTTATTACTCGCTCCTCGGCAACCTGTACACGGATGTGGACGACGCGCAGGCGATTGCGCATTATGAGACCGCAGTGAAACTCGCGCATTCAGACTCGGACAAGGCAGTCATTTTCAGGAAGATCCGCGGACTACGGGAAAAGTAGCGAATAGGTAAATTTCTTATTTGCGTAATAAATTTTCGTTATAAGATCCAAATAATGGTATTTTTGCACATTAACGATTCAAGCAACATCAATGGGCGCTATATCCTCGGATCATACCGGAAGGACCGACGACGCTGCACGCTGGCAGGCTTTCAAGCAGGGCGACAGGGTGGCTTTCGCGGGCCTGTACCAGGCGCACGTGCAGCACCTGATTCGCTACGGCTATAAGATCACCAGCAACCGGGGCCTTATTCAGGATTGTACCCAGGACCTTTTCGTGGAGCTCTGGGAAAGTCGCGAAAGCCTGACGGAAATTCGCTCCCTGCGGTTTTACTTGCTCAAATCCCTCCGTTACAAGATCGTAAGGCACCTTCGCTTCGAGCATGTCGACTTCGACGAAGGACAAATGGAAGCGGATGACGACCATTTCGAGAGCCGGACCGTAAAGGAGGAAACCGTGACCAGGCAGTCGCAACAGTTGGAAGCGGCTTTGGCGACACTGCCGAAACGCCAGCAGGAAGCCATTCATCTTCGTTTTTTCAATGACCTCAATAATGAAGAGGTCGCCCGCATCATGGGTGTCAACTACCAGTCGGCCTGCAAATTCATTTACTCCGGCCTGAAAACATTGCGCGAAATCATGCATTTATCGTCCATTATCCCGGTTTTGTTTTCTTTTTTCGCAGAATCCTGAAAATTTATCAAAAAAAATGGATTAAAACTGCCGGGTTTTGACACTGGATCTTATCAACCGAACTGATAGGATATGGCAGGGGATTTTGCCGATTTTGAAATTGAGGATTTTGCATTTGATGAAACCTTTCAGCACTGGGTCCTGAAAACGGACGCGGTGCATGAAGCATTCTGGGACCATTACCTGGCAAACCATCCGGTACAAACCGATAAAATACTGGCTGCCAGGACTCTGGTGCTGGACCTGCATGCCGATGACGAAAAAGATCGGGATGAGGCGCTGGCACAGGATATATGGGAGCACGTCGAGCACCGGACCCGACCGGTTCGTATCGGTATCTGGCGACGACTCTCCGCCTGGCATGTGGCGGCTTCGCTGCTGCTGATCGCCGCCGCGCTCGGAACCTGGCTCTGGAAGTCGGAAACTGCACGGCAGCTGACGACGATCAGTGTGAACGGAGCCGACGGGACGCCTTTAAGGGAGGAAGTCAACAAAGCATCGGCTGTGCGACGGATACGGCTCGACGACGGCAGTGTCGTGAGTTTGGGAAAGGACAGCAAGCTGGTATATCCCGAAAAATTCGCGGCCAGGGAGCGGGTGGTGCAACTGATCGGAGAGGCATTCTTCGAGGTAAAGCGTGATACCGGACGGCCCTTCCTGATCTATGCCAATGAAACCGTTACCAAGGTGCTGGGCACCAGCTTCCGTATAGAGGCGTACGTTAGTGCTCCGAAGGTAATCGTGTCCGTCGTGACAGGCAAGGTGTCGGTGTTCGGTAAAAAGGACTATGAGGAAAATCCCCGGAACCCACACCTCACGGGCGTGGTCCTGACTGCCAATCAGCAGGCCGAATTCTCACGGGAGGAACTGCATTTCAGTAAAACGCTGGTGGATAGGCCGGTAATTGTGGAAACGGCGGGACGAAATGCATTCGAGTTCGATAATACGCCCCTGCCGGATGTGTTCCGGGCGCTGGAAGAGGCTTACGGTGTTGAGATACTCTTCGATCCGGAGCTCGTTAAAGGCCGTTCACTGAAAGTAAGTCTCGAAGACGAATCCTTGTATGAAAAACTGGATGTGATCTGTAAAACGATGGGTATGTCGTATCAAATCGTCGATGCCCGTATTCTCATTGAAAAACAGGATGTTGAAAATAGTTTGTAAACCCTAAAACCCAATTACCGCATGACATAGGACATTAAATTAAAAAAGCCGGCAATGCGGATGCATAGCCGGCCTGACGCTGGTTCCCAGGACATCTGTGGCAAGAGCAGGGAACCGGTTTTGCAAAAATCTTTTCGGGAAATCACAAAACGATCAAAGGTATGAAAAAACATCGACTGCCTGTCGAGATCATGATAGCTATGGTTAAATTCTCCTGTTTTCATCTTTTTCTGATCATGCTGACCTTCGGGGTCAGCGTGGCAGGTGATGGCTTCGCGCAGGAAATGCTCACACGTCCGGTGACTGTGACGCTCGTGAACCAGGACGTCAGGACCGCCCTGGCGCGGATCGAGAAATCGGCCCGGGTAAAGTTCAGCTACGAACCCGCATTGCTTCAACGGAGCGGGAATATCAGCCTCACGGCGCACCACGAGCCGTTGGCTTCGGTGCTCGATAAGCTGCTGAGACCATTGGGACTCCATTACAATGCGTCCGGAAAATACATTATCCTGACCCGCGACCCCGATCAGGGATCACGCAGGCCAGCGGAGCAGCCGGGCGTAGTCGAGAAATTGATTACCGGCACAGTAACCGACGAAAGTGGTGCGGCACTCCCCGGGGTCAGTATCCTAGTCAAAGGAACACAGACCGGTACCACGTCCCAGGGAGACGGGACATTCTCCATTGAAGCCGGAAACGGATCTCCGGCGCTGATCTTTTCATTTGTGGGGTACGTGCCGCAGGAAATCGTGATCGGGAACCGGACGGTCATCGATGTTGCGCTGAAAGTCGATACAAAAGCACTGGAAGAAGTGGTCGTCGTGGGATATGGGACCCAGAAGCGCTCCGACCTGACGGGTTCGGTGTCGACCGTGAAGGCCAATGATATCAAGAATCTGCCCGTGCGGAGCGTCAACGAAGCATTGCAGGGCAGGGCGGCCGGGGTGCAGATCACCCGTAACGACGGTTCGCCGGGTGCGAACTCCGATATCATCATCCGCGGCGCGGGATCGATCGGCGGCATGTCGCCGCTTTACATTGTCGACGGAATCCGGATGTCGGCTGGTAACAACTTCAACTTGCAGGATGTGGAATCCATTGAGATCCTGAAAGACGCCAGCGCTGCCGCCATTTACGGAGCGCAGGCGGCGGGAGGTGTTGTGCTGGTGACGACCAAAAGGGGCACATCCATGGATAAGATGAGTGTTAATCTCAATGCTTACTACGGTGTAAGAAAGCCTGTTAATTTGTATAAATTATTGAATACCAATGATTACCATAAAGCCAAGACCGCATTTGGCGTCGCGACGGCCGGCTGGGGCGATCCGGCCGCATTACCGGACAATGACTGGACCGACGCGCTCTTTACCAATGGCGTAGAGCAAAGCTATTCCCTGGACCTGTCGGGCGCTTCGGCAAAAAGCAATTACTACATATCGGCGAATTACCAGAAAGAAGGCGGCACAATCATCGATAACTGGTTCAAACGATATGGGTTACGCACCAATTCCGATTACAAGATCAATTCGAAGCTCAAAGTCGGGGAGACGATGTATGCCTGGATGACGGAGATGAACCCGACCGTGAGCGCGACCTACCCATTTCGCTCAGCTCCCGTGGTGCGCATTTACGATCCCTCGAATGCCTATGGCGGCTGGGCCAAAACGGGCAGCTTTTTTGGCGGACCGAACCTGGTAGGGCAGGAGTACCAGAATCACATGTCGAACCAGACCTATGCGGTGGAAGGCAATGTGTATGCCGACTGGCAGATTCTTCCCGAGCTCAGTTTTCGGGCTACATTTGGGGCGTCGGTTTACAATGCTAAGAACCTGAAATTTACGGAGGCTTTCGATTTTGGTATCGTCGCTAACCGCATTGCATTTCTCGGACGGGATATCAACAACCAGCGGAACCTGACTTCCAATTTTGTGCTGACGTATGCCAAAACGTTCGGCCGGCATGAATTGAAGGCATTGGCTGGTTATGAAGCCTATAAATCGGATCTGAGTACGTTGCACGGAGAAGCGCAGGGTTTTCCTTATGTGACTTATAACCTGGGATTAACCACCAATCCGGGCAGTTATGTGACCAATGGCGCGGAATTGCCGCAGACCCGTTTGCTCTCTCAATTCGGCCGTCTGAATTACACTTATTCGGGTAAATACCTGCTCACAGCCACTGTACGACGCGACGGTTCCGACCGTTTCGGGCCGGCTAACAAGTGGGGCGTGTTCCCGTCTGCATCGGTCGGCTGGAAACTGAATGAGGAGGCGTTTGTAAGGGATAATCTTACTTATCTCTCGAACCTGAAACTGCGTGCAAGCTACGGCAAGCTGGGAAGTACGAGCAATATCCCGCAATACACCTACCAATCGTCCTATGGCGGTGCGGGCGGTACCAATGCAATGGGCCTCTTTGACGGCTCGCGCTCGAAAGGCTACGCGCTGACGGCCCAGCTCGTCAATGAAAATATCAAATGGGAATCGGTATTGCAGACAGACATCGGGCTGGATGTGGGGCTATTGAAAAACGCACTGAACATCACGGTCGACTGGTACAGCCGCCAGACCCAGGGCATGATCTACCAGGTGCCTGTTGCGCCTACGGCCGGTTTTGGCAACACATCGGTATATACCAACATTGGTCAGATGAGCAACAAGGGACTGGAACTGACAGCGGATTACCGGGGCCGGAAGGGCGACTTTACCTATTCCGTCGCCGCTAATGCCTCATTTAACCGTAACCTGGTGAAGCAGCTCGACGGCAACAACAACAATCCGATCAGCGATGGTGCCGCGGGCAACGACCTGGACGGCAATGCCGGACGCACACAGATCGGTAACCCGATGAGCCAGTTCTACGGTTACCAGGTGGACGGTATCTTCCAGAGCGACGCGGAGGTGTCGGCTGCGAACGAACGGGCGCAGCAGTCGGCGGGTTCGGCTGGCATTTACTATCAAAACGCGGGTACGGCAGCGGGAGACCTGCGTTTCAGGGATGTCAACAACGATGGCCGTATCACCACGCTCGACAAAACGTTTATCGGAAACCCCTGGCCGAAAATTACATATGGCCTGACGCTGAACCTGGGGTGGAAAGGGCTCGAACTGACGGCATTGCTGCAAGGGATTCAGGGGGTGGACGTGTATAACGGTAACAAGTACTATACCGAATATTTTTACGGGGACTACACTTCCACCCGCGACATCTTCAATGCTTCGTTTTTTAATGGAAACGGCCTCACGGACCAGCCGAGGGTTGGGGCTGCGAACGCGAATGGCACATTCGCCCGCGACCCGAACTCCAACTATGGCCGTATTTCGAGCTACTTTGTAGAGGATGGTTCATTTCTGAAACTTCGTAACCTTCAGATCGGCTATACTTTGCCGTCGCATTTGCTGAAACCCCTTCATATGCAGGGTTTACGGATTTACGCGCAGGGGCAGAACCTGTTCACGATCACGAAATATTCGGGGCTCGATCCCGAGGTGCTCGGGCGCAATGGCACCACCGCGAGGGGAATCGACACCATTTTCTCTTATCCCCGATCCATGCTGCTTTCCATGGGCCTGAATCTCAGTTTCTAACATCCAAACAGACGAATGATGAAAATATGCATAAAACTGTCGTTGCTGGCTTTGCTGGCCGTTGCGGCGGCATGTAAGCAAAGCTTTGTAGATGTGGAAAACCCGACCGCGATTGCCACGTCAGCGTATCCGGACAAAGTTTCGGACCTGGAACAGCTGCTGACGGGCGCTTACGCGACCCAGCACGCCGCGGGTACATTCGGCCGTGCGATGGGCCCGTACAACACGCACCTGTGGGACCACACCAGCGATCTCAGCTGGCAGGGATCGCCCAACTGGATCCAGATGGCCCAGAACAATGCGCTTCCCAGTGATAACTTCCTTTTGCAAACCTGGCCCGACCTCTGGCGGGGTGTGCAGCGTTGCAATACTTTGCTCGCCGGGGCCGAAAAGCTGAGCGCCACCGCATCCGATAGCGATAAAGCAGCCATTTCGCTCATCAAGGGGCAGGCATTCTTCCTGCGTGCCTGGTACTATTTCTATCTCACGACATTTTGGGGGGAAGGATTCATCGTGGATGGTGCCAATGGGGACAAAATGGGTGTGCCGATTCAGGAAACGGTGGCCAATGACCTGTCCAAAACGCAGGTGTCCCGCTCGACCGTTCGTGCGTGCTGGGACTTTATCATCGGTGACCTGAAAAAAGCGGAAGCACTGCTGGCCGGGAAGAAATGGACTGCGGCTGTCGACAGGCACAAAGTCGATGAGTGGGGTGTGAAGGGATTCCTGGGTAAAGCTTATGTGTACACGCAGGATTGGGCTAATGCCAAAACATCGCTCTCCAATGTGATTAACGGAAGTGGGAAATCGCTGGTCCCCTTCGATGTGTACAAGACGATGTTCAACGGACAGAACGAATTCAACTCGGAATCACTTTTTGAGCTGAACCTGAATGTCGACATGAGTTTCGCTGGCGCGACCGATCTTTCGATGGGTTCGATGATGGGTACTTTGATATCACCTTCTTACGTGGGACCGACCGGCATGCCCATTGCTTCGGCCTGGTCGAATGTATTTCCGCATGCGAAGAACATCGAACGGTTTGGCTTCGATGAAGGGCATTACTTCAAGGCTGGCACGACCTCGCCTAATATTTCGAATGTAGACCAGTCCTACATTACCAAATCCATTGCCGCCAGGACGAACAAAACGGTGGACCCACGACTATGGGTGGCCTGCCTGCAACCTTATGTGGATTCCATGGTCGTAAGCGGTGCTAAAAGGCCGGTTTCGCATTTTCTGGATATCAATGAGCTGGATATGGAGGCATGGAGTTTCAGGAAATACATTAATCTCAACGGCACGGAACTGGAAATCAACAGGGCCAACGGGAGCAATATTCTCTGGCTGAGGCTTGCGGACATTTACTTGCTGTACGCCGAAACGCTCGCCCGTACCGGTGACAATGCCACCGCTTTGGAATACATCAATAAGGTGAAGCGCCGCGCTTACAGCTTCCCGGTCGATAAACCTTCCGCCATCGACTACAAGAGCCTGAGCGACGCCACCAGCGCATCCGATAATGTGTTGAAAAATGATCCGCTCAAATATGAACGCTGGGCCGAATTTTTCGGGGAGTTCAACTGGTGGTTTGATGTATGCCGGTGGAAAATAGGGGACCGGGAGGCGACCTACTATCAGAAGGTGCGGGGAGGTCCCATCCAATGGGCGCCAACCGACTATGCACAGCCGATACCGGTCACGGAAATGACTTCCAATGTCAATATGCGGCAAAACCCGGGCTACTGATGCCTGGTACGGGGCCTTCGTTGGAAGGCCCCGTTTTTTTACCGATAATGCATGCAGGGAACGGTCGCGCAGGATGAATAGTTTTTATATTAGCCGACTCTAACCGCATCGAAATGTCAAAGCTATTTTCTCCTGTTACCATTAAAAGTATCCGTTTCAAAAACCGGATCATCGTTTCACCCATGTGCCAGTACTCGTCTACCGATGGCTTCGCGACCGACTGGCATCTGGTCCACCTCGGCAGCCGCGCCGTAGGCGGTGCCGGGCTGATCATCACCGAAGCGACGGCCGTCTCTCCGGAAGGCCGCATTTCTCCCGAAGACCTGGGGATATGGAAAGACGAACATCTCGAAAAGCTGTCTCAAATCACATCATTTATCAGCGCGCAGGGCTGTGTGCCGGGCATTCAGCTCGCTCATGCGGGCAGGAAGGCGAGCACGGCGGTTCCATGGAAAGGCAGGGCGGAGGTGCCTGTTTCTGAGGGTGGATGGGTTACCGTAGCGCCTTCGGTCGTTCCATTCTCCGATACGTATCCCAAACCGGTCGCATTGGACGCCGCAGGCATTGAAAAAGTAGTTGACGACTTCACGGCAGCGGCAAAACGGGCGTTACAGGCGGGTTTCAAAGTAGCCGAAATTCATGCTGCGCACGGTTACCTCGTGCACCAGTTCCTTTCTCCGCTGAGCAATCATCGTACGGATGAGTATGGGGGCAGCTTCGAAAATCGCATCCGCTTGCTGCTGCGTATTATCGACGGTGTTCAAACGGTTTGGCCGAACGACCTTCCATTGTTTATCAGAATCTCAGCTACCGATTGGGTCGAAGGCGGCTGGAATCCCGACGAGTCGGTCCGGCTCGCGCATATCCTTAAAGAGAAAGGCATCGACCTGATCGACGTTTCGACGGCAGGCCTGGACACTCGTCAGCAAATTACGGTCGGGCCGGCATACCAGCTGCCGTTCGCTTCCCGCATTAAACGTGAAACCGGTATCCTTACGGGCACGGTGGGTATGATCACGAGTGCAACGCAAGCCGAAACGATCCTGGTCAATGGCGACGCGGATATGATCATCATGGCGCGGGAGGTTTTGAGAAATCCCTATTTTCCATTGCAGGCCGGCAAGGAGCTGCGGGAGGATGTGGCCTGGCCGGTGCAATATGAGCGGGCGAAATGATCGCGCCACCTGGATTTGGTGAATGGAATTCGGAGTGAGTGAATAACGAAATGGCGGGTGCTGCTCAATAAGTATATCAACACGCTTCCTAAAGAAGGTGTCATGAAAAAACAATACGATATGATCGTCAGCTCTTAACCGAGCCTAGGCATAGGCCAGCTTACTCAGCATGACCGAATTGTCGATCAGCGTTTCCATACGAAGGTCGGACGCGATTTCGATGTAGGAGATCACGCGAATGTCACTGTGGCCGGGATAGAAATCCTGATAATCACCGATCAGTTTTTTTTCCGAGACGCGGGATTTTGCTTCAAAATTGTACGAACTGGTGATAATTTCCCCATTTTGCTTTGAGGACATTGTCAGGAGGTATTTGGGCATAATGCTGACTTTGAGAGTGGTTTATGATTAAAAGCATCGGAATGCGCGATGCCGGGGCCGTTTCTAAGGTATATGCTGCAAGAACCTTGCCAGTGATCCGTGTGCGCACTATCAGAAATATGCTTTATTTTGCCTTCGACACAGCGGCTTCGGCCGGTATAGCATAATCGTTCGCATGAAAGACCTTACAAACGAAAAGATATTGGCGGCAAAAGAAGCCGTGAAATGGCTTGCCGACGGGCAGGTGGTGGGCCTGGGTTCGGGCAGTTCCGCTTACATTGCGATCCGGGAGATCGGGGAGCTGGTGAAGCAGGGGCTGCAAATCACCGGTGTGCCAACCTCGGAAAAAACCCGGGAATTAGCCGAATCGCTGGGCATTCCGTTACTGAAAATCGAAGAAGTGGACGCGATCGATATCACGATCGATGGGGCGGACGAATTCACAACCGACCTGCATCTGATCAAAGGAGGTGGTAGTTTTCTGTTAAAGGAAAAAGTAGTGGCGTCTTTGTCGGCGTCGGAAATCATCATCACGGATTCTTCCAAAAAAGTAGATCTGCTCGGGAAATTTACGGTACCGGTAGAGGTTATTCCTTACGCCCGAAACTATGTAATGACGCAATTGAAGAAGATCAACGGGCTGGGGCGGATACGGTTGGTGGATGACAAACCGCTTATCACCGAGCAGGGGAATTATCTTCTGGACACCGATTTTGGCCTGATCGCCGATCCGGCATCACTGGCCAGGCAACTGGATGGCATCGTGGGCGTGGTGGAGCACGGCTTGTTTATCAATGTCGCCACGCGGGTGATCATGGGAGTGGGTGAAGCGACCGAGACATTTACCAGACGGTAGCTGATCTGACAGATCGGTATATCGTTTAAAATACAAAAGCCGTCGGATCTGGTCTGACGGCTTTTTGCGCTTAACTACACTTAACAAAGATGTTTATCGATAGGGTGTGTTTCGGTTTATGCTTTGGAATACAACATTACTTCCAGCCGCCTCCCAGGCTCCGGTAGAGGTCTACCCGTGCTACCAGCGACTGGCTGCGGATGAATGCCAGGTTGAGTTCGGCCTGCAATGCATTCCCCTGGGCGGTGATCACTTCCAGGTAGTTAGCCATATCGCTCTGATACAGCAGCTGCGCATTGCCGATGGCTTGTTGGAGGATCGTTACCTGGTTGTTGGCGATCGCTTCCTGCTCTTTCAGCTTTTGCGTCGCCACCAGCGAATTGGAGACTTCTCCCACTGCATTCAGTACCGACTGGCGGAATTCGAGCACCGACTGTTCGCGCTGGATTTTGGCTACTTCCAGGTTGGTTTTAAGCTCTCTTCTGGCAAAAATCGGGCGGGCGATGGTACCTGCCGCGATGCCAAATAGCGACCCCGGAATGTTGAACCAGTTGCTCGATTTGAAAGATTCGATACCGCCGCTGGCCGAAATGATCAGCGAAGGATACATGCTCGCCTGCGCAACACCCAGTTGCGCATTGGCAATGAGTATGGACATTTCAGCGGCGCGTACATCGGGTCGACGGCTCACCAGCGCTGCCGGAACACCGGTAGCAAGGCTGTCCTGCGCCTCGAAATCTGCCAGTTTTACTTTGCGGTCGATCGCGCTGGGCATTTGTCCGGTCAGAACCTGTAATGCATTTTCCTGAATCGTAATATCCTGCTCCAACTGCGGGATGAGCAATGCAATGGCTTCACGCTGCGCTTCGGACTGCTGCACGGAAAGCGATGTTACCTCGCCGGCGTCTTTCAGAAGGTTCGTTAGTTTCAATGTATTATTGCTCAGTTCGAGGTTGTGTTTGGCCACTTCCAGTTGTTTATCAAGCATCAGCAGGTTGAAAAAGCCTTTTGCAATATCAGCGACCAGGCGTGTTTGCACGGCTTTGGTGGCTTCATAAGTTTGCAGGTACTGGCCCAGTGTCGCCTGTTGCTGCCGACGGATCTTGCCCCAGATATCGGCTTCCCACGACAAATCGAAAGAGGTAATGTAATTTTCGATGTGACTGGATTTGAGGAAACTGCTGGCGCTGATCCCGTTCAAGCTGTTTTTCGACGGGCGGTTGTAGGTTCCGGCCAGGCGGAGGTCCAGACGTGGCAGTTGCAGCATCTTGGCCTGCTTCACTTGCTGTTGCGCGATATCGATGCGTTTCAGCGCGATTTGCAGGTCATAATTGTAAGTTACGCCGCGTTCGATCAGCTTTTGCAGCGTGGTATCAGGGAAAAATTCTTTCCAGCCCATATCCGCGATGGTTGCAGTGTCGCCATAAGGCACATTGCGGTATTCGTTGGGCAGGGCCAGTTCCGGGCGCTGGTAGTCCTTGCTCACCTTGCAAGAGGCGAGCAGGGATACCAACGTAAGCAGGACAGGTATTTGGGTTAATCTAAATATATTTTTCATGATGTTATTTTGAAATAAAACCAGTCGCTTATCAGTGCCGCAGCATTAATGGGCTTCCGACTCTGCCAGTTTTGGTTGAACCGGCTTTTTAACCACCTTTTCCTGCAAATACTGGAAGATGACATACAATACCGGGATCACAAACACCCCGAATATCACACCTGTCAACATCCCGCCTACTGCACCGGTACCGATCGAGCGGTTACCAAGCGCCGAGCCACCGGTGGCCCGCATCAGCGGCAACAGACCGACAATGAATGCGAAGGAGGTCATCAGGATCGGACGCAGACGGAGGCGCGAAGCTTCCAATGCCGATTCCACAATGCTCAGACCCGCCTCGCGCCGCTGTACGGCGTACTCGATGATCAGGATCGCGTTTTTCGCAAGGAGCCCCACGAGCATGATCAGCCCGACCTGCACATAGATATTGTTTTCAATGCCCATCCAGTTGATGAATACCATCGAGCCAAACACACCCAGCGGGATCGTCAGGATCACGGCAAACGGCAGGATGTAGCTTTCGTACTGGGCAGCCAGCAGGAAGTATACGAACACCAAACTCAATACGAAGATCAGGATGATTTGTGAGCCGGAGTTGATCTCCTCGCGCGTCATACCAGTCCATTCGGTTTTGTAGTTATTCGGCAAAACCTTTTCGGCAGTTTCCTGCACGGCACGGATGGCGTCACCGGTACTGTAACCCGGTTTGGGCGTTCCGTTGATCATCACCGCATTGTACAAGTTGTTGCGGGTCACGGTTTCAGGTCCGAATACGCGTTTCAAAGTTACCAGCTGGTTCGCCGGCACCATTTCGCCTTCGGTGTTTTTAACATAAATACCATTCAGCGACGACGGGTCCTGGCGGTACAACGGATCGGCCTGCGCCATTACGCGGTAGTATTTTCCAAAGCGGTTGAAGTCAGACACAAAGCTGGAACCGTAGTAGATTTGCAGCGTTTGCAACAGGTCGTTTACAGGTACATTCAGTTGTTTAGCTTTTGCATTGTCGATTTCCAGCTGGAATTGCGGGTTGCCTGTTGCGAAAGTGGTGAATGCATAGGCGATCTCCGGACGCTGCATCAATGCGCCGAGGAATGCATTGGTAGTCGTGCTGAGTTTTTCCAGAGAACCGTTTCCACGGTCTTGCAACATAAATTCGAAACCGCTGACGTTACCGAAACCATCCACGGTAGGGAAGGTGAAGAAAAACGCATTGGCATCATTCACTGATCTCACCTGCTGCGACATCATGCCGACGATCTGGTTGAAATCCTGTACATCACCCCGTTCTTCCTTCGGTTTCATGCGGATAAATCCTACCCCGTAAGGCGATGCGTTGGAGTTTGAAATGATGTTCATACCTTCCACGATGTAGCGGTGGTCGGCGATAGGAGACTTTTTAACAATGCTATCCACCTGCGCCATCGCTTTCGAAGTACGGTCGAGGGAACTTCCCGGAGGCGTGTTGAGTGCGTATAGCAGGAAGCCCTGGTCCTCGGTCGGGATAAATCCGGTAGGCGTTGTTTTGGTCAGCCAAAGTGTTGCTCCCGAGATGACCACCAAACCCACGATGGTTACCCATTTGCGACGGATCAGGAATTGCAGACTTTTTACGTACCGACCTGTCATCGACTCGAATCCTGCATTAAATGCTGCGAAAAAGCGGGCCGAGAAACCTTTCTTTCCATGCGAGCCGTCCCCTTCCGCATGCGGATTTTTCAGGAACAGCGCACAAAGTGCGGGGCTGAGCGTCAAGGCGTTCAATGCCGAAATCAAAATGGCTATGGCTAATGTAAATGCAAACTGCCGGTAGAATACCCCCGCTGGTCCCTGCATGAAACCGACGGGTACGAATACTGCGGCCATCACAAGGGTAATTGAAATGATCGCGCCCGAGATCTCGTTCATCGATTCGACTGTGGCTGGCTTGGCACCGAGGTTGGATCGCTCCATCTTCGAATGGACGGCCTCGACGACGACAATGGCATCATCGACCACAATACCGATCGCAAGTACCAACGCAAAGAGTGTCAGGAAGTTGATCGTAAACCCGAAGAGCTGCATGAAGAAGAACGTACCGACAATGGCGACCGGAACCGCGATGGCCGGGATCAGTGTCGAGCGGAAATCCTGCAGGAATATAAATACCACGATGAATACAAGGATGAATGCTTCCAGAAGCGTAGACCGAACCTGGTTGATCGACTCGTCGAGGAAGTCCTTCGAGTTGTACATAATGGTCGTTTTCAGGCCTTTGGGTAATGTTTTGGAAAAATCAGCCACCAGTTTCTCAGCCTGGATCAGGATGTCGTTCGCATTGGTACCGGCGGTCTGGAACACAGCCACACCGGACGATGCATTACCATCCAGTTTCCCATTGGAGGAATAGGTGTAAGAACCGAATTCCACCCGTGCCACATCTTTCAGCCGGATCACCGAGCCATCGCTGTTGGCTTTGATGATAATGTCCTCGTACTCTTTGTTTTGCGTGAGTTTTCCTTTGTATTTCAAAACATATTCAAAAACTTCCTTGCTGGCTTCTCCCAGACGTCCCGGAGCGGCTTCAAGACTTTGCTCGCGGATGGCATCCGTAACTTCCTGAGGTGCTAGTCCCAATGCGGCAAGGCGGTCTGGTTTAAGCCAGATACGCATCGAATAATCGCGCGTGCCGAATGGTTGTGCCTGACCGACCCCCGGTATACGTTGCAACTGAGGGACCAAGTTAATCTTGATATAGTTCAGCAAAAACGTTTCGTCATAAGTGCTGTCCTCGCTCGAAAGCGCGACGAACATGATAATCGAGTTTTGTTGCTTTTGCGTGGAAATACCAGCTTGGACGACTTCCTGTGGAATCTGGCTTACAGCCTTGGAAACGCGGTTCTGCACGTTTACTGCGGCGATATCGGGATCCGTGCCCTGTTTGAAATACACATTCAGGGCCATGGTGCCGTCGTTATTGGACGATGACGTCATGTAGGTCATGTTTTCGACACCGTTCACGGCCTCTTCAATGGGCGTCGCTACCGCACGGGCAACGACTTCTGCGTTCGCTCCCGGGTACACGGCGGTAACCTGTACCGTTGGCGGGGCAATATCGGGGAATTTGGTGATCGGCAGCGTGGTGAGCGATATGATCCCCAGCAGTAATATCAGGATAGATATAACCGTCGAAAGGACAGGCCTTTCTATAAATTTCTGGAACATACGGATTTGGTTTGTCCCCTTCGCGGGGCACATGTTGTAGTTTTTGGGCAAGATAGGGGCTTACCATCGCATGGGGCATGCGATGGGGCCCGTATAATTGGTGTGGTGATTATGTCAAACGGTCCGTCAGATCGGGTTGGCGTGCAGCAGGCTGTCCATCGACATTTTCTGAGGCGCAATAGCCATACCGTCGCGCAGCCTGTCCATTCCCGCATAGACGATCTTTTCGCCAGGCTTCAATCCTTTGGAAATCAAGTAATAACGTCCGCTTCTGTTCGACACGGTCACCGGGCGGCCTTCCACCTTGTTGCTGTCGAGGACTGTGTATACAAACACCTTGTCCTGCAATTCGAAGGTAGCTTCCTGCGGGATCAGCACCGACTTCGTGAGCTCACGCGGGATGCGGATCTTGCCTGTGTTACCGGAGCGCAACAATCCGTTGCCGTTCGGGAAAGTAGCACGGAAGTTGATGGCGCCCATCGTCTTGTCGAACTGGCCTTCAACGATCTCCACTTTACCTTTCTGCGGGTAAATGCTGTTGTCCGCCAGCAGCAGTTCCACTGGTGGTATCTGCTTGATTTTCTGTTCGATAGTCGCGCCGGGGAACTGCTGCTTGAAATCCAGGAAGTCGAGCTCGCTCATCGAGAAGTAAACGTGGATGTCCTTGGTTTCGGACAGGACCGTTAATGCCTCCATCGTTCCTTTGCCTACCAGGCTGCCTGTTTTGAACGGGATCACACCGATATAGCCGTCGGCAGGTGCTTTAATGCTCGTGTAGCCGATGTTGATTTTCGCGGCTTCCACGGCTGCCTGCGCCTGCGACACATTAGCCTTGGCGGCGTCATAAGCTGCTTTGGCCGTTTTCAACTGCACGTCGGAAACCACTTTGTTGGCCACGAGCGGCGTCAGCTTGTCAACATTGATCGCAGCGCTCTCTAACGCGGCTTTTGCGGATTGGAGGCTGGCATTGGCTGTATTCAACTGCTCCGCGTACGGGCGGGCGTCGATGTGGAAGAGCACCTGGCCTTTGTGTACATAAGCACCTTCGTCCACAGAGATACGGTCGAGGTAACCATCCACCTGGGGACGGATCTCGATATCGCGGCTGCCCTGGATGGAAGCTGTAAATTCACGGTGCGCTGTAACCTGGTGGTCGCTGACCGTAATGACCGGCAAAGCCTGGGCTGGCATTTGCATCGGCGCGTCGTTGGCGGTAGACGATCCGCAGCTGTAAATCGCCGCAGATCCGGAGGCTAGTAAAAGGATTGCAATAAGCCTTTTGGTTGTGTTTGATTGGTCTTTTTTCATGGGTGTGGACGATTCTTTGTGGTGATGATGAGTTAGTTATGAATAGGTAGTGAAGTTATAATTACTAACAGTGTTAGCCAGAAACGAAAAAAATTATAGGTTCTTGATGAAAGCGTTTACAGTGTCGTCCATGACTTTTTTGTTCATTGTGGAATCATCGATGTCGGAGCAGCGCATCATAACGATCGAAATCAGACCATGCAGTACTGACCAGAACGCATAAATTTTAAAGCAGGTTTCATCATCCGAAGATTTTTTATTTTTTACGATTTCTTCGATCGCATCACTGATGTGATCACGGAAACAGTTAAATTCCGGCTTGATTTTCCCCGCACCCGAGCAGGGCATTCCGAGGCCATACATCAGTTGGTAATATTCCGGATTTTTGAATGCAAAGGTCCAATACGTCTCGGCATGGGCCCTCAATTGATCTTCCGGATTCTGGTATTTTCGCTTGTTTTTTTCCAGCAGCCTTTCGAGTAACCTGAAACCATCCATGGAAAGTTCAAAAAGGATCGCTTCTTTATTTTCGAAGTGGTCGTAGATGACCGGCACACTGTATTCGATGGCGTCTGCTATTTTTCGGATGGACAAGGATTGCCAGCCTTCGTCTTTAACCAACTGCAGTGCAACTGCCAGGATGTTGGTCCGCATATTTTCCTTTTGCCGTATCTTTCGTTCGAGAATGCCCATGACATTTCATAATTTACCTAACGGTGTTAGCAAAGTTACGGATACGCTATGACATTGTCAACTCCCAGCGACCGGGATTTTCCCGGCCGTCTTTGCTATGCGGCTTCCATGGTAAAAATCGTGCCCGGGCAGGACGCCCGGCTAGGGCTGCCGTCAGCGCCTGATCATTTGCGCAATGGGCATTTCGGAGTTTCCGAACAGTCTTTCTTCCATTTTGCGATCGTGCCCGTATACATCCTTGCGGAACTGCAGATTGCCGTGCTGGTCGACCCAGGATGTAAAATAGCCGATAAAAACCGGTATTTCGTTTTGGCCGCGGAGCCGCACATATTTCTCCTTGCCGGCATGCATGGCAGCGGTGATTTTATCGCTGGTCCAGGTACTGTCGCGCCTCAGGAGCCATTCGGCCATCTTTTTTGGCTCTGCAAGCCTGATGCAGCCGTGGCTGAATGCGCGTTGGCTTTCATTGAAGAGGCTCTTGCTGGGCGTATCGTGAAAGTAAATGCTGTAACTGTTGGGAAAAAGGAATTTAACAAGACCGAGCGAGTTCGATTTGCCCGGTTTCTGGCGCACCGATCCCCCGTTCCATTCCATATTGTGCTTCGCGAGGTAGTTGGGGTTCTTTTTAATGCCGGGAAGCACTTCCTTTTTGAGAATGCTCGCGGGGACATTCCAATAGGGGCTGAAAACGACCTGATTAAGTGTACCTGAAAAAATGACAGTACTATTGGCCTCCGAACCCACTACCACCACCATATCGAATGACAATTTGCCCTGTTCGTAAGCATGGAGCGTGAACTCTGGGATATTGACAAGGATGTAATCGGTAGGTGGTGCCGCGGGCATCCACCTTATCCTTTCCATATTGATGAGCATCTGGCGGATCCTGCTCCCGACGGGAACGTTCAGCTCCTTAAAGAATGCCGGGCCGGTTATGCCGGTCTGTTTCTGCCCGACACGCTGCTGAAAATGCTTTACCGCCCTGGTCAGTGTAGTATCAAAAACGGCCAGACTATCGGTTTGAGGCAGGTCGCCCAGCAAATGCAGCCGTTGTTTCAATGCAATGATCAATGTATCCCGGTCGCCTTCCCGCAGTTTCTTTTGGGTGTCGATGACAGCCGGTTCGCCGTCACGGGTTAATGCATAATATTGCAAAACCTTCTCTTTGAGTAGATTATAATGCCGGTTGACAGGCTCGTAGGCCGAGAGGTTCTGCCCCTTGTTTTTCAGCAGTGAATCCAGAAAAACTTCCGGATTGAGCTTTCTCCTTGGGATAAACCAGTTCAGTTCCTGCGTATTGATCCGGTGGT
>CBFGMV010000003.1:0-175639 GCA_965649915.1 uncultured Dyadobacter sp.
AAATAACCAAAAACTATTTTTGCCAATTCGGGCCCGTCCTTGTTTTAAATCAAATAGTTGTTAAATCATGAAAATTTAAAATACAAATATTCGCAGCGGGCAAATTATCTTCCTATTTTTATTTGTAGGACAAATGTAATGATACTATTTTAATATAAAATGTTTGTACTAAAAAAATATAAAATGTTACATTTGTGGCTCATGAAATCTACATTAAAGTATCACGCACAATGCTTGGACCGCTTGAAAGCTTATCTCTGACCGATAGGGTTGAAAACATCCTGCGCGTATATTTCCAGGAGAGCGCGTTCAAGCCTGGGGATGCGCTGCCGAACGAAATGGAGATGGCTCAAAAACTGAATGTAAGCCGGAATGTGGTTCGGGAGGCATTAAGTCGCCTGCGAATGCTCGGGATGATAGAAGCCAGGCCCAGGAAGGGAATGGTTATGTCCCAGCCAGACCTTTTGACCGGAATGGAAAAGGTCCTGAATCCTTTTATACTGGGCGATGAAAATTTGCAGAACATATTCGAATTGCGACTTATTCTGGAAATGGGCATCTCCGAGTTCTTATTTGCGCGCAAAACGGATCAAGACATTGAGGAGCTAGAGGCGATAGTCGAAAGACAGAGCAACGACTTCGAGGCGACCAAAGAGGAAGAGATTGCTTTTCACGGAAAACTGTATGAGATGACCGGCAATGACACCCTCAAAAGGTTTCAGATTTTGCTCATGCCGGTTTTCAATCATGTATTTACCGACTACTACCGGGAAAAAGTTCATCTGGACGTGCCTGACCCTGTTACGCATAGAGATTTGGTCAACGTGATCAAAGAGGGTACATCTGATGAATTCAGGCAGGCGATTTTCAAACATCTGGAGCCGTATTTCCGAACGTCTCTTACGAATAGGTAGCATAGTCGTAAGGAAAACCGCTGCCGGCGATACCCGCCTCCGTAGCAAGTGGATGCATGTTTGCGAACGCTCCTACGGACCTCGTTCTCTCTCCCAGGACGGTGTCTTGAAAAGCGCCGATGTTCAATTCCAATGTAGGCTACCGCCGCTACAACTTGCGCACCAACCTCGATATTCAGGTGACCCCAATGCTCAGCGTGCAGCTGGATATGGGCGGGCGCATTGAAGACCGGCGCGAACCCAGCGCATTCCACCGTGCATTTAAGAGCTGGACTAAAACCACTCCCGCCCAGAAAAAAAACGAAATTGTGAAATTTGCTGAAGTAATGCTTGACTGAGCCGGACAGGTGTATCAGATTGAGTACATTACGCGTATGTTAGTTCAGGCCGAAATAAAAGAAGGTTTAACAACCTTTCGTTCAAAAATCGCTGTTTTCAAACGAAAGGTTGTTAAACGTTCCGGGCGGCGATCGCCACCCCGGACCAGATCCGACAGACGCTGAACACGAGCCCTTCAAGCTTCCAACACCTTTCGGACTTGATCATAGCCCATCGCCGGCAAACGTATCAACTCTTTGACCTCCAATGCGGTGTGAGCTACCCGGCAACGTATATTTTTGTTTATTAAAACAACATCACTATTTGTCACCAGTGACTAAAAGGCGAACGGGGCCTAAAAGACCGGATGGTGTCAGTTGCCAGCTGTCCAGCACCTTCACATTGGTTTTGGTTAATCGTTTCTCAACAGGCTTCGTCCGGTCGCCGATCAGCCGGTTCCGCCAGGTATTGGTGACCTCCACTTTCAGTTCATTGTCTTTCTCCCGCAAAACTCCGCTCACATTGACACGCAATGGTGGTGCCCAGAGAATCCCCAGATCCTTTCCATTCAACATAACCCGGGCAATACCAACATCTTTCACATCTCCCAGATCGAGATACACGGACGTGCCTGCATTGGAAGCAATATCTGCATCGAATTTTTTGTAATAAACCGCCTTGCCCGAATAGAATTTGATCCCTTCTTCGTTGCGATCGGTCCAACTGGTCAGCTCATTAAAAACCGCGTTGGACGGGCCGCCCCATTTCGTATCGAAGGCCACATTCCAGGCTCCGTGGAGGGTTGTTTTGTATTGAAATTCAGCATAGTTCGTTTTGGCAGTCCCATTCTGATCTTTACTGATGTCGTTTTGAAAAACTACAAACACGGAACCATAGGGGTCAAATTGGAGCGGGACGTAAGTGATCCCGTCCTTTTGGGTAAATGAGGTGGCCGCTTTCACTTCACCCGTAACCGCATTCCAAAGTTCAGGTTGTTTGCCGGAAATGCGGAATGCCGCGGTCATGTTCGAAGCTGCACGGTTCTGGCTGCTGATAAAGTAAAAATCCGCGTTTTCGGTGCTACGGTGAATGTAATCATAGCGGCTACCTGTTTCCTTTTCTACGATTTGCATATCAAACGCAACGCCTGTCGACCTGAGATAGTCCGCTGCATTTTGACCCCATACCACGCGTCCGTTTCCAACTTTCCGCGAACCGTTTGGTTGATTTTCATTTCCCCAGAGCGCATCGGCGATCTTCTTCACAGTCTGCCCCGAAGCCGGATACTGCACCAGACTGGCCGTAGTTACAGTTTTATTCCCAATCACCACCGCCCCGGCCTTCACCAATGCTTCGATCTTAATCAAAGCGGCCAGCGACAAGGTTTTATGGTCGGGCAACGCCAGGACGCGGTAGGAAACGCCATGCGGCAGGAATAGCTTTCCATCTCTCACTTCCAGCGCCAGAAGCCGGTCTTCATTGATCAGATCGTAGTCAAACCCTGGCAAAGCCCCTGCCGGATCATCCTCTTTTAACCTGCCAATATTCGGAGAGTGATCACCATAGTAATACAGCACGTCCGCCACTGAGGTGCCTTGTTGCAGCAGATACTGACACCGCGTCAGATATTTGATAAACGCTGTGGATTGATTCCACCAGGTCACATTGGGATTAAAATGTGTTCCGGCAAAGTACTCCTGCCCCGGAAGGCCCATCGCCTTGGGGGAGGCTGTGAATGTGTGCAGGTATACCAGATTCAGTCCGGCGCAAAATTCGTGGTCTGCGCTTGGCTTCATATCCGACCACATGACATCGTTCCAATGCGGACCAATCGTGGTAAAGGACTCGGCACCAACCAGTTTTTTATTAAATATCTTGGCGGCACTTCCGGCCTGCTTCACGAAAAACCGGTCGACCGGCCGGGCGCGGTGTGGTGACGGCGACCAGAACTCGCTCATCATGATCTCGCTATGGCTGTAATTTTTCAGCCCGTCAAATGGCCCGGCATGTGGCCCGGCGGATTCCGGCTGCAGGCCGATTCCATATGCGCTCGCGCGTTTTGCAAAAGTACCATAATGCTTTTCTGAGATCAGATCGCCTAATGTTTTGCGAAGATCCGCCAGGAAACGATTACTAACGTCTCGATTACCGATGATTTTGCCGGCGAGCACCGGAAGATATGGGACAGGATCATATCCTCTAAGCCTGATGAATTCCTTTTCAAAACCATCGGTCCAGTTCAGACCACCCGCTTCGAAGCTATCTGTCTGCAGGTACCTCAACGTTTTACCGGCCATGGGGCCGATCGCTTTCAACAGTGGCTCAACGTGTGTATCCCAATACCGGTTAAAATGCTTGTCGCTCAGATAGTCGATCACATGCCCCTGCCATTTTCCGCTGGACGTCGAAACCTCCGCGTCCGTCGGTGTGAAGCCCATACGCAGGATCGTCCATTCTCCTGCCGGCGCCTTCCAGCTGAGTTTTCCGCTTTTGACGAACCTGGTAATGTTCAATACTTGCTTAACACTGGCATCTTCTTCGCCGGGCGTGCCTGCAATGTCGGTAAGTAAAGGACGGGTTTCCGGGGCAGATCCGCCCACTTCGCGTGTAGCTGCTTTATTTTTAAAGTCGGTGATAGGTGCCCGGTTTGTGAAGGTTTTGGAAGGAATGGCCAGCACCACAATGTCACGGTAATAATCATAGCGAACTTCCGGAACAGGCAATTCAATGGACACTGCCGAGCCACCTTTGACTTTCGTTTCAGTGTAAACGACCTGTTTTGCCGTTTCGGCCGGTGTAACATCCGGACCGCCCAGGTTCCATCCGCTCTGGATGCTCATCGACATCACCAACCCCAAACGGTCCGCTTCCCGGATCGCATGCACATACAGTTCCCGCCATGCAGGAGAGCCAAACATAGGCCCTTCCGGAACCTGATCGTTTCCCCGCTGTTCTGCCCCGCCGGCATCAAAAATACACGCCCCGCTAAAACCTTTGGCTTTCATCTCTTCCAAATCACGCGTAATCGTCTCTTTATCAATATTACCGTTCAGCCACCACCACCAACAGCGGATACCATAGTTGGATGTGGGATTCTGAAAAACCGATGGCTCTAATATCCTGGTACTTTTTTGGGCATATGTGGTTTCAGCCCATACCAGTGCACAGGCCAGGGTCAGGCAAAACGGGAGGAACTTTCTAAGCATTGGAAGAAAAATTTAATGAATGTAGGCTTTTATGTATCAACTAAAAACCAAAGAAATAGTAAGCAATAGCCCGAACCGAAATCCGGGCTATTTATTAAGCAACACAAAATAAATGGCTGAAACTATCGCTGCCAGCCTGGGTTTTGCGCCCAAATCACGTCCTTGTTGGTATCCAGGATGGTTTGAGGAATGGGCCACAGGTTGTAGTTGAAAGTCAGGGTGGCCTTGGCTTCCGGCCAGTAAGCGTATTTTTTAATGCGATCTACCGCAATAGTTCCGCCCATCCGGAGCAACGTGTTCCACCTGGCCTCTTCGTAAATCAGTTCACGCGCCCGTTCGTCCAGGATCAAATTGAAATTATCATCCATATCGGCCGCAGTAACCTTATAAGTAGCCTTGGCACGCTCTCTCAGTAAATTAACATCGGCTGCCGCCCCGGCTTTGTCACCGGTCCGCTGTTTGGCCTCTGCCCGCAAAAGAATGGTTTCAGAAAGCCGGATAAAATAATCATCCCGGAACAGGTTGCTCATGTTTTCCCCGTCGGCAAGACCTGTGTATTTGTCCGTTGCAATTTTGCAGGATACCGGATATACCAGACTGGTATTGTTCAAATTAGTCGTCGCATCGCCGCTTCCATTGTACAACACTTCCCAGGGCACCGGTTTCTTAAAATAAGGTGAGGTGCTTACGTTCCCATTAAACACCCGGCGAAATACAATTTCCGAGTTGCGAAGGTCCGTCCCGAATTTATCCGCATACACTCCGTCCCTTACATACATGGTAGGAATGATCTGGGCGATACCCCGGCCACCCACGTCTTCCAGGGTGCCAGTCAGGTGATCTTTTGCGCCGTCACGAAAAACCGGACCGTATGTACGGGAATAAGGTAATTTGGATCGGCCATCTTCCGCCCGGTAGGCAGCATAGTCAACCTGCAATGCCCAGATACATTCCCGGTTTCCGTCCTGATAATTTACGTTTTTCTCCTGAAACAGGTCCCAGTACACATTACCCTGTGCTTCGGTGCTCCTCGATCCGAAACGTGAAGTCATCAGTCCGTAAGTACCGCCGTCAATGACCTTGTTGGCGAAAGCGATGGACTGCGCAAAAGCAGCCTGACCTTCCGCTGCCTTACCATCCGCGATCAGTTGCGTACCCATTGCCAGATACAGTTCCGCCAGATAATGCTGTGCCGCTCCTTTTACGACGCGTCCCCCGCTCGTCGTGGTTTCGGGCAAATCCTTTTCAGCTTCGAGAAGATCATTAATGGCAAATTGATAGGTTTCAACACGCGTGGCTCTCTGGAAATCATACCGCGGAACTTTGGAGACAGCGGTAACAATGGACACACCGCCAAAAAGCTCTGCCAGGTTGCGGTAGCCATAAGCCCGGAAAAATTTAGCCTGAGCTATGATGTTGGCTTTTTCGGCCTCCGACGAAAATGTGATATGCGGGAACTGTGCAGCCTCCAATGCAAGGTTCGCCTTCGAGATCAGCTGATAGTAGGTGCTGTAAATGTTATAAAACGTACCATTATCCGCATTGATCAGCCCGTAGTTGTTGAAAGTGGAGCCTTTACGGATACTGGCGACATCGTACATGTCGGTACCATTGCCACGCAAAACGAAAATCCAGCCTTCCTCCGCGGGATTTGCCCATAAATCCCTAACCTGGGAATAGGCCCCGACCAAAACCTGATCTACCTGCGCAGATGTTGAAAACGCATTATCGACTGTATAAAAAGTAGTTGGATTCTCCTTTAAAAAACCGTCGTTGTCGCAGCTGGTCAGGTTAACCAGCAGCATCAGCCCCCAAAAGGATTTTCTGGAAAGTATATTTTTCATGTGGATTGATGTTTTTAGAAACTGATGTTAGCGCCAATGGAAAACGAGGTCGGGACAGGGAATGTATTGTCGCGCACCGTAGTACCTGTTTCAGGATCGCCGCCCTCCCATTTGGTGAAGGTGGCCAGGTTCCTGGCACTCACAAACAGCTTGGCTGAATTCATACGTATTTTCGATATCCATTCCGGTTTCAGGCGATAAGAAAGCGTCACGTCCTGCACACGGACAAATGCGCGCGATTGCAAACCCTGAAAGCGGCCGTCACCGGTGAAATATGCCGATGGATACTCGTTGCTGGAATTTTCAGGTGTCCAGTATGGCTTGGAGGTCATGTTGTCGTTGAAGCGACCGGTGCCCGCAGTCATATACGCCTGCTGATTACTTCTCAAAAACCGGTTGCCTCCACCAAATGTGCCCGTCAGCATTACGTAAAGCTCAAAGTTCTTGTACATCAGCGTATTGCTCATATTCAGCCTGAAATTTTCCTGCGCATAGCCGAGGATCTTCCTGTCATCCGGCGTTATACCGGCCTTTCCGTCGATATCCCTGTACTTCGGTGCGCCTGGTGCTGCGCCTGTTTGCGCGATGTATTCTGCATCTCCCTGCTGAACGATCCCGATCTGCTCATAACCGTAAATGGTGCCCAGCGGCTGTCCGATAAAAAGATTGTTGGCAATATCATCGTCCTCCCTGCCGTCGCCATTGTTGTCCTCTCCGTAAAGCCGGGCCAGTTTATTTCTGTTTTGCCAGAAAGTAAGTGACGTATTCCAGCTGAGGTCCCTGCTTTTCAGGTTTACCGATCGTACCGTGATCTCGATGCCCCGGTTATTAACCTGCCCCATTGAAGTCCGGATTGTTTTAAAACCTGTCATAACAGGAATGTTCCGGACAAAGATCTGATCGGTGGTTTTTCCATAATACACATCCAGATCAAGAAACAGGCGGTTGTTTAACCAGGCCGATTCAAATCCTGTGTTCCAGGAAGTTGTAGTTTCCCATCCCAGGTCCGCATTGCCTAATGCGTCCTGATACAACCCGTAATTGATCAAGCCCGGCGTATTGGAAAATTCATATCTGGATCCCCCGCTTGCTGCATTGGCAATGGTAGATAAGGTCGCAAAAGGTGCGACGCCCTGGTTCCCGTTCTGCCCGTAGGAAAACTTAACTTTCAGGTTATTCAAGGGGGCGAAACTTTTAAGGAACTCTTCACTGGTCAGCTTCCAGGCGACACCGGCAGCGAGGAAATTAGCCCATTTGTTATTTGCGCCAAACACACTGGCACCATCGCGACGGTAAGAACCTGTAATGAAATACTTGTCATCGAAAGCATAGCTCGCGCGGGCAAGATAACCGATGTTCGAGCGCTCGTTCGCATCCTGATTAACCCGCTGTACCGTTGCTTTGTGCAATCCCCACATACCGAGTGTGGTATTACCGTTAGCTGCAAAGTTGTTACCCGACGATGCTACCAGTTGGTATTGCTGATGGTCGCGGGTGGCAACCAATGTCAGGTCGATACCGTGTTTTCCAAATGAATTCTTATAATTGATGATATTATCAAAAACATAGCTTTTGGTGCCGTAAGTGTTGATTACACCATTTGCATTGGTCAGAAAACCCTGGATCGTCGACGGCAGGTAACGGTTAGGCCCTTCTCCCTCCTGTACATAATAGCGCTCGTTGGTAAAATTCCCGGACTCATTGCTTGTGGTGTTGTAGAGCAGGTTAACCCGGTAGGTCAGTCCTTCCACCCAGGGAACAGATACCACTGCATTGGAATTGATACGGTAGTTAAGCCTCACATCCTGATTGCTCCTGGTTCCGTCATTCACTCCCCAAAGCGGATTGATCGCAGACTGTGTGTACGGATATTTTTCAAGATTACCCATTTCATCCCTGTACATCACACCATAAGGCGACATGGTCTGTGCCTCGTTGATATTGGCTGCAAACCGTGTTTCGGGCTGCGCAGCATTCCGGTTACTGTTTCTCGCAAGCAAAGGATCCGTTCCGGTGTAGGTCCTTTTGGAATATCCCGCATCGACGCCAACTTCAAGCCAGTCGGTAATGTTGGTTTTTACCTTTCCCGAAAGAGAAATCCTGTCAAAACCGTCGCCGATAACAATTCCTTTATTTTTATCGTAAGCAGTTGACATATAGTAGCTAACGCGCTCGCTGGCTCCGGACACCGCCGCCTGGTAGGTTTGTATTACCCCTGTCTGCGTAACATGGTCCAGCCAATTGGTTTCCTTTCCCGCTGCCATGTTCGCCAGTTCCCCGGGTTTCATCCAGTTAGTGGAACCTTCCGCGTACTTGTTGCGCGCATTCACTACTCTGACCCACTCCTCTCCTTTCATCATTTCCGGCCTGTTCTGCCAGGTTTGAAAGCCGGTTGAAGAGTTTAATGTAATCACAGGTTTACCTACTTTTCCTCTTTTAGTGGTGATCGCAATGACTCCGTTCGCCGAGCGGGAACCATAAGCAGCGGCCGATGTGGCGTCTTTCAGTACATCAAAAGATGCAATATCATTGGGATTGATGTCTGCCAGATTTCCTAGAAAAACGACTCCATCCAGCACGATCAGGGGATCGTTGGAGCCATTGATCGAATTCTGCCCGCGAACGTCCACACTCGGCTGCCCGCCAGCTGTGTTCGAAGCGCCGATGTTAAGGCCGGGAAGACTTCCTTTCAATGCTTCGAGTGGGTTCATATTGGGCATCAGCGCGATAGACGAACCTTCCATTTTCAACGAGCTGACCGATCCGGTAAAATCCTGGCGCTTAGCTGTACCATACCCGATCACGACCACTTCTTCCAGCGCTTTCGTGTCGGGCTTTAGCTCAACCTGCAGGGATGTCTGAGCACCGGGCTGAATCTCCTGTGCGATATAACCTACGAAGGAAAAAACCAAGGTCACATTATTGTCAGGAACCGATAAGGAAAATTTCCCCTCCACATCCGTCGATGTACCGGAGGTGGTGCCTTTGATAGTAATGCTGACGCCCGGGAGTGGTTCGCCCGTATTGTCTTTGACCAATCCGGTCAAAACCCGGTCGGCAACGCTGTTTATTGACGTAACGGGGCTGATCGGTGCCATTTCCCGGAAATCCGACAAGGTGCGATCCGCTTTTTTAAGCACGATCTTATTTCTGATTTGTTTATAAGAAATATGGTCGGGCTGAAACATTTTATCGAGTGCTTCGCTCAACTGCCTGTCTTCCATATGAAGTGTTATCTTACGGTCCACGGGAAGTAACTGTAAGCTATATACGAACTTCACATCCACCTTCTTTTCCAATAGCTCAAGTACCTCACGAATCGTTTTTTGATCAACTTTAACGGATACTTTCTGCGAAAGGAGTTGCTGCGCTTCCGATGTGTAGGCATGCCCATAGGCAGTAGCGACCAGCATCAGTATGATTTGTAGAGTTGACGCCTTCATAATTGTCCACAAGGGATTTATGATCTTTTGTTTTTTTTTCATTGCTTTGCAGGTAATAGATCTCTTAACACGATGATTTACAACTCCCAAGCGCTCGTTTCCAGCGAACGCTACGATTTTTCCAGTAATCGGATCGGGAGAAGCCGAAGCATGTTTCCAGCATCTTCGGCTTTTTATTTTGAGGCAATACTCCTAATGCATGGGTTTATTGGGTTTACGGTTTACAATCTTATTTGGCCGACTCGCAGCCCTGTCCGGAAAGGGCAACAGTGTCTCCGACCAACTGGTATTCGGCACTGACGCTCTCGCACAGAATTTCCAGCTGTGCGAAAAGTGTCTTTTCCTGCGACAAGTCTGCATTGATGGTACAGTTCCGAAGCTTTTCATTGGTAATTGAGATCCTGACGCCATAGGCACTTTCCAAAACCGACACGATCTCCGGCAATGTTTTTTCTACATAATTAAAATCAAACATTTGAGCCTGCTTCGTCTTGGTTTTAATCAAAGTAGGCACCTCGACCAGTCCGGTTACCAGTTTTTCATCCTCTTTGAAAAAAGTTACCTTTTTATTCTGGGTCAATATCACCTTATCATCCGGAGCCGCACTTTCTTGCGGGTCTTCTGCTTTTCGCACTTCGACGACGCCCGTCATAACCGCTACTTCAATGCTTTCGGCTTTTGCGTTTTCACGTATTGTGAAGCTGGTACCCAGCACTTTTGTGACGATGTTGTTGGCATGCACAAAAAACGGCCGGGAAGCATCGTGGGCGATCTCAAAAAACACATTCCCTTTCAGAAAAACGTCTCGCTGGCCTGATTCGAACCTTATGGGATAAAATAACGTCGCTCCCGGTTCGAGCACGACCCTGCTTCCGTCCGACAATGTAAATCGCATGCTGCCTGGCCCGGAATTTTGAATGCAACGCATGTTTTCCAGCACTTCGTTTTTCACGCCTGATATAAGCGCACCTCCCCGCGTTAATGTCCGGTATGAGAAGAAGCCGGCCACAAGCAGCACACAGGCCGCCGCCAGTTTGAGATAGAGCCTTCGCACATTACGGCGGGATATACTTTGCACATCCGATTCGTCCATCCGGCTTTCCATTGCCGCCCACATCATTTTCCCGGCCTGATCTTCACTGAGCAGATTTTGGCTTTCCTCTGCATGGTCGATCGATTCATACCAGATGTCCATGATCCTTTTATCCTTGGGATCAAGCTCATTTCGCTGGTAGCGGTCCAGTAGTTTAAGGAAACCTCGTAAATTTTTGATCATCACATCACGTAGTATGGGGCCTCGGTAACAGCTTCCGGGAGCCCTCGCCCTGTAAGTCGATCAAAAATCAGACGGCCGCAAATGGTTTTAAATATTCTTTGAAAATTTATATAATATGCGCGGAAATAATCGAAAATTATTGGATTTATAACGACTCATCGACCCCGTTGCCAAGTCGAATTACCAGGTCGAAAACGCAAGCAGAAGGAGCAAAATATAGTCTTTAAGATTTGACCGGAGCGCTTTCAGGCCCTGGGTAATGTGGTATTCCACGGTCCGAAGCGGGATGTTAAGCAGCGTCGAGATCTCATCAGCGCTTGTATGCTGGATCCGGCTGAGCTCAAAAATTTTTCTGGTTTTCTCGGGGAGTTTATCAATGCAATCCAGAATCGATCGGGTCAACTCGTTAAATGCCAGCGTCTCCTCGGTGATCGACGATTGATCCAGACTGCTGAGCTGGGCAAGCTGCATATAGCGCTTCCTGTGGAATTCCTTTTTAAAATGATCCAGCACCTTATACTTAATGGCTGAGCTCAAATATCTTTCCAGATCAGTGATTTCTACTTCCTCCCGCCTGACCCAGAGGTCCAAAAAAACGTCCTGGACAAGCTCCATGGCATTTTCCTGCGTCCGGACTTTGCTAAGCGCGATTCTATACAATTTAGGATGATAGCGGTTATAAATTTTCTCGAAGCCAACCTTATCGCCTTGCACTAAAAGCTGCAGTAATTTGGTATCATCACTAACTATCGGGTGCATTCGTCTCCAGTGTCATAAAATAAACCCTTAAGAGTATTGCGAATACGTCTTTTACTCAATATCAGATGCAATTGATGCTTACAAATATCCCTGCGATATGCAGGGGCTGCCTATGGGGATGTATTCGGTGAAGCCAAAGTTGGTGGCTTACAGCTCACCAAAAATTGGCAAAATGGGGTAATAAAATGTCAATCCGGGCATGATTTCACTTTGGATCGGCATCTTTGTCAACCATACACTAGTCACAAAAGTAGCCTGATCACAGGCCGGAATGGCGAACGTCGGTACTTCCCACGCCTGAACAAGTTTGCAGCCAATCGGCTTTGTCGAATCACACCATGTCAGCGTTAGCCGGTCCCGGTAAGTGCGGCTGCGCTGATACGAAAGCCGCAAGCCTGGCAGGAAAGGTGTAGTTGGTGCAATGCTTGGCAGTGGTTTTGAAATTCCAGTCGGGTGCCCGCTGTGAGATATAGCTGAGCTATTGAACCACCATGGCTTAGGCGCTAAAAAGCTCACTTTAGAATCTCCTTGTGTCACGCTCATGCAGTGTTGCTTTATTCAAAAATGTTAGTATCTAGCAGCAATAATCTCTACTTAAAATACCAATACCAGACCCATTGCAATAACGATAATGTATGAGCTGCTCCGCCTACGACGAACGAAGTAGATGTTGCGATAGGTCTGGTCCGTTGGAGTGACCTGCCTCAGATAGAAACTAATCTGGGCAGAAGGTTTAGGCCAACTTGATCCCGTGATCGATGATCTGTCCGCAAAAATTTCAGATATACATAAATGCGGAATGGAGATTTGCCGTAAAACAAAAAACAGAACAATACTGATAAAGGAATATTAGCATGAATCTATACGGACTACACCATGATTTTTATGAAGGTGTGCAAATTCGAATTGACCTCTTGACCAGCGCTTGTAAACAAAAGGGTATTAAGTTTATTTGCATTAACAGTAAAACATTTGACTACACAAAAACTCCCAAGTTATCGAAAGGTGACTTGTTGTACAATTTTGCCAGGGGCTCTACAACGCTGGAAAATTTACTTTTAAACGACGAAGTTGCAACCTTCTATCTAGAAAATCCTAAGCTTAATGTTTTCCGCTCGACAACGGATTGGAGCATCGTTCATGACAAGATGGGACTTCCATCCCCCAGAACTATATACCATCTTACAACTGACAGGTTGCTGTTAAGAAACTACGTCAGTTACTTAGGAGATTTCCCCATCATCATCAAGGTCACAGGTGGTACCAGGGGCATTGGAACTATAAAGATTGAATCCTGGCAGAATCTTATTTCCGTCGTGGATTATTTGGCTACAACCGGCGACGATTTTATCATGAGGGAATTTATTGAAGCTAATTATGGAGTCCGTGTAATTGTTGTAGGCAATGAAATAGTTCAAAGCTCAAAATTCGTCTTTCAGGATGGCGATTTCAGAAATGCCCCTATTCTGAGTAAGGCAGAATATTCTGCATTTACACTGGATCAATTTGCAAAAAATATTTGCTTAAAAGTCGTTCATTCAATCAACCTGGGTATGGCCGGAGTGGATCTGCTGTTTGACGCGAAAGATGAACCCTATCTTTTAGAAGTAAATTTCCCCACTGGATTTCAATCATTTAAAGATGATCCCGATTTCGTTCTTGGGAAAATGCTTGATTATCTGATAGCAAAAGCAAATAGAGATGGAAAGTAAACTGTATAACGGGGATTACCTGAAAAGGCTTCACAGTCGCTTTTCCCCAACGAAAAAGAGAAGTTATGACTTGCTCAATATCGCACCTGGCGATATAATTGCCGATGTGGGTTGTGGAATTGGTTTGGATAGCATCTATTTGGCGCGGGCGGGAGCTAAGGTTTTTGGGATTGATAACGATCCCGGGTTTATAGCATTTGCAAACGAGCAACTAAACGCCAGCCTGGATGTCGACTTTCTCATATGTGATGCTTGCTGCATTCCTCTTCCAGATCATGCCGTAGACAAAATCCGCTTTGACAGGGTCATGCAGCATTCAGCGGACCACGATCAAATTTTACGAGAAGCTTCAAGGATACTTAGGCCAAATGGTATAATTCAGATTATTGATACAGATTACCTTAGTATTTCCCTCTTTCTTGAGGATTACGAACTCGAAAAGCAAATTGTCTATGCAATTGCTCATGAGCGAATTCCAAACGGCCATAAAACAAGACAGTTGCGAAGCGAGCTTATGCAAAAAGGGTTCAAACTTATATCGCACGAAATTAACAATTACACGATAGCAGACTACGACGAAGCGAGGTCAATCATCAAGTTTGACAATGTTATTGATGATTTGTGTCAGTCAGGAAGAATTTCTGGTATGCAATATGACGCTTGGATTAGCAAGGACAAAGCACATTTTACGCTTTCGCTTAATTTGATGATCCTGACTGCGTTGAAGCCGACAACGTCGAACCCTTCCAATTGAACGTTTGTATAATATCATGGAGCGCACACAAATTGAAGCTAAAAAACTTTGGAATTTCTCTGAGAGATTAAATATATCTGGATTAATGGTGAGCGAAGCAATTGTTTCAGTCGCTTATTAAGGCGATGGGAATAAAAAAACTGACCATCAACTACGTTCCTCGATATGGTGTGATCCCAGGGGACCAAAATGGAGTGCTGAGAATCGCTGGAACGACGGAAACAGGTGTACAATTGGGAGTATCTCTAAAAAAGCGGACTCTACGCCAATGACAAGATCGTATAGTCTCACGGGTAAAAATCTCCAAAAGCCATTTCATTAACTTGCCCCACAATATCTCTTTTGCTCGCATTTTCGCCCTTTTGCACGGCCCCTCCTACTTTTGCTACAATCCGATAGCGGCCTGTACAAAGGTTTTTTAACTATCATCGTCAACCAATTTCCAAGATACATCACTGCAGACCGCACATCAACAGGCATATTCTCTCGCCAACATGACAGCCCGAAAGAGCGCAGCTCATGCCGGTCACGAAAAAAAAACGGGGAGTCTTTTGATAAAAATGTATATTGAGGTGACTAAATAAATATTTTTTTCTTAAAATTGTCACAATTAAAGCCCATCCAGTTTGCATTGGAGATGCGTCCCAGCCATTCCTGAACCAAAAAGTAACTTTTTGAGACAATACCAAAGGGTTACCTTTTTTGAAACTTACAATTACACTTCACTAAATAATATCTGTATGGAAATTGGAACGCTGTTGCGAAAGCTACGAGATCGTCGCAAAGTCTCTTCGAGGTTGATTGCCGAAAAAGTCGGAATATCACACACAACATATCTAGATTGGGAACACGAAAAGTCTTCGCCCACGCTGAGACATTTTATACGATTAGCAGATGCTTTTGAAATGACACCAGTCGATATGATGTCGTATCTTACCGGGACAGTGAGCCCGGAACAAAATCAATCATCGCATTTCTGGAATGCTTCTGATATTAGAAAAATACTGAAAGATTATCAGGAACACTTTGAGTTACTAAGGGATCTAAAAAAGGATCAAAACTAACTACAAGATATTATCCGGAATATACGTGGGCCGGTTATAAAAATAAAATCGCGAAACATCCATCCTTCCTCTCCGCCAAAAATGCAATTTACACTTCATTATTGGCACATTCAAGAAATTCTAATTTATTCATTTGGTCGGAATATCCATGCAAATTGGTCGGAATTTAAAATGGTACAATAGCCTGATTAAATATACCTTTGCTTTGCATACATCACCTACCAATGCAAAGAAGCATTCTTTTTATTCCGGCATCAATAAGAAGCCATATCGTGCCTGCACTTTATTTGGCGGATGTACTTTCTAAAGATTATTGTATCCACTTTGCAGTAACTGGTGATGAGTTGCTTGAAATCGTTACTAGTCACGGTTACAATGCAATAAGAACAGAGATATACAGGGTATCCAGAGGAATGGAGAATCGCTTTATACAGGAGCAAAAAAGAAAGTATGGCAAATGGGAAACATTAAAATCTGTCTGGAATAATGATATTTACCATTTCAGACGGAACGAGCTTCGTAAAATTATTGACCTGATAGATCCGGCTGTGATATTTATTGATATTTTCAACAGCTCCGACATTCTCGTCTTACGTTCAAACTATCAAAACACCAAGATTTTATTCTTAAATCCAATGCTATCTACGTATCGCATCGATGGCTTCCCAACAGTCGATCAAGGACATTGGACCGGACACACAACTGACACCAATAACAGAAAACAAAAAGAAACCATTTCATCAAAAAGTTTGATTTCCGATCCAATTGACTATTGCATTAGTAAGGCGATGGAAAGGCAATTTAAAAAGTTAATCAGCACTGATGCGTTTTTCGTTAAACATCCTGTTGCAACGGATAAAACGAGTGCACTGATTTTTGACAATATTCCTGAGATACTGCTTGCACCATTAGAACTGGAAGTTTCCCCGAAAGTACGCAAAGCTAATCAGCATTATTTCGGTTTATGCATCAGTTCAAATCGGAATGATACAGAATTAGATCCATCATTTGATCAAAACTTTGAGCAGATTATCGCGAAAAAGAATGCAGGTAAGCGGCTAATTTATTGCACATTTGGCACTTTCTATCAGGGCTCTGACAGGGCATTGGTGGAATTTCTCGACAAGCTGCTCAATGCCATTAAGATGCTCGAAAACGTCGAAGTAATTTTTTCAGTTAATAAGTTCGTCACCCAAACGCTAAAATTTCAAAGGAATATACCCACCAATATACACATGTTTAGTCGAGTACCTCAATTGAAAGTACTGAAACATAGTGACTTGTTTGTAACTCACGGTGGCCTAGGGTCGATTAAAGAAAGTATTCATTTTGGAATACCCATGCTGGTATATCCTTTGGACCTGCGTTATGATCAGAATGGGAATGGATTCAAAGTCGAATACCATGGATTAGGACTACGGGGTGTTTTTCAGCACGAACGAAGTGAAGACATGAAACGGAAAATGCAGGAACTGTTGGCGAACCCTATATACGGCAACAATATCAAGCAATTACAGCAAAAATGCTCAACGAATTACTCTTCGGACAAATTAAAGGATACACTTAATCAAATAGTCCTCAACTGATGAAACTGAACGACACCGAAAAGAATGCCTTAAAGGCTGTTGAGCACCTTTTGTCGGAGATCAATGCGCGGGTATCTTCCAAAGGTTTGAAGGAAGAGATGGTTCTGCACCCTGACTTTCCAAGCGTGGCATCTATAAGCGACGCCCTCACAGAATGGCAGATTCCAAATATGGCGGTGCGCCTACCGGCTCACCAGTTGAAAGAGATTCCGCTTCCTTCACTCGCCTACGTCAATGTACGGGGTGGTATTCTCGCCCCATTAAAGTCTATTAACCAGGATACTGTTGAGTGGTTTGATACAGAAAACGGCTGGCAGAAAGATACACTAAGTCAGTTCGAGGCGAAATGGGACGGGTTAACACTTCTTTTGGAGCCAAATGAACGATCCGGGGAAGAAAACTATTCAAAAAAAGTAATTGAACAATACTTTATCAATGCCAGAACGCCGTTTCTCATTCTAGGTACGGTCATTTGCTTAGGAATCATATTTGCTTTGAATTGGAATAGCGTAGCACCCAACGTACTTTCCGTCAATCTGGTCATCGTTGTGAAACTTTTGGGAATGATTGTTAGTGGTTTAATATTGTTGCAAAGCCTGGATACCCACAATCCTTTTCTACAAAACATCTGTCAATTGAGCAATAAGAGTAACTGTAACAGTATACTTCAATCAAAAGCATCCCGGATAACAGAGTGGCTCTCATGGTCTGACGTGGGCTTTGTTTATTTTTCAGGTGGCTTCCTCTACCTAACGATTGCGCTTGTTTCAGGAAACAATGTGCTTGTTAGCAATCTGTATCTACTAAGTTTGGCGGCAGTGCCATATACAGTATACTCAGTATGGTACCAGCGATTTGTAGCGCGACAATGGTGTTTGTTGTGCATGTCAATTCAGTGCCTGATTTGGGTAGAATTTGTTATAGTCTTAGTTCATTTCAACGAATTGAGCTTGGTTTGGAATGGTGTTTCAATCGGCCTGCTGGTGGTTTCTTTTTTAATTCCAATATTAATATGGGTATTAGTTAAAAAGCCGCTCACCGAATCTACCCAACTCTTTGAAGTGCAAAGGCAATTACAGAAAGTCAAGTTCGATGAGAATTATGTACGGGCGATATTTCGTGCCCAAACAAAGATGCCGCCTATTTTTGAGGGAATGCATTCCCCCACTATCGGTAACACCGAAGCCCTTCATACGCTCACTGTTGTAACCAATCCGCTCTGCAGCCCGTGTTCCAGGCTGCATCGAGAAATAGATCTGTTTCTTGAAACAAACACTAATTTCAATTGTCAGTTCATCTTCCTGGGTCCGCCGAAAGCATGGATTATTGCTTACTTTTTCCTGAGCACGACAAAAAATCACCGGAAGGCACTAATGCAAACTTGGTATTCCAATATTCAGCAAAACGCTCAGTCATGGGTCAATTCTCAAAAAAGGTCGGTTGACTCGGTCTATACAAACGAACAAATCGTCATGCACAGCACATGGTGCGAACTTGCAGGTGTTGCAGGAACACCGACGGTCTATGTTGACGGAATAAAACTACCGGAGGCGTTTAATATTCGTGATCTAAAACGTATTTCCCAGTACCTGACCACACCTGAAAAGAATAGCATGACCATCTAAGGATTTTCGAAAATCAAGTATATTTTTCTTAAACTTTAAACTATCAAGAATTATGTCAATGTCAAGTTTTAGTGCTTTTGCTCTGACAAGGTCAGAGATGAAAAATATTGTTGGTGGAACCATAAACTGCACATGCGACTATGGGTCAGGTGTCCAAGTCACGGGAGAATGCTCAGGGGCGACCGTCGCAGCTTGCCAAAGCTATTCTTGCTCTGGGGGCGGCACATTGACTAGCTGCGAGGAGACTGGCGGTAAATAATAGCGACAAGGTGCTATATTGCAAATAACCTGTGAGGATCTCCCTTGCAGGTTATTGAATTAAAGCAGTTTAACGCTATCAACTACATAAAGTATGATAAGTAAAAAAAATCACCCAGGCGTATTGTTATTTCTCCTTTTTATATCTAATAATCTAAGTTCCCAAAATCTCAGCACGGCTTACTTGGAATATGGATCGACTGGTGAAAGTAAGAATTACATTGTTATTGCTCAGGACCAGAATACGAGGAATGATGATAAGGAACAATTTTCTCTATCACAAGGCAAAAAATCAAAGCAACTATCAGTTGACGGGGTCAGGAGCTTGACCATATACTATAAGAATATAGGCTATCCGCTATATGTTTTTCCAGGAGACTCCCTAGCTGTCGATTGCAACGATAACGGTTGCTTCTTCAAAGGTACGCGTGAAAATGAATGGAACCTGTCCAGAACAATTATCAACAAATCGTATCCGTTCCTAGGAGTTGAACATTGGGATTTTGGTTCTGTCGCTTACGAGCGGCTACTCGATGCAGGACAATCTAAATTTAACAAACTTATTGGGGAAATAGATCGGGCCACCGATTCACTTGATCTATCCAAAGAATTTGTGAACCTCTTTAAACGGGATGCCAAATGCGCATTCATTCATTCATTTATTTGGCAGCACAATAAATATAACGCAAGGGATGAATCATCACAGCTTCGTATTCAAGCGTATGTCAAAGACTTCGGCAATTTCTATGCAAATGATTCACTTAGGAATAGCTTTGTTTTTTCTTATTCACTTATGAGTTGGAGTGAATTTATGGCACGGGCAGAGAACAATTTTGCGCAACCGCAAAAGACAGAAACCTACGTAGAATTTTTGGGGAGAGATTTAGGCGAAAACTACATTCAAAGGTTGGAAATGGCTAAATCGATGCCCGGACCAAACAGGGATGACATCCTGTATTCCCTGATGATATACAAGTTTAAAACCGCTTCTTGGAAAGGCGCTGAATACGAGCCATTTGTATCCTATTTTCAAAAAACATCCGGAAACAAGCGGATGGTGGAAAACATACTGGCTCGTAGTGGGTTATATCTTCTTCCCCCGAATCCACAAATTGTCGAGAATTTGAAATCAAATCTGGAAGTACTGGATTCAGAACTATATACATCCGGGGGCGAGAAAATATCCTGGAAGGATTTGAGTGCGTCGCTAAAAGGGAAAACAACTTACGTAAGTTTTTGGGCAAGCTGGTGCGCACCGTGTATCAAAGAGTTTCAGGCATCAAAGTCTGTGGTTGACGAACTCTCCAAAAATGGGAAGATCAACTTTCTGGCTATAACTGTGGACGAAGACAACGAGAGATGGAAGAAATCAATGAAAGCACTGGGGATGGAAAATTCCCATCTCAATTACAAAATGAAACTAAAATCAGCACTCGGAAGACTTTTACTCCCCGATGATACTGTTCCGAGGTATGTGATCATCGATGCCAATGGGCTTATCAGAACAATAGAAGCGTCCAAATTAAGTAGCACAGGTGTCACGGCAGTTCAAAATTTAATGAATCAAAAATGATATTATCTCGAATAGTAGAGTTAGAAGCTACGCACCAAGCGGTAGAAAGCGATCCAGACAAAGAATTTGTTTGTCAGATATTGTACGACGGAGGAGCAAAAGATGAAGGATTTGTCGTGGCTAAGGATGAAACGGATGCAACGATAAAAGTTTATCAAAATCTGGTACATCAGGGCGTGGCTGAAATTGTCCTTGAAATTACCTCCACCATCCAGGGATCTAATTAACGCACATCGGAAATGATTGTAGTAACTTGTGTCAACAACAAAGATCATGCAGGCTATGCAAAAGGCTTGCTAGAGTCGTGTCGCTATTTTGGCTATCAATTGGAATGTCTGGAACATGAGGGTGTGTGGCAGGGGCATCGACAGAAAGATTATTTGTTATGCAAGTTTTTACAGGCTATTCCGCAGAATGAGATTATTTTATTCACGGATGGTTATGACACCGTGTTTGTGACCAGTGAAGAGGAGATTATTGAAAAATTTTCCAATCGGGATGTCCCGGTTCTATTTTCCGCAGAGATAAATTGCTTTCCGTACAGTACTTTCTCCTATCTGCACAAGCCTTGTCTTTCTAAATTCAGATATTTGAATTCGGGCGGGTTTATCGGAAGGGCCGGTGATATCCTTGATTTGTATAAAAGATTTGAACAGATCGAAGACTCCCATCGGTATCCAGTGGACAACAAATTCCAATGGAGTAATCAATATCGCTGGATCAAAATGTTCCTTTTTACTGAAAACATAATTGGACTGGACACGAATTGTGAGATTTTTCAAGTTTTTGGTACAGATCTTTCAGTTTATGACAAAGTAAGAAAAGCACCAAGTGAGCAGGAGAAGTCAATGCTCAGACAAAATGAAATTTGCAGGATACTGGATGATTTTGTAATTGGTGATCGAATTTTTAACAAGCAAACCTGTTCCCATCCCTGCCATCTGCATTTCGCAAGTCATCTTCTTAAGAATCATATGTTTTCAGAGGAACTTGCCCCATGTCTGCCTTGGACGCATTCCAAATGGCTTTCCGAAAGATCAATCCCAGGCCAAAACGCATGAAATTTACTCATTATCACCAACTCGATCGGATGGACTGCGGCCCTACCTGCCTTCGGATGGTAGCTAAGCATTACGGCAAGCACTATACAGCACAAACCCTTAGAGAAAAAGCGCAAATAAGCCGTGAGGGAGTTTCGATGCTGGGAATTGCCGAAGCGGCTGAGGCATTAGGCTTTAAATCGGTTGGCGTCAGAACTGCGCTGGATAAGCTGGTGAAAGAAGCCCCGCTGCCATGCGTGCTGCATTGGGGGCAGAGCCATTTTGTGGTGTTGTACGCAGTCACCCAACGGCAATCGGCATTTTGGCCCAATGAGGTTAGCCGGACGTTTCAAAGTAAAATATGGGGGGGGCGGAAACCGACTGTATCTTTTGAACCTGATTACGATCCGAAGGACATACCGGATGAACCTAACCTCGCATCGCCCACTCTCCACGCTGAGACGGGTAATCGGGAAACCGACACGGACCACCACACATTTCACATCGCAGATCCCAGCAGAGGCCTGATCACGTACAGCTCCGCAGAATTCGAGAAACGTTGGCTTTCTTTTAATAATAATGGCAAAAAAGAAGGTCTTGCTTTACTGCTCGAACCAACATCCCGATTTTATGATGAAGGTGACGAAAAAGTAAATGGATTTCGTTTCAGCCAATTGCTCAGATACCTGTGGGGCTACAAAAAACTCATTGGTCAGTTAGGATTAGGTATGCTGATCGGGAGCGGATTATCGATGCTGATGCCGATCCTTATGCAATCAGTTGTGGATGTCGGAATCGGCAGCCAAAATCTTTCATTTATCCATCTCGTATTAATCGCACAAATGGTATTGCTTTGCAGCACCGCGGCGGTTGATTTTTTGCGTAGCTGGATTGTCCTGCACATCAGCACACGACTCAATCTGACTATTTTATCGGAATTCCTGTCCAAACTGATGCGGCTGCCAGTTTCATTTTTTGATGTAAAGCAATTTGGAGACATTATGCAGCGCATAGGCGATCATCGCCGGATCGAGTCATTTCTAACGGGACAAACACTTAACGTTTTGTTTTCGCTTCTCAACCTGGTCGTGTTTGGCTTTGTGCTTGCATATTATCATTTATCTATCTTCATCGTCGCGACGGTTGCCTCGGTACTATATGCCGCTTGGGTGATCTTGTTTTTGAGGCAGCGACGCAAACTGGATGCTAAACGTTTCGATGTGTCGGCGCGAAATCAGAGCCAGATTGTTCAGCTCATACAGGGTATGCAGGATATCAAGCTGTGCGGCGCAGAAACGCCGAAGCGATGGGAATGGGAACGTACGCAGGCAAAGCTCTTTAAGTGGAGTGTAAGTAATCTGTCGCTATCGCAGTTTCAGCAGGCGGGAGCTTTATTGATAAACCAGAGCAAGAATATTTTCATCACATTTCTGGCGGCCAAAGCGGTCCTCGAAGGGCAGCTCACGCTGGGCGGCATGATGTCAGTCCAGTACATCCTCGGGCAGTTCAATGCCCCTATCGAACAACTCATCAGCTTCTTACAGTCCTGGCAGGACGCTCAGATGAGCGTGGAAAGGTTAAATGAGGTCCATGGCATGGCCGACGAAGAACCTGCACACCAGCAAAAGCGCACGGAATGGGATCAGAACCAGGATATTTCCTTATCAAATATTACGTATACATATCCTGGTGCGGGGAACGACCCCGTATTAAAGAACATTACTCTGACCATACCACATGGTAAGACAACCGCGATTGTAGGGACGAGCGGAAGTGGAAAAACAACATTGCTGAAGTTGCTGCTGCGCTTTTACGATCCACAGGTGGGAACAGTTTCGTTGAAATCGAGCACAGGCGGTCTACTGTTTAACCAGCGTAGTCTGGATAAGATCGTTATGGAGCCTTCCAGGAGCAGGGACCTCGATTTCAAATACATTTCGCATAGATCATGGAGACAGCAATGCGGCGTAGTGATGCAGGAGGGCTTTATATTTTCGGATACAATCGCCCGCAATATCGCCGTTGCGGATGAAGTAATTGATCAGGGAAGGTTGTATCACGCTACACAAGTTGCTAATATCCACCAATTTATCGAATCGCTTCCGCTTGGGTATTACACCAAAATCGGGGCAGAAGGGAATGGAATCAGCCAGGGTCAAAAACAAAGAATCCTGATTGCCAGGTCGGTCTACAAAAATCCGCAGCTTCTCCTTTTTGACGAAGCAACAAATGCCCTCGACGCTAACAATGAAGCCGTTATTATGCGGAATATGGAAGAATTCTTCCTGGGTAAAACGGTAATCATCGTAGCCCACCGCCTGAGCACCGTTAAACATGCGGATCAGATTGTCGTTTTGGAAAAAGGTGAAATTGTCGAAGTCGGCACACACGCAGAACTGGTGCTGACGAAAGGAAAATATTTCGAATTGGTAAGTAATCAGCTCGAACTCGCCGTATAGTACGTATGTAAACTGTGAACTTAATGACTTCTGCACCAATGCTGCTGTCTCCTCCACCCGTAGCGCCGGGCACGCCTCTACCCGAACTTCACTCCGAGGAAGTCCACGAAATCATTAGCCATCCGCCGCATTGGCTGATTCGCTGGGGCTTCACATTGTTTTTTACCCTCGCAATCATGATTGCAATCGGCTCCTGGTGGATCCGTTATCCCGACTTGGTAACGACATCGTTCTCACTGACGGCCACAGATGCGCCCCGCGCTATCGTCGTACGCACGGAAGGGAAACTGGCCAAGATTTTTGTAAAGGATGGACAGAAGGTATTGGCCGGACAAGTCATCTCATACTCCGAGAGCACTGCTGACCACGAACAAATCATCGCCTTGGCGAAAGCGGCGAAAGAAGTCCAGAAGGGAATCTCACAGGGGCAATGGTCAGTGTTACATGAATTCTCCATTGCTACGTATACAAGCCTTGGCGACGTGCAACAAGAATTTCAGGTTTTCAATCAACAACTCAACGAATTGAAAGCCACCCTGGAGGGAGGCTTCTATCTGCACAAAAAGAGGTTATTGGTTGATGATCAGGCAGACCTCCGGTCTATGGAGCAGATCATCACAGAACAACTTGCATTGCGAAACAAGGATTTGCAACTGGCCAATGACGAATTCTTGATCCAGGAGAAACTTTACGAAAAAAAGGTAATTTCACCATTGGATTATAATCGGGACAAGTCCAGATTGCTTGCCCGTGAAATGCCGGTGAAGGAATTAAATTCCTCACTAATTCAAAACCGTTCAGCTCAAACCGCCAAGCAGAAGGAATTACTCGAATTGGAGAATACCATTCAGGAAAGAAAAACCAACTTCCTTCAATCGCTGCAAACTCTCTCAAGCCGCCTTGAATCCTGGATACAAAAGTACGTCCTGACCGCCCCGGTAAGTGGCAGAATCTCCTTCTCTTCCCCCTGGCAGGAGCAACAGCATGTGTCAGCAGGGCTGGAACTAATGACTGTCGAGCCGGAAACCAGCACGTTTCAGGGAATAGTTAAAATTCCGCAGCAGAATATCGGAAAGCTGAAAGAAGGACAGACAGTATTAATCAAACTCGACGGATACCCCTTCCGTGAATATGGTATGGTAGAAGGAAAATTGTCCAGGCTGTCAGCGGTGGCAGGAAAAGACAGCACCTACTGGGGGTATGTTGCTTTACCTTCAAAATTAACAACGAGATATGGTCGTGAGTTGCCGTATAGAAATGGGCTGAAAGGTCAGGCGGAAATTATCACCACTGACCGAAGGCTTTCTGAAAGACTCATTTCAGCCCTTAGTAACGGAGGAAAAGGGCATATGTAAAAAGACGCCTCAAATGCCGGCAGATACTAAAATACCTCGCCGGCAATGTAGCGAGGCATCAAAGCATACACAGTTTGGAGATAGTATCTAAGTTAGCCGGCCGTTCATATCACCCAGTTCACGTTGCATTCGCAAGCCTTTTACAGAACCCGCCTTACAGAACTAAGCGATTCATGAAATCCGAGGTGTCCCTAGCTCGCTTTTAGCTCCAGACTGGCAATTGTAGTCAATTCGACTCTCGCTTGTTTGGGTAAACCTGCCACGGCCAGGCACGTACGGGTTGGAAAGCGGTCGGCAAAATAGGTTTGGTACACGGCGTTCAGCTCGTCGAAATACCTCATATCCGTCAGGTATACGGTAACACTAACAATGTGGCTGAAAGTCAGTCCATGCTCATCAAGTATCGTCTTGATATTCGTAAACACCTGCCTTACCTCATCCTCGAAGGAGCTAGTTACCAGCTGTCCGCCGGCAGAGCCGATCTGACCCGAGATGAACAAGAATCCATTGGATACCAAAGCTTTTGAAATCGGCACTGCCGGTGCGGAGGCCTTTTCGATTGTACTCATGTGATAAATTGTTATTGATATGTTCTCTTCTATGCCCGCAATATACCTTAATCCTCTCAAAGGCCGATAGCCTTTGAGAGGATAGTATTTCAGATAAGAAGGGCTCGCACAGCCCTCAGTGACCTGCGCTGCGAAGCGATTGAAACGCGGCGCGCAGCTCGCGGGTGAAAGCATCCGGCTGCTCCCAGGCTGCAAAATGTCCTCCTTTTTCCAGCTTATTGAAATAGATCAGTTTGGGGTAAGCCCGCTCTGCCCAGCTGCGGGGTACGGCGTAGATTTCATCGGGAAATGCGCTCACAGCGACAGGTATTTTCAAACCCCTCGGGTCGAAAAAGCCACCCGTAGCGCCTTGGGAAGCCTCCCAGTAAAGCCGGGCCGAGGAAATTCCGGTGCGCGTAAGCCAGTACAGCGTAATATTGTCCAGAATGTCGTCGCGCGAGAGTCCCTCCTCTTTACCGTCGAACACCCGCGCTATCAGTTTATAACTGCGGTCGTCGTGATCGAGCATCCATGAGGCGAGCCCCACGGGCGAATCGTCGATAGCGTACAACGTTTGCGGCCTCAGGCTCATTTCACCTGCATAGCCCAGTCCTTTTTTGTAAAAGAAATCCAGCTGCCCGTAAGCGTTGCGTTCATCGGCGCTAAGGCCGTCGGGCATGGTACCGGAAGCGAGTGCTTTTGAAATTTCGGCCGGAACAGTCGCCGCCATGTTGGTGTGGATACCCAATAATCCCGGAGGCGCAATCAAGGCCATGTTTTCGGAGATGGCATTTCCCCAGTCACCGCCCTGCGCTACGTATTTCTTGTATCCCAGGCGCTCCATCAGCGTTATCCACGCTCTCGCGACACGTACGGGGTTCCATCCCAGGTCATTGGGTTTGCCGGAGAAACCGTGGCCGGGAATCGAGGGGATCACCATATCGAAAGCATCCTCCGCTTTGCCGCCGTATTGAACGGGGTCGGTCAGCGGGCCAACGATTTTGAGTTGTTCGATAACCGAGCCCGGCCAGCCGTGGGTAATGATGACCGGTAATGCATTTTTATTCTTTGAACGAACGTGAATGAAGTGAATGTCCACGCCATCTATGTTCGTCACAAACTGCGGGAGCGCATTGAGCCTGGTTTCGATCCTGCGCCAATCGTATCGGGTGGCCCAGTAATCGGCAAGCGCCTCGATGGTAGCGAGTTGCACGCCCTGGGTTTCGTCGTTTACGAGTTCCTTATCAGGCCACCTCGTCTCTTTGATCCGGTGTTTGAGATCGGCCAGCTGCGCGTCAGGTATATGGACCTGATAAGGGCGAATGGCCGAATTCCCGGCCGTGGTGGTTTGAGCATTCGCCGGAGCGGCCATCGCCAATGCACCGGCCAGCAAACCTTTCGCAATTATGTGCTTTTTCATGTTCTTTCGTGTCTAAATTCTGACACAAATTAACAGTGGTGGCGACTCATCATTGCGTGACCTACATCACAATCCGCGCGGCATAATTCCGGCGGACTTGATGGCTTTGAGCCCCGTTATCGGCTATAACTCAACTCCACTTTCTCCACATTCGTCGCATAGAGCTGTATCTCGTACGAACGGCCGTTTTGAGCCATTACGCATTTGGGCCGGTTGCCTTTCTGAATGAAGCGAACGGCCGATTTGTTCAGAATATGGCTCTTCCCGACCCTCAGAAAACGGTCGGCAGGCAACATTCTCTCGATCGAATCCAGAGTGGTATTCGGGACATTGATGTGCTCGAACTGGGAACAGTAGATATTGATCTGCCGGTTGGCCGATTCGCAATAGATGATGTCGTCGACCTCGACACAGTGAAATAGCTGCGAGTTTTGAAAAATGAGCTGCCTGCCCTGGTATCCGGGTTGGGAAATATCGCATTCCAGAAGGCTTAGCAGCTCTGTCTCCTGTTCCTTTGCGGCGCTCCATTTGGTATAAAACACGGCTAACTTCTCCCTGAGAATGACCGGGTCAATGGGCTTTACCACAAAATCCGAATGGAAATGCGGGGCGGCTTTCTGAACGGCCGTAAGGGCTTCATCGGGATAACCGGAGACGAAGATCAGGCCATAGGATTGTTGCTTGCAAGTCAATTCTTCGAGCAGGTCGAAGCCGCTGCGCACGGGCATCTTGATATCGAGCAGTATCAGGTCCGGCTCATGCTGTTCAATCAATGCAAGCCCGCTCCCAACGTCCTCGGCCTGACCGACAAGCCGGACATTGGGAATATTACCGAGCATGTTCACCAGTGTTTCGCGCACAAAATACTCGTCGTCGATGATGGCCACTTTGGCCGTAAGCGGTTTATTATTCATGGTTTAAACTGGCTTTGAAATGGCGTGTCCCATCAGTTCGTCGGGAGAAAGGACCGGGTAAAGCGGGAGAAAAGCTTCTGCGCGTACACCGCATTTCCCTTCCGATTCCAGGTCTGTGTACCGGTGGTAGCTTTGAATGATATTATGTTGGTTCAACTGTTCAAAAAGTGCTTCGTTGATCGCCAGGCCCCGCCCGGTCGAGCGGTGGTTATACAGCCTGGCCTTCTCCATGCCCACGCCGTCGTCTTCGACCACGATATGGAGTTGTTTTCCCAGCACCGAAACCCGGACCTGCACGGTACCACCCTCCGGCCTGTTTTCCAGGCCATGCTTGATCGCGTTGGAAACATAGCCCTGAATCAGCATTTTGGGAATAACGGTATCCATCGGAACGTCGTCGTGCACCTGCATGACCGATTGCACGCGGTGCCGGAACCGTACTTTTTCCAGTTCCAGGTAGTTGGCGACAAAATCGATCTCTTCGCCCAACGTCCAGAAAACCTGACTGCTGCTGAGTAACTTATGCCTGAAAATACTGCCGAATTTGGCGAGGTAATGCACCACCTTCTCCGATTCGTTCTTATAAAGCATCGACTGCACGGCTGTAAGGAAATTGGATACAAAATGCGGGTCGATCTGGTTGGTGATCGCGCGTACTTCGAGCAGTGCGCGCTCCCGGCCGGCCTCGGCCAGTTCGCGGCTCATTCCGGCTTCTATACTCCGGCGTTCCGCTGCTTCGAGTTCGAGCTCTGTAACCCGCTGTTTGGCCTGCAAAATCTCCTGCTGGCGGCGGGCCTGCCTTTTGACCTGCCTGAGAATGAGATAAAAGACAAAGCCGGCAAATGCAAGCGAGGCGAGCGTTCTGAACCAGATCGTGTTATACCAGAACGGCACGATTTCAAATTCCTGCGAAACGTCACGGGTATTCCAGATGCCATTGGCGCGAAGTACTTTCAGCGTAATGCGGTAGCGCCCGTCCGAAAGGTTTTTCAGGGAAATACTGCTCCGTTGCACAGGGTCCGACCATTCGGCCTCGGCCTCCTGATTGTCCAGCCGCTCTATTTTGTAGGTATAAACGGAGTTGGCAAAAAGGTTCTGATGATTAGGTTCCAAAAGCTGTACTTCCAGGTCTTTGAGATAGGGACTGAGCCGCAGCACCCCTTCGCCGGTTCTATAATTTTTCTCCTCCCCTACATCCCTGAATGCCCGGATACCGGTGGGCACAGGTTTCAGCAGGTTCATCAGGTCCATTTGCGGGATCATCATCAGGCGATCGTGGGTCGTGAACCACCAGCGGTCGCAGTTATCGCGGAAAGAGCCGTGTGAAATGCTCTGTCCTTCATAGCCATTCCGATGGTCGAACCAGGCTAACCATTCGTCGCCGGTCTTGTAAAATTTTTCAATATCAAATACATACAAACCCTCAATCGCCCCCAGCAGCAGATGCGAATTACCCATCGGCTGGCAGAAATGAATGACCCGCTTCAACTGGGACGGCACAATGCGCCTGAAACGTTTGTAATCGTAAAGCCAAAGCCCCTCGTCGGTGGCCAGCCACATATTCCCGCGGTCGTCACGCTGCACATCGAAAACCATCCAAGACGACACATTTTCAGCCGAGTAATGAATGGTTTTGAAATGCGGCGACCTGCCATCCCAAATCACGCAACTGTTTTGCCCGGCGATCCAGAACTGGTCGAATTTGTCCTTTTCAATATCATAATAACCTGTCGATGGAAGCGCCATTTCGCCTGTGCGCTGCAATGTGCGGCGGTTATAGATCAGCATTTTCTTGCTGCAAACAAACAGATAGCGGTTGTTGGCCACATCGTCATAAAATCCCCGGATGTTGCTGCCGGTTTCGCTGCCCTCCAAAAGCCGGTAATCATTCCCGTCGAACCACAGCAAGCCCTTCCCACCGACTGTTGAAAAAATGAGGTTTCCATCCGCATCCCGGTTGGTAGCCGCCAGAAAATCCCTGACCGGAAGCGTCTTCAAATAGCTGCTATCCGGCACGATTGCGCCATTGATAAGTTTGCTCAGTCCGCCTCCGCGCGATGCAAGCCACATGATGCCGTTGCGGTCTTCGGTGGCCGACACCGTTTCTTCCTGCAACCCGCCCGAATGATCAAAATACCGCCAGCCAGCGCGGATAATGCGGTTGATACCATTGATCGTCCCAACCCACAAGTCTCCGTTTTTATCGAAAATCATGCTGCGCGGCGTGGCGGTTTTGACTCCGGAGTCGAACACATCGTCGCCATCGTACCACACCACGGTACCTTTATCGCCCATGAATGCGAGTTCCAGCTTGTCGCTTAATGCGAACACCTCCTTATTACTGATGTCGGCGGGGATGCTCACCGCTTTTTCGAACCCGGCGGGGCCGAGGCGTAATACAGCGGTGTTGGTCAATGCGAATAGCTTGCCTCCGGGCGTCTGCAAGATGCGGCGAACTTTTCCGCCTATGGGAATAATGGCCATCCTGCCGTTCCTCCATTCATGCAGCTGCCCGTCTTTCGTCACGATCAGCAGTCGTTTGGCGGCCCAATCGGCCCTGATATCGACGATTTGCGGCACCTGCCCGGGAAACAACGTACCGGTCATGTTCACTACCCTGGTTCCTTCCAGATAAGAAATCCCTTTTTCAGTAAACGGCGCATTCGGAAGCCCGGCGAACCATGCGCGGTGCTGGTGATCGACGGTCAGAAAGGAAGTTCCTGCGCGATTATAATGCGGCGCATACCCCACGACGGTCGTGTCCACACGCAACCGCTGTCCGGGTGAAAAACGCAGTTTATACAACTTATTACCTGCCACCCATACGGTCCCATCCGGGCCTATGGCGAGGTCGTTGATGAGGCCTTTCGGCAGGTCGGGCATTTGGGTGGACGATATCAGCTGATGTTCCTGGTCAAAAAAATCCAGCCCCCAGTCGGTCGCGACCCAGGTGCGGCCCGCCTGGTCGGGCATGAGGAAATAAACCCGAACATTATCGAGGCCGTCGGCAATGGTATAATGCTGCTGCGCCAGCTTATGGGAAGTTGCGGCCGGAAGAACAGGGTGCAGGAAAAACAGAATGAATAACTGCAAAATGCAGTGTCGCCGCCTCATGGATACAACATATTGTTCAGCAGCAAGTTACCAAAAATCAAAATCCCGGCAAACCGCTCTCCCCGACGGTCGCGCGAAATCAGCCTGCCACCGCACCAACTGGCCGTTTGGCAGGATTAAATTTAAAAATAAAGCATTCATTATTAACAACTTGTTAAATGGAAACCACGGAGCGGTGCCCTGAAAATTCGCGCAGCCAAAGCGCCATTTCATGTGCCGCTTCCGCCAATTCATACGGCGCATCGAAAGGGATGATCCGGCGTGCATTCGACGCCCCTATTTTTGCCGCCGTTTCAGAACCAAATCCATTAGCCATGCAAAATCCTTGTTACCTGATCTTCTTGTTGGGCGCAATAGCCGCCTTCTTTCTACGCGGACTCTTTGAATTGATCGCATTAACCTAATACAAATGTTCATTCTCAAAAAAATGGCAACAGAGGAAATCGAACAACAAGTGAACCATGTTTACAGATCCGCCGCGCCGGAATCGCTGCGGATCACCCAAAACCTGGTCGACCTCGATCTGCAAGCGGAGCAGCTTAGCGGCATCACGATCATCAATAACCGAATGCAGACGTTCGGCAGTGAATTTTTCTTCACCTACGAGCGCGACAAGCCGGTACTAATGCTTTTTTTCCAGATTAAAAACACCTCGAACTTCACGCAGGGCGGGACGATCGTGGTGCCGGAAATGCACCATTCGGTTAACTATCTGCCGGTTACCCAGTCGAGTTCGCGCGCGGAAAAGCACACTTTTTCGCATAACCTGTGCATCAAGATCGACCCTGCGCTCATTACCGGCAAATGGCTTCACGAATGCAGTTCGAACGAATCATGGGCGCGGATGCTCACGAGCGAGGACGCTTACGTGACGATGGATGCCAGCCGACCGATGGGCAAAGAGGTGCTCGACGCCTTGCAGCAGCTCACCAATTGCCCCTACAAGGGTGAAATGGGCAATTTTTACAAAGAATCCATTGTTCGGCTGCTGTTCGTACACCAGATGGCGGAGTTCGTGCAAATGCCCGGCGCGGGGCTAACCGGTCCGCAGAAGCTCACCCGCAAGGATGTAGATGTGCTGCACGATGTGAAAAACTACCTCGAAATGAATTACCTCGATGACCTCTCCCTCGACGGCATCATCCGGCAGTTCGGACTGAATGCATTCAAGCTGAAATATGGTTTCAAGGCGCTCTTCAATACTTCGGTCATGCGATTTATTGATGATAAAAAAATGAGCTACGCCAGGCAGATCCTGTGCGATCAGCACGACCTCGACATGTACGACATCGCCGACCGACTTGGTTACAGCCATTATTCCAATTTCAGCCTGGCCTTCAAACGCAGGTTCGGCTACGCGCCCACCCAGGTGCGGCACCATTTCACCAGTCCCGGAATGATACCTTTTTCATAAGTGCAAATACCTTTTGCATAACCACCACCCCGGGCGATACAGCTTCCTTTGTATCGTTAAACAAAACAAACAGAAAAATGAAAAATTTAAGATTATTAGCCATTCTTACCGTTCTGTCCCTACTCATGGCCTGCAATCGCTCCAACGGTGTGGAGCCCGGCAACAATGACGGAAAAGTACCAAACCTGAAAGAGTATTCCAACCAGGTTATCTTCGACTGGAACGTCGTTGCATTTAACGCCATGGGCGGTGCCGCTTACCAGCATTCTTTGCTCGCATCGAGGGTGAACGCCATGGTACACCTCGCCATGCACGACGCGCTCAACGCCATTGCACCGGCCTACAAAACCTACGCACTCAAAACGCGTGACGCCTCCGCCGACCCGATCGCCGCGGCCGCCACGGCCGCGCATGAAGTACTGCTGCATTCATTTCCTGACAAAAAAACGATGCTCGATTCCGCCCTGGCCGTCTCGCTGGCACCGCTGAAACCAGGCGAAAAACTCGACCACGGCAAAACGATCGGGAAAGAGGCAGCGCAAGGCATTATCGGCCTTCGGAAGGACGACGGCGCGTTACAGGACCCGATTGCGGGTGTGGATGCGTCCATTACGCCGGGGATTTTCCAGGCCGTGCCGCCAATGACGTTCATCTACGCGCCGTTCTGGAAAAGCATGAAACCCTTCGCATTAACGAAAGTGGAGCAGTTTCGTGTAGCACCCCAGCCTGAGCTCACGAGCAAAAAGTATGCGGATGGTTTTGAGGAAGTGAAAAAATACGGTGACGCCCTCAGCAAAGACCGCTCGGCAGAGCAAACTACCTATGCGAAATTCTGGTATGAATTCTCTGAAATCGGATGGAACCGTGTCACCAGAACCGTTGCCGTCAAACGCAACCTGGGCATTCTGGAAACCGCACGGATATTTGCCCTAGTGAATATGGCCCTGGCCGATTCCTACACGGCGGGTTGGGATTCCAAATTCCACTACAACTTCTGGCGTCCGTATACTGCTATCCGTAATGCCGAGACCGACGGCAACAATGCAACCGGCCCGAACAAAAACTGGGAGCCGATGCTTCCTACCCCGCCGGTGCAGGACTACCCTTCCACGCACAGCGCACTGGGTAATGCGGCAGCGACCGTTCTCGCCAACCTGTTTGGAGACAAAACAGCCTTTTCGATGACCTCTACTACCGCCGATCCGCTCACGCAAACCCGGAGTTTCAAAAGTTTCAGCGAGGCGGCCCTTGAAAACGCCGATTCGAGGGTAATGGCAGGGCTTCACTTCCGCTTCTCCTGCGAAGCCGGCCTGAGCCTGGGCAGTGACATCGGGAACTGGATCACCAAGACGCAGTTGCAGCCACAAAGCAACTAAGTTCAATCACCGCCCTGCCTGCAATCTCCCTTTGGTAACCCTCGGGGAGATTCAGGAAGCGGCGGTAACAATCAACCTGTTAGCCATGAAAAATACCAGATACATCCTGCCCGCCACCATTTGGCTGGCCCTGAACAGCTTTGCCGCACTCGCCCAAACCGACTCTGCCCGGAAAGACATTCCAAACGAAAATGCAACCCAAGCCCGCCTCCTGCCCCAGCTCAACGTGTTCGACTACCACAGCCGCTTCACCCAATCGCTGCCGGAAATCAAAGGAACCTACCTTTTTGCAGGCAAACGCAGTGAGGTGATCAGGCTGGCGGATATCGAAGCCAATATCGCCGAAAAAACCGGCCGGCAACTGTTCGCACGCATTCCGGGCGTGTTCGTGTACGACATGGACGGCACAGGCAACCAGCTCAACATCGCCACCCGCGGTCTCGACCCGCACCGGTCCTGGGAAATGAACATCCGCCAAAACGGTGTCATTACCAACTCGGACATGTACGGCTACCCAGCCAGCCATTACTCGGCGCCCATGGAGAGCATTTCCCAGATCGAACTCGTGCGTGGGACTGCCTCGCTGCAATACGGCGCGCAGTTCGGGGGAATGCTTAATTATGTCACAAAACAGGCCGATACGACCCGGAGAGTCGGTTTTGAGAACGTCAGCTCCGTTGGGAGCTATGGCTTACTAAGCACCTACAATGCCCTGGGCGGGAGAATCGGCAAATGGACCTACTATGCTTATCATTATGCACGGAAGTCGAAAGGCTACCGCGAAAATGGCCGTTCCGAAGCCGGAGCGCAATTCGTCAGCCTGCAATACCAGGCCAGTAAGGCGCTGTTGTTAAAGGCGGAGGTCGGCAGGTCGCATTACACTTTTCGCATCCCCGGGCCGTTGACGGACTCCCTGTTTCACGCCAATCCCCGACAAGCTACCCGCAGCCGCAATTATTTCAACCCGGATATTTGGGTTCCGTCCCTTACCATCGACTGGAAGATAGCAGGCCGGACCCGGCTTACATTCACCAATTCAGCATTGCTCGGCTCCAGGAACAGCGTGCAATTCGACGCCCTTGCTACCGTGAAAGATACGCTGACGCCAGAAACCGGGCAGTTTAAACAAAGGCAGGTGGATATCGACCATTTCAAAAGCTTCACCTCAGAGCTTCGTCTGCTGCACAGCTATCAATTCCTGCACACACCAGCGACCATCGCAACGGGCCTGCAATACATGAACAACAACCTGCACCGTCAGCAACTCGGAAAGGGTACCACAGGTTCTGATTTCGATCTGAACATTACCGGGCCGTTTGGGCGCGACCTGCATTTCAAGACCAGGAACGTCGCTTTTTTTATTGAAAACCAATTTCAGATCACACCTGCATTATGCGTCTCGCCCGGGCTGCGGATCGAGAACGGTGACACGAAAATGTCAGGAACGATCACCTACTATACGCCCGAAAGGCTGCCCACGAAAATCAGCCACCGGTTTGCATTGCTGGGCATCAATGCACAATATGTCCTGACTCCCGAAATAAAACTGTACGGCGGCATCTCGCAAGCCTATCGCCCGGTTCTCTTCAAAGACGTCATTCCGGCGAGTACTTACGAGGAAGTGGACGATAATCTGAAAGACGCCTCAGGCTACAATGCGGAGGTGGGTATAAAGGGTATGTGGAAGGGGCTGAATTTCAATGTCAGCGTATTTGATTTATTATACAAAAATAAAATGGGCAGCATTGTTTTGCCTGGCGACGCCGGCACGGCTACTGTTTTGCGCACTAATGTGGGCGACAGTCGCAATGTTGGTTTGGAAGCGCTGATCGAAGGCGTGTTATGTGATTTCGGGAAATTGCGCATGACCTGGTTTACGTCCACCTCCTACATCCACGCCCGCTACCGAAATGCAACGATCGCAACAGGGACCGAGAACAAAAACATCGACGGCAATCACGTCGAGTCGGTACCGGAGTGGACGAGCCGGAATGGCCTGACGGGCGCTTACCGGAATTTCAGGGCGACGATTCAGTATAGTTACGTAAGTAAGACATTCTCCGACGCGCTGAATACACCTGTCCCGCAAGCCAGCGGCGCCAAAGGTCCGGTTCCGGCATACAGTTTGTGGGACCTCAACGCCAGCTGGCAGATCAGTCCGTCGATATCGGTTCGTGGTAGTGTGAGCAATATGCTCGATAAAAGCTACTTCACCAAGAGGCCCACATTTTACCCGGGTCCTGGCATATGGCCATCCGACGGCCGAAGCGGCACCCTCACAGTTGCAATCAGCATTTAAAATTGCATGTAGAGAGATCGACATGCTCAGTTTAATGCATATGCCTTCCAACCGCATTGCCGAGGAGCTGTTGATAGCGGTAAAATATTTAAGGATCCGCCTGTCAAGGTGCATTTACCTGGCAAAAAGCAATGTACCGGAAGCTTTTTCTCCGCTGGATTGCGAAAGCCTGTAAATGTAGCTGCCGGTGGGTAATCCCGAAATATCCATTTGATGGACATTATTTTTGAACCTTTCATTCACTACCCGGCGACCCTCCGGGGTGTATAGTTCAAACAGTCCTCCGGCTGTGCCCGGCACCGCAATGCGGAGATTGATGCTTGCCGGATTCGGGTATACCGATACATTCCTGATCTCGGGTTGTTCTGGTTTTTGACCCGTAAGGATGGGGGTAAAATAAAGTCCTTTTTGCGTGGCCACATACAACTTCCCGGCAAAGGCCGTGAGCGCGTAGGTATAAGTTTGCTGCAATGTATCGACTGGTATCCATTTCGCATCGGGTTCGCCTCCGGCGGGGCGCTTGTAAAGTAACGACGCCCCGCTTTTTCCATTCACGATTGCATACACACTGTCACCGACCGCGCAACCCTTGCTGTCGATCCCCAGCGGCAGGCCATTCCCGGCGCGACTCCATGTTCCGCCGAGGTTATCAGACAAAAACACATTCTGATTGGTAAATGCCCAAACGCGTGCCCCTGCGAAAAGCAGGTCAAATGTGGTTGAGCCAGGTGATAAACGGCCGCTGGGATAAGTAACGCGCCACCCGGACGATTTTGGATCTCTGACGGCGATGGCCCCGTTGGCAGAAATCCCCCCGACGAGTGTACCGTTTGCCGAAGCGAGACAGTCGAATGTTGACTCGATGCGGTCATAAAGTCCCTCATTAAAAGACTGCCAGCGCCTTGTCTCAGGCTCCAACCTCAGCACACCCCGGTCGCCGGTGGCCACATACAACCGGCCTTCCGACTCCGCAAATTCGATCGGGAAGGGTCCGGCACTACCCGGCATTGGCTGCCAGGTAGCGCCGCCGTCGCTGCTTTCCAGGACCCCTTGTGTGTAGGCAGCCAGGTACAATTTTCCACCATGCTTTGCTATATCCTCGATGTCAGCATCATCGACAGGAATAGCGATGGTTTGCCAGCTATCTTCACCTGATTCGCTCACAAATATCCGGCCTTTGCGTCCGGCGTAAACCCGGTTATTGATCACGCGAATGGAAAAAATGTCGTCAGCAGGTAAAGCGGTTTCATGTTTCCATTCGGGTCGCGAAATCTGGGAGTAGCAGCTATTTCCCGCATTCAAGAAAATCAGACAGATCAGAAGCGGCAATAAGCCTTGTGGCCAGATTTTCATAATGTAGTCGGGGCCGTGCGCTTCAACAAACGGTCGAGTGAGTATGTGCCGCCCCCCGTGAAAATCAGGGCGACGGCAATGCCGATCGCCAGCAAAAAGAACTCCATTCCTTCCGTTTGCTGGCTGCCAAACCAGTCCATAAAAAAGTGATCGTGGAAAGTGGTGACTATAACGCCGGTCATAACCGAAGCGATCGCCGCCGCCGAGAACCGCACAGCTACACCCAGCGCGAGCGCCAATGGCGCGAAAAATTCAATCATAATCACCAAAAATCCGACGATCCACGGCAAGCCCACCTGGCCGGTAAAGTACTGCATGCTCCCTTCGAAGCCAAAGCCGCCAAACCACCCCAGGAATTTCTGGGCACCATGCGGGAACAGGACCAGTGCCAGAAACAGGCGGAGCAGCAGCGATGCCGAGTTGAGGTCTGGTTTTAAAGAATTGAAAGACATGACGTTCGTATTAGTTGTTGTAGAAAAATTGTTCATGAATGATTTGTCCATCCTGCCATTGCTGGACGGAGACCTGGGTGTAATTGCGGACGCCCCATTCGCGGTGCGTGTAATCGTATTGCCAGGTTACATAGGAAATATTGTCCCCCACCGCGAGCCCTTGCACACTCGCGCTTCTGAATTCGATGATATTGGCGAAAAACGCTTCCTCCCGCCTGCGGTTCGCGGCCTTGGACACGGTAGCGGGCAAATGGTTTTCCTGCATCGAAACCTGCTCATGGTAAAACTTTTCGAATGCCTCGATAGCCTTGCCGGTCAATACCATTTTGTTCAACTCCTGAATGGCTGACTCGATCTGATCTCTGTTCATCACTGTAAAATTTATAATTGAATTAATTGGTTACATACTCCTGCCAACCGCCCGTGTATCGGACCGTTACCTCCACAATCCTTCGGGCGAACAGCTCGGCGGTAAGCAAATCTCCCGGATGCTGACAATTGATGACCTGCTCCCCATTATCGCATTGCTCCATCAGGCCGATGTAGCTCGCCAGCCGGTTTTGTCCTTCGGTTTGTTCGTTGTTGAGAAACCGGGGAAGCACTCCCAGCGAAATCCAGTTCATGCTATGCTGACAGGCAAAAAGCATCATCGACTCCAGTGTGTTCAGCTTGTCGCCGCTGATCGTCGACGACAGGGTAAAACCGGCCGCCAGTTTGTCTTTCCAGGGTTGCTTATACCAGAACTCAGCCGTGCGTTCCATAAAATGCTTGAATTCAGCGCTGACATTCCCAAAGTAGGTAGGACTTCCAAATACGATCGTATCCGCACTTTTCAGCAGATCCAGACGGGACCCGGCTTCGGCCACCGTCACCAAATGCGCGACCGAGCGATCGGTTGTCATTTCCTGGGCTAGCAGCCGGGCGAGCCTTTCGGTATGCCCGGCCCGGCTGTGGTACACGATTGCGATTGTTACTTTTTTCATGGCTGATTTTTAATGCAAATTTTGCTCACCGGGCGCACGATCGCCAATCACCTGTGATAAGAAAATCCATTAACCTAGATTAACTTTTTCAAGGTTTGGGGTCGACGATCCGCCCGACGGACATCCCATCCGGCGGCAGAATCCGCTTCAAGCTCATTCCAAATGCTTTTTGTCGGACTATCAGGAACGCTCCTGGCTCTGCGAGCGGATCCGGCTTAATGTTTGCGGAGTAATGCCCAGGTAGGAAGCAATCTGGTGATTGGCGACACGCTGCTCTATTTGCGGGTACCTTTTGATAAATTCGTCATACCGCTCCGGCGCACTCTTCGCCAGGCTGGCCGACAGCCGTTTCGTAGAAGCGATGAATGCATTCTGGATCATGATACGGAAATGCCGCTCCATTTTAGGTACCGTTTCATAGAGCGTTTCCAGGTCGGCCTTGGTAATGTGCAGCACCCCGGTATCTTCCAGACAGTCGATGTTGTACGTAGTGGGGCTTTCGGTCAAAAAGCTGTACAGGTCGCCTACCCACCAATCTTCCAGGCCAAACTGCAAAATGTGCTCCTGACCTTTATCGTCTACTTCATAAGTCCGGGTCACACCCTTTACTATAAACGTTTCAAAGCGGGTCACATCACCCTCTTGCAGGATGTACTGTTTTTTGCGGTATTTCTTAAATGTAAAAAGGGACTGTATGATCTCAGCTTCCTGCGGGGAGAGAGGCACAAACTTGCTCAGGTTTTTAATCAGCAGATCATACATAGCAGACAAATATAGGCGCGGCCCGCCAAATAATCAACGGCCCTGATGCAGCTGCCGATCGAAGCCCAGCCGGTCGGTTTGCAGCCAGTATTCTGCAATTTTACCGTTACTGATCCTGTAAACTGCGCTGGTGTACTCGACCAGTGTTTTGCCTGTCGGCTTTTGTCCATCCATATCCTGTAAATGGCGCCCCGTTTGGACCCAGCGTGCATACACCTTCTGATCGTCGGCTAAAAGCTCGGTGATCCTGAACTCAAATGGCCCGAACAACCTGATGAATTCCCGTACGTGACGGGCGTAATCTTCCGGCGTCCGCAGGATACTTACTGGATCCTCTGACTGAACCTGATGGGCAACCACGGTATCGGCCAGGTAAATGCCGGACTTTTCCGGGAACCTCCCCGACCTGACTTCTGAGAGAAACTGACGTACCAATTCCTTTGGTGAAAGCGATACCCGGCTCGCAGCATTCTGCCCCAGAACATGAGGCACAGGCGCAAAAAAAAAATGAGCACAGCCAGGCACTTAATGGATGTAGTGAAAATTTGCATTTGAAAGTTGTTTAACAATGCAAAGGTCCCCAACATCCGTGAGCCTGGAAATCGGCTAGGATAACTAATTCCGTTAACATAGGTGAATGAAAACCGCCCATACGGCATGCTAAGCACGCGCTGATCGCACCCACTGCGATCTCCGAAGCGGCTTCCGGATGCCCCGCCACCACAGCAGGAAACCGGTTACGGCCAATACACCCGGCGTGAGTCCGATGATCACATACAGTATTTTCACGGGCAGCCCGCCGAAATTCCCTACATGCAGGGGAAAGAATGTCGCTTCGATGCGCTCCCACAAAGGCTTATCATCCAACCGGTTAATGTCTAGCATCTCACCAGAATGCTGATCGATTCGAACCGAATTGCCGCTACCCCACAGTTTCCATTGCCCTTTGGTATAACCGCGGACCTCGAACTTGCGCGCAGGCTGCGTGGGCAGGTACACGTAGGTCGGTTCCAGGTCCGGCATGGCGGCCATCGCTTGCCGATACATCTGGTCGGGCGATACTGTCATAAGCGTATTGGGGCGGGTGGCCACCAACTCGTTCTGCCAGGTTTTTGCATGAAAGGCAAACAGGTTCATCCAGAACCCTGTGAAGAATATAACCGCATTTAAAAGCAGCGACCATACACCCACAACGCGGTGCAGGTCGGAGCTGATCGTGCGCCAGTTTTTCCGATTGATCTTTACCCGGAAACACACAACTTTCCAGATCATTTTCCGGTACACGATCGCCCCGGTAAGCAGCGACAGCAGCATCGTAATGCCAAAAATGGCGGTCAAGGCGGCGCCGGGCATGCCGAGTTGAAAACTGAAATGAAACTGGAAAAGCCACTCTATGAAGCTGGGTGTAAACTGACTGGACGGCCCTTCACGGAGAACAGCACCGGTATAAGGATCGAAAGAGATCAATCCCAGATCGTAGGTAAACAGCCGTGCGTCATTGAAGTAGATCCTGAAATTGTAGGCATCACCCGGCCCGGCGTCCGGATTGACCCAGGCGATGCCGTCCAGGTTTGGATACCGGCTGGTAATGTGCTCGTAACAGCGCTTCAAGGCCGTATGCTTGTCTTCCGAAGGCGCTACGTGAAGCAGGTCCCTGTTAAAAAACTGATCGAGCTCCGTTCTGAAAACCAGAACGGAGCCGCTCAATCCAAGTAAAATCAAAAATACGCCCGTAAACAGTCCAAGCCAGCTATGCAGCTTAAAAAGGGTTCGTCGCAATGGCGATTTCTTCATAGCAAACTGATTGTTAATGAATTGAAATTACCAAAGCTGATAACTAACCCCTAGCCTCACATTAAACGGATCGCCTAACCCGGCCAAAGTCACCCCCGAACGGCTTCCGGTAAAATAATGCTTGTTGGTCAGATTGTATGCGTTCAGCTGGACCTGAAAACGGTTGTATTGATAAGAAAGCGCTGCATCCAGCACCGTGTAAGAAGGAAAAACAAAATTTTGATTGCTGAGCAAACCTACCTGATCGCTCACGTAGCGAACACCCGCGGCCACGCTAAAACCTTTGAGCACATGGGCAGGAAGCGAATATTTTCCCCAAAAGTTGATCTGGTGTTTGGGCGCGTTGGCAAACCGGTCCCCCTTTTTACCATAAGTAGTCGTACTCACCAGCACGTGCTCGTTGAAAGCGTATCCCGCAATCAGGCTGAGCGCATTCAGATTCCCGGTCACCGAGAACTCCCCTCCCCGGCTGCGCGTACCGTCGATCGCCGCCTGCCGGTGAGAGTTTTCTTCCGTGGGCGCGGCTGTCAGTATGTTTGCGTAATTGATCTGGTACAAGGATAGGGTGGCCGACAAACGGCTGCTCAACAAATCAGCCTTCGAACCTACTTCATACTGGGTGGCTTTCCGGGTCGGGAATGGCCCGCCGGCAAGCACATTGTTGGAAGTCTGCGGATTGAAAGATTTCAGATAAGTACCATAAATCGATACGTTTTTTACCGGCAGGTACACCAGCCCTATCCGGGGAATCCAGCCCGAGGCTTGCAGTTCGTCCCCCTGTTTGTTGTCCCGGTCCGACAATGGCGTTTCCTTCCCGTTGTAATGATCATAACGCAGCGAAGCCAGTATTTTCAGCTTACTGCCCACACTCACCTGATCCTGAATGTAGCCTCCGATCAGGTTGGTAATGCGCTTGTTGTCGTCGGACTCGTCGGCAGGGACCGAAGCGTCGGGGATGCTGCCGGAATAGTCCGGGTTCAGGATGGAAATGCGGGTGGAGGATTTGTATTGATAATCATTTTGGGTCCACCCGTAACGGTTGTAATCGGTGCCCGCGATGATCTGATGACCTACCGCACCTGTTTTGGTGCTGTAAGTGGCAAAAGCGGTGGTCTGCAAACTGAACCTGTCGGTCAGCCAATCCTGGTATCCTCGGCTGATCGAGTCGTTACGGATCCTACCCACCGGGATATGGTCGGTAAAATCCAGCACATTCCGCACGGCCCGCTCTACGACCGTAAGTTTGAGATTGTCGTTAATCTGGTGGTCAAAGGTTAATGTCGCCGATGTGTTATGCGTTTTACCATAGTCGGTCGGACTTTGGATGGTCAGCTTATTGGAGTAATGGTTAAAATCGAAACTACCGTCGGGCCTGGTATAAATGAAGCTCCCATTGTCATACTGCTGCACAGCCTTTGCATAGGCATAGTTCAGTTCCAGATTCAGCGAAGTCCTTCTGCTGATCAGGTAAGTCAGCGACGGAGCTACGAATACATTACTTTTCTTCTGATAATTCCTGAAACTTTCCGTGCGGTCGTAGCCGGCAATCGCCCGGTACAACAGCTTTTTCTTACGATCAAGCGGCCCGGTAAAGTCCACCGACGCCCGCCCGAAGCCCCAGCTGCCCAGCGACAGGTCTACACTCGCCCGCTTTTCGGACAAAGGCTTTTTGGTAACAAAATTGACCACCCCTCCCGGCGAGCCTTCACTAAAGAGGGCGCCCGACGGCCCCCGGAGCAGCTCCACGGATTCGATATTATAAAGCAATGGCTGCTGACTCCACAGAAACAGGTTTCCCCGTATGCCATTGTAAAGCAAAAAACTGGCATCATTGGGCGAATAAGCGGTAAATCCGCGGATCTGGAAGTTGCCGTTGCCATTATTGGCCTTCATACCCGTGAAAGAGCCCGCAATCTCGTTCAAAGTAAACGCCTGCCGGTCGCGCAGCACCTCGGAAGACATTACCTGCACCGACTGCGGTGTAGCAAGCAGAGGCGTGTTCGTGCGGGTGGAACTGCCGGATGACAATACCTGGTAGCGGTTCTTGGCCGTACTCACCACCACCTCTTCCAGCTCCTGTCGGCTTTCTGAAAGTTGCAGATTGAGAAAAGGATTTTTGCCCTTTGAGATCCGGAGACTTTGCGTGTGGGCCGTGTAACCGACATTGGAAACAGAAAGAATGTAAGATCCCGGTGTGATGCCCGTCAGGCTGAACTGGCCATCGGCATCCGTAATGGTTCCCAGCGATGTCCCCTGCAAGGCGACAGAGGCACCGGACAGGGCCTGCTGCGCTGCATTAACGATGCGTCCATTCAGCATGCCCTGCCCCGGCTGGGCAAAGGACTGCAGAGAAGTATTGATGATGAAAAGTAACAGAAGTAGGTATTTGATTTTCATTGAATGATCCTGTTGAGCTGCCTCCTATCCCGTTTTCCGGAACAGGCGCATGACGATGTCCTGATGTGAAAAAGATGCTATGATCCGGGTGACCAGACAAGATCACCGGAGCCATAAGCGTGTACAACAACGAAGTCGTGCTACGCGCAGGGAGGTGGGACAAGGATCGAAAGCGGGGCCTGATAGCTGGCCAGGTGATACGAGAAAGTAAGCTGCCGATGCTTTGAAAAATGCGTCGGCAAAAACTCGAAGAATGCGACGGGAGAAGCAAATAGTTGAAGTAATGGAATGCTTTCAACACGTTCGCTGGTCTTCTGATCCTGCTTTTCCTGCTGCTCTTTCAGCTTTTTTGCCAGATAGCATTGTCCGTTACAATGCAGCTGCGGTTTGTCGCGGTTCTGGCAAAGTACCCGGGTGATGTACGCTTTGTTGATCTGGTAATACGCGATGGTCCCCCACTGACTAAACGTCGGGAGGACAGTCGTGATGAGCCATATGTAGAGTATAACCGTACGCATCTATATGCCGGCAAATATAGCAATTCCTGAGATATACCTTAATTTGCGCGTTGAAAGTCACATTTTATGAAAATTCAGAAACTACTTCCCCTGACCGGCTTATTGTTATTTGGCTCCCTGGTATTCGCGCACGAATTCTGGTTGGAACCTGTTAAATTCTGGCTTAAAAAAGACGAGAAAGTCCGCATAGACCTGATGGTTGGCGAGGACTACAAAGGCGACCATTCAAACGGGCACAAATACAAAATCTTAAAACTTGACCATTATGGAAACGGTCGGAAAGAGGACATTCGCAGCAAGGTTTATGGTGATAGCCTCAGTAGTATCGACATTGCATTCGCAACCGAAGGCAGCCACCTGATCGCATTTAATAACACTTCCAAATTTATCGAACTTGAAGCCCCGCAGTTCAATGAATACCTCCGAACGGAAGGTTTGGACCACATTATCCAACTCCGGGCGCAAAGCAAGGATAGCTCGAAAGCGGGAAGGGAGTTGTACCAACGGTGTGTCAAAACGCTGGTACAGGTAGGAAAGCAAACCGACGAGTCCTATGCGATCAATACAGGGATGCGGCTGGAAATCATTCCTGCTAAAAACCCCTACGCCCAAACAGCGAAAGGCCCGGTCACCTTTAAGGTCCTGTTCGACAACAAGCCTTTAACCCATGCATTGGTACTGGCCTGGCATTCGATGGAAGGCAGCACAACAAATGACACGCTTAGAAGCAACCGGGACGGGGAGGTTAGTTTCCCAATCGATCAAACCGGAAAATGGATGATCAGTACAGTGCATATGGTTCCAAACAGCGATCGCAAGCAGGCTGACTGGCAGAGTTACTGGGGCAGCTACACTTTTGGGTTTTACTAAGCGGATTGCTCTAAATTTTCAATCGTAATGACCGACCCGACCGGCTCCGCGTTACGGTTTTCCGTCCAGGAATTTTTCCAGAATCGGCACAAATGACCGGTAGAGGCTATCGTCGGATTGAAGGGCCATAATTTCCCCGATATAGGCACCGTGGCCGCCCGGCATGATCGCGATATGACTCGACGGGATCAGCTTTGAAATACTGACCACATGCTCCGAACTGGCCACGTCGGCATCTCCATTGACCAGCAATACCGGCGCTTTGATGGATTGGATTTCCTGGTCGGTCATGTCCCGGAAGTTGCTCATTCGCCCGGCGCATTTTTGAAAGAGATTCATCAGTTTGGCCGTATCTGGTGTCACTTTTAGGAATGCGGCCTTGTATTGCTGAGGCATTTGTGCAAAATCCGGGTTTTTCATGGACTCCCAAAATTGCGGGAATGTCCCGTTCCGCTTCAACAAAAATGATCCGGCGACGATCCTGTTACATATTTCCGGATGCCGGATAGCAATTTCAAGGGCGGTGTTCCCTCCATTGCTGAATCCAAAAAAATCGGCCTTTGGAATGCCCAGATTACCCAACAAAGTGGCAACGTCATCTGCGTCCTGCTCAAATGAAAGCGGCTTGGCGCGGTCTGTGGTTCGTCCGTGCGCCTGCAATTCGACGCATATGAGCTGTCTTCGCCGTGCGAGCATGGGAATAATGCGCCCGAACGTCGTCTCTATGGTCGAGCCTCCTCCGTGAATCAGAACAAGCGGCGCTCCCTCACCGTAAATTTCGTAGTACATCTTGATCCCGTTCACATTCGAATAACCGCTTTTAGACGGTACCGAAGGCGCAATGGCGTTCTCACGGGGCTTGTCCTTTTCAAAAGACGGATGCGCGGGAGCTGTGTAGCACAGTAAAAAAAGCGGCATGATCAGTATCCGTTTCATAGCTGTTCGTTCAGACGGTTGAACATTTGAATCCAGCTTGGAAATGCTCCGGTTGACTTGGCAAGCGATGCATCAACTGTCTGGTAGAGTGTCATTTCCGTTTTTGCTCCCAGCGACTTGAAATCCACCGTTACGGTAGTCCGGGCAGGCCAGTCCGAAGGCATACCGACGCTGGAAGGCGCTACGTCATTGCCCTGCTCATCGGTGACCTCCATGGTAAAAACAAGTCTGTGGGGCGCGTCGAATTCGAGATAGGTGCCCTTACACCAGCAATTACCGTGGCCGGGACTGAAAACGCAGGAATGATAGCTACCGCCTTCCCGAATATCCAGTTTCCGGAATGAAATCGTGCACCCATCGGGGGCGTACCAGGCAGGCAAATGCGCGGGATCGGTCCAGGCACTGAACACCGTTTCAATACCGGCGTCGAAAATATGTGTGATCCTCACATGTTCCGGTGCAATGGCGGTCGCGGTTTGGTCTTTTTCCATTTTAGCTTTTGTTGGTTTTTAGTGTATTTAAATAAGTATCAAGTGCTGCAAATCGGCCTTCCCAATGTTTCCTGTACTGCTCGGTCCAGGAAGCCACCTCACCCAGTTTGTTGAGTTGGGCCTCGCAATACCTTTCTTTTCCCTGCCGCCTGATTACGATCAAACCGCATTCCGAAAGGATCTTTACGTGAACCGAGACGGCCTGCCTGCTGACGTCGAACCTTTCCGCAATCGAGTTCAGATTGAGGGGTTGATCCGCCAGGAGGTCAATGATTTGTCTGCGCGTGGGGTCGGCAATGGCCTGAAAAACGTCTCGTCTTAAAATCATGTCATGCAATTAAATGATTGCAAATATATGCGCAATCATTTAATTGCGCAAGTCTTATTTTTAAAAAAAAGGCCGGGAGTTTCCCGACCTTGTCAAGTTCTTCTCATAGGGCACTTGCCGGCACAACTCAGTGCGCGTATCCGGCACTTACTTTTAATGCTTCTGTCTTTGAAGAGCTGGAAGCAATCACGAGTGCGATACCACAAAAAGCAAGACACACAAAAGACCCGATAATGTTCTCACCGTCCCTGAAAAAGGGGAACCGAATGGCGTAGTAAAGATGTAGTAGGATAAGCCATAAAAAGAGCACAGCGCTCAGTAGCAGTCCGACCCATTTCACCATGCGATTGATCAAAAAGGATATACCGGAGCCTACCAGGCCAATGCCTGAAATGTAGGTCCAAAAGACCGGCCAGGGTATATATTTCGGCACCAGTCCACTGACATTCTGTGCATTCACCAGGTGTCCGTAACCGAAGATGCAAAGCATAATGGCAAAGAAATATATCCCGAAAGGTGCCATTTTGTGAAGTGTATCGAAAAACTTACTGGTCTTGGCTTCGGGAAATGCCAGCGCCATTGTAAAAGCGCCCCCGGAGAGCGCAACTATTTTGATTGCGTCTATCCAGGCACCCCTGATCTCGGGGTGGTTCTGCAAACGGGAAGGCAAATGACCCACGAGAAAAAAGATGAGGAAAACAACGCCCAGCAACAGCGCGACGTCCCGGGTATTCTTGCCGATGCAAATCAAAATACCGGATACGAGAATGTAAATTGCAAGAAGGTAAATGAGGATCGAGAGGTGGGCAACCGATTCGGCAGGCACCGGCATCAGGAGCGGTCGGATGCCTTCGAAGAAGAAATGCAGTAACCCTATTCCGATTACCCCGATACCAAAAAACACCCGGCCGTAAAGTTTTAAATTTGTCATATATGCTTGATTTGTTAAGATTTGATGGCTCCAAAGTAATGGGAAAGCCCTGTGAGTATCCCGGACAAAACCCGGGCAAAACCTTAACAAAACCGAACAATTTGAAAACAGGGTTATCGAATGAATGAGCAGGACATCGTACAGTTGACCTTACTGGAAATATTCAAAGCCAATGGCTATGACGACGCCGGCCTGATGACCCAGCGAAATTTCGAACACATCAGCGACGAGATTGAAAAAAAGTCTGGGATATTTATCAGCGGAACCACCATCAGGCGCCTCTCAAAAGGTGCATTCAGCCGGTCGCCCCAGACGGCAACGCTCCATGCAATCGCTAATTACCACCATTTTGATAGCTGGCCGGCGTATAAAGCGGCATTCATCAAACAGCGCGCCGGGGCCCCGGGAGCAGCTGAATTACCGCAGGCAACGGAAGTGGCAGAGCCGGACGAAACCGGTTCATTGCCAAAACGGCGGTGGAAAAGCTGGGCTTATCCCGGATGGATCACCCTGCTGCTTGCAACCGTTTTTATAAGTGGTTACTATTTGTACGCTCCAAACGAACCGGTCAATCATTTCGCCAAAGCTTCATTTTCGGCGCGGAAAACCACGGATAATGATTTACCTAATTCGGTTGTGTTCAATTACAATGTCGACGAGGTTACTGCGGACAGTTTTTTTATTCAGCAGTCCTGGGATAAAAACCGAAAAGTGAGGGTTTACAGAAACAAATATACCTTGACGGATATCTACTACGAGCCTGGTTACCACATCGCCAAACTCATCGCCAACGATTCCATTATCAAAACAGCGCATGTGAATATCCCGACAGACCGGTGGTTTTTTTATGCCAATGAAAACAGAACTGCGTACCGGACGGAATACATTAAAACAAAGCATTTTATCAAACAGGGAAGTCTGGCTATTTCGAGCGAAGCGCTTCATCAGAACAAAATTGACATCAGTCAGGAAAAAATTTACCTCTACTCCTATTTCCCGTCGCGGCACGATGTCGACAGCGACAACTTCACATTGAAAACGAGGGTACGGATGAAGGAAGTGAGAAATACGCTTTGCCCCTACATTACGATTGAAGTATACGGCCAGTACAATGTCATCATGATGAAAAGCACACCAAAAGGGTGCGCCAATCATGCCTCTCTCCGGTTTAGCGAACTTGAAATCAATGGAAAGGAGGCCGACCTGACATCGATCGGATACGATGTGACGCAATGGACCGATGTGGAATTAACGGTTAGAAACAAGGAAGTCAGGATCAAAATCGCAGGCAGGGAGGCATTTAAAGCCAGCTACCGGAACACCGTAAAATTGGTTACTGGATTGTCGTTCATCTCCAACGGCCTCTGCGAAGTCGATTATGTAACCCTGACCGGCTCCGACGGGAAAGTATTCTGCGACGATCGTTTTGATATGTAAGGCAGCCATAAAACCGGTGCCGCAAGCGTGACGCTTCTGATCTACACCTTTGAACTCCCCTGAATAGATAAGCCAAGGCCGGTTCGCTCCATCGCGGATTTAAGCGAATTTCAAATTCACACAAAATTTAATTGTCAGCTATAAAAATATACCGACTGGTTTATTTTCTCTATATTTGCCCTCCTTATCCAAAAGCATTAAGCAACCATGAAAATCTCGAAGCATTTACATCCGGCCAGGCAAAAGTATCTCTCCTCCTCCAACACAGCTGATCCAGCATTTTTTTTAATCGTAAATATACCGATTGGTCTATTTTAACCATTTAACCATAAAGCCATGAACACGACCATCAGAACCAGAACCTATGAATGGGCAGACCCAACGGAAGTCGCCGAAAAGATCGGGACACTTTCCGGAATCGATCACCTGCTGGCGATCAATGCCGGCCAGATGCCATTACCGCCACTTGCGAATACATTGGGGTTCGGCACATGCGAAGTGAAGCCAGGTGAAGTAACTTTCCCGTTTGAGCCACAGGAGTACCACTTCAACACCATCGGCATTGTGCATGGCGGTGTAATTGCAGCGATTCTTGACACTGCCATGGGCTGCACGCTGCAAACCCTGCTGCCGGCAGGTGTCAGTTATGTCACATTGGAATTAAAAGTGAATTTTGTCAAAGCAGTGACACTCGGAGACAAACCGCTTTTCGCGAAAGGCAGCATGATTCACGGGGGCCGAAGTACGGGCGTGGTGGAGGGTCGCCTGCTGGATCGCGACGGCAATACCTATGCCCACAGTACCTGCACCTGCCTGATCCGTCACAAATAATAATCCATTAACCAATCTATAATCATCACAATGAAAGACCTGTTGTCACTGACAATCGACGCCAACGGCGGCATCGAAAACTGGAAAAAATACACGAAGGTCTCAGCCACCGTCAAAGCGGGCGGTTTGACCTGGGAACGCAAACAACAACCCGGCATTCTGGCCGACATCCATGCGATCGCCGATACCCGCAGGCAGGCCGTGCTGTATCAGCCAAACTACGATAAACAAATCCAGATCACCTTTGAACCGGATCGTGTGGCGCTTGAAAAAAGATCCGGCGAAACCATTGAGGAGCTGCTGCATCCCCGGAGCTCTTTCGACGGACACATCAGGGCAACCCCCTGGACACGCCCGCAGGCCTTCTATTTTGCAGGTTATGCCATCTGGACCTATCTCAATGCACCTTTCAATTTTGCTGATGAAGGTTACCAAAGCAGCGAAATAGAGCCCTGGGAGGAAAATGGCGAACAATGGCGCAGGCTCGTAGTCACGTTTCCCGGCGCGATCGCCACACACAGCACCGTGCAGACCTTTTACATCGACCAAGCCGGTCTTATCCGCAGGCACGATTACAATGTCGAAATTTCCGGGAACGTATCCAGCGCACACTATCTCTCCGGGTACACGGAAGTTCAGGGAATCATGTTTCCCACCCGCAGGCGTGTATACGTAAGACAAGAGGATAACACACCGCTTCAACCAGAACCGTTGCTGGTGGATGTCCACCTGAGCGAGTTCAGGCTTTACTAGCTAATTGCATAGGCCGGCGGAGGAATGGTTTTTTATAGATTTTATTCCAAACCTGCATTATCTCATGGATCCGGAAAACAAAGCAATACTGGAAAAGGCAAATGCCGCAATCAGCAAAGGCGATTATGAAGGATTCCTTTCCTTTTGTACCGATGACACGGAATGGACATTTGTAGGTGAACAAATTCTGCGGGGAAAGGAGGCTGTCCGGGAGTATATGGCGACGGCATACGTGAAGCCGCCAAAGTTCGCGGTCGAGAATCTGATCGCCGAAAAGGAATTTGTGACTGCACTCGGCAAAATCACCATGGAGGACGAAGACGGAAAAGCGGTCGACTACACTTACTGTGACGTCTGGCGGTTTCGTGAGGGCAAGATGGCTGTATTAAAGGCGTTCGTCATCCGCTCCAGGGACTAAGATGCGGGTACGGTGCATGGACAGTTGTTCCAGCGCTCTGATCTTTTCCGACCTCCGGTATTGATTCGGAATCGGCATGCAGGCCGTCGCCGGCCAGATTTTATGGGCAGGAGGTGACCGCAATACCCCGATCGGGGTATTGCGGACTCGTCGTTGGCGGGTCGAAATTTGTGTGACCATCAATCACATAAGTATGAAACGTATCTACCTCTGCCTCCTTCTGTCAGTTTTACAACTACCGGCCTCACAAGTATTCGCTCAATTCCCCGCGCAAGCGCAATTCGGGGGATTTCAGCCGGCAGCGGAAACCGACCACATTGAAATCACCGAAAGCCAGCGCAAGGCCATTATCAGCACTTTACGGGAAAACAGCCGCAGGTTAAAGATTGGGAAAAACAACAAGCTGAATAATGCGCTGGAAAATACTTCGAATTTCATCTTCCCGCTCCGGCAGGCAGTGGGTTTCAACGACCCCGGCTTTTATGAGATCGGCAATTACATTGACAGGGACCCGACCACCGGTTTACAGGACTACATGTGCAACCAGCGTACCTACGATACCCACAAAGGTACCGACATCGGACTGTTTCCTTACGGTTGGGAAAAGATGGCCGCCAATGCAGTGGAGGTGATCTCGGCCTCGAATGGCGTCATCATCGGGAAGGTCGATGGTAATGACGACAAAAGTTGCAGCTTTTGCACGACCTGCAACTGGAATGCGGTTTACGTGCAGAACACCGACGGAACCGTTTGCTGGTACGGCCATTTGAAAAACGGAAGCGTGACTACCAAGGCGGTTGGCGAAAGCGTATCGCAAGGAGAATTCCTGGGCGTAGTCGGAAGTTCGGGGATGTCCACCGGGCCGCACCTGCATTTCGAAGTTTGGAGCGACGACAGCTACACGTCGCTGATCGATCCCTGGAACGGCACATGCAATCCATTGGGTGATAAATCCTATTGGACTTCGCAACAGCCCTATTATGTCCCGATGGTCAACAAAGTTACGTCGTCCTCGGGCATACCCACGCCCTACGGCTGCCACGACCAGGAAAAATCATTGACCCAAACTCAATTCGTTATCGGAGATCCGGTCTACCTCCCCATTTTCCTGCGGGACAATATGCCCAACACGCAGGCGCAGGTCAAGCTGACTGACCCCTCGGGTACCCCCGTCTACCAATTGACATTTAATACCGTCAATAATTTCTATTCCAACGCCTGGTATTATTATCAGTTTCCAACCAGCACATTTTCGACATTAGGCAAATGGAAGTTTTCGGTTGCGTACGGACTCAATGTGGTTGAACACACTTTTCAAATCATCTCTCCCCTCCCGGTGACTTTGCATTCCTTTGCATTGAGCCACTCGGAAGCGCAGATTGCGCTCAAATGGCAGACCAGCGAGGAAGTCAATGCAGACAAATTCGTGGTTGAGCGAAGCGGAGATGGGAAGGCATTCGAAGGAATCGCCTCGATCGGGGTCACGCATGGCACCGCAAAAAGTAATTTAAAAGAGTACACTTTCGACGACACGGCACCGCTGCGGGGACTGAGCTATTACCGGTTGAGAATGGTAGATATGGACGGAACTTTTGCCTTTTCGAAGATCCTCTCCGCTACGACCGACCAGGGAGACGAGATCACAGCCATGCCAAATCCTGCCGGTAAAACGGTGCATGTTCAAGGGGAACGGATCTCGCTCGTGGAATTGCTGGACAAAACCGGAAAAGTACAAATGACAAAGACCAATTTAAAAGGCGAAAAGTCACTTGAACTGGACATTGCGCATATACCCGCCGGGCTTTATGTTTTAAGAACGACTGATGACCGTGGTTTGAAGCAAAGCCAAAAGCTCGCCGTGGAATAGGCTGCGCGGACTTAAGCACTAACGCAATGGGCTGTATCATGAAGAGCGATACAGCCCATTGATGTTATGCTCAACGAAGATGCGATCATTTGGTGTAGACCTGGTCACCGGTGCCGAAGTTCAGTTTCAACTGGCCACCCGAACAGCTGAAACTCCCTCCGAACGTCCGGGGAGAAGGTACATCCGGTCGTTGGGTGGCATATCCCGTGCAATAAGTTTCCTCCGTAGTGGTGTAGGTCAGTGTGGCCGTAGAACCGCTGATCGTATACTTGAAATTGAAAATCAGATTGGTGCAGATCCCATTGCAATCCGGCCTTTCGAATGCACCGGTTCCATTACTGTTAAATCTCAGTATCGTATATTTCCCCGAACATGCAAGTGCCTTCCAAACCCCTATCGGGCAGGCTCCTGCGCCCGGGCCAGGGTCCACCTTATCTTTTGCTTTTATTTTTTCGGACAGATCATCAAGATCGTCGTACATAAAATCGCTATTGCATCCGAGTGCAATGAATACTATTATCAAATAGGCTGATAAACCTGTAAATGTTCGTCTCATGACTTGTAATTTTTAGAAACCAAATGAAATCGAGAAAGAGCTGTTAAAACCCAACTCCGGTATGAGGTATTGATCCAGCCCAACCCGGATGTACAGGGTTCTTCTACCAAAGCGGTCTTTGGCCAGATACTTTTGAATGTATTCGCCGGAATGCAGTCCCCCGCCCATTTTCACTGCCGACTTGTTGGGGTTAATGTCGTTGTTACTTGCAGATTTCACCCAGGCAAGCGAAGCGAACGGCCCGGCTTGGAGCCCCAGCGTAATGATGTTCTTAATATCAAACTCCCTGAAAATGTAGGGACTTAGAAAATGCTTGCTACCGGTATAAGAATCATTTTTTAAAGTAAAGTCGCTTCTTTCCTGGTAGTATTCGAAAAAGTTGTTGAGCTCCACACCCAAGCCTGCATTCGATTTTTTGCCACCGGGACGGTTCTTTTTCTGAAATGCAAAACGCTCATACCCTACCTTAAAACCGGAATGGTATCTGTAAGGGCCCATCGACGTACCATATCCAAAGTCCTCTCTCGTCAGACTTCCTCCTGCTAATAACCTGTTATTTCTCTTGTCAGATGTTGTAACAGGTTTTTTAGGCTTCTCCGGCATCAAGGGCTTCTCCTGCTGCACCGCCTCGTTCTGCCTGGTTTCCTCCGGCGCAGTCGCGGCGACCGGAGTGTTGATGATTTCAATGTCGTTATTTGCAAAAACAATTTTCCACACCTTCGAGCGCGCTATGCGAAGCGGGGATTTTCGGGCTGTATCCGTCGCCAAAAAATAGGTTATTTCCTTATCTCCTATTTCATCCACAATCGCGGCAATGGAAGTGAGGTCCAACTTCAATATCAAATCCGTTTCTTTTTGAGCATTTGCAGGAAAGGCTGCAATCAGGAGGAGCAAAAAATAGATGTATCGCATTTTAATGTTGTTTCAGGTTGACTTATTTAATCACATGCTGGTTCACCAGCTCCTTGAATGCCGAAGTACCGGCGAAGGATTTGTCGATACCTTCCAGCAGCTTGTCCTTTCGGATGTAAGACTTTGTGATCAGCCCGGTCTGGAATGATTTCTCAAACCATTTCAATGCCTCCTCCTGCTTACGCTGCAACACGTAGGCGCATCCGATCGCGTAGTACGACTGACCTTTGAGCCGGTCTCTGTTCCCTACCTCCGACAAGAACCGAATGCTTTGGTCCGGCTGCTTCTGGTGAAGGAAGGCGATCCCGATATTGTACAATGCGTCGGAGGTGCGGGAGGCGGAGTCGAGCCCAAAGGCGGTTATAAGATCTTCGGTTGCATTCCTGTATTGCTTGGTGATCACATAGCAGTCGGCTCTCCGGGCCCTGGCGGTAGCCTGACAGCACCGATTGGACACATCATGCTCGACCACGGCTGTAAATGCTTTAATGGCCTCCTCGTAATCCCCGTCCTTGTAGCATGCCGTACCGAGCGATAAGTGCTTGCCTGGATTCGGCGTATCCAAAGCAACTGCCTTTTTATAGTCGCTGATTGCCCTGCGCAGGCTGTTTCCCAGTTCATAGGCCTGCCCCCGATTAAAATACGCGTCCGAAAATGTGGCGTTTTTGTCGATCGCCCGGTCGAATTCTTCAATGCTCTTGCTAACCATTTGCGTTTGCAGGTAGCAGAATCCGAGCTTGTTGTAGGCGCTGGCCAGCTCAAAGTCAGTAAGCATCTTGCCCATTTTCTTTTCATTGGCCTTGATGATCTCGTAAGCGATGATGGCCTTTTCATACGATTGCAATGCAAATAGCGCGTCTGCCAGCCCCTTGGCCGCCCGAAAGTTCGTTGCCTCGATTTCGAAAGCCTTGCCATAATCGTTTGCCGCATTTTCGTATTTCTTCATGTCAAACCATAGTCTGGCCCGGTCATGATAAGCTTCCCCGAAATCGGACCGGTTCAGGATGGCCATATCGTACGACTCCATCGCGGCGAGGCTGTCGGCCACATTTTCAAGCCCTTTTGCCCGGTGGTACCAGGCGTCCGCGTGCGTGGGCAGGATGCTGATCACGTTGTCGAAATCCTGAACCGCCTGCTGGTACTTTTTCTCGCTGAGCGCCTTGAAAGCAATCCCGAAGTACTGGCTCGCAATGGAGGAGATCTGCTCGGTTTGCTCCGGGGTGATCGCTAATTTCCTGAGTTGTGCAAAATCCGCTCCCGCCAGTTTCACTTCATTGAGCCTGATATTGGACAACCCGCGCTGATAATAGGCTTCGGCATAGGTACTGTTCAGGTTAATGGCATTCGAAAAATCGACAATGGAAGCCGGGTAACTTTCTGTCTGCACGTGAAGCATTGCCCGGTCGAAATAATGCCCCGCATTCCTGGGAAACAGCTCGATCGCCCTGGCATAGTCCTCCAATGCGCCGTTCGTGTTGCGTGTCAGGATCCGCAGTTTGGCACGTTTGTTATGAATATCGGCGGCGGTACGGTCTATATTCAGGTAGCTGGTCAGGTCGGCGGCCGCTTTGGGAAAGTCTTTTTTCATCGCATACAGATCTGCCCTGGCTTTCAGCGCAGCCAGATTGGCAAAATCCAGTTCAATGGCTTTGCTGAAATCCTTCAACGCCCTGTCCAGATCACCGGTAACCACATATGCCAAACCTCTGCCCAGATAATAGTCTGAATTATCCTTCTCCTTTTTTAGAATGCGTGAATAATCCTTTATCACCTCCGCATATTTCCCGAGATTGAATTTTTCGTCCAGTTCGGTTTTAACGCTGGATTTTTGATTGAGCATTCTGATCGTCTCGCCCAATGCAACGGAATCGGGTTTCAGTTCAAAGGCCTTTTTATAGTAACCGATCGCTTCCGAATAGTTCCTTGTCTTTTGGGCTATATTTCCCTTTGCAAGGTATTCCCGAAGCAGCTCCACCGCCGTTTGCTTCTCTTTTTCAAATGCCCGCTTGACCTGGTATATCTTTCGGCGAGGCAGCAAATCGTCGAAATCATTCCGTTTTTCAGCCTCGGTATATGCTTCCAAAGCCTTATCGTAGTCTTTCGAAGCGAAGGCTTTGTCTCCTTCGTTGAGCCATTTATTGTATTCTTCCAATGCCTTCCGCTCAGCTTCCCGCTCTTTATTCCTTGCCGTTTCGGCAGCACTTTCCGTTTCTGTAAGCTGCCGGCTGCTATCACCGGCCGCTTCGCCTCTGGCGAGGACGGCATCGTTCAAAGGGTTTTGAGCCGAGTCCCCATCGGCCGCAAACCCGACGCGCGTAATGTAGGTCAACCATTTTTTGCCCTTCCGCTCGGCCCGTACTTCGGCCACCCGGTGCACCTGCCGGTAGGGCACCTTTATTTGCGTATGTTGCCCTGAGAAGGCGGATTTGAAATACACTTTCACATAGTAGTATTCCGACTTTTTTACATTACTGACCTCAAAATCGGTAAAAGAGATCGTCCGGTCGATACTTTTGGGATAAAACAGCTCGAAGTCGGCCAGGTACCGTTCCACCGTCAGGTCCGCACTGGTTTTGGCCGATGCGTGTTCCGGGTTCACGTCGTCCTCAATGATTACTTTTTCGTCATAAAACAGCTTATTCACCGAGTTACCATAACTGTCCGTCCGCAGGGCCTTGCGCTCGAATTCGCCCAGGTCTTCGAAGGCCACCGTGTTCAGCAAATCGCTTAACCCTTTCTCGACCTTCCTTTTGGCGAGATGTATGATTTCCTGACTGTCCCTGGTGGTCAGCGAATCCGTCGTGCCCGACGTGGCTGGTCTTATGCAGACTAGGCATATCAACAATACGAAAATCGTTACCCTGCTGCTTGCCTGCCAAATGTTCATGGTATTCATCTTGATTTTTTTGAAGGTAACCCCATCCCCACTGCCAGCCTTACACCGACCATATGAATGGGTTCGCTGGTCGGTTTGAAAGCGCTCTTCATCATTTGATAATGGACGTCTGCTTCCAGGATCACCTTTGCAATTTTCCGCGTAACGCCAATGCCCCCTCCAAATGAAGGGCAGGTAGCCGACAATTGATCTTCGGCTTTTTCACCGTCTTCCGAAACCGAAATCTTCATTTTCAGGAAATTCCCTCTACCTTCCACATGCAGGTACACCGATTCTTTCAGGAAATACTTGATACCCAGCCCAGCGCTCGGGCCCGACAAACTCAGGTCTTGTTTGTAAAGAACCTCCTCACCACTTAGGTAGCTTTTCAGGACCGATGCTTTGCTATACCCCAATGTCAGGTAAGCACCGAATAGCCTGCTGATCTGATAGTTACCCCTCACACTTCCTCCCAATGCGGTGCGCAGCCCAGCCCCTTTCTCGTCGTCGGTCCAGATTTTTGACCCAACCAGATAATTTCCTTCGACTCCGGCTGTGACGGATATTTTCGACAGCAGATCGGCCTTTGCCTTTTTAGTTGTCGCTACGGCCTGCTCCCCTTCCACCTGGCGCGCGCCATCCAACTCGGCCACTTTCGGTTCGAAATTTTCAATATGTCCGTCGCTGTACTCCACCCGCAGCAGTTCTTTTCTCGTGAGCTCATACACCGGGCCGGCGTCCTGGCGGCGGTAGGTGATCTTCTGATCGGTGACGGCAATGACCCTTCCGGTAATCATTGTTTTGTTGGTCAGAAAAAGACGGTCCGGCTTAGCCACCACCACTTGGGCCGCCGCTGGCGCAGGTGCCGGTGTGGCGACAGGCGTGTTGATGATCTCCGTCTCCCCGCTTTCATACACGATCTTCCATACCTGCTTACGCGGTATGCGCAATGTGGTCCGTTTGGCGGTGTCTTTGGGTAAAAAGTAAATGATCTCCGTTTCGCCGATTTCATCGACCACCACTTCAATCGTCGTCTGATCGATTTTGAAGATCCGGTCGGAAGCAGTCTGCGCTTTGGCTTGCATGACAGCCAATGCTAACAGGAAGAGGGTTAAGTAACGCATAAGATTTGATTGAACGATGATTAAAAAGAGAGAAAGAGGGATACGCTCAGCCCGTTGTTTTTGATATTGAGCCCTTTCATCACATCCGCAAGTCCGTGCTCATACCTGAATTCCAGCAATGGCTTATGCCCGGAATAGAACCCCAGCATGGCGCACAGCCCGTAGTCGAATTGATTGTCGATCGCCTCCTGGGTAATGTCATCCGGCTGATAATCGTCATCTCCCTCCTTGTATTCGGAAGTATGCCTGAACCGGTAAGCATAGTAGCCACCTACACCGATCACCGGATTCAGCTTACGCGCTCCGGCTTTTAAAATGAGCGGTAGCAGGTTACCCTGAAAATAGGTGAGCTTGGTGCGGGTCGTTACATCTACACCCTGTTCCGAGACGGTTTCCCGCGAACCCTTATTGGCATACACCAGCTCCAACCTGGCATTGTAATGCTTGGTGTTGGCCAGGCTGATCCCCAGGCCGGTTTCCCAGTTATAGAAAGGCTTACCCGGAAAGCCGATTTTATCCTTGTAAAAGGAAGTCATCGAGCCGCCAAAACGAAAACCAACATAGTTCTTGTACTCCCGGCGGGTATCTTTCTGGGCGCCGTCGGGAATCGTTTCATGCTGTATTTTAATGATAATTTCATTCGGCTTAACCGGCGTGCTTTCGGGTGCCCTGGCCGCTTTTTCCGCCTCAACGGTTTCGCCCTTCTGCGCGGTGTCTGCCGGCCTGTTGCTGGCCGGGCTAGCCGTTTTGGGTTTTTCCTGTGTTTGCGGTAAAATTTCCTCCCGCCGGGCCGCGAGCGTTTTAGCGGAGTTGAATTCTTCGGTGTCGCCGTTACTATATATGATCTTCCACACTTTTTCCCGCGCTATCCGGATCTTTTCCAGGCGCGAAACGTCTTGCGGAAGGAAGTAAACCACCTCCCCCGCCGAAACTTCGTCGACAATGGCAGCGAACTTTGTTCTGTCCACCTGATAGATCGTATCGGTAGGATTTTGCGCCAGGCAGCGGATGGCGCCCATTAAAAATAACATCAGGTATATTTTTCTCATAGGGGTAGCAATTTATGGTTTGGTCAATAGCTCGATCTCCACTCTTCTATTTCTTTCCTTATTGGTTTCCACATCGTTCGGCGCTACGGGAAACGCATCACCCTTGCCGTTATACGTCATGCGTTTGGCATCGGCCCCGGTCTGCTCCATAAAATGGTAGGCAACTCTGGCCCGGTATTCCGAAAGGCTGCGGTTCAGGTGGCTGTCGCCCACGTTGTCAGTATGACCGGTGATCCGGAGGCGGGCCGAAGGATTGGATTGCAGCCATGCAGCAAGCGTATCCAGAACGACCTTGCTTTCCGGCCTCAGCTTGTAGTCACTTCTATCGAAATAGATCGTCCGCGGCCGGATCGCGATATGCTCCGCTGACGGCAACGATGACGTTGCCCGCAATGCAGTTCGGCTTTGTGCAGCAGGCATATGCAAAGCATAGAAATTCAGTCCTTCCGACGCGCTGAGGGTTGCAGCATAAAGCAGTTCTTCATTTGCCCCTTTTATGGCCAGTTGATAATCGCCTTTTCCCGGAACCTCGGCCCAGCAATGCGCGCCGTCCGACGCCATCACAACCGGTTTGGGACCCGTAAGCCGGCAGCCGACCTTGCCGTCTTTCGCATTAACCGTTACCGAGATCAGATGCAGCTGGCTGCTCAGGCGGATCTGGTATTTGCTTTTCCTGTTATCCAGCTTGTCCACGATCAGGTTCCCGAAATAGCGCTCATACCCATTTGCCCGGACTTCGATCGCGACAATGTCGGTTTGCGTAAAAACTACTTCATAGCCTGGCTGACCAGCCGTCAGTTTCCGGCAGTCTTTGGCCCCGGTTTTGGTATAAAACAAACAGACTTCGGCGTCCAGCTGCTTCCCCGACAATGCATCTACCACCTCAAACAAGCGTGTCGCGTTCTGACGGGCATCTGCCGCACCGGCGGCGAGGGAAACATACTGCTGCTGCTCTTGAAAATAGGGCTGATCGCTCGCCTGCTTATCGATCTGCACGAGCCTGACGGGCACATAAAACCCGGCATCCGAAGGCTTCCCCGCCAGGTTCAAAGGGAGCGTCCGCGGGCGATATCCTGGTGCCTCCATCGTAAGCTCCCGGGCATCACAAGGCATTTCAACCCGGTAGGATCCGGTTGCCGATGTTTTGGAAAGCACCTGCGATTTTCCTTTCATTTTCTGTATGATCGATACATTCGGAATTCCCTTTCCCGTGTAGGCATCCGTAACGCTGCCATACATCCGCAGGCATTGCCCCCGGCTCATCACCGACAAGCACAGGTACAGCGCGCAAAGAACAGCACGTGACATGGGTTATTGATTTACACTGATACCTACATTACCCAGCAAAATATCCCAGTTTGTCGTCTGCTGGCCATCCACCGTTTTCTTGTACGATTGCAGCTTCACTTTCACGCTTTTCTGGGTCACGTCGCTGTACATAACATCCTGATTGTTGGCTCCGTACCCGGTGAAAGTCTGCGATCCGGTAATGGTTCCGTAGTAGTTCCCGTCACTCGCCTCGGTCAGGTCTTTCACATAATTGACCTCGTTCCAGGCAATGCTGGTCGAGCTGTAAGGAAGCAGTTTGAGCCTCGTCAGGTAGTCCTTGACAGGATACTTGCGCTTTCCCTGCCGGTTGGCGGAAGACACTTCAATGGTGGCGTCGGCCAAAAACAGCTTCACTGCCTGCTCGATCGCTTCGTCTTTTTTGTCGGGATCAATGCTTTTATCACTGATAATGTTGAGGTATTGAACAAACTCGTCTACTTTTTTGATGCCTTTCTTGCCATAGGAGCTCACCTCTTCGTCGGACAAGCCCTTCCTGGGAGCTGGTGCCTGTACCGGTTCGGCTGCCTTCTGTGCCACAGATGCAGCCGGTTTTTGCACCGCCGGCTCCGTCCATTTTTGTGTCTGCGCCGGGGCCGGTTCCGCGGCGGGTGTTTGCGCAACCTTTTTGGCCTCCACCTGGCCGGCAGTCTTTTTTGCGGGCTGGTCGATCGCTCTCTGGACCTGAACTTTGGCGCTCGCGAGCAAGGGCGCAGCGTCCGCCGATGGCAGGATAAATTCGTGATGGCCGTCCTTGAAAATGATCAGCGCCAGCTCATTTCGGTTGATCGACGCTGTGCCTCCCTGGGGCGTGTTGTAGTTAACCACATTATCGCTTTTGTAGCTGATGCTGCATTCGATGACTTTGAGCGGATTGGCCTGCACGAGCAAGTCGTTCGACGGCCCTGCCGCATTGTAAAAATTCATGATCTGCATGGAAGCCTGGGCAGGATCCGAAGGCAGATCCGAAACCATCAGATAGTTGCCTCTCGCATTAAACGCGACCAGCACATTTTCCCTCGGCACGCTTCGCTTCACGACGCGTTCCCCTTTCAGTTCCGCCACCTTCACAATGCTTTCCGTAGCCTCGACGAGTTTGAAAGGAAAGCTGCTGCCGTTAGCCCAGTAAAGGGTTTCCTGGGCCTGGGCGACAGGTACTGAGAAAATAATTGCTATTAAAAGGTATATTGTTTTCATAGATAATTAATTTGCTCCTGCCGGTCTGTTAGCAGAAAAGTTTAGCTGATTCGATTTTATTCCCGTTTTGGTTGTAATGTATACAGCGATAGGAATAGTCTCATTCTTTCCGAACCTTATACATCTTTTATAAGATATAACACCGTCGGTATTAGCTGCATTGAATAAAACCGGTTGCTGAGCACCTACTTGCTCGACGACTCCCCAATTATTCGGTGAAAGAATTTTAAATGAGTCATCTGCTTTAAATGATAAAATATATTCCGATCCTAAACCAATATCCTTTATGTTGCAGGTATTCAATGTAGAATAGGTGATAGTTGGCGACTTTATATCCACCCAATTGCCCTGATAAAAATTCTTCTCTACCGCGTTGCCGGAAATACTGAAATTGCTTTCTTCTCCTGTCCAAAATTTCGTTTTGATTCCGCCGGCAACATCGATATTTCCTCCCATTGTGATATTCGGAGTTTCGCCTTGCAGCCCGAGTGATACCGAAACAGGAACTTCAAAAAATCCCTTTAACATCTCCGATCCGAAAGGCGAAATTTCATATACCGGATTAAAAATCGTTGCGCTCGCATTCAGATTGATGTTCGGCATAATGGTTTGTGTATTCAGGTCCATTCTGGATGCATTCAGGCTGTAAGAGCTAATGTTTGACCACGCCCCATTTTCATACTTGGCACCCAATGTGGCCGTAATTACAGGCAGTGTAGTCCACTGTAACTTGCCTGATAACGATATGGGAAATGTCTTTAAATGTATTTTCTGAACCAGAATGAGCGGAAGCACGATAGGGCCGATCGGAGTGATGACCGGAATTGGGATCGTCAGATTCGGTAATGGAATCGTTTTGAGCAGCCTTTCGGCCTTGATGTCAAAGTACTCCGTTGCAGTATTGGTGATCTCCAGTGAACTTCCTTCGGTATTGATGTCCGCCTGCACGAGCACACGCTCAGGCATTTGAGAACCCGCAGATTTCTTATACTCCACCTTTACTGCCGGCACATTAACTTTCAGGATACCGCTGAATTTCAAACCATTCACGAGCGTATTTTCATTTGAAAATGAGAGGCTGATGGATCCGGCCGTTCTAAAATTCTGATCGTCTGTAAAGGAGTTTGTATAAACACTGTCGATTTGAAGCTGTTCAAAGGCTTCATTTAATCCCGCAGGCTCGGTCTTGTAAATCGTTCGGTTACCGTCTACAGTGGAGCTCACTACTTTCGACAAAACGCCATATTCATTACCTGCTCCCGGGGCAGCAATGATAATGTCACCTATTACAGGGGTAGTTGTTGTTTTAGTTTTATCAATAATTACTTCATTCGGGTTCGACGAAATAATGGCTGATGTTTCAACTACCTGAGATTTTGGACTTAATAAGTTGTCATTATTAATGACATCAATGCTTATTTTTCTAGCGCACGATGTGGCTGAAAGAATCAGTAGAAAGAAGACAATTTTATTCATGTTATTTTTCAATTGTGTAGAAAAATCAATTCGCACCCACATTGAACCTAAGGAATCGATCGGTGCCACGATGAAACTTTTCCGCCTTTGTGAATTATTTCAAATAAAACCATCCCACCAGTTGTTCTAACCCAAGGAAATAGCGCTATTCCATTTTTGTCTGTCTTAACACTGATATACTGATCATTTACAGCTCCTCCGGAAATGCTACAATTTACCTCAACGTTGTCTACTGCAACCACCCCTTCTTTAATCGGAATTAGGATGATTTTGATTGGGTTTGGTATTACCGGACCTTTATTTGGTATTTCCGGATCCGCATCAAGTCCCGTACTCATATTGTTATATGAATCAAACTGCCCGGACACGTATGGAGTACTGAATTTCACAACCTTTTCGCTTTTCTCTTTGATATTTACCCGTACCACCTGTACTGGCGATTTGCCAAACGGTGTACTGTCTAAAATCCAATATGCTCTTGCTAACCCATTTTCATCTGTGGTGGATTCAAAAGAAGCAAGTTTGCCGGTGCCGGAAGTTACTTTCCATTCCAGATCGACATTTTTTAGTACGCGACCGTCTTCATCGGATACCTTCACGATCATCGGATCTTTAAGTTTTTCATTTGGCTTGCCAATCTGCCGATCGCCGCTTACGATTTCAATTTTATAATTCTGATTCGCCCCCCCAGTCGCCGAAAACACCACCGGCGAACCTACCGCTGGCGTACCATCCTTCTTCTTCACTAAAACCTCCACATTCTGTCCGCCCGACGGCCCGAGCTTCCAGTTGGCTGAAACGAGACCTTCAGCATTCGTAATGCGTTGCAGGTTCCCGAAATCGCCGCCTCCAGCGAGGATTTTCCAACTCACTTCGACGCCCATTTCCGGCTTGCCTTCGCCATTCAGCACCCGGATGGTCAATGGCTTGGCCAGTTCTTTTCCGTATTGTCCGGTCTGGCTGTTGCCGGATGCGATCTCTGCTTTCCGGTCGTTGCCGTCGAATACCGTAGCTTTAAATGTGGCCGTTGTGGAACCTTTGGCTTTGTTCGCGAAAGCTTCCAGCTGCTGTTCTCCCTTACCGGGGCCCGGTGTCCAGGTCACTTGTGCGATACCCTCGTAGCTGGTTTCTGTTTCTGCCAAGCTCACCTTCCCTCCGCCTGATTTGATCACCCAGCTTACATTGACTTTGATGGCCGGTTTACCGTCCGCATTCTTTACCCTCACCACCAATGGCGCTGGCAAGGCTTTGCCGCTTTCCCCTTTCTGATTATTCCCGCTGACGATCTCTGTCAGGTAAACCGGCTGCTCACCGCATTTGAGCAGTTTTAGACCCACTACCTGGAAGCAACTATCGATCGATGCTTTCGCCTGGAACAAATCGTTGGTATGGGCGGTGATGTTGGCCGCTGTCATGAAGTCGCCTGCGAGGCTGATCAGCGAAAATGCCCTGCCCATGCTTCTCACAAATCGGAAAACGTCGTCACTTGCACCGCATTCGTCCAGTAGCTCATCTGCATGCTCCAATGCTTCACCGGTAATGTCCAGCGCCAGCCCGGCGAATACTTCCGGGGAATTAGCCGTCGCCAGCACCGATGCTTTCTTGTCCATGATGCTGCCGAGCAGGTCGGGAATAGATTCCAGGATGGCCGGGGCGCAGCCGTCCGGCAGCGGAAAGATATCCCGCAGGATCGCCAACAAAAAACGGTAGACATTCTCGTTTCTGGCCATGGTGCTTTCCACGCTCCCGTCCCCGCTCAGCGGTTTGCCCGACCGGATCCGGATCGTATATTCTCCATTTCCCGAAAGTGTAAACTGCGCCGGTTCGGGGATCCCGTAGCCGTCGCCGAACACGCCGGCCGCAGCTTCCGCCAGGTTGGTCGCAAAAAGCGTGCGGCCGCCGATGACGTATTTGGGGCCAACGGGCTTATTGTCTTTATAAACACCAGCCACGTAGGTATGGGCGACATGGTTGTTCTGAAGCATTACTTCGGTATTGGCAGTCGTGATTTTTACCGGGTCACTGTATCCGGCTGTTTGCGTCGTCCGCAAACCCGTGCTGGACTTAAACACAGCGGCGATCGCCTGGATCAGTTCCTTGTTGGTGGTGTCGGTAACCGCCCGCCCCGATTGTAATCCTAATGCGACCTGGTCAATCAGCTTCTGGTAAGCCGGATCGGTCTTGATTTTTGCGATCATCTCTAGTTTACCCGCCGCAGAGAGCGACCGGAGCGTGAGCGTGTTCATCAAAAGTGCCAGGGCCGTCGACTCGCTGGAAATGCTATGGTCGGTCTGGCCAGGGTAGTTATAACCCAGCAGCAGCACATCCCCCTTCCGGTTGTTGAGCACGGTGGTCGAGATCTTTCCGCTGGTGTCGATGGCAAATTGGGAGGCGACCGGGATGCTGGCGCCAACGGAAGACAGCACCGTTAACCCGGCAGTATCCGCTTTCGTGTTCTCAGGCAGAATGATCTTACCAGAAATCTGGCCTTCCTCCACGACCGGGCCCGGCAGCTGAACGCTGACTTCCCGCGTGCAGCTTAGGCAAAATAGGATGAGGTAAAAACACTGTAAGAGGAGGTGCTTTTTCATTCAAAAAATATGATAGAGTTGGGTTGCGTATCGACAAAATTGCAATGGTTTCGCTGTCCGGGGCAATACCCCGATGGGGGTATATTTAGCGCGTCAACCGGCAGATAAACCGCGTTTTTGCTTATTTCACGATCAGTTTGTGGACGCGTGTCGTACCGTCCTTTTTCGTTACTTTGACCAGATAATGGCCTGGCGGCAGATGATCAATGGTGACTCCCTGGCTGAATAGTCGCGAGTAATTTCCCAGCTGCTTTCCATCGCCGCCGATGATTTCGAGCAACGCTACTTGTGAAAGCTCAGCGGCATTTAACCAGAATTTTCCGGATGCAGGATTAGGATAAATATATTTGTCGGCACGAGGTATCGCTACCTGCTCTATCTTGCTGTACGCGAATGACCCGTCCGTATCGATCATTTTCAGGCGGTAGTAAAGCTTGCCATCCTCACTGGCCTCTTGTACCAGATTTTTATCAATGGCCTCGTAGTGTTTATGCGCTCCTGTGAATGCGACTCGACCAAAAGTCTTGAATTGCCTCGCATCCGAGCTTTTTTGCAGTTCAAAATGACTGAAATTTTCGGCATCCGCTACCAACCAGCTCAATACAGCATCGTTTTCCCGGACCCCGGCCTCAAACGAAATCAGCTGCACCGGCAGGGGATCTGACGCACCCTGTACAAAAAACCCGCTGAACCCTGTTACCTCAAAGCTTACCTCCCACCTTTCCAGGCTTGGATTCCAGATGATGTCCTCATCTTCGGGATTTATCGTCGCAGCCCCTTCTGTAGAATAAGTGGAGGGTAGTCCGGACTGATCGCTGCTCGTTCCGACCAGCTTGGTAATCAACAGATTGGCTTTTCCGGTCGCATCCGCACCGTGCGAGGGCAGATCGTCGTCAGTCCCCGCAGTCGAATTGTAATAATCGAAATCCTGCTGTGTAAAATAAAGGGTGACTATTCCGGTTGAATTGTCCGGGTCATGGTCCGGCGTAATCTGGTAATGACGCGCAACGTAGGGCTTCCCGCCGTAGAAAAATTCATCCGCTTCCAGCCAGGTTTTTGCTTCCACCCGACCACTCACCGCATTACTGCCCGTCGACGCAATGGTAGCGATAATTTTGCATTCGGAATCGACAAGCATCGGCGTCGTACCTTTCCCCACTATTTCGGCAACCGACTCATCGGACGATTCAGCGAGTGCCATCCCACTCGGGTTGAATATCGCCAGCTTGTTGCTGGTGTATTGATTAACAATGATATAGTTGTAAACCGGGTTGTATGTCGCCTTGCCCGACCCACCCGGCACGCTGTTGCATTCAGAGACAGGCCCATTGGTACCGATCGTCCCGTTGCCAAAAGTGACCGCGCCTATGTCCGTAGCAGCACCATTGTCCCAGTCGGGGCTATTGATAATGTAATTCCCGTTTTCGACAGCCAGTATGCCGCCACTGCCGAGCTGGTCGTCGGCCGCCGTTCCTATCAGAGAGTTGGCCTCACTGACAACGCCGGTAATTCCCGTCGAACCATTTGCCCAGGTTATTGCTCCCGCATTGACCAACCCGCCATTGCGCCTCCTCGTACTGCGGATCAAATAGTTGCCGTTTGAGAGTTCGGTTAACCCTCCGAATCCGAGCCGATCACCGGCAGTTGTGCCGATAAGCGAGTTCGCAGCAGTAACCGTGCCGGAAACTCCCGTAAGGCCATCAGCCCAGGTGACGGCACCGGCGTCTGCAAGAGAGCCATTATCCCAAAAGTAGTTGGTCATCACATAATTCCCGGATGACAATGCTCTTGGTTGGTTGAAACCGACCTGATCGCTCGCGGTTGAGCCCACAAACGAATTGGCACTGCTAACCGCCCCATTTATACCGGTAGTGCCATTTCCCCAGGTTATCGCACCCACATTGACGATCGCACCATTATCCCATGAATAGCTGTTGACCACATAATTACCATTGCTCAACGCGGTTACCCGCCCATTACCGATCTGATCATTGGTTGTTGAGCCTACCAGGGAGTTATCGGGGGATATCACCCCTGCGGATCCGGTCGTTCCGTTTCCCCACCTCACAGAACCTGCGTCAACAGCCGTACCATTGTCCCATAACGGGCTGCAAACAACGTAGTTCCCGTTGCTCAGCGCGGTCACGCCGGAAGATCCTACCTGATCGTTGGTCCGGCTGCCTACCATCGAATTGGAACTATTGATTGTCCCTGCGATTCCAGTGGTTCCATTGCCCCAGGTTACTGCTCCGGCCTTTGTAGCCGGGCCATTATTCCAAAATGCATTGGCTACGACGTAGTTTCCGTTCGAAAGTATTGTCACCCCGCCTCCACTGGCCGATCCCAGGTTTTCGCTGGCAACCGTTCCGATCAGGGAATTGGTGTCGTCTATGGGTCCGCTCACTCCGGAGGTACCGCTTCCCCAGGTCACTGCACCTGCATCCTGGGCGCCGACGCCATTATCCCAGGTCGGGGTCCTCACCAGGTAGTTGCCATTGGGAAGGGCAAAGATGCCGCCGAACAGGGCATTTGATCCTACCTGATCCAATGCGCGGCTGCCTGTCAGCGAATTAGAGCTGCTTACAAATCCGGTCGTTCCCGTAACACCATTACAAAGTGTGACAGCCCCTGCGGCAGCGACCGTGCCATTATCCCAATCCGGCGAGCCCACGACATAGTTGCCATTGGTGAGCGCCGTCACGCTACGGCCTACATGATCATTCACCTGGCTACCCAGCAGCGAATTGGAAGAACTAATCGTCCCCTTCAAACCGCCTTCTGCACTTCCCCAGGTTACAGCCCCCGCATCGACGATAGCCGCGAAGTCCCAATTGGACGCTCTCGTAACATAATTGCCGTTTGAAAGTATAGTCACATAGATACCGACCCCGTCATCCTTCGTTGTTCCTACCAGGGAATTAGCGGCGCTTATCGGCCCGGTAATTCCGGTAGAGGCATTTGCCCAGGTCAGGGAACCGGCGTTGGTAGCCAAGCCGTTATTCCACCGAAAAGCACCAACCAGATAGTTACCTCCTGGCAGTAAGGTAATGATCATCGGCGCCAGTAAGCCGGGTTCCAGACCCACTGCCGGATTACTTACCAGCGAATTATCGCTGCTCACTACACCCACTATGCCCGTGACTCCGTTGCCCCAGGTCACCGCCCCGCTTTGCTCCAACGCAGCATTACTCCAAGACAAGCTGGTTACCAAATAATTACCATTGGATAAGGCGGTCACACCACCCGCTCCCACCAGGTCACCGGAAGTCGAGCCGATGAGGGAGTTCGCAGAGTTCACCACTCCGTTTATTCCTGTGGTACCATTCACCCAGGTTACTGCACCCACATCCATCACGCTGCCATCATCCCAGTTCTGGCTTGCTACCACAAAATGCCCGTTGGCAAGCGCGGTGATTCCGCCAAGTCCTACCTGGTCGTTTTCGCTGCTGCCGGTCAGCTTGCTGATCAAGGTGTGCGATAATCCATCATAGAGATATATGGCCCCCACGTCCGGAACGCCTCCGTCATCGTAAAACGGGTCGGCTACCACGTAGTTGCCATTGGGAAGCATGATGAGTGAATGTCCAAATTCCCCGCTGCCCGCAGGCCCGGAAATCTCTATGGTCTGGGCGTTGCCTGATGTCACCACCATTAGATAGAGAGACATGGCACAGAGTAAAATTCCTTTCATTCGATCGTATTTAGGTTACGCAAATCTCCCCCGGTGAACTCTACGGCAGCAATACCCCCATCGGGGTATTTTTTACATGCTCCCGGTCGCTGTATATTTCGTAAAATATTTCTCCATGCTCAAACCTCTCCTGACTCTGGCCCTCTTGCTTGGCCTCCTTACCCTTTGTCTTGCGCAAAAAGAACTACCTCTCCCGGCTTCCGTAAAGGCAGGTACATTCATCGCAGACGATCGTTTTAGTGAATCCGATCTGCATGGATACGTGTATGCGTTCAGCACCGCAGACAGCAGCTTAGGCATCAGGGACTTGCTGTCCGGCAAACCCCGGTTCCGGCTCATCGAACGGGAGATCCCGCACTTTGGCAGTGACAACCGCTACCACTGGATCCGGACTGAAATAAAGAATGCGGGGTCACAAAATCGCCAGCTGGTCTCCTATTTGCACTTCAACGAGCTAACCGACGTGTGTTTTTATGTCGTTAACAATAAAGGTCAGGTCGCGTACAGGCAGGAGCATCTCAGTCAGCGGACCTACTTCAACAGGAAACCTATCCCCTCCCGTTTTTTTGCCTTCCCGGTCGATCTGTCCGCGGGAGAGCAGGTGACGGTTTATTGGAGAATATACCGGCAAGAAAACAGTGTGGTAGCGCCTGTCAGACTGTACACCAAAGACGCATTCAACTCATTTTTGCGAACCTACGACTCGCTCGCATTCCTGTGTTTAGGCGTGATCATTTCTGCATTCCTGCTGAGCACGTTCTTGTTTTTTGTCACCAGGTTAAAGGTCCTCTTCTTCTACGCGGGCTACTGTCTTTTTTACTTTTTCCTGTGTATTATCAACGACGGAATGGTACTTCAGTACTTCCACATCGATCCTTTTGATATCGCCATTGGCAGCCGGCTGGTCGCTACGGGCTTGATGCTGTTTTTTCTGCTCCAATTTTCGAAACACTTTCTGAGCGCTCCCGTTTTGCTGGGGCGCCCCGTGGCCCTGCTGACCGATTCCCTTTCCTATACCTTGCTTGCCCTGGGACTTACAATCGCAGTCTTCTCGTTGACTGCCTGGACTTCCGTTTTCTTTTTAATCAGCTCGTTGAGTCTGATCCTGATCTTCGTGATGATGGTCGCCGGAATGTATCACAAAAAGCACGAGGCCTTCTCCTATTTCATCGCGGTGGGGCCGTTCTTTCTGTCCTGTCTGTGGTTTGTATTGATCTCCGTTTTTGATGTCCCGGCTACCTGGTTCTATTATATGAGCCTTACCGTCATTCCGATCATCGAAATGGTTGTGCTTGGAATCGAACTCGGCAACAAACTGATCCGGGAACGCGACAAATACTTCGAAGGTCTTCATAGTCTTCAGCGTGAGCTCGCCTCCTCTATTCTCAGGACCCAGGAATCGGAACGTCGTAGAATTGCCGCCGATCTCCACGACGATCTGGGCGGAACGCTGGCTACTATACGTATTAAGTTTGCCACCCTCAAGCGCAACTTGTCGCTGACATCGGAATCGGGACGACCGGCGCTGGAGGTGATGGAAGACATCGAACCACTGATCCATAAAAGCAGTAACGATCTCAGGCGTATTTCACAGACGCTGATGCCGCCGGAATTTGAAAGGATCGGGTTAACAGACAGTGTTCAGCACGCAGTCGACACGATGCCGGGGCAGACAGCTCGTTTCACCTTTCTTACAGCCGGGGAACAACGGTCCCTGCCTGCCGAAAAACAACTGGCTATTTACAGGATCGCCACGGAAACGCTGCAGAACATCGCGCGGCGCCCTCTGGTGCGGCGCGGTTCGGTACAGCTATTTTACAGTAACGACCGGCTTCAGATCTTTGTTGAGGCGGATGAAAAGATCGATTCCTTATCAGAAGCCGAAAAAACGATACGAAAAGACCTTTCCAGCAGCTCATTGTTGGCTACGCATCTGGGAGGTACATTTATTTTGGAAATAAGCCATTCGGGCATTTTTGTGGTTGCGGAAGTTCCTTATTGATGCAAAAGGCCTGCTCTTTCATACCGTGAAGAGGCGTTCTACCCATTTTCTAAATATGCTCAGGCTGATCCCTCTGTTACTGATCCTTTGCGGCTTACCCACCTATGCGCAGACCACGCTTAACCCATCAAGCCCGGGCGACCCACGGGGAGGCAATGCATTCATTATCCGGCCCGGCTTTGAGAAAACCAGTCTGACCGGTCATGTGTATCTGCTGAGCACAGATTCACGGGAAAGCATTAGCAGTGTGCAACAAAAGAGAAATGCATTTACGCTGCTCAGGGACGAGATCCCGTCTCTTGGAATGGACAGCCATTTTCACTGGATCAGCTATACGGTTCAAAATAGTGCTCAGGAGACAAAAAATCTGATCGCCGACCTCAGGTACAATGAATTGAACGACGTTTGTTACTACGTAGTCGATCACCATCAGCGGGTTGTCTATTCCCGGGAGCACTACGACCGCAAATCGTACATCAGCAAGAAACCGGTTCAGAGCAGGTTTTTTTCGTTCCCGCTGCGATTGAAACCCAACGAAAGTCTCACCGTTTATTGGAGGATCTATCGAAAGGAAAGCTTCATTGTACTGCCCCTCGGGCTTTTTGACCAGGAATATTTTTTTACTTTCAACACCACCTACGACTTTTTCCTGTATTTAAGCCTCGGTGTATTTACGTTTACATTCCTGCTGAGCCTGCTGCTTTATATTTTCACCAAATACAAACTACTCCTTTATTACTCGGGCTATACGCTTTTCTATGGACTCACCATTACGAGTATGGAAGGCATTCTCACACAGTATTTTCATTTGGACATTCCGCTGCTGCAAGACAACACCAAAAATGTATTCATATGCTGTCTGAACTTTTTTGTGATACTCTTTGCGATCCACTTTCTGGGCATCAGATCATTTTTAGCTAAATGGGTCTATCATCTTTGCATTGCACAAGCCACGCTCGTTCTTGCCTTCGGTGTATATCTGTTGCTAACCCCTTTCACAGGATTGACGTCCATCATCCTTTCGGGGGTAGCTATGCTGGATATGTTACTGATTATCAACCTCATTTTTGCAGCACTCCCTCATCAAAGGCGCATTGCAATCCTCTACCTGGTCGCCACGCTGCCATTGTTTTTCAGCGCCTGCTGGCTTATCCTTACCCTTACTTTTGAGTTCAAGAGAACCTGGTTTTACTACCAATCCTTCCCGTTTCTGCCGTTTTTCGAAGTTATCGTATTGGGCATAGGCCTGGGTTACAAGCTGATCCGCGACAGGAACCGGTATTTTCTGGGTCTGAACTCGCTGCAAAAGCAGTTTACGTCCTCCATTGTAAACACCCAGGATTCGGAACGGCAAAGGATAGCCGCCGACCTGCATGATGACCTGGGAGGAACATTGGCGACGATCCGGCGAAGGCTCTCCGATATCCGGTTCAAAACAAAAATAGCTTTTGTCGCCAGGGAGCTGGACGAGCTGGAACCGCTCATTCAAAAAAGCAGCGATGACCTGAGAAGAATTTCCCATAATCTGATGCCGCCGGAATTCGAACGCATCGGGCTTTCCAATTCATTGAAGCAGTTCATACAGGACATCCCTACACAACCCACTGCATTCCAATTCATTGTCAGCGGCGAAGTGTACCGGCTGCCTCTGGATGTTGAGTTGAACGCGTACAGAATCGTATCAGAATTGGTGCAAAATGTGCTTAAACATGCCGAAGCTTCGCGCGCTTCTGTGCAATTATTGTATTATTCTGATTTCCTGAGAGTTGTGGTAGAAGATGACGGAATTGGCGACCGTCCTGAAAAATCGTACAAAATAGCGCCCGGAATGGGTTTAAAAAACAGTATATTGAGAGCAGATTATATCGGCGCCAGCCTCCATCGGGAGAGTGGAGAGGCCGGTACATCTGTCATACTCGATGTTCCAAATCGTTCCGCTTCCAATGACCCTGACAAGTCAGATCAAGATACTGTTAGTCGATGATCACCATATCTTCAATGAAGGGCTCAAACGCCTGATCAATGAACAACCCCATTACATAGTCTGCGGACAGGTTTACCAGTCAAAGGATATTTTCCATGCCATCGAGCAGCAAAGGCCGCATTTGATTCTTCTGGATGTGAATTTAAAAGGCATTAACGGCCTCGACATCGGCAAGCGGATCATCAGGGATTACCCGGATACTAAAGTGATGGTACTGACCATGTACAATCAATCCAAGCTGCTGGAAGAGTCCAGGCGGATCGGTCTGCATGGCTATCTGCTGAAAGATGCGACCACCTCCAAACTCCTGAACGGTATCGAGACGGTTTTGAACGGAAAACCTTACTTCGATGACGCCGTTACGGGCGCAGTCGCACAAGCAGATCAGGATCAATTCACTGACACATTCGCCCAGAAATTGAACCTTACCTTCAGGGAAATAGAAATCATCAGGCTGATTAAAAATGGATATACCAATGAACAGATAGCGGATCAGCTGCACCTTAGCTTTTTCACCATCAAGACGCATAGGAAAAACATCCATTTCAAACTGGGTTTAAGCAAGGTCACCGAGCTCATAGATTTCGCGGTAAAAAATGGAATCTGAGAGGGCGCCCGACCAACCTGCCAACTACGCCATTATATCCTGATAACAAGCACATTACTCAACAAAAAATAACCACTTCTCCGGCGCTGCCCATTCAGTGCATTACCGGCCCGATTCTGATCATGATTGACCATACCGCCATCTCTGCCTTCAATCCGGACAAAAACGGAAGAACGTTTTTATACATCATTCTCATCATCGGAATCGGGCTGCGGGCCTTTCATTATCTGGATAACCGGTCTCTGTGGGAGGATGAGGTTTTTCTGGCATCCAGCCTGATCCACATGGACTTTGCCGGGCTTGCGACTCAGCCGCTGGAATACATGCAGCGGGCGCCGCTATTTTTTTTGTGGATGGAGAGGCTTGTCGTTGTGCTATGGAACGATCAGGAGATGGCCCTGCGACTGGCACCTTTCATATTCGGAGTGGTGTCGCTTCTGCTGTTCGCGGATGTAGCCCGCTTTTTTCTAAAATCGCAAACCGAGCAAATCATAGCGGTCGCCCTGATGGCGATCTCCCCTCCCCTGATCTATCACGGGGTGGAAGCAAAACAATACGGGGCTGAGTTGCTCGCGACAGTGTTGAGTCTTCGTCTTTATATCCGGTTCCACCGGGTAACCGCGCTGCCAGGCCTGGTCATTTGGGGTATTGGCTGCGCATTGATTTTTTGGTTTTCGTTCTCTTCCTTGTTTGTGCTGTTTGGGATAGCCGCCGCGGTTTGTTTTACGGATATCTACCGGAAAAACTGGAAGCTTTTTTTGCTGCACATGATCCCGTTCGGAATCTGGCTTGCAAGCTTTGCTGTTGAATACCTGTTATTCCTCCGGAAGTTTCCCCAGGAAGAATGGCTGTTGCAGTTCTGGCGCAACCGGGAGGCCTTTATGCCTTTTCCTGTCTCATCTCTGAGTGACCTGGGCTGGTCGTTCAAGCAGATTTACGCCTTGATCCGCTATCCTATGGGGCTTTCGTGGATAGAACTGGATTATACCATCCCCTATCCGATGTCCATGCGGATCCTTGCCCGCTTTCCTTTTGTGGCGTTCGGGGTGGGCATAGCGGGATTATGGCGGCTTTTCAGGTTTGAAAAAGGGACGCTGCTCCTGTGGTCGATGCCGGTGCTGCTGGCGCTGGCGGCTTCTTCGATGGAGTTCTATCCTTTACGCGAGCGGATGACCGTTTTTTTAGCGCCGTTTTTATTGCTAGTGATCGCCAAAGGCGTCGAGCAGCTGCAAAAACTTCGCATCCGGCAGCTATGGAAAAATGTGCTGATCACTGTACTGGTAGCAGCGCCGGTTGTCAATTCTGCTGCACAGGTCATCAACACCAGTTTGTTTGGAGATTACAAAAAGTCCCTGCAACGGGAGGCAATGCTTTATCTCAAAGCGCATTACCGCCCTGGCGATATTGTTTATGTTTATTGGAATAACCTGCCATCTTATCTTTACTATGAGGAGGTGTATGACCTGCATTTCAATGTGCTGTACGGGAGCGACGTGCGTGCAAAGTCGACCGATTTTGCCACCTACTTTCAGCATATGACGCCCGAGCTGGACCGGCTTGAAGGGCATGCGCGCGTCTGGTATTTGTACAAACCTTACGATGGTTTGAAACTGGGCGATATTGAGAATGAACCCAAATGGTATTACCAAAAGATGAATGCCTACAAAAAAGTACTTGCTCACATGGGCCGCTTCGGGAAACCAACACCGGTCTTTCCCCGAAACGGAGTACCTACCGATGTGCAGCTGGTACTTTTTGAAAAAAGTCCGGCATCACACCCGGAGCCTGACGGCCTCGCGCCATAAACCGGGCCTATTCGCTGCGCAAGCTCTTCACGGGGTTAAGTAAAGCCACTCTGATCGCCTGGAAGCCTACGGTGACCAACGTTATCAGGAGGGCGCTCACGATTCCCAGCCCGAAAATCCACCATGACAGTTCCGTCCGGTAGGCATAGTTATCCAGCCAGCCGCTCAATGTGTAGTATGAAACAGGGACGGCCAGTAAAGAGGCGATTCCAACCAGTACTATAAAGTCCTTCGAAAGCAGGCCCCAGACATTCGCTACGGAGGCACCGAGCACTTTACGAATGCCGAATTCTCTCCGCCGCTGTTCCGCCAGGAAGGATACCAAACCAAAAAGGCCGAGACAGCTGATGGATATGGCCAATGTCGTAAAGATGGACGCCAGCTGGCCGATCCGTTCTTCGGCGCGGAACTTCCGGTCGTACTCGTCGTCGGCAAATTTGTATTCGAAGGGACTGCCGGGATTATGTTTCCGGAAGATCGGCTCCATGGCTGTAAGTGCCTGATGTGCATTCATTTCCTTATTGAGCCGGACGTAGATAAAATCGGCCCACTCTGGCTTCAACATATAAATGGTCGGATGAACGGGCGTGAATGGAGACCCCGTAATGACGTCTTCGATAACACCGATCACCGTGTACTGCAGATTGTTCCATTGGATGTGAAGGCCAACCGGATTTTTAATACCCATGAACCGGGCCGCGCTTGCATTGAGAACCATCCCGAGCGAGTCGGTCGAGAAGCGGCGGGAGAAGTCACGACCCTGCGCGAACCGCCAGCCTACCGTTTTTCCGTATTCGTGAGTGATGCCTACCGTCCCGAAATCGCCCGTTTGGTCGGGATCTTTCCCCGGCCAGCTGAAACTGGCATCGTTGCTCCATACCTCATCGACCGGCGAAGATGATTCCGAAACTTCCATCACCGCGCCCGTTTGCGACAGTTCCTGCCGGATGACCGCATAATTGCTCCGCAGCTCAGAGGTATTCAATGGAATGGAAACCAGCCCGGCCCGCTCAAAACACGTCGGGCGGTCTTTGGCATGTTGTATCTGCCGGAGCACGACGAGCGTCCCGATGATAAAAGTGATCGATACGGTAAATTGCACCACCACCAGCACCTTACGCGGCAGCACGGCCGCTTTACCGGTTTGAACAGCACCTTTCAGCACTTTCACCGGATTGAATTTCGACAAAAACAGAGCCGGGTAACTGCCGGCGAAAATCCCGGTAAGCAATGTAAAACCCAATGCAACTACCCAGCACAGGCCATTATGCCATGGAAACGCGATCTTTTTATCGGCAATGTCGTTGAACACCGGCAGCAGTAAGATTGCCAGGATCAAAGCCGAAATGAAGGCCATCATCGCCATGAGCACCGATTCGAGGAGGAATTGCAGGACCAGCTGCCTGCGTGCAGAGCCGACCGCCTTGCGAACACCTACTTCCCTGGCCCGCCCTTCCGACCGGGCAGTGGACAGGTTCATGAAATTGATGCAGGCCAGCAGCAGCACAAATGCGCCGATCATTCCAAACAGCCATACAAATTGAATCCTACCCCGAACCGGAACGCCATTCTCCCATTCCGAATGCAGGTGCCAGCGGCTCATCGGATGTAAAAATATCCTCGGATCGGCCCGGGCTTCTTCTTTGGCGTGCCGCACTTTTATGTCTTCTATTTTAGCGGAAACTTTTTCAAAACCTGCATCAGGAGCAATCGCCACGAATAGTTGGAAGGAGTTATTGCCCCAGTTGGCTTCGGAGCGTTTCACCCACGGTGTCTCTTCCAGGAAAAATTTCCAGGGAAGAAGGAAAGAGACGTCCCGGAATTCGGTACTGTATGGCAGGTCTTCATATACACCTGTAACTTTGAAATGATGTTTATTATCAATTTTAATCACCTTATTAATAGGCTCGTCACTACCGAAGAGCGCGTTCGCCACAGATTCGGAAAGCAGCATGGACGTCGGATCGTCCAGGTTATTAGCAGTTCCCCGCAGCATCTTTAATGATAGCATCTCCGGAAAATCCGGTTCTACGCAATTCCCTTTTCTGGTAAATTGATTTCCATTAAAAGCCAGAATATGATCCTCGGTCCAGGAGGATAATGTAATATGACTGAAATGATTACCAAACTCATTTGCTAATGCATTCCGCATTGGAAGCGGCGTCGCAATGCTCGTAAACGTTGTTCCGTTCACGGTCTGGTGCTGCATGACGCGGGCAATACGATCGTAATGCCGGTGATACTTATTAAATGATAATTCATCCCATAACCACAAACCAATCAGTATGGCCGTCACCATTCCCAGGGAAAGGCCAATCATATTGATGCTTGAAAAAACAGTATTTTTAATGAGGTTACGCCAGGCGATTTGCAGGTAATTTCTTATCATATTTTGAATTATATGTAGAACGATGAATAATCAAAAAGAGCAATGAAAACCGCGATACTTACCGAATATCGCTACAAATACCAGGCCCGAATTGGGAATGTCCCTAAATTGTAACTGGTTGCGGTATTCGGTTCTGTTATGATTTTATCCGTGTCCAGAAACGAACGGTCGGGTGTTCAAACACGAACAATTTATTTCGGAATAAATACACACATTAAAGAATTCAAGACGCATTTATCACACCTGGCTATGTGTCATCGAATTCGCTTCTTTTTTAATTGATTTAAAACGCAATCCAATTCCCGCTTAGGTCTCCGCGGGTCTGATTCAGAAAGACGTTTACACAAGCTGGTTCCGGAATAGACGATCGTTGCATTGAAGCAAATTAGCTTAACAGAAACGCAGCGCCGATCGTGCAAGCGGACGCAAGGCGCTCAAACGTCCGTTTTTGAACATAAATAATTACACAAGATTCTCATTATCAGTAAATTAATAACAGGAATGAAATTTGCACGTTCCATTCAAACCCCAATCTGGAACTGATGCTTAAGAACTACCTCAAACTGGCTTTCCGTAACCTGGTTAAAGACAAATTTTACAGCCTGATCAATATCCTCGGCCTTACCATTGGCGTAACCTGCGGCATGCTGTTGTTCCTGTACGTCGTAGATGAACTGAGTTACGACCGTTACAACCAAAAAGCGTCACAGATCTACCGGATCGTTTCCTACATCCGCGAGCCCGACAAGGTCAACAAATGGGTGAGCACCCAGCCGCCGCTGGTGAAAACACTGAAACAGGACTATCCGTTTGTTGAGAATTACGTCCGCTTTTTTCCGAATGGCCGGATGATGTTCCGTCTGGGCGACCGCCAGTTTTATGAGGAAGACATTTACGCGTCCGATTCCACTGTTTTCGACGTTTTTACACACAAGTTTGTCGAAGGAGACCCCGGGCAGGCCTTGCAGCAGCCCGGCAGCGTGGTACTCACCCGGAGAGTAGCCGAGCGCTTTTTCGGCAATTCACCGGCCCTCGGCCAGATCCTTCAAACCAGCGACACCACTTCCTACAAAGTAACGGGCGTGATTGAGGACGTCCCTAAGAACTCACATTTTACTTTTAACGCGTTGGTTTCATTGAACCAGAACCAGCGCAATGCCGATGGCTGGGGTGGGTTTTACATCAACAGCTATTTATTATTGTCCAAAAATGCAGACCTGAAAAAGCTGGAAGCAGGATTCCCGGGTTTGTACGACAAATACATGTCGGGCATTTTCAAACGCATGGGCATTCACATCACCTATCAGATGCAGCCGCTTACCAGCATCCATTTACATTCGAAATTCGATGGTGAAGCCAATGGCGACATCGGTTATGTGTACACGTTCAGCGCCGTTGCGTTTTTCATGCTCCTGATCGCCAGTATCAACTACATGAACCTGGCGACCGCACAATCGGCGCGCCGGGCGAAAGAGGTAGGTTTGCGCAAAGTAATGGGGTCTTTGAAAGGTGCGCTGGTGCGGCAGTTCCTCACAGAGTCCATTCTGATCACCCTGATCTCATTGGTGGCGAGCCTGATACTCGTAGCGCTGCTCCTGCCTTTTTTCAACAATGTTTCCGGCAAGGCGATCAGCTATATGCAACTCCTGAGCCCGCAGTTTATCCTCATTGCCCTGTCGATCGTCGTCTTCACCGGCCTGGTCAGTGGAAGTTACCCGGCATTCTACCTTTCGTCGTTCGAACCGGCGAGCGTCCTGAAAGGGACGTTCAAAGCGAGCGGCGGCGGCTTTTTCAGGAAGGCACTGGTAGTAACCCAGTTTTCGATATCGCTCATCATGCTCATCTGCACCTGGATCGTGTACCAGCAGCTCAACTATATGCGTAACAAGGACATGGGCTACGACCGAGAGCAAATCCTGACGATCGATTATCAGGACAATCAGCCTCGGGACAAATACAATGCTTTCCGGAAAGCGCTGCTGGATAATCCCAACATTCAAAACGTTGCTACGGCCTCGTCGCCGGTCAGCAACATCGGCGGAAGGATCATTTTTACCGTCGAATCCAATACCGGAATGAAGGAAATGGCATTCAAGCCGACGGTCATCGATCACGATTATCTCAAAACAATGGGCATGAAGCTGACAGCCGGACGGAATTTTTCGGATGAACTGCCTGCGGACACGGCCAATAGTGTGCTGATCAACGAGGCGGCGGTGAAACGGATGAACTGGAAGGATCCGATCGGCAAGAAAATCATGCTCGGCACCGTACCCGCCGACGGCAAAAACCCGCCACCTACCGCGCAGGTCACCGGTGTGGTGAAGGATTTTCACCAGCAATCGCTCTACAATCCGATTGAACCGCTGATCATGGTTTACCAGCGGGGTAATGGTGTCATCCACGTCAAGATCAGGACCGGAAACACAGCCGAAACACTGGCTTACATCGGCCAGAAATGGCAGCAAACCTACCCTGGCAAATTATTCGAATACCGTTTCGTGGACCAGGATTTTGAAAACGCATACCATGCCGACGAGCTGAGAGGAAAGATCTGCACCACATTTTCGGCCCTCACGATCCTCATCGCCTGCCTCGGCTTGTTTGGTCTGGCCACATTTACCACCGAACAGCGGGTCAAAGAGATTGGCGTCCGCAAGGTGCTCGGCGGATCAGTTTCCAGCGTGGTACTGCTTCTATCCAGGGACTTCACACGACTAGTCCTCTTTTCATTCCCGATAGCGATCCCGGTAGCCTACTTTGCCATGGACCGCTGGCTGCAAAGCTTCCCGTACAAAGCAGGGATAAGTGTATGGATATTTATCGCTTCCTGCCTTGCAACGTTGCTGATCTGCTGGCTGACAGTTATTTACCAATCCCTCAAAGCGGCGCTGGCCAATCCGGTCAAGTCGCTGCGCTCGGAGTAATCACGGTCTGCGGCCCAATGGGAGTCCCGCCGAATCTGTTACCGCCCGAAATCAAGTCTGAAGAAAGTAGTTGAGTACTCTGCATTTGTCTCCAATGCAGAGTGACTCAACAGCGCATTGTGAATTTCACCACTTCTCGCCTGCCTCTCGTACACGGGCGCGCCGGTCCGCCGGTCCGCCGGAACGCCAGTCCGATTTCAAGCGACGGCCGGATTCAGAATTATTTTACATACAAAAGCAAAATTAATAGATCTATTTTACATACATTTGGTTATAATATTTACCAAAAGCACATCAGTACATGAAAGGAGCCAACTTAGGTGAATTCGAAGAGCTTGTTCTGCTGACGATTGCCTCCCTTGCCAGTGATGCATACAGCGTCGCCATATGCGATGAACTGGAAAGATATACAGGCCGCACCGCCAAGCTCGGCGTGGTGCATTCGGTGCTGAACCGCCTCGAAGAGAAAGGATTAGCCAAGAGCCGGTTGGGTGAAGCGACCAGCGCGCGGGGCGGAAAACGGAAACGCTTTTACGAAGTTAGCCAGGCCGGCAAAATTGCCCTCACAAAAGCCAAAGAAGTACGTGAAAATATCTGGCGGAATATCCCCGGTTTCAACCTGGAAGGCTCGATATGAAACAGAAAGCAGCCGCCAGACCGCCCCGCTGGGCCACCCGTTTGTTGCACTGGTATTGCCGGCCGCGCCTGCTGGAAGATCTCGAAGGTGATCTTAATGAATATTTCGACCGTAATGTCACTCACAAAGGCATTCAACAGGCCCGATGGATTTATGTGTTAGACGTGATCAAGTTCATCAGGCCTTACACCGTTCGTAAAATAGAGTTCTTTACCTTATTTGTTCATTGGATCATGATCGGCAGCTATTTTAAAACTTCCCGGCGAAGCCTCGTACGCAACAAATTGTTTTCACTGATCAACATCATCGGACTGGCGGTGAGCATGTCGGTCGGGCTTTTGGTCATCTCCATTGTCACCGACCTTTATTCGTACGATGATTTTCAGGAAAAGAAAGACCGGATTTACCGGGTAGTCACCAAGACAATGGAAAACGGGCAGTCATCGGAAATGAAACTGGCCTCTACTTCCATTCAGGTGGGCGAAAAGATCAAAGAGGCAATCCCTGCTATTGAAAACGTTTCCGTGATCCGCCAGGGATTCTGGGGCGATGCGAAAGTCGGCGAAGCTACATTCCCGCTGGGAGCGACGTGGGCGGATAATTCATTTCTTAAGGTCTTTACATTCCCGCTCATCCAAGGTGACCCGGCAACGGCCCTCAAAGATCCCTATTCGCTGGTGTTGACAGAAAAAACGGCGAAAAAACTATTCGGAGCCGCTGATCCATTAGGTCAAACCGTGCAGTTCGATTCCACCAGCTATGTCGTCACCGGTGTGGTCCGGGATGTTCCAAAACTGTCGCATATCACCTTCGACGCACTGGTATCTCTGTCCTCTCTCGATGCGGGACACAAGGATGCCGACTTGCACAGCTGGGCCAATATCTGGCAAAATTACGTTTATGTCACATTTCCTGAGCAAACAGACATAGCAACGCTACAATGGCAACCGGCACTCGACCGGCTAAGCAAGCAGGAGAACAAGACCCTCGAAAACCGGACCGTGTGGGTTTCACTCCAGCCATTAAAGGATATAGTGCTCGGTGAGTCGCTTTCCAACAACATCGGGCCGGCATTTAATCCGCCCGTTATGTGGACGCTGTGCGGCCTGGCGGTCGTGATCATTGTTTCGGCTTGTTTTAATTATACCAACCTTTCTGTCGCACGGTCCATGCGGAGGTCCCGCGAGGTGGGCATCAGAAAGATCATCGGCGCGCGGAAAAGCCATGTGCTGGGCCAGTTCATGGCAGAGTCGGTAATCATCGCATTACTGGCGCTGATGTTTTCTTTTGCATTGTTTTTAGTATTGCGAAAACAATTTCTCGGGCTCGACAGCCACGTCTCGGACATCTTTTCCCTGAACATCTCTTTGCGAAACGTACTCTATTTCATCCTGCTGGCGATCGTCACCGGTCTGGCGGCAGGTTTCATGCCCGCATTGTTTTTCTCCAAAATGAATGCGCTGCTTGTGATGAAGGACGCTTCCAATGTGAAAATATTCCGTCGTATCGGCATCAGAAAGGTGCTGATTGTGATCCAATTTACCTTGTCCCTCATCTTTATAGCCGGTACGCTGATCGGCTATAACCAGTACAAAGGTCTTTTGAACTTCGACCTGGGTTTTAAGACAGATAATATCATCAACATCCGGCTGCAAGGCAATAAGGGAAAGGTGCTGGCAAAAGAGCTGGCGCAGATGCCGGCGGTAAAAGGAGTGTCTCAATCGATGATGATCACCAGTCTGGGCAGCGTCCATGGGACGAACATGAAATATGGGACAGATTCCGCGATGGTTTGGCTCAATATGGTGGATGAGCATTATCTGCCGCTTCACCAGCACATATTACTCGCGGGAAAAAATTTCAGGTTAAGACCGGAAAAAGGGAAGGAAAGTGAGGTAATCGTTAATCAGCAGGTGTTGAAACGGTTCAATATCGCTCAAAGAGACCCGGAAAAGGCACTTGGAACTATCGTAACCGTGGACCGCCAGAAACTCGTGATCGTGGGTGTGCTCAGGGATTTTCACTATGGCTCCCTGGAAAACAGGATTGAGCCTGTGATGTTCCGCTATTCGGCTGAGCCAGGCAGCTTTCTCAACGTCAAAATCGTCTCAAACGACCTTTCGGAAACGATGGCCGGCATTCAAAGCGTATGGCGGAAACTGGATAAGGTTCACGATCTGGATGCGAAATTTTATGACGAACAGATCGAAGAAGCCTACGCCCAGTTTTCAGTGATCATCAAGATCATTGGTTTCATCGCATTTCTCGCGATCTGCATTGCTTCGCTGGGATTATTCGGAATGGTCGTATTTACGACGGAAACTAAATTAAAAGAAATCAGTATCCGCAAAGTGCTGGGTGCCAGTGAAACCGGCCTGATCTATATGCTATGCAAAGGATTTCTCCTGCTCCTGGTTATCTCCACATGCATTGCACTTCCGCTCACTTATCTGTTTTTCGACAAAATAGTTTTGACCAAATTCCCTTATCACCAGCCTATCAGCCTCATCGAAATGCTCGGCGGCTCGCTGATAGTCATGTTGCTCGCTTTCTTCCTGATCGGGTCACAAACCGTAAAAGCCGCCAGAAATAACCCTGCCAAAGTTCTGAAAAGCGACTGATACGGTGCTTGCGGATGGACGCTCGCTCTGCGCTGTTACACGAGTGCGCCGGCACGCGTGATGGGCGTGCGCCCTGTTTGCTTAAAAGCCAGTCGTGCTCCTGCGCTCTTTCGTTGATCAACGGAGGAGCGCAGGAGCACGGTCGTCTCAATACCCCGGGTTATTGGGGAGCAGACTTTTATTGATCTGGATATCCGCCTGGGGCACCGGCCAAAGCCAGCCCTTGGCAGCATCGAAAGTCCTGGTCTCCATCCGAATCTGGCTGAAAACCCACTTCGCCGGTACCGTCGGGTCGGACAACTTTGATTTATCATAGCCATACACGTCGTGTACCAAAGACTGGTCTTTCCACCTCAGCATATCGGCATACCGCGTTCCTTCATTGTAAAATTCAACCCTTCTCTCGTGGCGCAGGATCGCGCGCAGCTGGGATTTGTTGAGGCCGGTACCTTCCACACTTTCGATTTTCGGCATATTCGCCCTGGTCCGGACTGCATTGATGAGGTCGTACACTTCCTGGGCAGTACTCCCCGATTCGATCAGCGCTTCCGCCCGCATCAGGTAAATATCTGCGTAGCGCATCAGGATCGTATTCAGGGATGTATTGTTAATGTCAGAAGCGCCGAGATCGGCATACTTACGGGGCCTCGCTCCGCATGGGACCTGATCGTTGGCAGGAATATAGGTGCCGGAACCCATTTGAGACCCTGGTAAAACCACAGAGGCGGCCAGTCTGGAATCCCGGTTTTTGAATGGATCCTGTGCATTGTACCCAGAAGCAGCGGCCGTAATCGGTAACCCGTTGGTCATGTAATAGGAATTGATCAGATCCGCGGTAACATTGCCCGTGGGCCAGCTGCTGAGCGACAACGCCGAAGTAGGCCATGGCTGCGATTGGGTGGATTTGATGTATTGAATGTCGAAAATCACCTCGGCATTGTTTTCATTCGCCTCCTGAAAAAGGCCTTCATAACTGGCAAACAGACTGTATTTACCTAAATCAATAACCGATTTGGCAGCAGCGGCAGCCTCCGCCCACTTTTCATTATAAAGCAACACTTTTGTTTTGAATGCCCAGGCTGCACCCTTAGTAACCCGTCCCTTATCGCTGCCACCATAGGAATCCGGCAGCGCGGCAGCAGCCGCGTCCAGATCCGCAAGAATGGCCGTGAGTACTTCGCTCTTGGGTGTTCTCGATACATACGCCTCCTGCAAGGTCTGAACCGCCAGGATCAGCGGCACGTCGCCGTAATAGGCGATCAGATCGGAGTAAGCATAAGCCCTCAAAAATTTCGCTTCAGCCGTCATCTGCTTTTTGACGTCATTACCGACAGGCGCGGTGGCCACGGCTGCCATGAATGCATTGGCCCTGCTGATAATCGTGTAGTTCTGCGTCCATTTTGCAGCGGGAGCCCAGCTCGAAGTGTTTGTGAGCCATTCGCCTACCTCTTTGGAACCTTGCCAGGCGTCCTGGCAATAACCATTATCCGACATGAAGTCGAATTGATAGAAGTGGTTGGGGGTGGCTGAGGGCTGCAATGCATTGTATATCCCGATGAGCCCCATTTTGACCTGCGCTTCATTCTCGTAAAAAGTCGACGGTGACAGCCTGTCTTTGGGTGTCTTGTCGAGCAGGTCGCCCGAACAACCGAACAGGAAGAAGAAAACGCAACTTGAAGCGATGATTATGCCTATATTTTTCATATTTCGGATCGATTAGAAGTTAACACTCACACCCATTGTCAGTACGCGCACCTGTGGAAAGGCCTGCGCCCGGGTCTGATCTGTGGTTTGCTCAGGATCAAAACCCTTGAACTTGGTGATCGTGAATGCATTTTGAATGTTTCCATAGACGCGAAACGACCCAAGCCCGATCCTCGACAAAAGCTTTGGACTCACGGTATAGCCCAGTTCCACATTTTTCAATCGCAGGTAAGCTGCGTTCTCCATGTAAAAAGAAGAGTGAATGTTGGTACGGACACCGTCGAGCGTAAGCCTGGGAAATGTGTTCGAAGGGTTCTCAGGCGTCCACCGGCCTTTCCACCAGTCGCCCAGGTTGGCAAAGCCGCTGAAAGGCGTAGCAATCTCGTAATAAGTATAACCCTGAATGCCCTGTACGCCCTGCATAAAGACACCGAGATCAAATCCTTTCCATTCAAAATTGAGTTTTAGGGAGTAACCCAGATCCGGGAACTGCTTGCCGATCACCTTTCTGTCGTTGTTCATATCGACGATCCCATCCCCGTTGAGGTCCTTGTATTTGACATCGCCCGGCTGCGCGGTATAGTTGGATACCGACACGACGCCTGGTTTGAGTGTATACTTGCCGTCTATCAGATCAAAGTCCGACAGCTGGTAGATCCCGTCCATCTGATAGCCATAGAAGGAATTGATGGCAGACCCGATTTTGATCGCCTTGGGCGAACTCAGTTCCTCGGGGACTTCGAGGCTGGTGATTTTGTTTTTGATATGTGTCAAAACTACGGTGGAGGTGAATTTAAGGCCATTTGAAAATGATTTCTTATAGCTCAATGCCGCCTCGATACCCTTGTTCTGTACTTCGCCTGCATTTACATAGGGATTCCCCAGCGCCATGGTCAGCGGAATGGGCATGGTCTTCAAGAGGTCTTTCGTTCTTTTGTCGAAATAGTCGAGGGTCAATCCGAATCCGTTTTTAAGGTTCAGATCGATACCGATGTTCCGCTGCTCCGCAGTCTCCCAGGTAATGTCCTTATTGGTCATGGTCGTTATCGCCACGCCCGGGTACAAAGTGCCACCCAGCGAATAGTTCAGTCCGGAAGACAATACATCACTGCCATTATAGTAGTTGTTGATATTCTGGTTGCCCAACCGACCCCACGATGCCCGCAGTTTCAGTAAACTCAGCCAGTTTATACTTTGCATAAAACCTTCCTCAGACAGCACCCACCCCGCCGAAAAGGACGGGAATACACCCCATTTGTGGCCTTCTCCAAATCTCGACGAACCGTCCCTTCTGATATTGGCTTCAAACAGGTACTTATTATTGAACACGTAGTTGACGCGTCCGAAATACGACCGCAGGCCGAGATCGTAGCTCCCCGCATTATTGGTTTGCGTCGAAGCGTCACCCAGGCTTAGTACCCGCTGCGTATTATTGACGAATTTGGAGCGAAAGCCGCTTTCCCAGTCATACAGAAACTCTTCTTCGGAGTATCCTGCCAAAAGGTTCAGGTCATGCTTACCGAATGTCTTGTTGTATTTGAGCAGCGAGGTAAACATGGTCTGAACATCCGTTTCATTTGTCACCGTTAAATCCGAAGTCAGATTCCGGTAACTGCCGTCCTTGTTGTACAGCGGTACGTTCGCATGAAAAGCATTCCGTTTGGAGGTAATCGCCTTGTAGCCGTAGGTGAGCACGGCACTCAGCCCATCCACGATACGGTACTCCGCTTCCAGCTGCGCATTCAGGTTGTAGCGGTTCGTTTTCGCCGTGCTGCCTTCTTTTATTTCACCGTAGAAATTACGTTCTCCGTTTACGGCCATCCAGTTCCCATTCGCATCCTTAAGCGGAAGGACCGGGGCGAGTGTCGCATACCATTCGGCCGACCAGAGGTCCGTGGGTTCGTTCTTCACACCCAGGTTACCCGAAATGCTGCTGCTGAACCGAAGTTTCTGATTTTTAAGAAAGTATGCATCAATATTAGCCCTAAAATCCGTCTTTTTGTAATCCGTTCCGACCAAGATACCCTTCTGGTTCAATTGCCCCAGCATGAGGGCAAACTGCACTTTTTCATTACCCCCACTCAGGTTGAGCCTGTGATTTTGGAGGTTTGCCTGTCCGTAGTATACGTCAAAATAGTTGATATCGGGGTAGAGCGGATCATTGTGCGCGGCAAATTTCTGAATGTCGGCGTCTGTGTACGGCAGGCTGCTACCGGTGTTGGCCGCAGCTTCATTCTTAAGGGTGGCGTAATCCACAGAATTTAAAACACCCGGCAGCGCCGTCGCACGTTGCGAACCGAAGTAGGCATTGTAGCTGATGCTCAGTTTACCGGCAGCTCCCCTGTTTGTCGTGATCAGGATTACCCCGTTGGCCGCCCTGTTGCCATAGATCGATGAAGAGGCTGCATCTTTCAAAACAGATATCGATTTGATATCGTTGGGATTGACGTCCGTCATACTGCCCGGAAAGCCGTCGATGAGTACCAGAGGAGAATTATCTCCAAACGTCCCTACCCCGCGGATACTGATCACCGTACCGTCCGCACCCGGCTGCCCGGAGCTCTGCAGCGCATACACACCCGCAATGGTACCCTGCAGGGCCTGACTGGCATTCGTGAGCGGCCTGCTTTTCATATCACCCATCGGAACATTGCCGACCGAGCCTGTTAAATTCACTTTTTTCTGACTTCCATAGCCGACCACTACGACCTCTTCCAGATTCTTGTCGTCCACAGCAAGCGTCACATCCAGATTGGAAGCAGCCCCTACTCGGATCTCTTGCGCGGTATACCCGACGAACGAAAAAACAAGTACCGCATTTTCATCGGCGACTTTCAGCGAAAATTGGCCGTTTACGTCGGTAATAGTGCCTGCCGCTGTTCCCTTGATGGCAATATTCACGCCCGGCAATGCACTTTGCTTGTCGTCGACGACCTTACCGGTAACCAGTTTTTCGCTGGCCCGTTCGATGGCCGAAGAAGCGACTTCGTTTTGCAGACCGGTAGCCATGGACGAACTCGCCGGGAGCAGTTTGAGCACTATCTTTTTATTCACCGTCCTGTACGTAACGTTGTCGGGAGAAAACATTTTGTCCAGGGTTTCTGCCAATGTCTTGTTCTCGACATCGATCGAAATACGCCGGTTGACCGGAAGTAACTGTAAGCTATATACGAACTTCACATTAGCCTTGGATTCCAGCGTAGCCAATATCTCCTTGATCGGCTTATGGTCGGCCTGAATGCTCACTTTTTTATACAGAAGTTCCTGTGCTCTGCCTTCGTGGGCAAAACCCGATGCCCCGGCCAGAAGCGCGAGGAGGAACTGTATGGAGGACAATTTCATAATAGTCCACAATGGGTCTATGATTCCAGATACTTTTTTCATTTTTTTGTATTGTTAAAACTTAAGAAGGTTTGACAATAAGGACCCAGGCTCTTGCTTGACCGTCAATCGTTCAAGAGCGTAATGCTGGGCCTAGGGCCGGTAAATGCTACAACATTTCCCGGCCATTTTTTTGCGGGGGACTGATTCGATCGTTATGGTCTCATATTGCTGATTTTGGTTGAACTTCTTTCCGATACTACTACGCTATTTACAGCCCGGGCCGGAGATTAAAATACCGGTAGTCCTGATTTCGAAATCTGCATTGATCGCTGCGCAGAGGATTTCAAGTTTTGAGATCAGGCTGGGGTCCTGCGACATGTCGGCCGTAACGACACAGTTTTTGACCAGCTCCGAACTTACCACGAAACGCACACCATAGGCTTTCTCAAACACGGAGAGTATATCCGAAACTGGTACTTCAATGAATGTAAATGCCTCCGAAGGATTCAAATTATCGTAGTTATTGAGTAGGACCGGCTCATCCATCAGCCCCGGTACGAAGGCATCGTCGCCGGGCAGGTACGTCACTTTTTTGTTCGGAGTCAGCACTACCGATTTGGCCGCGGGATCGCCCGTGCGTTGCTTGGTTTTTTCTACAATGACCTTTCCGGAATACACTGCTACTTCGATATTGCCCGTGCCTTTCAGTTTCCTGACGGTGAAGCTTGTCCCTACCACCCTGGTGACGATGTTGTCGGAATAAACCAGGAAAGGCCTTCCTGCATCTTTTTCCACTTCAAAATATCCTTCGCCTTTCAGATATACGACCCTGCTGTTCTCTTCGAAGGACGATGGATAAAAAAGGGAAGAGCCTACCGCGAGCCTGCAACTGCTTCCGTCTGCAAGAGCGACGGTAAACGCAGTGTCCCGATGGTTGGTGATCCGGTTTAAACGCTCTATGGAGCCGACCGGAACGCCCGATATCAGCTGCTTTTCGCCAGCCCGATAGTTGTATACCGCAAATGTTCCGGCCAGAATCAGCATCGCCGCTACCGCTGCCCGAAGCATAGGTCGCCAGGTCAGGCGATGCTTACGGGCCTCGTGCTGATTCAGTTTCTGCTGTTCGATGCGGTCCCAGATTTCATGCTCCATGTTCTGATCCGTATCGAGCGCACTCTGCTTCAGGTCATAGTCGATGGAATCGTACCAGATATCCATCATCCTGGTTTGCTCAGGTGTGGTCTGCTCTTTCCGGTATTTTCGCAAGAGGTGTAAAAACTTCCTGAGCTTCTTTTTCATTGTGGTAAGGCTTGAAATCCGACTGTTATATACCCAGTAGGAAAAAGCTTTCCGAACCGCAAATGGTGTAATAAAATCTTTGAAACTTTACACGCTATCTATCTCAGTCATCAGATTATCTTGAAATAATCTAATCTCTAATACGGGCGTCACCAACCCTTTCGGATCATCAGGGAAGCAACGAGTGCAAGAAAAAGGATATATTCTTTGAGATGTCCGCGCAGGTGGCGCAGGCCAACGGTGATGTGGTATTCCACCGTCCTTTCCGGCAAATTCAGCAGCCGCGATATTTCAAGTACCGACATGCCTTCTATGCGGTTCAGCGTAAAGATCTGGCGGGTTTTTTCTGAAAAGCTGTTAATGCATTCCAAAATCTTCGCATTGAGCTCTTCGAAAGCGATCTGATCTTCAACCGAATCCGTAACCTCCTCACCGAACTTGGCCCACAATGCCTCATGATGACGTTTTCTGAGAATCTGCCTGTCATAGAAGTCCAGTACCTGATATTTGACTGCCTTGAAAAGGTACCGTTCCAATTCTTCGATACGGGCATTTCCCCGCCGCTGCCACAGATCGAGAAATATATCCTGTACAATCTCCTTCGCAGCGTCATCGGACCCCGTTTTCGAAAAAGCTTGTTTAAACATTCGTTTCCAATATCTGCGATAAATCTCGGAAAAAGCCCAATCCTCTCCCGTCGCCAGACTCTTCACCAATTCATCATCACTTATCAAGGAAGTCATCGACATACCTTATGTCAAATTTTTAATGGCAACCGGGTTTACGGCACAAAATCGATACAATGATTATTACCCGGCCGCAATTCCGGAGCGGATCAGCGCTGGAACTCCGGACGGATAATTAAACAATACAAAGGAATAATATTTATTTTAGAAGACTGGTACAATTTTGCTCAAATCACAATGGATTTTGGTCAATATCATTACAAACCTGGCAGGGTGCTGCCAGGCTTGTAATGATTAGTGTCTCAGAACCAGCTACTAAGCCCTTCTCACAGGGAAATGCGAGTTCAAGAACCCTATTCGCTCTTCAGGACCTTGGCCGGATTGGTTCTCGCCGCCTTCATCGTCTGCGACCCGATCATGATGAATGCGATGAGCAACACCGCCAGCAGGCCCACGATCAGCTCGGCGATTTGCACGGGTGTATGGTAGGGAAAATTCGTAAGCACAAAACTTTCAAAAAAGAAATAGGTCACCGGCAGCGCGATGAGCGCCGATACCGACAGCAGTACCAGAAAGCCGCGACTTAGCAGAAATACAAGGTTACCCGGGCTGGCCCCCATCACCTTTCTCACGCCGATCTCTTTCAATCTTGTCTCGGTCGTGAACACCACCATTCCGAAAAGGCCCATTGATGCAATGGAAATGGCCAGAAATGACAGGAAACCGATGATCTTGATCATGGAGGAAAATTCGCTGTATGCTTCTTCTATTGTTTCACCGTAGAATTCAGCTTTCAATGGATGTACCCGATCGATACCCTTCCACGCCGACTCGATTTTTGCCATGGTAGCCGACATATCAGTGCTTTGTATTTTGGCATTGATGATTGCCCTGTCACCTGGTGTCCAGGGCATGAGCGCTACGGGCCCGATGAGGTTCTCGACCTTGCCGTAATGGAAGTCTTTCATTACCCCAACGATCGTCATCCTGCGTCCGCTTACCTGGAAATTACTGAATGTCACTTCCTCCCCGATCGCCTTCCGGGGATCGCCGCTACCGATGTGAAATCGTTTCAGAAACTGCTCGTTAACGATCAGCTCGCGGACGGCTGCGGCTGTGGCAGGTTTCGCGATGAAATTTCCTCCGGCAACGAGTTCGTACCCATGCAGCGGCAGGTAGTTCTGATCCACATTGTTGGTCATGACCAGCGCCGAATCCTGCGAATCTTTGTACTTCATATGGCCGCCCCAAGCGTTGCCGACACCGGTGACGATCAGCGACCGGGACAGCGCGGATACTTCCGGCATTTCACTCAACTCTTTGAGAAATGCATCGGGTTTGTTATCCTGCATGTCGATGTTCAGAACGTTTTCTGTGCTGAAACCCAGATCGAAGGCAAGGATGTTCTTATACTGGACATAACCTACCGCGGTTGTCGTGATAAAAATCAGCGTTACCGTATACTGGACCACCACCAGGGCGCGCCGGAGCAACACCTGTTTGAGTCCCTTGATCGGCACGACATTCCCGAGCGCATTGATCGCACTCACTTTCGAGAAGAATATGGCAGGCATGAAACCAGCGATGGCACCTACCATGACAGCAAATACAACAAAGGCGGCAACCATAGGTAAAGTGAGATCCAGTTTAACCGTCTGCTGCATCTCCGGGGCCATGCTGATCAGTTGTGGCCGCAACACGAGAAACAGGAAGAAGGACAGAAAAAGGGCTGCCAGGGCGATCATGATCGCCTCCGCGAGGAACTGCTGCCGTACCTGGCTCTTGCCCGCACCGATCGCTTTCCGCAATCTTATTTCCTTGAACCGGCGCATGGCACGGGCTATCGAAAGATTGGTATAATTGAAACAAGCGGACAAGATCACTACGAATGCAAGGCCACCCAGTATCCAGAGCATAACCGGCGACATGTGCGGGCCAGCGGAGCCGCTCATAGAGCCGGACCGGAGATTCTCGCCGACCACAATGCTGTACAATGGAAGAAGCTCCAGTTGGATCTTCGTCTCGTCCACCGCGAGATTTTCCTGTTTCGCAATGGCGTCGAGCTGCGACTGAATGGCTGCCAGGTCCGCATTCGCCGACGGCAGCACGTACACACTATTCGACCACATGCTCGTCCACGCATTGAAATCTTTACCGGCTTTACCGGTTTGCTCAGCCGTGGAGAGTGATACAAGTGCCTCGAAGCTGATGTGCGAAAAGAAGGGAACGTCCTTCATGATACCGGTCACCTGATAATCATCGGCACCGAATTGGATAGCCTTGCCGAGCGCGGGTGCATTACCGAATAACTTCCGGGCGGCCGTCTCCGTGAGCACGACCGAGTAAGGATCCCTCAATGCCGTCTCCGGATTGCCTTCGACCATCGGAAACGTAAAAACCCTGAACAGCGAGGGTTCCGCCCAGAAACCCTTGACAGGAAGCGTATTGTCACCCACCTTCGCATCTTCCGAAAAGTCGTTGCGCATGATAGCCACTTCTTCAATGCCGGTTACCTTTTCCCGGATCAGCTTTCCGGTCTTGATGGATGTCGATGAGTACTTGGTGCCTTGTTCGCGATGGGAGGTTAATATGTTGGTAATGCGATAGATCCGCTCACCGTGCTTGTGGAATCTGTCATAGGAACGCAGATCGAGCAAAAATGCGATCAGCAGCAGTCCGACCGACATGCTGATCGCAAGACCGACGATATTAATGGATGAAAACAGCTTGTTACGCAGCAGATTGCGACCCGATGTTTTGACGTAGCTTCCAATCATGATCCAATTGATTAAGAGGTTGACAAATGTTGGTTTTCGTACCGTATAGCTTCTAAAGAATTTGATCGCATCAATTACATAGATCAGTTTCGCGCGACGCGGCCCGACCGATTTCACATTCCGCTCGAAGTATTCGTTGAGATCGCCGGTCAGGTCCTCCACGAGCCCGGGCTTACAATACCATGCTACAAATCGCTGTGCCCAGGAGGGCGGGTGATGCTGCCTTTGCTCTTTCATGCTATATCTTTTTCCATGTCACACCCCTCGCCTTCTTTGGCTTCCCCCGGGTTTGCACCTCTTATTTCTCATGTTAATTACGTAAATGTATGTAAAATGTTATATTATACATACAAAAGGTGATTAAATTAACATTGACCTCATGCTTCGCCACAAATGCCGCAGCCGGGCATTGGCCACGTTCCCACCATGGGCTCCTGTCTTTCAACTCGTTATCACATCTCTTTCGATGACCATTGCTGCACAGCGACAATCACCGATTGCAATGTTTGACCTTTCTCGGTCAGGCTGTATTCGACCGTTGGCGGGACCGTCGCGTAGGGCTGCCGACGTACCAGTCCCTGTGCCTGAAGCGCCTTCAATTCCTTCGCCAGCATCCGGGTATTGATCCCCGCGACAGCCCGCTCGAGTTGTTTGAACCGCATGGTACCACACATCAGGGTGTTGATGATGGATAATGTCCATTTACCGGAAATTAGATCCATCGCAGCCTGGAACGGGCACGCTTCATTGAGAACTTCTGTATTTTCTGTGGACATAAGCGCTTGATTTTCAATAAAGCTTTACTTTTTATCCCTAAGGAACAAAAGGATTACTACTTGTAAAAGTAAATTGTTGCCATCAACTTCGCAGCAACAAAACAGCAGTTTATGGAATTGAACCAGGTAAGAAATCGCATCACCACAGCGTTTGAGTATGTGCGGGAAATTGAAAACAACGGAGATTACTTTTTCATGTATGATTTGGAAGAAAAGTTTCCCTTCGCAACCATTGTCACCAGCGACAATGACTTCGACAGCGTGTCAAACCTCAGCCGGGATGGCTTCTTTCGTCTGAACATCGGAATAGAAAAAACTGTATTTCAGGACTTGTTCTCTTCGGTCCCCTCAAAGCCCGGGATTGGCGGCTACCTGCATTCGGAAATTGATTTCACAGCAGTCGATACCTTATTCCCGCATCCATTTTACGGCAACATGTACTGGGTAAGTATTGTCAATCCTTCGGAGGACAGCTATCCGCAGATCCGGGATTTCCTCGAAACCGCCTACAGAAAAGCAAAGAAAGCGTATGAAAAAGCCGGATAACAGGTGCCGGCAACACCGCCTCGGGCATCTCCCCTACCGTACACCCCTGGACAGCAGCGTCCGATTCCGAACGGGTCACCACCTCATAAGGCATTGATTTTCAACTAACAAAACAAATGGCATGCATTTATTAAACAGGTAAGGATCACCGTTAACATCCTTTCCGTTCCTCCTGAGGCCTAAAAATGCAGACATCATGTTCAAAAACTATCTGAAAATAGCATTCCGGAATCTGACGAAATACAAAGCTTTCAGTTTCATCAACATTTCGGGCGTATCATTGGGGCTTACCTGTTTTTTACTGCTGGCCCTGTACGTAAAAGATGAGCTGAGCTATGACCGCTTCCACGAGCATGCCGAACGCATTTACAGGCTGAACCGTACCTTTCTCGCCAATGACGGTACCGAATCGCTGAGGCTTGGACATGCCGCCCCGCCATTTGGGCCACTGGTGAAGCAAGACTTCCCGCAAGTCGAACAGGTCGTGCGCGTGCTCGAATCCGGCGCATTGGTGCGGTACGGCGAGAAACGGTTTTCGGAAGAGCAGATGTTCGCAGCGGAAGCGAATATTTTTAAGGTTTTCAGCTTCAAAATAGATCGCGGAAACCCGGACAAGGCGCTTGAAAACCCTTTTTCGATTATGTTTTCCAAACCAATGGCCGAGAAATATTTTGGCAACGAAGACCCTATGGGAAAAGTCGTCCGGATGGATAACCAGTTTGATTACACGGTAACAGGCGTTTTCGAGCCGCTGCCTTCACAATCGCATTTCCACCCCGACTTCCTCATTTCTTTCTCGACATTGAATGACGACCGCATTTACGGGGCCGAGGGACTCCGCTCCAACTGGGGCAACAATTCTTTCTCGACTTTCCTGCTGCTGCCAAAGCATTACAACCCGCAAAACCTGGAAGCTGCATTCCCTGCCTTCCAGAACAAGCATATCGGGCCTAATACTTCCAAATATTCCGTACTGACGCTCACCAAGCTCACCGACATTCACCTGCGGTCGCACAAGGATTCGGAGATAGAGGCTAATGGAGACATACAATATGTTTATCTTTTTTCTGCAATAGCGGTTTTTATCCTGCTCATTGCCTGCATCAACTACATGAATCTCGCCACCGCCAGATCGGCTACGCGCGCCAAAGAGGTAGGCATGCGCAAGGTGATCGGCGCCGTGCGTGCGCAGCTGGTCAACCAGTTTCTGAGCGAATCGGTGCTGCTCGTGCTGATCTCCGTCGCGATCGCATTTACGACGGTACTGCTAAGCCTCCCGCTGTTCAATAATTTTACACAAAAACAGCTCTCCGTTTACGCATTGCTGGATCCCGGCTTCCTGGCGATCCTCCTTGGCATCACGGCATTTACCGGGCTGCTCGCGGGCAGCTACCCCGCCTTTTTTATGACAGGCTTCCAGCCGATCGCAGTTTTGAAAGGAAAAATCGCCACGGCCCTGAAAAACGGGAAGCTGCGCCAGACGCTCGTGGTCACGCAATTCGCCATTGCCGTGGCGCTGATCATCAGCACGACGGTCGTTTATAACCAAATGCGTTATATCCAAAACTATAAACTGGGATATTCCAAAGACCATATCATTAATTTCTGGATGTCGGACGATTCGACGGTCGATGTTGAAGCCATTCGCCAGCGGTTCAAAGAAAATCCGGGTGTCCGGGAAGTGGGCCGCTCCTCGCGTATCCCGTCGGGCCGCCTGCTGGATTCCTGGGACGCTTATGTAATGAAGGGTGATTCCATGGCACCGACAGAAATCAATATCAAATCGCTGTCTGTTGATGAGGACTTCATTCCTGCCTACCAGATCGCGATGGCTGCCGGCCGCAACTTTTCCCGCCAGCATCCGACCGACCGTACCAATGGTTTCATTCTGAATGCGACAGCTGCACGCCTGCTGGGCTGGAAAAATCCCGACGACGCCATCGGTAACCGGTTCGGTTACGGGCAGATGCGCGGACAGATCATCGGCGTCACCCAGGATTACCATTTCGAGTCATTGCATCAGAAAGTAGCACCAATCGTGATGTTCTACCAGCCGGGACGCCTTGGGCGCGTGTCGGTGCAAGTAGCAGGCGGGAACATTCAGAATTCGATCGCCCACATCGAATCGGTATGGAAACAACGCTTTCCCGACATTCCCTTTCAATATGAGTTCCTCGACCAGCGTTTTGGCGAGCTCTACGCCCGTGAACAAACCCAGCAACTGCTGTTTGGCGTGTTTGCAGGTATTGCAATCCTTATTTCCTGCATGGGACTTCTGGGACTATCGATGTTCATGGCAGAGCTCCGGACAAAAGAAATCGGCGTCAGAAAGGTCCTGGGCGCGTCCGTTTCCAGCATCGTGGGGCTTCTTTCAAAGGATTTTCTCAAACCCGTCATCGTCGCGATCCTGATCGCCTCGCCGGTTGCCTGGTACGGCATGAAGAACTGGTTGCAGGACTTCGCCTATCACACCGAAATCAAATGGTGGGTTTTTCTGCTGGCAGGCGTATTATCCGTGGCCATTGCATTGTTCACGGTCAGCTTCCAGAGTATCCGTGCAGCGCTGATGAACCCGGTGAAAAGTTTGAGAAGCGAATAAGCATCCGGCAATACCGGTACCTGGCCAGCGTCCCGTTCCAAACGGAACCGGAACGCCGGTCAAATTTTCAGAAAAGGTACTATTTAGACTAGTTATCGATTACCTTTGTGCGCCTCCTCAAAGGCTCGGAACCCGGTAGCTAGTTTCTAATTTAATTCCTCGGTATGAGAAAGCTTATTTTTACCTTTTCAGCATTATTTGCTTTCGCGGCACATGCACAGCAAAACGTGCTTTTGGAACAATCCTTCTGGAAGACCTCCCCTGATGTCAGCACAGTAAAAGCCGCCATTGAAAAGGGCAACAACCCTGCCCAGTTCAATGGTGCCAGTTTTGATCCGGTGGTGTTGGCCATCAATGCGCAGGCGCCTAATGAAACCATCAAATTCCTGCTGGCGCAACCGGGCAACGAGATCAACAAACTAACACACGACAGCCGCCATTACATCCATTGGGCTGCGAGCCGGGGCAACACCGAGCTCATGGAGTACCTGGTTTCCAAAGGAGCCAAAGCCACCGGAATTGACAGCCACGGTTCTACACCGCTTAATTTCGCGGCAGGCGCCGGCCAGCCCGACACCCGGGTTTATGATATCTGCCTGGCTAATGGTGCCAACCTGAAAAACGACCTGAATCACGACGGAGCCAATGCGCTGCTCCTGGCCGTTGCCAATGATAAAGACCTCAAACTGACCAATTATTTCATTTCCAAGGGCCTCGACCTGAAAAGTGTCGACGCCGCCGGTAATAATGCCTTTGCCTATGCGGCGAGAAGCGGCAATATTGAGCTCCTTAAAACACTGCTGCAAAAGGGCGTTCCCGCTACCGACCATGCCATGCTGATGGCCGCCCAGGGCGGACGAGGCGGTGCCAATACGCTGGAAGTTTACCATTACCTCGAAAGCCTGAAAATCAAGCCAACCGCCATTGGGAAGCATGGTGAAAACGTACTGCATGCACTGGCCCGCAAACCCAAGCAACAGGAAATCATCCGGTATTTCCTCTCCAAAGGCGTGGATGTGAACAAGGCCGACGAAGATGGAAATACGCCCCTGATGAATGCAGCGGCATCCAACCGTGATACCGCCGTGTTCAATGTATTGATCCCTAAGGTGAAGAATATCAACCAGGGCAATCAAAAAGGGGTTACAGCTTTGGCGATGGCCGTGCGGGGAAACGCCCCCGAAATCGTCGCCTACCTGATCGAAAAAGGTGCTTCTGTGGGCGTCACGGATAAGAACGGAGACAACCTGGCTGCCTACCTGGTGCAATCCTATAACACGCAAAGAGCAGCTGAATTTGAGGCAAAAATGACGATTCTGACCGGAAAAGGCCTGAAAGTGACAGAGCCACAACAAAACGGGAATACGCTCTATCACCTTGCGGTAGCCAAAAACGATCTGTCGCTGGTCAAAAAACTGGAAAGCTATCAAGTTGACGTCAATGCAAAAAACAAAGAAGGTCTTACGGCTCTGCACAGAGCAGCCATGATCTCCAAGGACGACACAATGCTGAAATATCTGCTGTCCATCGGAGCGAAAAAAGACATCCGGACCAATTTTGAGGAAACGGCTTTCGACCTGGCCGGGGAAAACGAGTCGCTTTCCAAAAACAATGTCACTGTCAATTTTTTGAAATAATTGCCCATGTCCGCTTTATTTAAAACAGCACTCCTGGTTTTAGCGCTCTTCCTCGTCTGCCCGGCAACCTCCCGCGCACAGAACGCAGGCACGAGCAAATACAAATGCATGATCCAGATGACAAACTACACCGGCGAAGGTGCCTACATGGTAGTCTCCATAATCAATCCCAAAAATGCATACGATAAGACGTTGTATGTGATGGGTTCGGATAAAAAATGGTATAACAGCCTCAAAGAATGGCATAAGGCGTATGCTAAAAAGCCCGCCGGGATCAGTGCCATCACGGGAGCATCCGTTACTGGCGGCGACCGGAGCGTGAATGTTTTTGAGATCGAGAATTCAAAAATCAATGCAGGTTATAAGCTGCGGTTCGAAAGTGCCGTCGAAGACAAGGAATATTTCGTAAAAGACCTGGAAATTCCGTTGACCACCGAAGCACTCTCTGCGAAAAGCGATGGGACCGGCTACATCCGGTACGTTCGGTTCAGTCCAAACTAGCACTTTATGACCATTTCGATATGGAGATACAGCCATCTTGCACTGGCTGTATCTTCTTTTGTTTTACTGACCCTGGCCGCTGTTACGGGCATCATCCTGGCATTCCAGCCCTTGTCCGAAAAAATCCAGCCCTACCGCGTGGCAGGCTCTGAGGAAGTGAGGCTCTCGGACCTCCTGCCGCTGCTCAAAACTCAGCACAGCGGGATCAGCGAGCTGAGCGTCGATGCCAGCCAGTTTGTACAAATCAAGTCCACGGATGCCGGGGGGAAGAATTTCGTGGCATACATCGATCCCAAAACGGGTAAAATACTGGGCTACCCTCAGAAAAAAAGCGAATTGTTCGAATGGGTGACGGCCTTGCACCGGTCCCTGTTCCTGCATGAAGCAGGTAGATTTTTCATTGGCCTAACCTCCTTCCTCCTGCTGCTCATCACGACATCGGGCACCATACTGATCATACAGCGGCAGCGGGGCTGGAAACGTTTCTTCACACGCATTGTCCGGGACCACTTTGCGCAGTATTACCACGTCGTGCTCGGCAGGCTGTCATTGATCCCCATTTTCATCGTCGCATTGACGGGCACCTACCTGTCGCTGGCCCGTTTCGGACTTGTGGAAACGTCCTATCAGGCAGCCGAAGTCGATTTTGACGGTATCAAAGACAAACCTGCCCGAAAAACCGCCGATTTTGAAATTTTCAAGCAGACCCGTATCGCGGACGTGCGCACGATCGAATTTCCCTTTTCGGAGGATGTCGAAGATTATTATACCCTCAAATTACAAGACAGGGAACTGACGCTGAACCAGATCACCGGAGATATTCTCACGGAAGTCCGGTATCCCACCACGGCATTGCTCACCGAGCTCAGCCTCGACCTCCACACAGGCCGCCACAATGCCATCTGGGCCATCCTGCTCGCCCTTGCATCCGGCAACATTCTGTTTTTCATCTATTCGGGCTTTGCCATCACGTTCAAACGACGTGCAGGAAGGATGAAAAACCGCCATACAGCAGAGGAAAGCGAGTTTATCATCCTCGTTGGCTCTGAGAACGGGGCCACACTAGGCTATGCGAATGTGATTTGCCAGCAACTCATCGCTGACGGCCGGACCGCATTTGTCGGCGAACTCAATGACTACACACACTATCCGAAGGCCTCGCACCTCATCGTCATGACGGCCACCTACGGACTGGGTGACGCTCCTACGAATGCAGCACATTTCGCCACGAAATTAGAGAAGTACCCGCAGCCTCATCCCGTCCGGTTTTCGGTGGTAGGCTTTGGCTCTCACAGCTATCCGGATTTCTGCAAGTTTGCATTTGAAGTAGACAATATGCTCGCCGGCCAGCATTGGGCTGTTCCGTTGGTGGAAATTCATACCGTCAACGACAAGTCGCCCCTGGAATTCAGTCAATGGGCCACAACCTGGTCGCAGCACGCCGAGATTCCGCTATCCGTGTCGCCGGGGCTGCTCACGGCGCGGCAGGAGCGCACAATACCTTTTACCGTCATTGAAAAAACAGCCGGTGCCAGACCTGGCGAATCGTTTCGTATCCGGCTGCAACCGAAACGCCGTCAGCAGTTTACATCCGGCGACCTGCTGGCCATCTACCCTGCCGGCGACCACCGGGAACGCCTGTACTCCATTGGAAAGATCGGGCAAGAAATCCAGCTTGCCGTTAAACTCCATACGCCGGGCCTGGGATCGGAATATCTGCACAGCCTGAATGCCGGCGATTCCATCCATGGACGCATTATTGATAACACCCATTTTCATCTGCCCGCCACTGCGCCGATAGTGATCATGGTCTGCAATGGTACGGGCATTGCCCCGTTCCTCGGTATGATCTCCGAAAATGCGCCCAAAATGAAACGTTATCTTTATTGCGGGTTTCGCGACCAGGCCTCCTTTTCACTTTACCAAGGTGCCATCCACCAAACCATAGACGAAGGCAAATTACAGGCAGTCCACGTTGCGTGCTCCCGTGAGGGCGAAAAACAGTATGTGCGGGACATGCTGGTGCGGGACGAGCGCTTTATTGCCGAAGCACTCGGCAAGAGCGGCGTTGTGATGCTTTGCGGCTCACTTGCCATGCAAAACAACGTGGTCGCTGCACTGGACGACATTTGTCACAGGCTCCTCGGACAACGGGTGAGTTACTACCAATCCCACGGTCAGGTAATGATGGATTGTTATTGAAGAAAGCCGGGACCGCCTACCTGTGGGGCAGCCGTGCGCCTATTGTTCTCCTCCAAAGTTCTGAACCAGACTGGCGTAGGGAGCTTTGCGATGCTTGAATGGCTCGGGTGACAAGCGAGCGGCACATCCTACGTAAGTGTAAACAGGATTCAGCAGATTGAACCGGTGGGGCGGTGAGGCCATCCATTGCGCGACCACAAATCGCGCATAGTCTTCGTAAGTGAACGGAATGCAAAGCTGGTGATCTTTCTCGTTCAGAAATTCATATTCTTTGCTTTTCGGGTTCTGGCGGGCGATCATCCAGTCACCGCTGACCAGCGTCTGGTACTTCCCGATATTTTCCGCAATGCGCTTGAACCGCTTGGTATACAACTCGACCCTTCGCTGCGCCGTGCGCTCATAGGGACTATAAGGATTAGTATGGTTAAAAAAATGTCGGAATGTCATCGCCGTGGCATGCTGCGACGACGCCAGGTATAATGCAAAGTCGTGCCGGAAAGCAGGCAGACCATTTTTGCGTCGGGCCTCATTGCTGGCGTGGAAGATAGCCGCATCCAGGAACAGCGTATCGGGATGACTGAGTGGAATCAGCTCCTTTGATTGCGCCAGGGAGAAGAAGCGCGCTTCCTCCATTGCGTAATAGGCGCTTTTGTTATGGTTGGACCAAATACTCGAATAGAGATAAAGGGCAAAGACGATCAGGGTTTCCATGGCATTGCAAAATGACCAACTTCATTTTATAATAATGAAAGTAAAATAAGAATATTTTTTCAAAAAAAATCATAATTTTCAATCCGCAAAACCCAACTTTAATGGTAAGCCTGAAACCAATAGAAAATATTATTATCGGGAAATGATTTCCCAAAGTCCAAAAGAATAATCGGACAAACCATTTATTCGTTTAGGTGAAAAGCCCGACCAAACAAACCTACACTTTATGGCATTGCTGCTGGTAGCGACGGCTTACGTAGCCATCCTGTTTTTTCTGATCGTAAAACTTCTCAAGACCTTGTTTTTTAGCCAGAACCGGGTTATCAGAACAGGGATATCCATAGTTACGGCGGCATTTGCTGCGTTCTTGTTCTGGTCGCTTTTCGATTTTTTAAGGAATGAAAACGGAAAATCCTTTACGGTAGGCTGGCTTGGACTGGCCTATCTTGCTGTAATTTCCTTCACATTATTTGCATTCATTTGCTGGGCCCTTAGTCTCGTGGACGAAAGGTTGTAGTGTTGTGCAGCAGGCAATCCGATTTCAACAGCGTTGGTAATTGGGATTTTCAAAGAAATTCCCCGCTGAAATCAGTCAAACATTAAACTTTCAAATAATATTCTAAAATGCTTTGCGGTAGCGGAGGTATTTCCTTGACTGCATTTATAAAAAATTAGCTGTCAAATATATGCCTCTTAAAATCTGCATCCATCTGTTGTGTTTTTTGTATTGCATTACTGCCAATGCCCAGGTGCAGGCCGTGGAGCAGCAGTTCACGGTTGCACAGGACGGGAGCGGGAATTTCAGGACAATTCAGGAGGCCGTCAATGCGGTGCGGGACCACTCGCAGATCAAAGCCATGATTCGCATCAGGAAAGGCACTTACAAAGAGAAACTGGTGATTCCGGCCTGGAAAAAGAACATTGTACTCATTGGTGAAAGCCCGGAACAAACCATCATAACCCATGGCGACTACTCGGGAAAGGACCTTCCGGGCCCCGATTTTACCCAAAACAACAAGCTAAGCACTTACACCTCCTACACCGTGCTCGTGCAGGCCAACGACTGCATACTCCGCAACCTGACGATCGAAAATACGGCAGGCCGGGTGGGCCAGGCTGTGGCTTTGGCTACAGAAGGTGACCGCATCGAAGTCTACAACTGTCGCATTCTCGGCAATCAGGACACATTATACACCGCCAAAGACGGCAGAAACTACTTTAAAGATTGCCTGATCACAGGAACCACCGATTTTATTTTTGGCGAAGCAACAGCCCTATTCGAAAACTGCACCATTGAAAGTCTGACCAATTCGTACATCACAGCCGCATCGACCACCGCGGAACAGCTTTTCGGGTTCGTTTTCCTGCATTGTAAACTTACGGCCTCCCCCGAAGCGACACGTGTGTACCTGGGACGTCCGTGGCGTCCGCACGCGAAAACCGTTTTCATCGACACGGAAATGGGCGAGCACATTGTAAAAGAAGGCTGGGATCCGTGGAAAGGCGACAACATGTTTCCGGCCAAAGAAGCAACGGCCTACTATGCCGAATACCGCAGTACCGGAGCCGGAGCAAACGCGGCGGGACGCGTGTCGTGGGCGCGGCAGCTAACCGAAAAGGAAAGGCAAAGCTACACCCCTGAACATATATTTTTAGGATGGATACCCGCCGGTATGACATCTCCGTCCCTGCCATTACGCCCCTCCGGCATCCCGGATACGAGTTTTACCGTAAAAGGTGCATTCCGAAGCGAAATCAAGCGACATCCGGGCATTACCATCGCCGATTCGGCCATGCCGCGATCGGTGCAACGTATTTCCGGCATTTTGTACCGCACAACCCCCAACGGCAGAAAATTGCTCATGGATATCTATCGGCCATCCGCCAAAACAGAGGTTATCCGGCCCGTAGTGCTGATGATACACGGCGGCGGGTGGCGGTCGGGCGATCGCACACACAACGGCACGCTCGCCCGCCGGCTGGCGGCAAAAGGATACCTATGCATCACGGCAGATTACAGCCTGTCCACCGCCGCATTGTACCCTGCGGCGGTTCACGATCTCAAAGCGGCCATTCAATGGATACGGTCGGAAGGCCGGCGGTACGGCGCCGATACTTCCCGCATCGCCGTGCTGGGCTTTTCCGCGGGCGGCGAGCTGGCTGCATTCATCGGCGCTACAAACGGTGACCCCAGGTATCAAACGGGCAAAAATACCGTTTCCAGCGCGGTGCAGGCGGTGATCGACATCGATGGCACGTTGGCGTTCATCCACCCCGAGTCCGGCGAAGGTGATGATTCCAGATCAACTTCTGCGGCCACTTACTGGTTTGGTTATCCCAAAAGCGAGCGCCCTGACCTGTGGATCGACGCGTCGCCGCTCGCGCACGTAGGCGCGAACACTCCTCCCGTGCTGTTCATCAACAGTTCCGTTGCGCGAATGCACGCCGGACGTGAAGATTTTATTGCCAAATTGAATGCATTCGGGACATACAGCGAAGTCAGGACATTTCCAGACGCGCCTCACACATTTATGTTTTTCGATCCATGGTTCAAGCCGACATTGCAGACCATTTCTGTGTTTTTGAAAAAGGTATTTCCGCAGACGAATGCACACCGGTAATGGAATTGAAGGAATGTGAATAGAGAGGAGTAATTAAAAAACAATCGCACTTTTAATTACTTCCATTTCCCATTTGCGTCTGATAACACGGCTTCAAGAAAATACAAGTATAATCTTGAAAAGGTTTTCTTTCCTAAACAGTTAAACCCAATATTCATTCATTGTAATATTATCCCGCAGCAACTATTCACGTAGTGCCGGGAAATATGAGGCAGGATATTGTGTTTTTCTCAACGCTAATCCCCTCTATCTATTATGACGAATACAAAGTCTCGACCAGACTTTCCGCCTACGTACATACGGTCCGTTGCCGTTCGACTGGGCGATAACTTCAGGTTCGATAATCTTCCGCATTCATCGGATGAGTTAAAATCTGACAAGCCATTTATTGGAAGAAGTGAGCTGATCACGAAGTTTGTTAAAATGCTGGACTCTGGTAAGGGAGTTTATCTGGTCACCGGATACCGTGGCATGGGCAAAACAAGCTTTGTGAATAAGGTTATACGGGAGCATAATAACCGGTTGAGGACACCTCTATTTCGCGAAAACAAGAATAAGCTTCACGTCATACCCATTACGCTTGCTCAAAACAAACCAACCGAATTCGATGTATTAAGAATGATGGTATCGGCCCTTTGGACTATGGTAAACAAACGGCTTACCTGGAAGCAAAACCTGCAAAAAGGGATCATCTTTGGTTGGAAACTTTTCGGTCTCATTTTCCTCTCTATTCTGTTTCTATTCCTCATAGATGGAACAAATTTTCATAATGATGATTTTTATCAGGAGCTTAAACCAGGCCCTGACTCGTGGTTTAGAGAGTCCTCAATAAAACAAGGTCTTTTCATTGCCGGGGCTGCATCTTTCACGCTTATGTTCTTTGGGTTTATAGCCCATCTTTTGCTACGCTTTTGCTCCCTTGATCTCAGGCTCTCAAAACGACTGGATGAGTTGTACAGACGATGCCACGCAACCGTCTCAGTTGAAAACAACGATTCCGGTGAACTCAGTTTTGAAGTGATTAATGCAAAAATAATGCAGCCGGGTGGTAAGAAAACCGAAAGTTACCCTGTGGCTTCGCCCAAGGAAATAGAATACGAACTTTCGATTATCATCAATGATTTCAAGAAAAATGGAAAACTAAATTTTGCTTACGTTTTCGACGAACTGGACAAAGTGGAACAATGGGGCGCGTCGAAAGAAGACAGTAGCCCGGTCTTCTACTCGGTGCAGGGTGCCGACCGCGCTAACATAGATCATCTCCGGGAAAGGAGGCAAATCATCCAGCAAATTATTGCAGGTCTAAAGAATTTCTTCACCACCACAGAAATTCCATTTATTCTGATTGCTGGAAGGGAGATGTTTGAAGCGTCCATGGCGGACATTGCAGACCGGCAATCATCTATCAGCAGTATTTTCAGTTATGTATTCTATATTAAAAGTTTGCTCAATGAAGAAATTGAAGGAAGCAATGCACTGAGTAAAGGAATTGAAAAGTTCCTGTTTCAGCTTATCTACGATTCGGACCCCGATCAAATCCGTCAAAGCAATCTGCAAGAGGATGATTCCGGTGAACACAATCTTTACGATATTAATCCCAAGAACTATTACGATCCCTATTCTAAACAACCGAATCAATACAAACCTCTCATAGAAGAACATGTCAAAATCAATTTGCTGTTTCAAAACTTCGTGGTTTATCTTACCTACCGGACAAATGGATCGCCAAAAAAACTGACGAAGTTGATTCATGAGTTCGTGTACATTCATGAGAACAAGGAGCGTAATCCAACTGGTCAATTGGACAAAGCCATTATATGGAGAAACTTTAAGACGGCCTGGCCCGGAGTGGAAAAATGGATTAACAAGCTTAGCGAGGTTCCTTGCATCGGCAAAATCGTGAAAACCGTTCTGCTAAGACGGAAACCTGAAACTTTCAAGGGAGCCTACCTTTTGTTTGATTACGCTCAGCAACAGCGCATTGGGTTTCTCGGCTACCTGTACCGGCCATTTCTTGTTAAAAACGGCAGCAGTTTTAAGAAATACAGCGATAACATGGTGGTCTCTACCTCCTTTTTGTTTGACCATCTCCTGAAATTTCACCCTTTTGCATTTTCGAACAGTCATCTGGAATTGATCCCGGAGGTATTAGCTACAAACAGAACCCCAGCGTTGCGGGACCACATCAAGAAGATAATCGAATACTTAACCCTGAATCATATCAAAGAGACCGAAATCGGATTGTTTGATTATAAATTTTACAACAAAACAGTTAACGAAATTTACTATTTGAGCAAAACGTTTGAGGAGGAATCCGCTGCCTTTAATTTTACGCTGGACGAGTCGTATCTCATCAAACTGCATGTAATCAGCAAGCTGAAAGACCTTCGGGGATCTCATGCCGCCTACACTGATGCAAAAGGTACCGTATTTTCTCTCGCTTATCTAAATGGTATCCTTGGCGATTTACATTTTTTTGATCAGGAATATGATGATGCCATCGCAGCATATTCGGATGTCCTTGGAACCTTACCGGCGCTATCCACCCAGGATATATCAATCCAGGATTTCATTTTGTCTTTAAAATACAAACTCAAACTGGGGCTTACATTTGAAAAAGTGAAGTCATTCGATGAGTCTCTGGCATTGTATTCGGACGCTGTACTGGATACACAGAAATTTATTACATCCCGGACCGAAAACCCTACCACCCAGACTGTCAGTTCTTCTTTCAGCGATATTATGCAAATTGCCAATCAAGCATTTCTTGCAACCATCGTGCTTCAAGAAAAGATGGGTGTAGAAGGGATTACTGCCAGAAAGTCGGCCATAAACATTGGCGGGTTCTTTACACTGGTTAAGAAAATATCCAAGTTCGGCGGGTTTAATTCCACCATTATCAGCAACTTTTATATGCAGATAGGGACGCTGCTGTATTTGAAAAACAGCGTCATAGCCTTCGAATGGAAATTGGAAAACAGCAACCTGTCAATCTTTTTAGACAGGACTTTAAAAGAGGAAATAGATGAAATAAAAGAGCTCAATAGCGCTCACTATTCTGATAGCGACAATCATTTTCGTTATCCCATCATGGCATTGAACATCTATTGTCTTGGGCTGAAACATTTGCTCAATACCCGAATAAGCAAGTTTAATCTTATTTTCGAAAAGAATCCAATACTTGAAATCAGCAAAACATTCAATCCCACATATTTTTCGAAAAACTTCACATCTCTCAGCAAAATCCACTTTCGATACATTGCGATCTATCTTTCGCACATTGGCGATTGCTCACTCGCCATGCTCAGGCATCAAAAGTCCGAAAATGGGGGGAAAATTGAATACAAAATCGAAGATTTTTGCAACCCGAAGAACCTGCCAGTTCAGAAACTGGAAAGCCACGATCAAAGAATGGGCGAGACATATAAGTATTTCTCATCCGACAACGCTATTGCATTACCAAAAACGATCATTCTGCTTTATTTTCTTTCCTCCTATTACTTTGAGAAATCGGGAAGGGTCAGAAGCAGCAGCTTTCAATTGAGGAAAATACTATATCTGCTCCGCCTGGTTATCCGTGACAAACACCCGGAAGGAAAAATTGAAGATTCGGAAGCCTTCCTCGATTTCATTGAACGAAATGTCGTTAACGAGGCTTTGATGATAGCCTCGGAAAATTCGGATTTTTCGAATATTCACGATTTTAACAAATTTTACTCATTTTGGGACTCTGCAAAAGAGAAGAAGCCAGGTCTAGTCAAAAGGGAAAACGTAGTACTTCATAGTCTCCGTCACAATCTATCCAATGCGCCTGATACGCGTGAACCCCTGCTATTATTCGCTCACATCAAGCTTAAAATTGAAACAAAAAATCTCCGTCAATATAATAAGCTTATTGGGGTACAATATGGTGTATCGACTCAATACCTACGCCTGATAGAATTGACATTTGCCGCCAAACTACACGAATGCGAAATAAAACAACTACTACATCGGGGTAGCGGCAAGAAAAAAAATGTTAAAATCTTGAATGACCATAAAGCTCGCCTGACCAAGTTTTGTACCAGTCTATTGCATTGCCTTACGAAGGTGATCGAAATCATAGAGGTGTATGATAATGACTATCTGGTCGGCCATAGCTTCATGGCATACCATTATTACAGGCTCGCCGAATTATTCGATTTTGACAATAAAAAAAGGGGTGTTGCTTTACCAGCGGAAATAGTTAAGGAGGCAAAGGATAATTTCACAGAAAACTTTTCAAACGAAAAAAATGCCTACGCGACATTTGACCGGAACTACAACTACGGTATGGCGGCCAGCCATTATGAAAAAGCGATAAGGCTGCATTCGGCGGGAGACCAGTATCGCAAGTCCCTCAGCGACACGCATTACCTGGAAGACGATCTCAATGATGCTTCCTACCACTTCGGCGCTGCGATGGACCGGTATTTAATGGTCAACAATTTTTTGACGGAACATCTTGAAAATGCGAAAAACCGCATGAAATTCCGCGGACATGAGTTCAGCACGTACATTAGTAACAAGCCGTTAACCTAGTGTTGAAATCGTCCGTAGCGATGAATTCGCAGTATAAAGTGGGAAAGACAATTCTTAATGACCGGGCATTTACCATCACTCATGCCCGGTCATTCAAATGCTGTTCCGCTCGCATTGATCCGTCTTTCTTTGGAAGATCACCTCGCCGAAAGGCGCATGATCTTCCCCTTACCATATTCGCAAATATACAGTTCCGATGCCTCGTCGGTGCCGAAAGCCGAGATCTGGCCTACACCTTCTGCCAGCACGCTGTTCCGTACCGCCTTACCGTCCTTCGTTTCCAGGGCGAAAAGGCGCCCGCTGACAAAATCTCCAAAAATATATTGGCCGGTGAGCACAGGCACCGTCTTCCCGCGGTACACGAAACCGCCAGTAATGGAATGTTCACCATTGGCCTGCGGCAGGTCGAGAATGGGATCGATCAGCCCGGTCTCGCCGCAATCACGTTTGGGGTTGTAGCAATCAACGCTTTCTTTCAGGCGCCAGCCGTAATTGCCGCCTTTAATAATGATATCGATCTCCTCGCGCTTATTCTGACCCACATCTCCGGCCCAAAGCGTGTTCGTGACGTCATCAAAGCTGATCCGCCATGGATTTCGCAACCCATAGGCGTAAATTTCCTCCCTGAAACCGTCGGCATTGCCGGCAAAAGGATTGTCCTTCGGGATTCCATAGGCGCCTTTTTCCGAGGCATTAACGTCAATCCTTAGAATTTTGCCAAGTAAACTGCTTTTGTTTTGTCCGTTATTACTCGGATCTCCCCAGCTGCCGCCGTCCCCGGTTGAAATGTAGAGATAACCGTCTTTCCCGAACTTGACCGCCCCGCCATTGTGGTTATCAAACGGCTGGTCGAAAGTCAGCAAGACTGTTTCGCTGGCCGGATCCGCGCGGTCCTTGTCCGATGCACTTACCTTGTACCGGACAATGGCGGTTTCCAGTTTGCCCGAAACCTTCCGGGTATAATTCATGAAAAAGTAGCCATTGCGTTTGTAGTCGGGGTGAAAAGCCAATCCCAGCAACCCGGCTTCTCCCCCATAGCTGACCTTCTTTTTAATATTCAAAAATTCCTTCGAAGCGGATGTCCGCGCATTGTTATCAAAAACCCGGATAGCTCCCTCCTGTTCCAACACAAAAAGGCGATTTGTTTCATCATTGGCATGGGTCAGATCCACCGGATAGTCGAAATGCAACTGGGGAAATGCTTCAACCACCCGCACTGCATCCACCGCCTTCGAGCGGCTGTCCCGCGGTTTTGAGGCCATGCAGGTCGCCAGCACGGCAACACATAACAATCCATTTTTTAGTATCCGGTTCATAAAGTTTAACTGGGTTTAGTTTTGAAAAATGAGATACCTGTCGCCCAAAACGGGTGCACTGCACCCTGCAAATTAGTGAGTTTTTCAACCACCCGAAATACTCCTCAACCGAATACTCAATTTCCGGATCCAATTCTACCGAATTGATTGCGAGGCTTCTTCAAGCGTCTATATTTGTTTGACCCGATCAGCTTATCCGGTTGGGCCGCAAAACCTTCTCTCATCCGCTCAACCTCCGAAACAAGATGCCTATTGTCCCTTCTGCCAAACCGCGGTTGTCATACAGCCGGATCATGGAACTGATTACCCCTTTCGGGTTGGATAATGCCAAATACCCTTTATTCATCGTCGGTATCCGGGGTTACTACCGCGACACGCTCGGCGCTGTGGGTGCGAACGACCGGGGAATTTATGACGACGCGCTTTTTGTAATGTCACCCGAGGCGACCGCCACTTTCAATGCCAACACCGACCCATCCGTCGTTCGTCCCCGGACCGCTTCCAAAAAAGGGATTGCCCGCCTGAAACCCGGCATTTATTACGCGCACCGGTTCGATACGCACAACGGTTCCTCGTCCAGCTACCCGGCGATATGCCAGCGTGCGGCCGTGGTGACGGTGATCCGCGACGGTCACCCCGACTATGAACAAACCGGAATGTACGGGATCAACATTCACCGGGGCGGCTACAACACCACGTCGAGCGAAGGCTGCCAGACCATTTATCCCAGTCAGTGGGACAGTTTTTACAACCTGACAAAAGACCTCGCCAGACGGCTTTACGGCGACAACTGGAACAAGAAGATCATACCATACATCCTGATCGAGAACCTGGGACAGATATAACCTGCTCCGCTCCACAACCGCTAAAAACTCATTAATTACTGCTCAGAACCCTGATTGCAGATAAATGGCCATGTGCAAAATGGATCTGATCATACTGAATAATAGCGTGTTACCTAAAAATCAAGCGAACTTTCGTGAAAAACCCGGCTTTCAGAAGCCAGGAATATCCAAAAAACCATACGGCAACCGCCTCTCCCCAAAAAGTGCCGCTGTAAGGATACTCGAAGTATTTTTCATTGATCAGGATCCCGTAATTACCCATAAAGATCACCAGCATGGCCAGCAGCATCGCCACCCCACAAAAGCGGTAGAGAAATTTGTCGCGCTTATTGGGCTTCTCGTTGGATGAATCGTCCTTCGGAAACCGGAACAGGCTCATCATCGCCAGACAGAACAGAAAGATCCCGGCGGAAATAAAATGAAAAGTGGAATAAATATCGTCCGGATTGATGTAGGTGACCGAATACGGGTAATCCCGGTGAAAACACTCGGGCGCCAGATTGGTAGTTGGGAAGAAAATCACGCACAATGCGAAAAAGCCGGCCAGAGCCGAAAGGATGAAGTCGGCCGGACGGTTGCCCTTATAAACAAACAAAACAATTGCCAAAATGCCGATCGTCACCGAAAAAGCGGTGTTAACACGGGTATAGTAATAGTGACTGATCGATTCCAGCGGGCATTTGTATCCGCTGACTCCCCACAGCCCCGCCCATAATATTACCGGTAAAAGCACCCCGAGGATGCCGACCACAATGCGCAAGGTATCCTGCTCGGCTACGGTTTCTTTTTCTGAGTCTTGCGGATTACTGTTGTACTCCGGCGTGACAGCCGCAGCCAGGTTTTGTAAGAGGGCCATATATGATCTGGTTAGAAGGTTACAAGGTCATGCGTACGCACTGCTACCGTTACACATAGCGCCTGTCTGCATACCGGAGCCCGGGGCAGGGTTCGAAGATTCATCATCGGAGGAGGTTGCAGGTAGGAACGACTGGTAAAATATAACACATTGTAGAACTGAATTAACTTATCGGTAATCCTCATTTATTTACCGGTATTAACATGCCATTCCACTTAAAAAATTAAACTTTCAAAAAGTTTTGAAAGTTTAATTTTCCACTTACCTTTGAACATGGAACTTGAAGAAGCGAAACGGAAATTCATTGAATCCTGGGGGAAACTGGGCTCAGAATGGGGCATTAACCGCACCATGGCACAGGTGCACGCGCTCCTGCTCATCTCGCCCGACCCGCTCACCACCGAGGAAATCATGGAAACGCTCAGCATTTCAAGAGGCAATGCAAACATGACATTGCGCGACCTGATCGGCTGGGGCCTCATCGAGAAGCAACACAAGCCGGGTGAGCGCAAGGAGTACTTTTTCGCGGACAAGGATGTCTGGAACATCGCCAGGCAGGTCGCCCGGGAGCGGCGGAAGCGTGAACTGGAACCGGTCGTCAAGATACTAGACGAACTTTCGAAAGTTACCGGCGACGCGAACGATCCCGCGTTCAGTACCTTTCAAAAATCAGTAACGGATATCAATAAACTAGCCAAAAATGTAGACAAAACCATTGAAACCATGCTAAGCGCAGAAGAGAGCTGGTTCTGGGGCGGCATTTTTAAGTTATTCAAATAATATTTTTTTGATCTAAACTTTCAAATTTTTCTGAAAATTCAAAATATACAATACAAATGAAAACACTTAAAAATCACCTCATCCTGTTCGATGCGGAATGCCCGATGTGCAGTCTGTATACCGGCGCATTTGTTCGCAGCGGCCTATTGGATGCCGACGGTCGCGCTGCATACCAGCAATACGAGGGTCAGTCCTGCCCCAATCTCGATTGGCAGCGCGCGGTCAATGAAATTGCACTCGTCAATAAAGATACCGGTGAGGTGACGTATGGCGTGGAGAGTTTACTGAAAGTTTGCGGAAATGCGTGGCCGCCAGCTGCTGCCCTGTTCCGGTGGAAGGCTTTCAGGTGGGTGGCTCAAAAGGCCTACGCATTCATCTCCTACAACCGGAGGGTAATTATCCCGGGATCGGAGCAGGGATTCCGGTTCCAGCCTGCTTTCAAGCTCCATTACCGCATCGCCTGGCTGCTTTTTACCTGGGTCGTTACATCCGCTATTTTGGCGAACTATACACAACTGCTGACCGGCGTAGTTCCGGCAGGCGCATTCTGGCGCGAATTTGCCGTTTGCGGAGGCCAAATGATCTTCCAGGGCATTGTCATCAGCATTTATCACAAAAACAAAACCTGGGACTATCTCGGTAATATGATGACCATTTCGTTTGCCGGGGCGATCGCGCTCTGTGCATTCCTCGCGATCAGCAACTGGGTGCACGGCGCCGTGTGGTTTTACGCATTTGGGTTTCTGCTGATCGCTTTCCTGATGTTTCTGGAACACCTGCGGCGGACCAGACTACTCGGGATCGGATGGCTGATGACCGCTACCTGGGTTTTGTACCGCGTCGTGATCCTGCTCCTTTTACTTCCGCTCTGACTATGAAATACAACAGAATCGTACTGGCAGGTGGCTACCTCGGCCGGGTTTTACAGGACTATTACCGCACCAAAGCACGGGAAATTGTTGTGCTGATCCCGTTCAGAACCGTTACCTGATGGATGCGATCCGGCGAGCCTGCGGCATGCCCTTCGGCCTCCCCGCTCCTGCCTGGCTGCTCGAAATCGGTGCCAGGCTGATCGGCACCGAAACGGAACTTTTGCTGAAAAGCCGCTGGGTAGTGCCTAAACGGCTCCTGGATCATCATTTCGAATTCAGCTATCCCGATATTACGCACGCAGTCAACGACATCGTATGGCAACGATAAGCAGAACCCTTCATTACCTGCACGAAGCAGCAACAAATTCATTGCATTGAATTCCGCAGTGCTCCCTAGTAGTACTTAAATTAATGACTTCGGACCGTTTCTCAACATATGTAAATGTTTCCGGCCTTGGAAAGGCAGACCTTTGTATAGAACAAAACACCGGAAAACATGACCATCGCTCCAATCGAAACGAATCTCTCCGACCGACTTGAAAACAAAGCCAGGGCATTCGCGCCTGGCGAAGGTGAAATCCTCACGATCGGTGAAAACCGCGTTACATTGAAAGTCACCAGCGACATTTCCGGCGATCAGCTCGGTGTTTACGAGATCGTCCTGGCACCTGGTGCCGTCGGAGCCGGTTTGCATTATCACCGGTTCATGGACGAAACTTTCATTGTCCGGAAAGGCACCCTGACGGTCCAGCTTGCCGACGGATCAATCCAGGCGGAGGAAGGTGCCGTCGTATATGTGCCCCGTATGACGGCGCACGGCTTTTCTAATACTTCCGGGCAGCCCGTGACGCTCAACCTAATCTTTAATCCGGGCGGGAAGCGCGAAGGATTTTTCCGCGGCCTTGCCCAAATCCTCACTGCGCCGGTCATCGATCCGGAGAAATATCTGGGATTGCACCAGCAGTACGACAGTTTTCCGCTGGATTTAGACAATGCGTTGCCGCGCTGAAAAGCCCAGGACGCTTATGACAAAGCGCTGACACCAAAGACAATGCAGGATCTGGAAAAGGCACAAACTGACTTCAACGACGCGCAATTAAACCTAAGCACTGCCTCGGAGGCGTACCAACAAGCAGTAGATTACAGGACCATATTGGAAGAATTACTTAAAAAGCTGCGCGATGCATTGCAAAAATGCATCGATGAATGCAAACACTAGCTTGAACACATGAAGGTTGTCTTGCGGCCAGACAACCTTCATTTTGCTAAACCTCAAACCCTACCCGAGATCAGCGCTCCTGCGTCGGCGTCGAGCAGAATCTCGCAATTCGGGTGCATTTGTACAATGGAAGCGGGGATATCAGTACTGACGGGCCCGAGAATAGCTTTTTCAACCATTTCAGCCTTGTGAGCGCCTTTGGCGATCAGGATCAGTTTTCGGGTATGCATGATGTTCCGGATGCCGCGTGTGAGCCCGCCCAGGACCGTGCCCGCCGGCACCTGCGTTTCCCTGCGTACCCGCGCCTCAAAGTCGGGGTCCATGGGTGACACCCAGGTTTCGCTCTCAAAAGGGGTGCCCGGCTGGTTGATGCCGATGTGCCCGTTCATCCCCAACCCTAGCATTTGCAGATCTGCGCCTCCCCTTCCAGCCAGTCGCTCCTCAAAAAGCCTCGCTTCACGTTCGAAATCGTCGGACATGGTCGGCGGCATGATGAAGTTTTCTTCAGGGATGCCCAGCGGTCCCGCGATCTGGTTCAGGATCATCGTATAGCAACTACCGGCATATTCCCGCGGAAGATTGGTCAGTTCGTCGACATTAAATAGAGTAATGCGTGATACGTCGAACGGGTACTGCCGGTAAATGTCCGAAACGATCGAGTGCATAGCCATCGTCGTCTGTCCGGTCGACAGGCCGATCACCGCGTCCGGCTTTTCCAGCATTTGAGCGATGATCCGCCAGGCGGCAGCTACGTCGAACTCGTGTTCGTCCTTGCAAATGGTAATTTTCATAACAATAATGATGGTCAGGTATGGTCAGGCCTGGCAACTTGCTGTCCATAAGTGCGCAAGGCCCGGTTGTTTATAAGTTTTGTAATTGTTCCTTAAAAAATACATCTATGGCCAAAGCCGCCTCTTCTTCATCGTCACCGTCGATCAGGACCGAAACCAGATCCCCGCCTTTGGTCGACAAAGCCAGAATATTGAGCATGCTGTTCAATGCGATGGTTTTGTCCCCCTTTTTCATGTTGATGCCGGATTTGAATTTTTTCACCAGCCTGACGAGCGCCGTGGCTGGTCTCGCATGAATGCCTTCAGGCGCGAGGATCGTGTAATCCCTGGATATCATATTAGCATTTTTGTTTTTGATTCATTGATTTACAAATTCCTTGATCTCACCGGCAGTAGCGAGGTTCTTAACGGCTTCAAAAATGCGTTGGACGTCAGCCAGTGTGGTTTCCCGCACCTGCTGTTTGATCCCAGGGATCGAACCGGCACTCATGGAAAACGCCCGCAAACCCATTCCCAGCAGCAGGCGTGTGGCCAGCGGGTCGCCGGCCAGCTCACCGCACATGCCCACATGAATGCCGCTGCGGTTCGCTTCCCCGATCACGTGGGCGATCAGCCGGAGCACTGCCGGGTGAAAGCCGTCGTACAACGGCGCGACCTGGTCGTTCATCCGGTCCACAGCCAATGTATACTGAATGAGGTCATTGGTACCGATGCTGAAAAAGTCTGCCTCCTTCGCCAGCAGGTCTGCAATGACCGCCGCCGCCGGTATCTCGATCATGATACCGGTCTGCATTTGACTATCGAAGGCGATGCCTTCCCGTTCCAACTCCGCACGTACCTCCTGCACGACCGCCTTGGCAGCACGGACTTCCTGAACGCTACCGATCATCGGAAACATGATTTTCAGGTTACCGAATGCGCTTGCTCGCAAAATCGCACGGAGCTGGACCTTAAAAAGGTCGGTCCGGTCCAGACAAATGCGGATGGCCCGATAGCCCAGAAATGGGTTTTCCTCCTTCGGTAACCCCAGGTAAGGCGCCTCTTTGTCGCCTCCTATATCGATCGTCCGGATAGTCACCGGCCGCTTTCCCGCTTTCAATGCGATCTTTCTGTAAAATTCGAATTGCTCTTCCTCTCCCGGCAGCGAATCGCGCCCCAGGAAAAGTAACTCCGTTCGCAGCAGCCCTACTCCTTCTCCCCCGTTTTCAAATACCTGATCCAGATCGGCAGGCTCTGAAATATTGGCAAAAAGTTGAACAGCACAGCCGTCTTTCGTCACCGCCGGATGGTCTTTCAGCGACCGGAGCCAGGCCAGTTGTGTGGCATAATGCTGCTGTTTATTGCGGTAAATACCGGTCGTTTCTTCATCCGGGTTCACGAGAAGTTGCCCGGCCTCCACATCTAGAATAACCCATTCACCATCGCCAACACCACCCAATGCCACGCCGCAACCCACCACTGCCGGAATACCACGCGCCTTCGCGACAATGGCCGCGTGGGATGTCCTTCCGCCCATTTGAGTGGCAAACCCTGCGACCAGCGTCCGATCGAGGGCCATGGTATCGGACGGACCCAGGTCGTCGGCGATCACAATGCATCCCTGCGGATACGCCCTGGCCTGCTGAGATTTCGCTCCCAGATGACGAAGGATACGGTCGCCGGCATCACGTACGTCCGCATGGCGGGCGCACATGTACTCGTCGTCCATGCCCAGAAAGAGCTGTACCAAGGCGTCGGTCACCTCGATAAGCGCATCGTGGGCCGTTTTTAATTCTTCCTCCATTTTCTGTATGGTGTCATCCCGGAGCTGCGGATCGGTCAGCAGCTCGACCTGAGTTTCCAGAATATCCAATCCCTCGCCGGCTTCCCGATCCGGCGATGATCAGCGTGGAGCCGTGCGGCGCAGTGTTGAAGAATTGCAGGTGCCGTTTCAATGCATGCGACATTGACTCCTTCGTTTTGTATAGCTTTTTCAAAACCGGGATCATCGTGAACGCGAAACCGGAGTTTTGCCAGCTCTCGAAATTGAAATTCGCTTCCAGTGCCATAGAACGGATAAACAGGCTGCGAATGTCGCCCTGCGTAAGGAGCGATGCTTTCGGCCTGACCATCACCGGCGGGGCATGGATATGCCCCGCATCCTCCGTATCGAAATCGTCGAAATCGCTGTCGCTTCCTGATGCTGGCTGTGCCTTGTCGGTAATGCCGGTGACGATCAATGCGATGATGACGCCCAGGCCGCCGATGGCGATCATGGGCAGTTTGAGATAGCTCGTCAGAATAAAGCCCAGGAAAAAATACGGAGCGCCGTCCTTGTTGAACATCAGGTTCATCAGCAATGCAAAACCCAACGCAGGCAGCATATTACCGGCCACCTGCAGGCCCGAATGCACCCAGGGCGGGATCGTGTCCACGAATGACTTCACCGCATCCGACCCGAGCAACAATGCGAGCAGCGTTACCAGACCCATTAACAAGGGTTTGAGCAGTCCCGACAGGATATGCAGCCGCTCCACGTTCCGGTAATCGCCGTCTGCGGCGTACCGGTCAAAACGTTTATTCCACACCGGCCGGAACACGAACAACCCGCTCACGATCATTTCGGCCAGAATGGAAATCGGAACTGCCAGGGCAAGTGCCACGGCTGGGCCTTTTCCCGACATGATAGCGAACGCTGTACCCAATACGCCGCCGGTAATGACGTCGGGCGGAATCGCCGCTCCGACTTTGATATTACCCATAAAAATCAGTTCCAGCGTAGCACCGATGACGATCCCCTGTTCGAAATCGCCCAAAACAAGTCCTACCAACGGCCCCAAAACCAGGGGTCGGCTGAGCAGCGTGGTGCCCAGAAAGTCCTCCGAATGCCCGAACATGGCAATCAGGGTAATCAGGATGTAGGATGTGAGCATCAGATCAGCGTTTCAATGGAACGGGGTTCATCCGTAGGCACCTGCCGCACTTCCAGTTCAATGCCCCTGCCCAGCAGATCGCGGATCACGGCTACATCGGCGTCGGTAACGGCAATGGCTTTGGAAATGGGCCTGGCGCCTTCCCGCGTCCTGATTCCGCCGAAATTGATGCTCCGTATTTCCGGCAGTGCGGCAGAAAGCGCTGCCGCGTCCTGCACCGAGTTGACCAGCACCAGAATCTTCATCGGCTTACTGCGTTCGTCCGACAAAAAAGTGACCGTATCTGCGATCGATTTGATCAGCAGTTTCGCATTAGCGGGTTTGGCGAGGTTCATCGTCATTTTCAGAAAATCATCCTTGGCCACCTTGTCGTTCGCCACCACAAGGCATTCCGCGCCCACAGCGGGCGTCCACGTCAATGCCACCTGACCGTGTACCAGCCGGTCGTCGATTCGTAAGAGCCTGATCATTGAAAATCGTCGGGTTGCTGAGCGGAGACAAGATCATTTACATACACCATCTGGTCTTTGGCCGCTTGTATCGCATGTGCGATCACGCCCGTAACCGGCTCCTCAGGGTCGGCCAGCATGACATCCACCAGCAGCGGCAGGTTGATACCCGAGACGATATGGACATTTTCCCTCAGCGCGTGGCGGAGCACCTGGTTGGTAACACTGCCGCCCAAAAGATCGGTAAAAACGACCAGTTCGTCTTCATCAGACAAACCGGCCAGCAGGGCCGCCAGCTCTTCATCCAGTCCTTTGTTTCCTTCCGCATAGGCCTGAATGAGGTACACATGTTCTTGCTGCCCGATGATCATTTCCAGAGAGCTCCGGATTCCTCCGGCAAAAGTGCCGTGGGTCGCGATCAGAAATTTTCGCATGAATTTGATAAGTATATGTTAAAATAGGTTTAGGATTATCTTCAAAAGAGCTTAATGATTTTTTTTACCTTAATATTTCAATAATTTCGCAGCATCTGATCCTAAACCTTTAACCATGAAAAAACCAAGAGCCCTGCTGGCGCCCTTTCTGCTTGCTGTCGCCCTTACTACCAGCACATTTGCTAAAATCGTTATCCACGTCAACCAGGTCGGCTTCGACAGCCGGGGGAGCAAATCGGCGGTCATTGCCTCCGGCGCAGGCGAGCTCGATGGTACTACCGCATTTGAGCTGATCGATGCCGGCAACGGGCAAAAAGTGTTTTCGGGCGCATTGGGCAAGCCTGAAAAAATCGACGAATGGTTTCCCGGCCGCATTCACCACCGCATCGACTTTTCGAATTTCACCAAATCAGGCAGGTACCAGATCTCCATACAAACAGGGAGCGAGGCTATCACCTCGGACACTTTTCAGATCGGCGAACATGCATTAGCTACCCTGCTCATTCCTTCGATCATCCATTATTACAACAAACAGCGGGCCGACAAACCCGAAGAACTGATCGCCGATGAACATGTAATGCTTTATGGCAGCAACAAGACCGTCGACCTGCGCGGCGGCTGGGACGATGCTTCGGGCGACATCAGCAAGTATTTTTCGCACCTGGCCTATGCCAATTTCATGTCGCAGCAACAGATCCCGCTTTGCACCTGGGCCATGACCAACGCCGCCGAGCGCCTGCCGGGACTACTGACCAACCTGAATGTCCTCGACTCCATGAAACGCGAGGCACTTTATGGCGCGGATTACATCGTGCGGTCACTGTCGGAGGAAGGTTACTTCTACATGACTATTTTCAGTTACTTCAATCCCGACCCTAAGGCACGGCGTGTGGTGGGACTGAACGCCAACAGCGTCACTACCGACAAATACCAATGCGCCTACCGCGAAGGCGGCGGCATGGGTATCGCCGCGCTTGCACGCATTGCACGGTGGAAAATGGACGGCGCATTTACTTCGGCACAATACCTGGACGCAGCTAAACGCGCCTTTGCACATTTGCAGGTCAATAACCTCAAATACTGCGACGACGGAAAGGAAAACATCCTCGACGACTACTGTGCATTGATGGGCGCCTCGGAGCTCTGGCTGACGACGGGTGAAAACGAGTACCGCGACGAAGCCCGCAAGCGTGCCAAAAACCTTGAAAAACGACTCGCACCTGCCGGTTACTTCATTGCCAATGATGCCAACCGCCCGTTCTGGCATGCATCGGACGCCGGCCTGCCCGTCGTGGCGCTTTGCCGGTACCTGGATGCCGAAAAGGACGCGGCATTCAGAAAAGCAGCGCTGGGTACCGTTAAAAAAGCATTGGACTATCAGCTACGCGTCACCGGCGATGTGTCAAACCCATTCGGATATGCCCGTCAGTCATTTTTACTGAATGGGACAGTTAAAGACGGCTTTTTTATTCCGCACGAAAACGAAAGCGGCTGGTGGTGGCAGGGCGAGAATGCCCGGCTGGGATCGCTGGCTTCTGCCGCACTGCTCGGTGGAAGACTGGTGTACCCGGCATCCGGGGGCCTGGGAACCAGCGAGGCACTTGCTGCGTATGCTGGCCGGCAACTGTCCTGGATATTGGGAGGCAATCCCTATGAAGCTTGCTTCATGTATGGCTTCGGGCGCAACAACATGCCTTATATGAAATCCATGTACGGGCACGGTTCGGAACGCGGCGGGATCTCGAACGGCGTTACCGGCAAGGACGGTCATGCCGACGGCAGCGGAATCGACTACAAGCCGCATGACAATGGCAACGAATGGCGCTGGACCGAGCAATGGATCCCGCATGCTGCCTGGTTTCTGATCGCAGTGACCACCATGGCCCAGGAATAGCGGTATGAGCAAACGAAACCTGCTGATATGGGTCATGACCTTCTGGGTGACCGCCGTCTCATACGCGCAGCAACCGAAATTCAAAGTACTGGCCTTCTATTCCGAAAAGGTAGAAATGGATCACGTACTGTTTGCCAGGGATGCGCTCTATTTTCTGAAACTGCTCGCATCCCAGCACCAGTTCACCTTCGACGCGACCACCGACTGGGACCATCTGAACGATACCTTCCTGAGCAATTATCAGGTGGTAGTGTGGCTCAATGACTCCCCGGTGACCGATTCCCAGCGTGCCGCATTTGAACGATATATGCAAGGAGGCGGAGCCTGGCTGGGTTTCCATGTGGCAGGCTATAACGACCGCAGTTCCAAATGGACCTGGTTCAGGGATTTTCTGGGTGGACCTGTATTTCACAGCAACAACTGGCCGCCGATGGCCGCGAAGGTCGTGGTGGAAGACCGATCGCATCCGGTGACGAAGCGGCTGCCGGCAACCTACGATGCGCCTGTAACGGAATGGTACCAGTGGAAACCGAGCCCCCGCCTGGACCAAAACGTGAAAGTACTCGTCTCCCTCGCACCCGAGAATTACCCGCTGGGTGTCAAAACTTACCTCGAAAAGGGTGATACACCCGTGGTTTGGACTAATACCCGTTATAAAATGCTCTATCTCAACATGGGACACGGCAATAAAGTACTTTCCAACCCGGATCAGAACAAGATGATCACCGACGGCCTGCTGTGGCTCGCAGGCCAGCTCAAACCCTGACAGCATGAAGGTACATTTATATGGCATTATCGCATCCATTTGCCTGCTGGCGCTATCGGGCTCCGCCATTCCCTGTACTGCCCAGCCAACTGGTTTGAGGGTCCTGGCCTTCTATTCCGGCAAAGTCGAGCCCGACCACATTGACTTTGCCCGTGACGCCCGTGCCTTTTTTGCAAACCTGGCCGCGGAAAACCATTTTACATTCGATGTCACCAGCGACTGGACCAACTGCAACGACGCAGTGCTAAACGATTACCAGGTCGTGATGTGGCTCAACGACTTTCCGCACACCCAACAGCAACGCGACGCGTTCCGGAAGTACATGGAAAACGGTGGTGGCTGGTTCGGATTTCACGTTGCGGGGTACAACGACAAGACGACGAAATGGCCCTGGTTTGTGGATTTCCTTGGCGGTGGCGTTTTTCACAGCAACAGCTGGCCACCGGTACAGGCCCGCCTGCTCGTGGACGACACCACGCACGCGGTCACGCGCGGGATGCCCGTTGCATACGCCGCGCCTGTAAACGAATGGTACCAATGGCGGCCAAGCCCCCGGGAAAATCCGGCCGTCAAAGTGTTGGCAACACTCGCTCCCTCCAACTACCCGCTGGGCATCAAAGACATACTTCCGGGCGGCGACACGCCGGTGGTGTGGAGCAATACGAAATACAACATGATTTACATGAATATGGGCCACGGCGACAAAGTAATGTCCGATTTCATGCAGAATAACATGATTTCCAATGCATTGCTCTGGCTTGGCAAGCGGAAAGACGGCATTTCACGAAAAACCCTGCCCGAACTGCGCCCCGGCGACTATCCTGAGCTCGTGGAAGTCCCCGGCGGTACATTCAGGATGGGCAGTGACAATGGTAATAAAGACGAAGCACCGGCACACAGCATCACCCTTCAAAATTTTAGTATTGCCAGAACCGAAACTACTGTCGCCCAATGGCGCGTTTTCTGCCATGCTACCGGGCGCCCAATGCCTGATCTGCCAGGTTGGGGCTGGCATGAGGACCATCCGGTCATCAATGTAAGCTGGGACGATTGCGTGGCTTATTGCCATTGGCTGAGCGATCAGACCGGCCGTCATTACAGGCTGCCGACCGAAGCCGAGTGGGAATATGCCGCTGCGGGAGGTTCCTATTCCAAAGGCGCCGCATTCAGCGGTGGCGCCGGCATCGATTCGGTCGGATGGTACGTGGCCACAGGTTACGGGACGAAACCGGTCGCAACCAAAAGACCGAACGAACTGGGCCTTTACGACATGACAGGAAACGTTTGGGAATGGGTCAGCGATTGGTACGGTGCATCCTATTACAAAGCAAGTCCCGGAAGCAATCCTACCGGCCCCATGGACGGCACCTATAAAGTATACCGGGGCGGCGCCTGGTCGGTGCCGGCACCTAATTGCCGCATCAGCTATCGCAATGTAGTACCCCCGTCGAGCAGTAATTTCAACAGGGGTTTCAGGGTTGCATCGGATTGAATCGTAGTAAAAGCCAAAATCCAGGCGTGATCTCCCGCATTGAAATAGTTTGAAATACATGACTACTATCACCTAAACCTTTAACCATGACCACATCCAAATGTTTGCTCTTCTTTGCCGGCCTGTTGCTGGCTGTTTCTTTAACCTCGGCATTTTGGGCTCCCAAACCCGCGCGCCTCTCTGCAAAACCGTCCTACACGTGGACCGGCGCGTGGCAGCCCTCACGCATCAGCTCCGGCGACGGGATCACGGCCCTGGACATCAAAATCGGCAAGTTCATCAACCTGCCTAAAGAACAGCTTGCGCAGGTGGTGTTCAATGTCAACAACCGTTTTCCTGGATCCCAACCATGGTCTACCTGGGCCGTGGGCGACATGACAGGCCTTACACCATCCCACAAGGGCCTCACGGACGCGGAGCATGAAGCGTACCTGAGCTATATGGACAAGCTGGGCGTGAAGGTTTTCCTGGAAATTTTTCCTTCAAAAAAGGCAAACACTGACATTACGCGGGAGATCGATCGATGGCTTGGAAAATTCAAACATCACTCTTCCATTGCCGGCGTGGGGATAGACCTCGAATATTACGAAAAAGCGACCGATGCGGCAGCCCGATCCTGGGACGAGCGGATCAAATCCCACAACCCGCGTTACCGGTTGTTTATCCGGCATTACAGTCCGGATTTCATGCCTCCCACCTATCGCGGAAAAGGCGACCTGATCTTCATCGATTATGCGTCGGAAGCGACCGTTGAGGAGCTCAATAAAGGCTTTACAGCCTGGGCCAAACGCTTCGCGCCGACCGCCTGTGCATTCCAGATCGGTTACCCTGCCGATGAGGACGGTATGAATGGAAGCAATGCATTGGGCTGGTGGAAGCTCAAAGATCCCGTCCGCGACTGGGGACAAATGCTGCTTTCCGGGATCGCCAATCCCGGGCAGGAACTAGGGCTGATCTGGGTGACGGCGCGGTCCGGCAAAAGCTACCACCAGCAATGGGACCTGACGAAGGGTGCTAAAATCCCCGCGGGCAGCAAATAGCCGAACTACTGTTTCGTCACTTTCAAATTATACTTCTGTTCGCCGGATGTCATTTCGATAATGTACAAACCCGATGGATAGGCATTGCCCGACAGGTCAAGCTGCTGTAAGTTACGTCCCTGCGTCGGGGTAAACCGCTCGGTTTTGACCTGTCGGCCTGCTATATCCAGCACATTGACGGCAAATCCGCTCTTTCCGCCGGACGGTAAATCGATATGAAAAATCCCTGCCGAGGGGTTTGGAAACGCAACAGGCTCCACGAAATCCGCGCCCGTGACCGGCCGAATGGCCGAATAGCGGTAACTACTATCGACGTCGACCATTTTAAGCCGGTAGTACCGGGTAGCGAGCTGGGTTGCGAGCCGATCCGTAAACGAATAATGCTGCTGTTCCGCAGGCCCACCACGCCCTTCGATCGTTCCAATCTTTAAGAATGCATTTTTACCCAACACATCATCGCCCGACGCCACTTCGATGTCAAAATGGTGGAAATCCCTTTCCGAAGCGGTTGCCCAGTCCAGCTGAATGGCTGCGGGCAAGTCCGGGGTCGGGCTGCGGCGTGCCGAGAAGGCGGTCAATGTAACCGGCAGCGCCGACCCGCTGCCGATATAGCCTTTGGCGAGCCAGAACTCCGAGAAGCTGCGTGTTTTGAACTCAACATAATAGCCCTTGCCGTAAGGCACCTTAGTGACTTTTGAAGCCGGATGAAAGGCCCAGGCCTCGTTGGCATCGTTGGTCAGATCACCGTCTTCCCTGGCACCGGAGTATTTAGTCACAGCCAGTTCATAAGCGCTTTGCGTTCTTTCCACCGAGGGCGTTGCTGCCTTTTCCACCAGTCTCTTCACTTCATTATCCGTAAAAAAGAGGCGAACCGCGACGGAATCTGTAAAATTCCCGTTCTCCGCCTTGATTGTGTAGCTCCTGTCCAGGTAATAATGTCCATTGGAACTGCGGACGTCCCGGTTATTGAGAAAGGTCTTCACGGTGGTCGAACCCAGGTAGCGATCGGGATAAATGGCTGCGATCACTCTTTGGTTTCTGATAAAATTAGTCCAATAAGAACCGCCCAGATCGCTATCGACGACTGTGTTTTCTCCGCCGCTTTCGTAGATCTCGTTGGTAAGGTCATATACGTGAAAGTCATCGATCGCGACGCCTTCGCCGGTGCTCCCGCCACTACTTTTGACCACAAACCGGAACATGATGTACTGGTCGAACATATTCGGCAACGGAACAGTGCATACGTGCCAGCGGGAGTCGTTCTGGTTTGACCAGACGCCCTCACCGTTCTCAGTCGCATTGTACCAGTTTGTTCCGCTGCCAACCTGCCCCAACCGCTTCCAGGTTCCCCCGAAAAGAAGGTATTCCACATACACCACATCACATTTACCTCCCTGACAGGTCGCCGTATTCATTCGGGCACTAAAACTGACCGTAGGATGCCCCATACCGGAAATGTAGAAACAGGGCGAATACAGGTACGACGCCTCATTCGCATTGTAATTGCCGGTCAGGTTGGTCTTCCAGGCCTTGCTCCCGCTTGCAGCCTGCCGGGTATTCGGGGAGAGAGGTGTTCCGTATGCCCACGAACTATTGCTCCCATGTCCTTGCCAACCCGCGCTACCGCGCTCAAAATTCTCCAGATACGGATACGAAACGATGGTCGGTTGCCGGGTGATCACGATGGAACCGGCGTTGTTTTCCGGATGCAGGTCGTATGGCTTATTAATGGAGACATCGATCTCATGCGAGCCGACATCGTACACAGGCTGATTAAAGTAAAACGATGTTTCTCCATGCGCCGGAATGAAAGGGATCGTGTCGTCGTTGTCGTTTCCTCCATCTACCCGAACCCTGAAACGCACATCATAAGCGTCCTCGGAATCATTGTTCCGCACTGCAATTGCTACTCCAAACAACGTACTGCCGCATACCACGGGAGCGGGCGGGGTAATGCTGAGCAATTCCATGTCGCTGTTGGACTTCGATAACCTGATATCATCAAAAGAGTAACCTTGCCGGGACGATGGCGACAGGGTGAAGTCGTCGCCCGACTGTGTCCAGCGGATCTGAGAACTGGAAGAAAATTCCTGTCCGTTGGCCTTCAGCATTTCGCTCAACCCGATCGAAACAAACTTGTATTCACCCGACACAGGGTTTTGATTTTGCAGGAGCTGATAGACCAGAATCCACTGATCTTTGTCAGAACCGCGCACATAGACCCCGTTGTCCCGTTCCAGGCTCTGTCCATGATTTTTGTACCTGAAAGATAACCGCACTTCATCGCCGGCCACTTTGTAGGCCGAGAGATTATAGGTACCTGTCAGATAATTGACATTTACACTGTTGTAGATGAAATCATCCGCATCCAGCGTAAATGCTTTACTGCCCGAATACGCGATCCCGGGACCCGCAGCCGTCCGGAGCCTGCCATTGGACTGTGAACTGTGGAAATCATATGCGTCCCCATTCGTGAAGCCCACCGTGCTCTCCGTGATCTGCTGCCCCGCCATCGACTCCACCGTTTCCAGATAAGGAAGCGAAAGGACCGGGTTGCTGTTTTGCCTGAAAACCTTTTGGGTAAAATTGTTCTTTTGGACAGGATCATCCGCTTTTCGGATAAAAACACGGACCGGATAGACACCCGGGCTCGCGAAATTGGCCGTCTGCGCGAATGTGTGCGACAGGTACCCGAGTGCAGGAATGGCAGTTTGAACTGTTTCCCAATGCACGGGCGCCGATTCTCCTCCAACCGAATAACCCAACTCGAAAGGCGGCGAACAGACTTGGTCATCCAGGTTTTTGACCCCCACAGTAATCTGCGTCGCATTGGACAGTGCATAGGAAGTGAAAAGCCTTCCCGACCGCTGGGGTGAAATAATGGAATCGATCGCGAGATCATTATTGGAGATAGAACCGGCACAGGTACCGCTCGCGGGTGTGCGGCTGACCGCCAGCGCTCTGCGACCCGCGACCCCGTCTTTTCTCGCACGGACGGAAACATAGTACAGCGAATCGCGCGACAGTCCGCCCAGGGCGTAGTTCAGTGCATTGGTAATCGCTACCGGCCGCATTTCTCCATCGCGTAAAAGCATTACCTCATAATCCGTTGCGCCACTGACGGATGTCCATTGCACCGCTACATAACTTTCGCATTGCACCGGCGAAAGCGACACGGCCGGCACGCCCAAAATCGTGAAAGGCTCACTATCGCTTTGCAGGCCGGTGTCGTTTTGCGTGATACGGATCCGCGCAGTCCCGGTGGCGGCATCGGGCACAGTCCAGCTCAGCTGCCTTGCCGCGGGGGGCACCGACGCATTGACAGCGACCCAGGAAGCACCGTTGTTCAGCGAATAATACACACCGAATGCGCTGGAATTATTACCGTAGGACTCCCAGTTGATATTGACAATGTCTCCACGTACCAGATGCTCGCCACCGATCGGATAGGTGACGGTGGTTCCCTGTTCGATCACGTCGTAAACCACAAAATACTCCTGGGTTCCGTCCGGAATTTTCTCGGCTGTCACATTGATCTCATACGTACCGGCCGCCGGGTTTTCGATCACGATCTGCTCCATATTGTTGACGGTGTCTACCCCGGCCACCGCCTGCTGTGTGGGATTGGATAAAACCGGAAACACGGGCTTCAACGCCGCGGAGACGGAAGGTTTCAGCAGCAGGTCGAGATTGTTGACCAGCGTCTTTTCACCTGTGAGCATGGAAGCGGCCCGGTCGTGCCAGTACAGCATCACTTTCAGCCTGGCTGTATTGGCCGGAACCGAAATGGAATGCGTCTGGCTCGCGCGGTGCGTGAGTTGTCCCTGCACATAGTGCCCTTTATCGAGCATTGCGCAGGAACGCAACAAATTCATATTACCAAAACCATAACTATAATCGGGGCCGGTCAAACCCTGATCGGATGCTCCGTTGCATATCAACGCCTTCATCAAGGCACTTTTGGGCGTTGCCTGGCCGTGGAGCTGCCTGTACCGCTCATAGAGCAATGCCAATCCACCTGAAATGGCCGGCGCGGCCATACTCGTACCTGTACCTGACAAGTAAGTGTTACCCGGTGTGGTCGAAAGAATACTGGTACCCGGGGCGGTAACTTCCGGTTTGACGCGCCCGTCACGGACCGGGCCCTTGCTGGATGAAGGCGCCACGAAGCCGGTAGTGAGCGTCTGCCCGACGCTCATGACATTCTTTGCCGATGCGAAATCGCTCAGCACATTGCCGAAGCCTGCCGGGTACTGGTTGCAGATGGTGCTCAGCCCGCTGTTACCTGCCGCAAAAACATGCTGGAGATAGGGCAGATCGAAAGCCTGGCGGTCGAGGATGTAGGAGTCGGAGGTATAAAGCCCGAATTCCAGGCATCCGCCGTAGGACTCGCCACCATACGAATTGTTGGTAACCACCATGTTGAAATCCTTTACCAACTGGGGTGCATTATTCCATATTTCGCTGTTCTGATAAAAGATCAAATCGGCTTTCGGGGCATATCCGGCGTACCGCTCATTCATGATCCCGCTACCGGCCACCGTGCCTGTAATATGCACACCGTGTGGGGAAACCGTCGCCGTGACTTGTCGCAGCAGCCTGTCCCTGATATCGATATGATCGTAGGGACTGCCCACGTCCCCTACCCCTACCACTACGCCTTTTCCGGAGAGACCTTTTCCTGAAATCGACTGGGAAGTCAGCACATTGGCTTTTGTATTGGCGGCACTTTTGTCATTGAGCGGCTGTGTTTCGCCGGGTGCGATCTCGACGTACTGCACGAACGGTAGGTCGGCCAGTTCTTTGAGCCGAACCTCGTCGATCCGGACCAGGAGAATCTCATAGTCTTTCAGCTTGTCGGAAAGCAGTTCGATATGACCTTCCTGTAACTTCGCTTTGACATCATCCACCGAAAAAGAACGGAGAAAACAGACGCGCACATCCACTTTTCCGGGCACGGGCTGCGCATGAGGCGGAATATCGGAGGTCAGCAGTTCGGGCTGCATTTTCTGTTCCGGCGCCAATTCCACTATCGACCTGATACCACTTCCGGCCAGGATCTCGGGGTTTACATTGCCCGTGATCGTGGCCGTATAGGCGTATTCGGGAACGTACTCCAAGAGTTCTACACCCGCATCATACAATTTTTTCTTTTCGTCATCCGGCGGGATGTCATGGAACTGGATGATCACAAACCGCTTCCCTTCCTCGCCATCCGCCCTCGTTCTGAGTCCATTCCGGACCACCTCGCCGATATTTTCGGCCGGGTGAATCGTACCGTTCCGCAAATACAGCGGGTATTTGGCTCCGTTTCTCACCTGCCCCGACACCGTTGCGGAGATCAGGCTGATCAGCAATATCCAGGGGAGTACTTGGCCGGTACGCATACAATATAATCCGATATTGATGAGAGGAGTTACGAGCCGGTTTACACGCCACACGGGCGCCTATGTCGTTCGTTTTCAATCTGTCGGCAAGTTAGTTCAGAATTGTCATTAAAGTAAATACGCTTCACTTCAAGTTAAACCTACATCACCCCATTTCGGATCTTAATTACTTCAATGCGACTCCGCAATGCGCTGTCGAACGCTGCGTAGCACGGGGTCATCACCTGCAAGCAGATCGCTTTTCGAAGGCATGCATTCCACGTCCGGCATGATTCCTCGCCCAGCCCCGGCACCTGTTTTCACAGCCGAATAATAGCCGCCGAGCGGTATCCCCAGGTCCAGGCCTGTTTCGGGTAATTTATAAATGGCAAAAGTACCGCTGTTGTCACCTTCGTAAGCTCCTCCCGATTCCTGCCCTGCAAAAACACCCCGCTCCTCGCTTCTGGCGACGGCCAGGAACTCGGACGTCACCGAATAGCTCAGACCATCCAGCAGGAACCAGACCTTCCCTTTAAAGGCTTTTTTATCGGGATGATGCTCACCCAGATTCCGGTGCCTGGTGAAAAGTAACCGGCCTTGCGGGTCCTTTTTAATGAAAAAACGAGCCAAACCGAGGAATTTGGGCAAATAGGCGCGATCCCGTGCCGGGACGTCACGCTTCCTCCTGACCTTCACCTCGATGCGATCATAATACCGGAAATCCTTCAATGCAATGCGGGCATACAGCTCCTTGCCCAGCCTGTCGTTTCCGCCTTCGTTACCACGCACGTCGATAACCAGATGGCTGATTTTGCGTTTGCTGATTTCCGTAAAGGATGAATCCAGAAAGCGCACGAAATCTTTGTTCCCCTCTTCCGAATAAAACGTGGCCACCCGGAGGCTGGCTACCGAGTCGTTGAGGAATTGCAGGCGGTTTTGAAAAGATAAATAGGAACTGTTCTTATTGAGGTCCTGCCATTCCTTCGACGTAATGCCTTTCACAGAAACAGGTTTATCCGCTCCCTCGAGGCCCAACGTGAATTCGGGCTGATCCTGGATGAAGTCGGCATACCAGGCACTGAAATATTGTTCAATCTGCGCGTCGGCGGATGATTTTACATGTCCGTCCGCAAACATCTGCGCCCGTAAAGCGTTCACGATCGAAGTGACGGGCCTTCCGTTGATACTTTCCAGGTATTTGCCTGCCAGCTCCGGCTGCGAGGCGCGGATCACAAGCAAGCGACCCGTGTCGTCGAACCTGACAATGCAGGGCAGGACATGATCCGTATGAAAGTAAAACGGGAACCCCTGCATCGGGGGAAAGAATTTGGTGTGCCCGCAACGCAACCGGACGAGCACCGGATTGACCATCCTGAAAAAATCCACCAGAGCGAGCGGGCCGCCCTGCTCAACAACCGACTTTATTGAATCGAGGGCCGAAAGAAATTCTTCCTTTGGTCCGAAGCGGCCCAATCCGGGATGCATCGCTTCCACGGAGGTGCGGATCAAAGCCAGGTCACGAACGAGTGCGGCGGGTTCGAATTTCCGGTCCGGCACCGGCTGAGCGCCGGTTGATAAAAACATAAATAGTTTGATGAAGACAATGAGGCTCAATGAAAGTTTCATATTCGAATTTTTCCGCAATTTTGGGTCTAAGAATGCAAGGAAGCGTCTTTCCCGACAAGTTCAGACCCATTAATTACCCGTTTTTTCAGACAATCCGAAACAAATTTGATCACAGCGTTACTATTATCCGGCATTATACAGGGTGGGTTCCTGATTTTTCTATTGCTCCGAAAGGGGTTGAACAGGGTCTCGAACAGGATCCTGGCTGCATTGATCCTGCTGCTGGTTTCTCACCTTTCCCTGATCTGCCTCGATGTAAAGGACCTTTTCCCGGTATTCCCGCACTTCAGCCGGCTATCCTGGCTGCTCCCGCTCCTATACGGACCGCTGATCCTGCTGCTGACTCAAAGCATTGCCGACCCCACCTTTCGCTTTCGTGCCGGACAGTTGGGTTATCTTGGTCCATTCATGATCTACTTTGTGTTACTGATCCCCTATTTCCTACTGCCTGGTGAGGTAAAAGCCGCTTTACTCTCCGACCCCGTGGCTGTTCAGGCAGCGGATTTCGGTTGGATGAACCACCTGACAAACTATGTGCACCTCGGATTTACGATCTGGTCATTGGTATTTTACTACAAAAGCGTCCCGCGGCGCACGGGGCATTTCTCCAATGAAGCATTGGTCCATATGCATTGGCTTAAAGAGTTCCTGTGGCTGATATTGTCCATCATGCTATTTTCTGTGCTTACATTTTATGCCAAAAAATACGATCTGCCTCTTCTGAAAGGCATCTATCCGGCCCATTTCGTGCTGGTTGTAGTGCTGGTCTACTGGATTGCCTATAAACTCCTGCAAGAGAAAACGACATGGTCGGTACCGGAAGAACCTGCGCATACATTCCCGGAGGCTGTACCCGTCCAGGTTTCTGTCAAATATGCCAAAAGCGGATTAAGCGATCACGTCAGCCAGTCGATCTCCGAGCAGCTTTCGGACTTCATGCTTATTCAGAAACCCTATCTGGACAGCGATCTTACGATCCAGGACCTGAGCGCCATGCTCTCCTTACCCAAGCACCAGCTTTCGCAGGTCATCAACACCGAATTTGGCAGCAACTTTTACGAATTCATCAACCGGCACCGGCTCGAAGCATTCAAAAAACAGGTACTCGATCCAGCCAATAGCCATCTCTCGATCCTCGGCATTGCCCTGGAATGCGGGTTTAATTCCAAAGCGACCTTTAACCAGGTTTTCAAAAAAACGGAAGGTATGACACCGTCCGAATTCGTCAAAACAGCCGGCGCCCAATCCCATTAGATCTGCCTGGCGCGAAACTTCTGTTTCAGCACACCTGCAGCCTTGGTGTACCCGCCGTCGCCACCGTCTACAAAGTGGATATGACCGTCTTTCAGGTCGTGGACATAGCACGACATCACCGACTCCTTGCTGACGTGCATCCCGTAATGGATCTCTCCGGCGCTTTCCAGCTCGCCGAGCGCCTTTTCAAGCGCCTCGCGCTGAGCCGGCGTGCCGGTGATCACTGTATTGATTTTGCCGTCGATCACCAGCGTGTCCGACATCTCCACCAAGCTGTTGAGGTAACTCTTTCCATGTGACGTCCGGAAATATACGTAACCGGACAGTGACGCCAGCCAGGACGCGAAAACGCCCACCAGGTTAATGCGGCCTTTCCTGACCAGGGTTTCGAGCTCCATTTTCTTAAATGTAGTCTTCCAGATCAGCCGCGGAACGGATATGGGCTGCCTTCGTGGGAAAGGCCCGTAAATACGGTCGATGTGCTCCATGACGCTTGCAAACGAGGTGGCCTGCGTTTTTCCTTCGGCGATCGCCACCAGCAAGGTAACCACCTCCTGATCCGCTTCCGGCGGGCCGATCTTGTCCCACCGGCATTGCATTCCGCTCAGGTCCAGCTCATCGCCGGGTGCCGGTTCGGCATGGAAGTGGTAAGTCTCCCCTTTTACTACTTTTTCCGCATAATGCAGTCCATTGCCCAGCACGACCGGGATCGAAAAAATGCCCGACATTTTCAGCTTACTCACTTTCAGCTCACAATTCCGGTCGTAGATCTCGGTCACGGGTACGATTCCGATGCGCAGGTCCAACCCGAAATTCGCCTGCGTATTGCTTCTGAAAACAGCCAGAGATCGCATGACGGCGTCTACAATGCCTGGCGGGACGATGAATGTGGCCCCGTCGCCGCCAAAAAAGAAGGGCAGCTTGACACCAGCCTTGAATGCGATGTTAAGGACGCTGGCAATGCTTCCGGTCGCGATAAGATTGACCGTCTGGTGCATACCTCCCGCCACCGCGTCGGTCGAATTACGGATATCGGTGACCACGACGTGCCACGATTCCGGAACATCGTAAAATAGGTGAGCCTCCGTCAGCAGTTCGCTCAATGAAATATGGTTGGCGGGCAAACGGAAATAAAACTGATCGTTCTGGGCCGACGACATGGTGGTGATGAGTTTCCGGGTTAACAAGCTGCGGATCTCTCCGCATTCAGATACGGAAATTAAAGCTATTTTCTCAATAATTCCCGGACAGCAGGACGATATTCCTGTTAAGTTTTTGTTTTTTGCAGGTCAAATGCGGGTGCCGATCGCACCTCCATCAGTCCCGGGCACCACCGGCTACCCGGGCTGCACAAACCAGAAACCCAAGTTTAGGAATGCTTCGACCGACTTTTCGCTATCTTCTGCTCCTCGTTTCCCTGCTTGACCCACTAATGCTTTCCGCACAAAAAAAGCCCGCTCCTGACAAGCCGTGGCTTAAAGAATACCATGATTACCGGGAGTACGACGATATTTATGTGGTCAAGAAGGTCAGTGTGCCCTGCCGTTCCTACGAAACCTTCATTACCGACAAAGGTGGTCGTAAACTCACGCCGGCCTACCGTGATATCGGCGATTTTGCGGATGGGCTCGCCGAGTTCGTCCCGATGGAACTCGACGCCGACGGAAATGGGCTGCATGGCTTTATCGACAAAACCGGCCGCGTGGTGATCCCGGCGACATATACTTCCACCGACCGGTTCCGGGATGGCAAAACCTGGGTCATTTATCCTTCCGGCACGCATTACGGGCTTTCCTACATCGACCTCACCGGCAAAGAGCTCTACAAAATTCCCATTCAGCATTATCCTAATGATTTTCTGCTCAAAGATGCCAGAGTCAACTTCCTCTGCAACCAGGATACCAAGGAGGATGTTTTGTGGGGTCCAGACCGGGACTACCGTATCCTGAATTTCAATTTCAGCCCATTTATTGAAAAAGAGATCAAGAACTCCAAATTCATTTACCATTTCAGCTACAAAGGCAAATTCGGCATTATCGACAAGGACATGGTGCTCAAAGTACCTGTGTCACTGGACGATATCGACCCGGAATACAAATTCTCCGGCCAAGGCATGGAGCGGGTGCAGTACGGCGACAAGTACGGCTATATCAACCCCTTTACCGGCGACCTCATTGTCCCTTTCGAATATACCGACACCCGCAAGCCTACCAACGGTTTGTTTTGGGTAAAAAAGAATGGAAAATGGGGCTGTATCGACAAGACCGGCAAGACACGCATCCGGTTCCTCTACGACGAAGCGACTGGTTTCACGGCCGAAAATCGATCGGCTGTCGCCATTAACGGCAAATTCGGGCATATCGACAAGTCGGGAAAAATACGAACGCCATTCAAGTATGATTTTGCCTCCTACTACAACCACGGCATTTCGATGGTCCGTATCGACGACAAATACGGCTACATGGACACTACCGGGCATTTCATTACCGGGATCATCTACGACGAAGCCCTGCCCTTCGACCGGCCTGTCACTACCGTGGAGCGTTCCTGGCTGCGTTTTGAACTCTCGTTGAAAGGGGAAGAAACGTTTGTCGGCTTTTCCTATAAATTCAATGCGGTTTTCATCGTCATCGGTGTGCTGCTGTTCATCTGGCTTAATAATCTGCTGTACCAGAGCGTATTGAAAAAAAGGCTTACCGGAAAGAGTAAAAAATAGTGTCGGAGTTTTGGTCGAACCCTCGCGCGGGATCCGGGTAATGCATTTTCCCGGGCCCGGACCATGAATGCGAGGTATTTGCAACAACCCAGCCCCAGGCTGTTGTAGTCAAAAACATCGATCAGAGTGCCTGCATTCGTCTGCGGATCGCCCGCTGATCGGCCTCCGTTCTGGCCAGGTCCAATGCTTTTTTGAAATGACCGGTTGCCTTCCGGACATCATGCCCGGTGTAAAGCTCGCCCAGCAATGCATGGTAAAAATGATTTTCAGAAAGCTCCAAAGCCTCTGCTTCATCAATGGCAGCCTGCCTCCCGCGAACTTTGTAAACCGCATAGGCGCGGTTGAGTGCCGCCATGGGCGAATAGGCCACTGCAAGCAGCGCATCATAGTAATGCAGGATATTCTGCCACTTGTCCATCGTGTCCGCTTTTTGAGTATGCCAATAGGCGATTCCGGCTTCGAGGTGATATCGCGATAGCTTCCCTTCGGCGGTTGCAAGACGCAGAAAATAGCCGCCTTTGACGATGAAATCCTCATTCCAAAGCATGGTGTCCTGCTCTTCATAAAAGATGAGCTCCCCAGCTGCATTCATACGCGCATCGAAGCGGGAGGCGTGGAAACACATCAGGGCCATCAATGCGTTCACACGCGGTTTGTTGCTGGCAGGGTTCTCGATCAGCATTGTACAAAGCCGGATGGCTTCCAGGCACAGGTCTTTGCGAACCGTCTTACTCTGGCTTATCGAATAGTAGCCCTCATTAAAAAGCAGGTAAATAGTCGTCAACACAGAATCCAGCCGACTGTCCATTTCACCGGCAGGAGGCAGCTCGATACGGATTCCCGCGTCCCTGAGCTTCTCCCGTGCGCGGGTCAGTCTTTTGTTGACGGTATCCTTGCTGGTCAGAAAAGCGTCGGCGATCTCCTGCACTCCAAACCCGCACAAAACCCGCAGCGCAAGCCCCACCTGGGCCTCTTCCGAAATGGCAGGGTGACAGACGGCAAACATCATCCTTAGCTGGCTATCTTCTATATTTTCGGGAGAAAGGTCGATTTCCGCTGCGTGCTCCTCGTCCTGCTGCACTTCCGGCAAAACCTTCGTCGCGTAAATGGACTGTCGATGCAGGTAATTTCTGGCCATATTCTTAGCGGTATTGTAAAGCCACCCCACCGGATTCGGCGGCGGCCCCTCGATCCCCCAGGCCTGCGTTGCAACCAGGAACGTATCGCTCGCAATGTCCTCCGCCACCTCGATCTCCCGGAAACCGAAGTGACGGCAAAGCACGGAAACGATCTTGCGGTACTCCGTCCGGAACAAATGCGGGATCAGCACATCATTTTTCATGCACCGAAACCACCTTTCTTATCTCGACGCTGTTGCCCTGCCCGCCCAGAATCGGACATTTAGCCCCTATCGCAACCGCATCTTCGAAGCTCTCCGCCTGGACGATGATAAAGCCGGCCACCGACTCCTTGATCTCCGCATAAGGGCCGTCGGTCACGACCTGACCATGCCTGATGACCTTCCCTTCCGTCGAAAGGCCCTTACCCCCGGCGAATTTCCCCTGCTCCTGGATTTCGGTGACCCAGTCATAATATAGTTTCATATACTCCTGCAATTGTTCAGGAGACGGCTGCGCATCCCTGGTGATCAGGTCGAGGCGCATGATGATGAGGTATTCGTTCATGGGGTTTGGTTTTATTTGAAAAAAGACTTTGAAAACCAACGCTAAGTTGTGTACGAGAACAAGCGACAGACAAGCACATTTTGCTAGTTGCAAGCCAGCAGCGTGGATAACCACGACATCTGCGCTATAAAATTATCAGTGTTTCACTTGCAATTTGTCCGCTTGTTTTGTTGTTTTAACTAAAGTATTACGATAGTAAGTTAGCTATTTTGTCGACCATAACCGGTAACGGTTTTCTATCAGATTACGAATGTTCTCCTGCTAATAACAGAACCCACTACCCCGGATTCCTGGATGATCAACTTTCATACTTGATGAATTTAATAGCCAGGAACCTTAGGCTAACGCCCGTAAGAAATAACAAGCTATATTGCAACCTTTCCCTACTCCTCTCTCACCATGGATTCAACGATTTCACCAGACACTGACGTAGTCTCGGTTGCCCTAAGGTTAGCAGCCGATCAGCTAGCTTCCAGAAATGTTACACTAAAAAATGTATCAAATGACATCAAACCATACTTTATTGAAAAGATTATATCTTCATCAAAAGAGCTATATATTTTTGATGCCTCGGGATTACTTCAAAAAAAATACTATTCACTATTTGGTGATCTAACAGGTAAGAACGTTCATTACCTGGGCGTCCCCTTGGAGAAAATGGGCTCATTGGACCCGATTGATTGGCAAAAAATAATTCTTTATTCCGAAGTTGGTCCAGGTGAAACTGAGCAGCACGACCTGCAATTTGCGATCGTTGGCGATCAAAGCAGGTATTTTATTGAGATGTTCACGGCACACTCTTCATTTCAAAAAACCAAAGATTTCATCCGGTCTATTTTTGGGGTTCATCAAACTAAAGAGGAACATGAATCTGATTTACAGGAGCTGTTAAAAACCAATTTCGATACTGAAATAAACTTCGCTGACGCAGAAAATTCAAAAAAACTCATTAGTTATCTTGACGATTTGGCTTTACATCCCTGTGATTGAGACGTAAAACCCTTCGTTTAAATATGCCTAAGTGGTGCTTAATCTTTTTAAAGATTTCTTTCACTTTAATACTACTTCTGGCATTTGCTATACTTGACATTAGCATGGTCAAAATATGTCGTGAATATTTTGACTCCGGATCTTTAACACTGTCAAGCTTCAATTCCGTTTTTGAAATTTCCGTCGGGTTTGGATTTGCCTACGGAGCAATTGAGAAGTTTCGAGCTAAGGCTAAGGAAAGAGTCTACAATTCTGTAAATAATGTACTTGCTGCCAGGAAGAATGCTCTCTTTGACATTTTAGGATTCGACAAGGTAATTGGATGGATCAAACACTGGGTCGCGAAGTTTATTGCCAATTTGGGAAGTAGAATAGAAATTGAAGTTAAGAATACCGAAAATCAAACAGAGCACCGAATACAGGACTGTCTGTTGTATTTTTCATTTTTCGCTATACTCTGCATTGTTTGCGCAGGACTACTTGATGGGCAGATCCAGGATGATAAGCTTCATGAACTTCAACTTCGAGTATACATTTTTTTAACCATTTTCGGATGCATCTCCTATTTGACCGCTGAGATCAGGTATCATTATTTTGTAAATCCTGATCTCGAATGGACCATAGGCTTGTTTAGCGCCACATTCCTCATAAGTTATACAATATCGGTTTATTGCAGCACCTTCTGGCTGGGAGATCTAATGCACCCGTTTTGCTTTGGAGAATTGCATGTTCACGAACATAACCCTCCCTTCAAGTTTTATAACTACGTAATCGTAGGAATCGTTACGCTACATGCCTATCCATATTTTCTTTATTTTAGAAAATTCTATTTTTGGTCTTTTCTGTATCTTTCATGTTCTTTTGTATTAATCGCCTTACATAAGTCAATCGACACATCTCGAACTACTTTTACGTTTATTACTAACCTGATCCAAGAAATTTGGAATCAGAAATTGTCTCAGATATTTAAAAAATTACTTTTTCTCCTCAGGCATTTGAAGAATTTACTGGCGGCCATCATTGCCAATGTTAAACGGAAAAAATAGATTTTTGACTTGGTGATGAACTTCATTCAGATACCCGGCTTATCATTACCTAACCCTTCTCACAATAAGCCGGATAAAAAGCCTTCTACAACGCCTCATACCGCAACAGCACCACACCACTCTTGAACACCCGGCTATCGATCAATCGGAGGTCCAGCTTGCGGCTGAGTCCCTGGAAGGACGGTGTTCCATCGCCCAATGCAACCGGGTCGATCATGAACTGGTATTCGTCGATGAGGTTGGCTTCGGCAAGTTGGGTGATGATGCTGCCGCTGCCCAGGATCGTCATAACGCGGTCCGGGTCGGCTTTCAACTTCCGGACTTCTTCTACCAGGTTCCCTTTGACGAGTGTGGTGTTCTCCCACCCGGCTGTGTCAAGCGTGTTTGAAAAAACGATCTTGTCGGACGCATTCATGCCTTTGGCGACGTCGGGCATGCTTTCGATGGCCATCGGTGTGGGCCACCAGCTGGCCATCATCTCGTAGGTGACGCGGCCGAACAGCAGCGTAGCTTTGGCTTGCAGGCTGTCCGAAGCGAATTCGCCTTCTTCCTGCTCGTGACGATGCCAGCTTATATCGTCGTCGGGCCCTTTGAAATAACCATTCAGTGTGGTGAAATTGTAAGCGATGAGCTTTCCCATGATGCATTGATTTTGGATGAAAAATCTTTCTTTGCCCTCACTACAAATGAGATTCTGGAAACAGGACATGTCCGTCAATTTTTTTCAAAAAAATGTCGGCCAGCCCTCGTCATCGCAACAGGCTTACCGCACCTGTGTAACTCAGGAACGATCCGTTTTTCAGCTCCACCCGGATCTTGTAGGGGTATACGCCCGGCGCCATGCCGGCTCCCTGGTAGGTTCCGTCCCAACCGGCGGCCGGGTCGGAAGCGGCGAAATTCGATTTCTGAAAAATTACCTCGCCCCAGCGGTTGTAAATGCACATTTCGTTCACCTGCCTGACGCATGTATTTCCAAACACGTAAAATACCTCGTTATACCGGTCATTGTTGGGTGAAAACGCATCCGGGACTTCGATGCCGCAGGGCTTCACGTACACCTGCACACGCGCCTGCCGCGTGCAGACCTTCTCCGGATCCGTCACTTCGAGCTGATACAATGTGGATCGCACCGGCGACGCCCAGGGATCAGGGCACTCCGTGCAGGAAAGCCCCGTCTGGTCCCAATGGTAGGCATAAACCGCTGCCGGTTCGATCAGCGGTTCCAGGTGCACGCTGTCGCCCTGCGTGATGGACAACGAGGGCGTTACCGCGACGTCGATCCGGACCACCTCTACGATGGTCGTCACCGTGCTGTCGCAGCCGGTCGGTTGCGGTATCTGCTGCACATAGGTTCCGGCAACGGTGTAAATGCTATCTCCCACCAGTACCCGTTCTCCCTCGCAGATCCGGACCGTCTGAGCAAATGCGCTCACCGGGTTGACGGTCAGCGTCAGGGTAACGGTACTGTCGCACACGTTGCTTTTGCTGACATTGCGTACATACACCCCGCTGGTCCGCAGCAGTGTATCGCCTAATGCAAATACATCGCCCTCACAAATCGCCTTTGCGAGCGTGGCGGTTTTCTGCTTAAAACCAACCTCGTAATCCAGCCCCAATGCACAGGACTCGTCCAGGCTCCCCCGGGGCACCATTTCGACATGATATTTGTCGCCGACACTGGCGTTCACTTTGATTTGTTGGGTAGTCATCCCATTGTTCCACTGATACTTACCAAAGCCCTCCGGCGCAGCCAACGTAAGGAAACCATCCTCGTCCGGGCAGTCAGCAACCTGTTTGATCTCCGATTTCAGACATTCGGCATCGAAGTAGGCATAGCCGAAATGCCTCATACGCGTACACCCGTGCGCGGTCACGACGATCGTGATGGTTTTACCTACAAAATTCCGCAGGTCGATCGCACCCACCGTCCAGTTCCGGTACTGTATGTCTCCCGACGCTTGAAATCCTTCTACGGTGTTGGCGCCTTCCAGCTGGATATCGTAACTGCTGCAAGGCAATTCTTCGCCATTGCTGTCAAAAATAAGGATATTGAAACCTGGTTTCTGATAAGATTCGTGATTGGCCCGCCCGTCGGCACCGGTATTCTGGAGAATGACCGCGAACTTGTACTGAAACAGCGTATTGTCGGCCGAAACCTTGTAATTGGTATGAATCCTGCTGAAATGTCCCCCTTCGTTCACATGACCGATCCGGATCGAGTGCGTGCTGCCGGGCGCGACCATCGGAATCGTGGGAATTTTCGGGTCGTTACCGTCCGACACGCTCGTGACATAATGCTCGTTGTTCTGGCTGCCGTTGGCTTCGTTCTGAAAAACCGTCTGGAGGTTCTGGTCGGTAACCGTGCCGTACGTCAGCGTCCAGCCAGCGGTATTACCCTGCTCAAAACCGATGTTGCCGCAATCCACCTGGGCGACAGCCATTTGCAACAGTAAACACAGGAGTACAGTCAGCGGTAGCGCATGTTTCATAAGGGTCCGAGGTTCGTTGCAACATCTTACGCCGCAAGCGTCCGGGCCGTTGCGTGCTTCGTCTATTCTTTTGCCGACTTCCTGTAAATTTCGCAAAAAAGTCGCCCGGGGTTACTTTATTGGGCCATTTACCACTTTTCAAGATGATTCTCGTTAGCGACGCGGGCAACTTCGGAATAAGTTAGTTATTCATTCGGGAATGTGTTGTACTTTACCCGGAAGTTTGTGATTTTATGAATATTGGGGTAGCCGAACATTAATATTTCATTAACTTTATCAAGCTGACAATGCCGGTGTCAGCATACCTAACCCTTTTAAAGAACACAGACGTGCCTCTGAAAGTAGCCTACAACGAACCGGAGTTGCTCAATCAAGTAGCGCAAGGAGATGAACAAGCGTTCTCCCGCCTGTTTTACCTCTACCACCAGGAGCTGGCCGATTACGTCCTGCGACTCACCAAGTCATTGCCCATTACGGAAGAAATTGTCCAGGATGTTTTCATCAGGATCTGGACCCGCCGGGAGCAGTTGCTGGGGATCAGTAATTTCAGGGCCTACCTGTTCATTGCCTCCCGGAACCATACCTTTAACATGATGCGGGACGAAGCGCGGAAAGCGCTGCTCTATCAGAAATGGGTGGCCGACATTCCTTTTTCGGAGGACCCCGATAATGCACCCGATCGCGAAAAATATTACCTGATCATCGAGGAAGCCGTGTCGCTGCTTGCCCCTCAGCAACAGAAGGCCTGGCGTCTGAGCCGGGAGGAAGGCCTGAAGCACGAAGAAATCGCCCAGCGGATGCAATTGTCCAAAGAAACCGTCAAAAGGCACGTCAGCCTGGCCATCGCGGCCATTTCAAGGTATATCAAAAGCAATGCTGGCAATGTACTCGGGTTTCTCGTCTCCATTTCGGAGCTGGTATTCCCCTGAAAAGCTCATTGGAATTGAGACAATGGAAATCTATTTTTCTTTTTCAATAATTCAGTAAAATTATTTCTTCCGATTGACCCTATCCCCAATAATCTGTGTCTTATCAATAAAAACAAAAAATTTATTGAATGGGCAACCAGCGCAGGACTTATCTTTTCTACCGCCATTTCGATGGGACGGCTACGCCGGAGGAGAAGCTCGAACTTGCGGAATTGCTGCAGGGGATTGAAAATGAAAAGATGATCCGCCAGCTTATGGACGAGGCATGGGAATCATTTGCGAGCCATCGTAACATATTCCCCGAAGCGCAGAGCAGGCAGATGCTCCAAAAGATACTCGAACCGGCCATTGCTCCGGAAACGCAGGAAAACGATCCGGAGCCGGACGAGCCGGTGTATCTCTGGCGACGTATATCCATAGCAGTGAGTGTGTTGTTTGCATTGGGCGTCGGTTTGTATTATTTCAAACAGTCGACGCAAAAAGTGACCGAAATGCCGGTGGCAACGGTGGTCGTCAACAACGATATCCAGCCCGGCGGCAACAAGGCGCTGCTGACATTATCCGACGGTAAAACCATCGAACTCGACCACGTATCCAAAGGCGTTCTGACGCATCAAGGCGATGTTTCAATTGTTAAAACCGGTGAAGGGCAGCTGGCTTACCGGGTTGGAAAAGACAAAAAATACGCCAGCACCGGCTATAATGTATTAAAAACCCCTCGCGGAGGCCAGTACCACCTCGTGCTGCCCGATGGCAGTAAAGTATGGCTAAATGCCGCCTCCTCGATCCGTTACCCCACAGCCTTTGACCGCCAGACCAGGCGTGTGGAGATCAATGGCGAGGCTTATTTTGAAATCAACAAACTCACCGATCCAACTACCGCTGTCCCTCGCCGGGTGCCGTTCATCGTGAAGGTCAACGACGTGGAGGTGGAAGTCCTCGGAACCCATTTCAACATTAATGCCTATGGCGACGCGGGCAGTGTCAGAACCACGCTGCTCGAAGGCTCGGTGCGCGTCCGGAAAGGCAACCGGAAAAGTCTGCTGAAACCGGGCCAGCAAGCCAATGTACCGCAGCAATCCGCTGCCATTCAGGTCAAAGATGTGGATGTGAGGCAGTCCGTGGCCTGGAAAGATGGCTTTTTCAGGTTTGAAAAAGCGGGCCTTGCCGAGATTATGAAGCAACTCACGAAATGGTACGACGTCGAAGTGAGGTATGAAGGCAAGCTGCCCGACCGCAAGTTCACCGGCGAAATTCCCCGTAGCGCAACCCTTTCCGAAGTGCTCGAAATATTGGAAATCAGCAAAGTACACCTGGATATTGCAGGAAAAGAAGTACTCGTCAAGCCCTGATCTGACGGATTGTAATTGAAAATAATACCATTTAACACAACCTAACTCCCTCGCCCATGATGCTATCACTACCTCCCTGAGTCATTCCAGACATGTAATCGAGAACGGGCATAAAAAAATCAGGAGCGTTGGCCCGCCCCTGATCGAGCTCCCAATGTTGGTTGGGATTTGTCCGGGTTCATCTACTCCTCACCAGTAAAAACTGGCAGGGATTGTTATACCATTTCGCGAAAAATCGATAACAACTTACCCAAACTTTTCAAATGTACAGAAAACTACGCTCTTACGAAAAGGGCTACGGAAGGTCTTACGAAAACTTTAATATTGGTAGGATAGTGAAGCTTTCTTTAATCCTGATGATCATGGTCTGTCTGCACGTCCACGCAGTCAGCTACTCCCAGAAAGTGACACTTTCGGGTAATAACCTCGCGTTGGAAAGGGTTTTCGAAATCCTGAAAAAACAGTCGGGTTACACCTTCTTTTATGATGATGCATTGCTGAAACAAACTTCCGCGGTAAGCATCAACGTGCGGAACACGACCCTTGAAAAAGCACTCGAACAATGCCTGGCCGGGCAGTCGCTGACCTACGCCATCGTGGGTAAAACGGTGGTGATCAAAGCAGCCAAAACCCGCAAAGCCAGCGAGGAACCCACTGGTGCCCTGGACGAGCCCATGAGACCGCTGGCAGCGAATACAATGCAGTTTACCGGCATGCCGACCGTGAAGCCGTTACCGCCCAAAGACATCACAGGCAAGGTAACCGACGAGAAAAAAGAGCCGTTGCCGGGTGTCAGTATTGTGCTGAAAGGTACGTCGACGGGCACCGTTACCGACGCCACAGGTTCCTACAAGATCGCATTGCCCACCGATTCGGGCATTCTGATTTTCAGCTTCGTGGGCTACGAGAGCCAGGAGGTGAATGTGGGCAGCCAGAGCGTGATCGACCTCCAACTAAAACCTTCGGAACACGCGCTGAACGAAGTGGTCGTGACGGCGCTGGGTATCGCCAAAGAGAAAAAAGCGCTCACATACGCGGTGGCAGAGGTACGCGGAGAGGAATTCACCCAGGCCCGCGACAACAACCTCGCCAGCGCATTGACGGGCAAGGTCGCCGGAGTGGATGCCACGCAGATCAATGCAGGCCCTGGTGGTTCCAGCCGGGTGATCATCCGGGGCAACAACTCCCTCAGCGGCTCCAACCCGAATCAACAGCCATTGTACGTGGTCAATGGCCTGCCGATCAACAATAACAACAGTGGCGCGAGCCAGAACACAGTAGGTCTCAACATCGACCGTGGTGACGGTATTTCAATGATCAATCCGGACGATATCGAGAGCATCTCGGTGCTGAAAGGCGGCGCGGCGGCGGCGCTCTACGGTAGCCAGGCTGCGAACGGCGTGATTTTGATCACTACCAAATCGGGCAAGGCGCAGAAAGGTGTGGGCGTGGAGTTCAACTCGGTTGCGACGATGGGTACTCCCAGCGAGTTCCCGCATTTCCAGACCCAGTACGGGCAGGGTCAGAACGGTAACATTCCTAAAACGGTGGCCGAAGCGCAGGCCTCGGGCCGCTTGTCGTATGGTGCGAAGGTAGATCCGTCGATCCAGTATATGCAGGTGGATGGTAAAATGCACCCGTATGCAGCGGTTGGTGTCAAAGAAAATATCAAGAACTTCTATCGCAACAGTTCCGACATTACCAACACCATTGCATTCAATGCGGGGACCGAGGCATTTAACGGGCGGCTCTCGCTCTCCGATCTCAGGTCCCGAAGCATGCAGCCCAACTCGTCATACGGCCGCCAGACAGCCAACCTTTCGCTGATGGCTAAGCTGGGCAAAAAGGACCTTTTCGTCGTAAAATCCGACGTCCAGTACAACATCGTCAACGGCAAGAACCGCCCGACGGTGGGATACGCCGAGATGAACGCGGCCTGGCCCGTGTACCTGATCGCCAACACGGTTGACATCCGTAACCTCTCGCCCGGGTACAATCCCGAAACCGGCCGTGAACTTGCCTGGAACCCTGCTCCCGAAGCTCCTAACCCCTATTTTATTGTAAACAAAATGGGTAACCAGGACAAAACGAAGCGCTACATCGCCTCCACCAGCATTCAGATGAACCTCTCAGAGAAGCTATACCTGATGGGCAGGGCGCAGCGCGACTTCCAGTACTTCGAGCGGTCGGACTTCGTTCCGATCGGTAAGAACTCCCAGCCTTTTGGTGCATTGAACACCAGCAACGGCAACCAGTCGATCACCAACGTGCAGGCGACGATCAACTATAACACTTCGTTCCTGAAAGATTTCAACCTGACGGCCATGGCGGGTGGCAACCAGGAACGGGCGACGTTCATTACCAATAATCTGAACGGGATCAATTTTGTTATCCCAAACTTTGTGAGTCTCACCAATCTCAGCACGATCACCACCACGGCCACCAGCGACCCCGCATTTCACACGGAAAGGAGAACAGGCACCAATTCGCTTTTCGCCTCGGCCGACATCGACTACGGACGGATGATCTTCCTGTCCTTCACAGGCCGTCAGGATTGGTTCTCGACGCTGAACCCGGGCAGCAACTCCATTTTCTACCCGTCTGTCGGCGGTTCGGCCATTCTTTCCGACCTTATCAGTTTACCGGCCAGGGTCAGCTTTCTGAAACTGCGCGGCTCGTGGGCGAAGGTGGGCAGTGCCACCGTCAATGCGGGCCAGGTGAACCAAACCTATACGATATCGACCACAAACGGCTACAACCTGCCGTCTCAGAATGTATCGGCAAGCCTTCCTACTCCCGACCTCCGTCCGCTTACGGTAACGACCAGTGAAGGCGGGTTTGAGGCTAAATTCTTCCGCAACCGCCTGGGACTTGATTTTACCTATTACAGTAAGGTGACGACGAACGACATTGTAAGCGTAAACATTTCCCAGGCGAGCGGATTTACTGGCGGCAATGTCAATATCGGGAAAGTAACCAACCGCGGCGTTGAAATTCTGGCAACTGCAAATCCATTGAAAACCAACAATTTCAGATGGGATATCACATTCAACTACGCCTTCAACAAAAGCAAAGTCGTGGAACTCGCGCCGACCGTCGCGGAGATATCGCTTGGCAATGGTATTCAGGGCGCGCGGATCGTGAACCGGCCCGGACTCGCCTACGGAACCGTGATGGTGATCAAGCCGAAAACCACGGCCGACGGAACCCCGGTTTACAATTCCATCAGTCATTATCCTGAGGCGGAAGAGGTTGCATACGGAATCGGTAACCCTCCGCATACGATGGGTTTGACCAACACATTCCGCTACAAAAACTTTTCGCTGAATGTACTGCTCGACGGCAAGTTCGGAGCAGTGGGTTACAACAACCTCATGTTCTATGCCACCCGCTTTGGCCTGGCACCGATGACGCTGGTAGGACGCGATAATGGTTTGCAGCTCAATGGCGTGGATCAGAATGGCGATTCGTTCAACTACACCTGGACACCGGCTAATATCCAGGCCTATTACAACCAGGTAGGACGTGGTTATTCGGCATTATTTACCTACAAAACCGACTTTGTGAAAGTCCGCCGTGTGGTACTGAACTATAATATCCCCGCGTCGATCCTGCGGCCGTTGCGGTTGCAGGGAGCCTCCATTGCCCTGGTGGCCAGCAATCTGTTCATCCTTTACCGCGACAAACGCGTGAAAGAGGCAGGGCTGGACCCCGAGTTCCAGGAATCGGTAACCAATGCACAGGGAACAGGCGGTGTGAACATGCCGCGGACACGTAACTACGGTTTCAACCTGATGCTGAAATTCTAACATTTGAACGGCGACAACCATGATGAGCAGATTTATCAAAACAGCATATAAAACAGCGTTTGCGGCACTGGTGGGGACTATCGTTTCCTGCAATAGCGACGTGCTTACCAACCTGAACAACGACCCGAACAAGATCGATTACGTAATCCCCAACTATCTTTTCACCCAGATAGAACTCGGGATGCCGCAGACCCGCGGCGCATTGCACCAAGGCATGCAGTACGTAGCGACCTACAAAGACGTTCCGGACATCGGCGGAAAGCAGTTCGACTACATTCCGGGCTTCGGTTTCGGGATCTATTCTTCTCAGCTCAATGCGATCAAGCAATGCATGGACGCGTTGAAAGCACCGGAAGATGTCAACAAAATTGCCCTTTGCCGCATGATGCGCGTGTATGCCTACCATACCCTCACGGACGCAACCGGCGACATTCCGTATTTCGAGGCGTCCAAAGCATTGGATAATGTACTGAAACCCAAATATGACACGCAGCAGGCCGTTTACATGGATATGCTCAAAGAGCTCGACGAGGCGGCAGCTTCCCTGAACCCCGCGATGCCTACCTTTGGCGGTGCGGACGTGTTTTACAGCGGCGACATCCCGAAGTGGAAGAAATTCGCTTATACTCTAATGCTGCGGCTGGCCATGCGTTTGTCGGAAAAGGACACAGAAACTGCAAAAAAATACGCGTTAATCGCTCTTAATGGAGGTGTAATGTCGGAGGCTGCGGATATTGCCTACCTCAAATACAGCGCTACGGCTACCAATCCACGGGCTCCGTACACAGAGTACCAGGCCACGCAGGATCCTGATAACGCGCAGGGGCAAAAACTGTCGAGCACGCTGGTTAACCAGTTTAAAACAACCCGCGACCCGCGCACCTATGTGCTTTCAGTAGTGTGGACCAAAGTGGGCTCGGCCTATGTGGCGGATACTTCCATGGCCAGCCAGAAAGGCATGATACCCGGCTCCATCCTCGGCTACCCTGCCGATTTCCCGACTTATTCGGAGTACTCGCCGATCTGGTGGAACCGGGAGACCTCTCCCTTGCTGATCCTGACGCCTGCCGAGGCGCAGTTGCTGGTAGCGGAAGCGGTGCTCCGCGGCTGGTATAGCGGTACCACCGAAAAAGCAGCCTATGACCTGGCTGTGACGCGCGCCATGCAGCAATGGGCTTTGTGGCCCAATGTACCTTCGCTTTCGCCCAACAACAGCACCATTTCACAGGGAGCCATTACGGCCTACCTCACGACGGGCTATCCGTACAAAGTCAACGGGACATTTGAAGAGAAACTGAACCAGCTATCCACCCAGAAATGGCTTAGCCTGCTCGGCGATGACCATGAAGTATGGTCCAACTGGCGAAGAACGGGCTACCCGAAATTCAACTTCAAAAACTGGGACGGCAACAAGCCTTATCCCGGCTCGGTAACGGGCGGCGAGATGTTCAGAAGGCTACCCTACCCGGACGAACGCGCCACCAACAACGACAACCAGCAGGAAGCATTGAAAAGACAAGGATTTCCGCTGGATCCCAGCGTAAAAGCGCAGAGTGACGCGCTTTTAGGACGTGTATGGTGGGACAAAAAATAATTGTCTGCATATGATGGGGGTTGCGTATTCAAATGGCTGTCCTCATCATATGCGACCTGCTTGCAAGATTATTGTACAGAAGCATTTAACTATCCTAAACCCTTTACCCATTATGAAAGTAGGCAGTTTTGCAGCATTCCTGCTGGTGTGTGCCTTGTTCCAACCCGCCTGGTCGCAGAACAAGAAGTACAGCATCGTGATCAAGGGCGGACACGTGATCGACCCGAAAAATAACATCGACGCTGTGATGGACGTCGCGGTGGAAGGTACTCCCGGCGGCGAAGACGGTAAAATCGCGCTCGTAGCCAAAAACATCGACCCCAGCCTCGCGGCACAGGTCGTCGACGCCAAAGGGCTGTATGTGACGCCGGGTATCATCGACATCCACGTCCACTTTTTCTGGGGGACCGATCTGAAAGGAACTTACCGGAACGGCCCTAACGGGCTCGCTGCGGATGGTTTCACATTCCGGTCGGGTGTCACCACGGTCGTCGATGCAGGCAGTTCGGGCTGGAAAACTTTCGAGACTTTCAAAAAGCAGACCATTGACCTCTCCAAAACGCGTGTGCTGGCTATGCTGAACATCGTTGGAGAGGGCATGGCCGGCGGCAAATTCGAGAACAGCCTCGAAGAAATGGACGCCGCCCAAACCGCTGAAATGGCGAAAAAATATCCCAAAGACATTGTCGGCGTAAAACTGGCGCACTATGTAGGCCACGACTGGACACCCACCGACCGGGCGTTGGAGGCAGGCAAATTGGCGGACATCCCCATTATGGTCGATTTCGGCAGTGCTAACCCTGTGCTGCCATTGGAAGAACTTTACCTTAAAAAATTCAGGAAAGGCGACATCTACACCCATTGCTTTGGCGGAAACAGCAATAATAGTGGCCGCGGACGCGAATCGATCGTAGACGTATCCACCAACAAGGTGAAAGCCTATACCATTGAAGCACAAAAAAGGGGCGTCATCTTCGACGTAGGTTTTGGCGGTTCCAGCTTCCTGCTCGCCCAGGGACAGCCGGCGATCAAACAGGGCTTCTATCCCAATTCCATCAGCACCGACCTCCACACCAGCAGCATGAATGGTGCCATGAAAGACATGAACAACATTATGTCACTGTTTATGGCGATGGGTATGGACTTCAAAAGTGTGATCAAAGCCAGCACCTGGAACCCGGCCCAGGAGATTAAACGGGAAGAATTGGGTAACCTTTCAGTAGGCGCTCCGGCCGACATTGCCATTCTGAACCTGCGTGACGGCAACTTCGGGTACTATGCAAGGGACGGCAAGATCACCGGCAAAAAACGGATTGAAACCGAAGCGACCATCCGTGCCGGCAGCATCGTGTACACGCTCAATGCACGCGTGGACCCAGTCAACCTCCCACGTCCCGAGCGCCCGGGCGGCCCGGGTCAGCCGGGCCAGGGGCAGCCAGGGCAAGGACAGGGACCGAGGTAATGCGTTCCGATGATTTAGTTTGATAAGAAAGAGTATACTGGTTAGTATATTGCATCTTTAAAAATATACACACTGCTCATTGTCGCCGTGAGCGGCATTTTCACGCAGAGCGACATTGTCACCCAGATTGTCACCCTGAGCGGAGTCGAAGGGTAGTTGCAAAAGAGCCCTTCGACCGCCGGGCGGACCCGTCCGCTCAGGGTGACAATAGTGATAATCAGGGTGGCAATCGTGATAATCGGGGCGACAGTGGTCATGGCCTGGCTAACGATGGTGCTAGTCCTGGGCAAACAATAATACAACCCGGCTGGCGGTCCGGTCATGCAGGCAAACAGAGAAACAACACGAGTAGAAACCCATATTTCCATTTTATCAAAATTCCTAAACATCCATGAAACGCAGAGAAATTCTGAAAGAATTGACGATGATACCGCTGGCTGGGGGCGTATTGAGCACATCCGCGGCATTTGCTGAAACCAGCAAGCCGAAGTGGTTTCAAAAAGCTTCCGCGGCCGTTTCCGCACCGGGCCCATTGAAAGCCGGTCCCCAAATTTACCAGTCCATCGGCGTCGAGCCGATCATCAACTGCCGTGGGACGTTCACGATCATCGGCGCCTCCATCGAACTGCCGGAAGTACGCCAGGCTATGGAGTATGCCTGCCAGTATAATGTACAGATCGACGAACTGGCATTCGGCGTAGGCCAGCGCCTTTCTGAAATTACAGGCGCCGAATGGGGCATGGTATCGTCGGGCTGCGCTGCGGGTATGAATGAAGTGACGGCAGGTCTCATTGCCGGCGGTAATCCCGAGAAACTGATCCGCATTCCGAACCTGGAAGGGTTTGAAAAAACAGAAGTGATCATCCCGCGTTCATCACGCAACGTATACGACCACGCTATCCGTAATGTAGGCGTGAAAATTATCACGGTCGAAACTCTTGAGGAACTTCAGGAGGCCATTACGCCGCGTACTGCGATGATCTACATGATGCCGGGCGAAGCGCCATGGACTGTTGCGAACGTAGCCAAAATCGCCAAACCTGCCGGTGTGCCTATCCTGGTGGATGCCGCTGCCGAACGTCTGACGATCCCTAATATTCACCTGCAGGCTGGCGCGAGCGTTGTCGCGTACAGCGGAGGTAAAGTAATCCGCGGGCCGCAATGTGCTGGCCTCATGCTGGGCAGCAAGGACGTCCTGATGTCGGCATGGCAGGCCAGTGCACCGCATCACGGACCTTGCCGTAACAACAAGGTTGGTCGTGAAGAAATGATCGGCATGCTGGCAGCAGTGGAAGCCTGGGCCACGCGCGACCACAAGGCCGAAATGAAAATGTGGGTATCCTGGCTGGATACGATCTCAAAAAAACTGAACGGTGTTCCCAGTGTCAACCTGGACGTCAGGGAGCCGAAAGAAGGAGCACTCGACAATGCGACCCCTACCCTCACCATTACCTGGGATCCTACCAAGCTCAATATCACCGGACAGGAAGTGGCCGACGAACTGCAAACCACCAAGCCACGCGTTGCGGTGGGGACCGGTTATCGCAGAGCACAGCCAGCAGCGCAATCAGGCCCTCCTACCACTTCAATCACTGTCGCTGCTTACATGATGGGGCCGGGTAACGACAAAATCGTTGCGGAACGTATTCATGAAATCCTCATGCGCAAGCGCGCCGCACCGAAGGCCGAAGCTGCCATGAAGGCACCTGGCGCGGAGGTTGCCGGCCGCTGGGACGTCAACATCGAGTTTTACACCAGTACCAGCAAACATACTTTCCTGATCGAGCGGCAGGACGGCAATTATCTTTATGGAACACACAAAGGCGAATTTGCGACGCGCGAACTCTTTGGCAACATCGATGGCGACGAAGTGCGGTTCCAGAGCCGTTACAGTGTACCTGGCGACAATGTGGTCATGACTTTCCATGGGAAGCTTTCGGGCGACACCATTACCGGTGAAATCGACATGGTGGAATATGTGAATGCGAAGTTCACCGCCAAACGGGCCACTTTCCCAAGCAATCGCCAACGGATCAATATTCCGGCCGGGCGTCCGCTGTCGACCTAGGCAGGCCAGCTTGCCGGGTTGACGACCTGATGATTTTTTCAGTGTAGGTAATTAACATAAAAAGCCTTGGATCGAGCCAGGGCTTTTATGCTAATTACTAAATCTAAAATCTTCGGTTTAAGTCCAAAAACCACGACCGGCATTTGCCGGACATACGGGGGCATACGGAACTTCCATCCACAGTTCCCAATAACGAACGAAATGGCACAATTGATCCATCTGGTGGACTAATTGTGCCATTTTATATTCTGATTCCTGATTTTCAGTCTAAACCGGCTTCATTATTTTCATTTCCTCCGGATTCCAGTTCACCAATGTACTTTCAAAATAGCTTTTATTGGAGAGCAATGCGGGGCCTGCTGCCCTGAGGCCGAACGTAGCATCTTCCAAAACCGCCTTGTTGTTACGCATTGCGTCAAAGAAGATCGCAAAATGGTCGAGACGATCATCGTAACCCTGCGGCGCTTTATATTCTTCAAAGTCCGGCTCCGACATTTCAGGAACGACCGGATACTTCGCATTGTACTCGGCCAGAAACTGATCCTGCAATCCTTTCGGGAAAGTATCGATGGTGTAACCGGGGGCTTTGGCCATTTTTTTCTTCTTCACCGTGACGGTATTCCCCGACAATGTGATCTGGCCGTCGGTACCCACAAAGCGAAAGCCCGAGCCCCCGCCGGAACCATCCGCAAAATTGACCCGTAACGTCAGGTTGAATGCCGGATGTGTGGCCGTTTTGGGATAGTCATAAATACCCACCATCACGTCGGGCACATCCCGGCCGTCATTCCAGTAGCGCAAGCCACCGCTCGTCATGATACGCGTTGGCCCCTTGCTATCCAAAATGTAATGCATCCCTGAAAACAAATGCACGAAAAGGTCCCCAGCCACGCCGGTGCCATAATCCTGGTAATTTCTCCACCGGAAAAACCGCAGCGGGTCGTAAGCCATTTTGGGCGCTTTATTTCCAAGAAAGCGATCCCAGTCAACAGTTTTCGGAGATGCATCCGGCGGCAGCGAGTACTGCCATGCTCCCTGGGCCGAATGACGGTCATAGTAAACTTCTACGAAATTAAGCTCACCGATCGCCCCAGCCTTGTAAAGCTCCTTGGCCTTGGCATAGATGATGGAGCTCACGCGCTGACTCCCTACCTGAAACACCTTTTTGGAATCCTGCTGGGCCTTGATCACATCGTAACCCTGCTCGATCTTATGCACCATGGGCTTTTCGCAATAAACGGCCTTTCCCGCCTTCAATGCTTCGATAGCGATTTGCGAATGCCAGTGATCTGGTGTGGCGAGGATAATGGCGTCGACGTCCTTGCGACTGAGGATTTCGCGGTAATCGCGGGTAGTCTGGATATCGTTACCGAAAAGCTCCTTCGCCCTTACTAAATGGCCATCGTACAAATCAGCCACGGCCATCAGTTTCACACCGGGCACTTTAAGCGCAGTCCGGGTATCGCCCATACCCATGATCCCGGTGCCGATGCACGCGATCTGGATGTTGTCGTTAGCGGCTATTTTTTGTTCGAGCCAGGGCAGTTCATGCGATGCGTGCGCAGGCTTACGGCCTGCGAGCAATTCATGTACGGGACTGGCGGCCAAAAGTGCGCCGCCGGAAAGCTTCTTGATAAAACTCCTTCTGTGATTGGTATTTTTTGCGGGCATAGGGCGATCTGAGTGGTTAGTTGGTTTGAAATTGCCTGTCAAAATACAAGCAAATCACCCGAAATTGAAGGAATTTCAATGAATTTGCAGGATATCACAAAAAACATTCGCCTACTTGTTGGAGCGTATTATTTAAATATTACTTTTGCATCACAATTGAGCGGCCAGGTGGTGGAATTGGTAGACACGCTACTTTGAGGGGGTAGTGCCCGTTTGGGTATAGGAGTTCGACTCTCCTTCTGGTCACATTGTTAAAAGTGCGTTTGGTAACACCAGCGCACTTTTTTTATGCCTTAATCGCATCGGCCTGGCTGCGCCGAAGCGATAACGTCACCTTCCTCAGGCGCCCCGGCGAAATGCTGAGTCGCCCCAAACGGGTATAACTTCGTAAATGCGCCCCGCTCTCTCCTACGCTAAAAAGAAACCGTCACACACGTATTTTTTGCCATTTTTTGACAACAACAATTGTAGTAGTTCTAAAATACTACGATACCCCGATTCTGTTGCATTATATATATTGTAGCGTTATATTTACAGGCACTTGAATAACCCCCGATAAACGTTATAATCTTGAAGTATTTCTTCTGCAAGACAGTTTCCCTCCTGCTTGGTGTGGTTGCCATGTCCGGCACTGCCGAAACCCTCGGCCAATGCCTTGAAAAAATCAGTCCTTCTACCAACCAGAAAGTACACTACCACAAAGTCCCGCTTGTGGGAAAGAAAGAATATCTTACATTTTCCAAAACCGGCGACGAGCTCATATTCAGCTATCACAACGACGAGTTCCCCCTTGTGTACCACGTGCTGATGTTCACCGAAATACGTTTTTTTTCCAACAATGGGACCTTCTCGCTCTATACCACCACTGCCGACCGCAGCAACTGGCAAAAGGCTTTTGTGCTTTCCAGCCCTCTGACGCAGAAGGATCTCGAAAAAATGAAGGACATTGTCAAGATTCAGGTGCTGCTCACGGACGAGACGCGCGTATTTAGCCTCGACAAGAAGAAAAATGAGGTGCTCGTCAAAGCTATTGCCTGTATGCACTGAGCACGCTGCCCTCAGACGTAGAACAATTCTCTGTTCAGCAACGCGACAATTTTATTGAAATCCTCCGGATTGGAAGCGAAATCCATATCGTTCACATCGATTTCCAGGATTTTACCGTCTTGATAGTTTTGGGTAAAATCTTCGTAGTAACGATTGAGGCTGATGAGGTAGTCCGTTGAAATGTCTGCTTCGAATTCCCTGCCGCGCTTTTTGATCTGCGACACCAGCTTCGGGATGTCCGCTTTGAGGTAGATCAGCAGATCCGGCTGCGAAACGGTCCGGATAATGGATTCGAACAGCAAAAGGTAGGTCTGGTAATCACGCTCGACCAGCACACCCGATTCGTACAGATTCCGCGCAAAAATGTAGGCGTCTTCATAGATAGTACGGTCCTGGACGATCGTGGAGTAGGTAGTTTCTTTGATCTTCTGCACCTGGGCAAAGCGGTTGTTCAGAAAATACACTTGCAGATTGAACGCCCACCGGTCCATATCCTGATAGAAATCAGCCAGATAGGGATTGCCTTCCACCGCCTCGTACATCACCTCCCATTTAAAATAGTCCCCGAGCATTTGAGTAAGCGTGGTCTTGCCCGCGCCGATGTTACCGATGATAGCTATGTGCATAAAGAGTCAGGATGAGATGAGCGGATCGTGAGTGCTCACAAAAATATGTATTTCGGTGGATACTCAACATCTGTAAAACTGATTTTCCGCATTTTCTTAAAACTGTGGCATTTCGTATATTTGCGGCTGATTTGGAAAAAAGAAACTGCGCTCCGGCGACCGTGAAACTGATGCTTTTCTCCATGCATTCCATTAAAAGTCAATGCAATGAAACCTTACAGGGTTATCCTTTATTACTATTATACGCTCATCGCCGATCCTGACACCTATCGCGACGAGCACCACATGTTTTGCGTTAATCACAACCTGCTGGGCAGGATTATCGTTGCACCGGAAGGCCTGAACGGAACCGTTTCAGGAACGCCGGAAGACTGCGAAGCTTACATGGCATATGTCCGTTCAGATGAGCGGTTTGCTGGCGTCCAGTTCAAGGTGGAGGAGCACGATCAGATTGCCTTCCAAAAATTGCACGTGCGCGTGAAGGACGAGATCGTCAACTCCGACCTTCCCGTAAACCCGCTCGTGCGCACCGGAAAGCATCTTGAACCGGCCGATTTCAAAAAACTCCTCGACGACCCGGACGTGGTGCTTGTGGACATGCGCTCCGATTATGAACACGAGGTAGGCAAATTCAAAGGCGCGATCACTTTTGATATGCACAACCTGCGCGAGCTACCCGACCACGTACACGAGATCGCGCACCTGAAAGACAAAAAAGTGGTCACGTATTGCACCGGTGGGATCAAATGTGAAAAGGCCAGTGCTTACCTGCTCGACCAGGGCTTCACCGATGTTTATCAATTGCACGGTGGTATTATACGTTACGGTCTCGAAGAAGGCGGAGAGAACTTTGACGGCAAGTGTTATGTGTTCGACAACCGCATTACTGTCGATGTGAACAGCATTAACCCTACCATCATATCCAAATGCCACATCTGCGAGGAGCTTTGCGACCGCATGATCAATTGCGCAAACGCCGAATGCAACAACCACCTGCCAATCTGCGAAAAATGCGGCGAAGAAATGGAAGGCGCCTGCTCAGCGGAATGTAAGGCGCATCCGGGAAAGCGCCATTATGACGGCACCGGATATTATGTGGTACAAAGCAACCACTATAACCCCTTGCAAGGCCTGAAAAGCCAGAAACGAAATATCAAAAAAATGAAGCTTGCATTGAAAACTGAATCGGCATAAGCCGGTTCAGTCCAATGTCTTTTCCAGGATGTAGTCATTCATCCAGTAAGGACCAATGGGGATATCCTGCTCATCGATTACCCGGAAACCCATTTTTTCATAGAATGTCCTGGCCTTATTGTAGCGGTTCACGTTCAGCGACAATACGGTCCCGCCCGCCGATTTCACGTAAGCTTCTGTTTCAAGCAAAAGATATTTACCAGCTCCGGTCCCCTGCGTGCTGGGAAGGACATATATTTTATGTAATTTGAATTTTCCGGGTTTTTCTTCCTCAACAGCTGAAAAACCCTCCGGAATACCGTCGTTCAGGAGGATCATGAAATGGTGCCCGGATTCTATCTGATGTTTAAGGGAGTCATAAGAATATATTTTTTCAAACATATAGTCGATCTGTTCCTTGCTAAGGATGTCACGGTAAGTAGGTTCCCATGTTTTTTCCTGAATTGTAATAATAGTTGGAATGTCCTCAACCGAGGCATGCATTGTTGCTAATGAAGGCATATTGCTTAAATTTGGCAGCTTGAAAAGCGCAAGTAAATATTTATTCACCTAAAAACCATGTTACTTCATCGGCGCATATCTCAACAGAATAGCGCAAGGCACCCGATAAGTAGAAATATATGAAACCCCTCATTTTAGTTACTAATGATGACGGTATAACGTCAAAAGGAATCCGAACACTGGTTGAAATCATGCAGACGTTGGGAGAAGTGATCGTAGTTGCTCCTAACAGTCCGCAATCCGGAATGGGGCATGCCATCACGATCGGAGAGCCTTTACGACTTTATTCCACCCATATTTTTGAAGATGTAACGGAGTATGAATGCTCGGGTACCCCGGCCGACTGTGTGAAACTAGCCAAAAACTATGTTTTACAGGACCGAAAGCCCGATCTGGTTGTCAGCGGCATCAACCACGGCAGCAACAGCTCCATCAGTGTGCTGTATTCGGGAACCATGTCGGCGGCGATTGAGGCAGCCATTGAGGGAATCCCGGCGATCGGCTTTTCGCTTTGCGATTTCCGCGAGGATGCCGATTTCAGCCATGCGATCCCGTTTATCAAATCGATCACTGAGGAAGCTTTAAAGAATGGCGTCCCCAATGGCGTAGCGCTGAACGTCAATATTCCCGCAAAGACCGAACTTCCATTGAGAGGTGTTAAAATTTGCAGGCAAGCAAGAGCTAAATGGCAGGAAAAGTTTGATTACCGGGTAGATCCGAACGGGCGCGGATACCTGTGGATGGCCGGAGAATTTATCAATTTTGACACGGAAAAAGAGGATACCGATGTCTGGGCACTGGATAACAACTTTATCTCGGTGGTGCCATGTCAATATGATCTGACAGAGTATGAAGCGTTGAAAAAGCTATCGACCTGGGATTTGTAATTTAAACATCAGCTATGGCATTAGTAGGCAGTTTATTAAAGAAAGGCATCCATTTCAGCAACATCGTTGCCAACCGTCGGAAGGCAAGTTTGCACCAGCAACAGAAAAAGACCCTGGCCAAACTTCTGGCCAAGGCAAGATATACTGAGTTTGGCGAGAAGTACAACTTTGACGAATTGCTTTCCACCATCCTGTTTGGTGAAAAAGGGGCATTCTACGATCTGTACAAGCGTACGCTCCCCGTTTACGACTACAACAAGATCTTCAACGAATGGTGGCATAAGTCACTGGAAGGAGAAAAAGATATTTGCTGGCCGGGCCAGATCAAGTATTATGCATTGAGTTCAGGTACTTCGGAAGCCGCTTCCAAGCAGATCCCGGTAACGAAGGCCATGACCAAGGCCATTCAGAAAACCAGCATTCGCCAGATCCTTTCGTTAGGACATTATAAGGACCTCCCGCCGGATTTATACGAAAAAGGTTTTCTGATGCTCAGCGGCAGTACCAATCTCAACCCGCATGACAACGGCAGCCTGGAAGGTGATTTGAGCGGCATCCAGATCCAGCAGATTCCCCGGTGGTTCCGGCCCTACTACAAGCCCGGGCAGAAAATCGCAGCGCAGCGCGACTGGGGCCTGAAACTGGAAGAAATCACACGCGTCGCCAGCGAATGGGACATCGGGTTCATCGTAGGTGTTCCTGCCTGGATACAGCTTCTGATGGAGAAGATCATCGCTCATTACAAAGTGAATAACATTCACGACATATGGCCGAATTTACAGGTCTTCGCACACGGAGGTGTATCGTTTGAGCCGTATCGTAAAGGTTTTGAGAAATTACTGGGCAAGCCGCTGATCTACATCAATACCTACCTGGCGTCGGAAGGTTTCATTGCTTATCAGACCCGGCCGGGCGCGGAAGGCATGGAGCTCGTGTGCGACAATGGAATATTTTTCGAATTTATCCCCTTCACACCTAAAAACTTCGACTCAGAGGGTACGATGCTGCCCAACGTCGAAACACTGATGATCGATCAGGTTGAGGAGGGAAAAGAATACGCATTACTGCTCTCGACCTGCGCAGGCGCGTGGCGCTACCTGATCGGCGACACCGTGAAATTTGTAGACAAATCACGAGGCGAAATCGTCATCACCGGGCGCACCAAACACTACCTGAGCCTCTGCGGGGAGCACCTTTCGGTGGACAATATGAACAAGGCTATCGACCTGGTATCCGGGGAAATGGCGATTTCGGTCAAAGAATTTACAGTTTGCGGCATCGAACATGGCAGTATGTTCGCACATCACTGGTATGTGGGTGTGGAGGAAACCAATGTCGATGCGGATGCATTGAAGAAAAAGCTGGACGCTAAGCTTGCCGAGCTGAACGACGACTACGCTGTGGAGCGCAGGCACGCATTGAAAGAGGTTTTTGTAACGGTGCTGCCTAATCAGGCATTCTATGACTGGATGGAATCCAAGGGGAAACTCGGAGGTCAGAACAAATTCCCGCGCGTTTTCAAGAAAGACCTGATCAGCGACTGGCAAAACTTCCTGAAAGCGGAAGGCTACGTGAAAGAATAATCCTACTTCAAAAAATTGGAATAAGCGATCTGACAGGCGATGAGGATAAAAACCACGCCTGTCACTTTGTTAAATACCGTTACTACCCTGGGTGTGAAAACCTTTTTCAGCCTGTGCGCGAAGACCGCTATCGCACTTTCCACCAAAAAAACCGCAATCACGCTCGCGCCAAAGAACAACAGTACCTGGTTCAGGTTATAGTGCAGATTCGTGCGGATATACGAAGCAATGGTTACCCAACTGATGAAGTTGACGGGGTTTAAGCCATTCAGGAGAAAGCCGGTCGTGAAGTAATAGAGCAGGTTTCCGAAGCGGGTCTGCGGGTAGGCGATCTGCGGCTGGCCTTTGATTAAATTACTGAGTCCCAAAACAATCAGAAAGACTACCCCGGCACCGGCCATCCATTTCTGGAAATTGGGAATATCGGGCAATAACGCAGTGCCGAAAATGGCAAAGAAAACGAAGATAATATCGCATACAAATACACCGAATGCGATTTTGATCCCGGTGCGGTAGCCGTTGTCGACGCTGTTTTGGACCAGCGAGAAGAACACGGTCCCGAAAGTAAGGCACAATGCGACGCCGGTCAGCGTCCCGTAAAATAAAGCTTGAAGCATATCAGATACCTTTCAGTCTGGCGGTCATCAATATGGCAGCGACCGAAAGCGAATCGGTGATCTCGGACCGCATAACCATTTCAACCGCCTCCTTTAAGGGCAATTTCCATACCTGTAAATCCTCCGTCTCTTCGGGCTCGGCCTGGTCCTGGGTAAGTTCTTCGGCGATGAACAGGAATCCTTCCTCGTTGGTTGCCGAGTTGGACGTGTGAATGCGGGAGAGTTTGGTCCATTTACTAGCCAAGAGACCGGTTTCTTCTTTCAATTCACGCTTGGCCGCGTCGAGCGGATCGGCACCGAGCGCGCCTCCTCCTTCCGGGATTTCCCATGAATACTCGTCGATCGCGTACCGGTACTGACCTACAAGGTAAATGTTGTTGTCGCTGTCCACCGGGATGACACCAATCGCCTGATTTTTGAATTTGACCAAACCGTAGATGCCCTTGTTGCCCGACGGGTTAATTACGTCACGGTGACTCAGTTCCAGCCAGGCATTCTCATAAACGGTTTCAGACGAAAGTGTTTTCCAATTATTTTCAGTGGATATAACCCGCATTTTCTTAGTATTTTTGACTCCTCATTGACAAATCTCAAATGCAAATAAACCAAAATAAGCTTAAACAACGTCTCATCATGCTGTCTTTTGTAGCCAGTATTCTGCTGACGGGATTGAAGTTTTTTGCATTCTATCTTACCTCTTCCAATGCCATTCTGAGCGATGCCCTGGAATCGATTATCAATGTAATCGCCAGTGGATTTGCCTTTTACAGTGTATACCTTTCCTCCCAGCCCAAAGACAGGAACCATCCTTACGGACATGGGAAAGTCGAATTTTTTTCGGCAGGTTTTGAGGGTGCATTGATCATTATCGCATCGATTCTCATTATCGTCGAGGCCGTAAAGCGGATCATGGATCCCTCTCCGATCGAAAATCTGGCACAGGGTTCGGTCTTTATCATCTTCACCATTCTTGTAAACACCGCTATCGGCTACAAGCTCCTGACCGAAGGGCGACGCGCCAATTCCCTGGCATTGGTCGCCGACGGAAAGCATTTAATGTCCGACAGCATCAGCAGTGTTGTGCTTATTCTGAGTGTCGGGCTGATCATGCTTACCGGCTATGTCTGGATCGACAGCGTTGCTTCCCTCCTTTTCGGACTTTTCCTGGCTTACAGCGGGTCACAGCTGGTGAGCAGGTCGGTCGCCGGGCTCATGGACGCCAGCGACGAACTGCTGCTCGACAAGGTGATTCATGTTTTAAACGAAAACAAAAAGGACGAGTGGATCGACGTCCATAACCTTCGCGCACAACAGTACGGCTCCGACCTGCATATCGACTGCCATTTGACATTACCCTACTACTGGGAATTGCAAAAAGTACATGAAACGATTCACGATTTCGAGAACATTCTGAAAGGCTCCCAACCGGGTGAAACGGAAATTTTCGTCCACGCCGATCCGTGCATATACCAATGTTGCTACTTTTGCAGGATCGACAATTGTCCCGTCCGCCAGCATGCGTTCGTGCAGGACATTGAATGGGACGCAGCAAAACTTACCAAAAACGAAAAGCTGTACCGCGAAGCCAGAATCAATATTCAGGAATAAACATAAATCTAAATTCTAACCAATCATGGACTTTTCCCGTCGCGATTTCCTTAAACAGGCCGGAGCCGCTGCATTCGCTGCCACTGCATTTACAGATTTGTTCGCTGAACCAGCTGCGAAAAAACTCTGGTTTGACATTTCATTGGCCGAATGGTCATTGCACAAGGCTCTTTTCGCGAAAAAACTTACTAATCTCGATTTCCCCGAACTGGCGAAAAAAGAATTCGGCATCTCTATTGTCGAGTATGTTAACCAGTTTTTCAAAGACAAAGCAGAAGATAAGACTTACCTGGCCGAGCTTCTGAAAAGGGCCAAAGACAATGGCGTGAGCAACCACCTGATCATGATTGACGGTGAAGGTGGCCTGGGTGAGTTGGATGCGGCGGTACGCAACAAGGCGGTTGAAAACCACTACAAATGGGTTGAAGCTGCCAAATATCTGGGTTGCAAAACCATCCGCGTGAATGCATTCGGCAAAGGTTCGGATGAGGAAATTGCCAAAGCTGCGGTGGAAGGTCTGGGTAAACTGGGCGAATTTGCATCCAAAACAGGCATTAATGTCATCGTCGAAAACCACGGAGGTTCGTCTTCAAACGGCAAATGGTTGTCGGGTGTGATGAAGCAGGTGAATATGAAAAACGTGGGAACCTTGCCTGATTTCGGCAATTTTTGCATCAAGCGCTCTGCCGACGGCTGTGCCGAATCGTACGATCGCTACCAGGGAACGCAGGAACTGATGCCTTTTGCAAAAGGCGTGAGCGCTAAAACTTATGATTTCGATGAAAAAGGCAACTGCATTGAAACTGATTATTCCAAAATCCTGAAAGTGGTGAAAGCTAGCGGCTTTAAAGGTATCGCAGGTATCGAATATGAAGGAAGCAAGCTTTCGGAATACGATGGTATCAAGGCGACGAAGGCGTTACTGGAGCGTGTTGGGCCTACCGTGTAGTATTTCGATTGAGCGTGGTCAACAGGATGTTGGGCGTAGTCACCGACTACGTCCGAGTGTATGCCGGTCTCTGACCGGCTTGCGTGACGTTGCTGTCAGAGACCGCCCAACGCTCCGACGTAGTCTGAGACTACGACGAACACTTACAGTGCCGACGGTGCGTTTTGATCTTTAAACGAGAACACCTGACAAGTCGTTTGTCAGGTGTTCTCATTTATAAGGTATTGTCCAGTGAAGTTACCCGAAAGTTGGGCGTAGTCACCGACTACGTCCGAGTGTGTGCCGGTCTCTGACCGGCTTGCCTGATGTTGCGGTCAGAGACCGCCTGACGCTCCGACGTAGTCTGAGACTACGCCGAACACTTTACATTCCCAGGTAGCTCAAAAACTCCTTCTTAGTCATCTCTTCTTCGAACTTACCGCCATAAAAAGCAGTAACGGTCGAACTGCCGGAATCACGGATCCCGCGCGACTGTACACACATATGTTGCGCGTCGATCACAACGGCAACGTCTTCTGTCTGCAAGGCTTGTTTCAGTTCGTTGGCAATCTGCACGGTCAGACGTTCCTGAACCTGTGGACGTTTGGAATAATACTCCACAATACGATTCAGCTTCGACAAACCGATCACCTTTCCGCTTGAAATATAGGCCACATGCGCCTTTCCGTAGATGGGAACGAAGTGATGTTCACAGTTCGAAAAGACAGAAATGTCCTTCTCGACCAGCATTTGGTTGTATTTGTATTTATTGTCGAACAGGGTAACGGCCGGTTTGTTCTTAGGATCCAAACCGCTGAAAACCTCCTTGATGAACATTTTCGCAACGCGTTTTGGCGTGCCTTTCAGGCTATCGTCCGCCATATCCAGACCCATTATCTCCATAATATGACGAAAATGCTTCTCGATCAGTTCCATTTTAAGCTCATCCTCCATGGCGAATGCATCTTTTCGCATGGGAGTTTCGATAGAGGAGAATAAATGATCGTCACCAATCTCTTCGAGATCCAAAGCCGCACTAGGCTGGATATTCGACAAAATTCCGTTCTGTTTCATATAATCTAACTTTCAGGTCCAGCCCTGAATCAATTTTAGGTCTTAGTATTGAGTAAATAACGATCGCGATATTTTCTGCGGTGGGGTTCAGATTCTTAAACTCCTCGACGTCGAGATTGAGATTGCGGTGATCGAGCCGATCGGTGACCGACTCTTTCAAAATAACGCTGAGGACCTTCATATCCATTACATAGCCGGTCTTCGGGTCCAATGGCCCGGTAACCTGCACGATCAGTTCATAATTGTGTCCGTGAAAATGAGGATTATTACACTTCCCGAAAACCTCCTCGTTCTTTTCCTCCGACCATTCCGGATTGTGAAGACGATGGGCCGCATTAAAGTGCTCCTTCCGAAACACCGCCACCTTTTGCACCATATTTTAAATTACTTAAATTTAAATTTTCCCCAAATGTCGTTACAAAGTATGTGTCCAACACATTTACGGGATCGAGCCTGTCATGAAATGCTCTTGCAGGAGTCACTTGCTTTGGTGAAACGCTACAATTTCGGATTTTGTTCATTCTCTTTTCAATTCGTTGTCAAAGAACCGCGTTTCGTTATCGCATAGCTACCTTCTATCCTGAATTTTTAGTTAATAAAAAAATTTAAAAATCTCGTTATTGCTTGTAAATTGCGCCCCCGGATCAATGAAGACCAAATAATCTTTTACCAATACTCCCTGAACCTTTCAACAGATTCTGATATGGATAGACGTGATTTTCTGCAAAAAACCGCTTTGGCCGGTCCGATCGCGGGGATCATTCCTTCGCTGTATACCAAAAAGGAAAAGCCGGCAGGAAATGTGCGTTTGGGCTTCATTGGTGTCGGGCTGCGCGGCCGCAATCATGTGGAGCAGGCCCTGTTCCGCCCCGATGTGGAGATTAATGCAATTTGCGACATCGATCAGGATGCGATCAATATCACTCTGGACAAGATCAAAAAAGCTGGTAAAAAGGCCCCGGCCGTATATTCCAAAGGAAACGAGGATTTCATGAACCTCGTCAAGCGCGATGATCTGGACGGCGTACTGATCGCCACCCCGTGGGAATGGCACGTACCCATGGCGCTGGCCTCCATGAATGCAGGGAAATATACCGCGGTCGAGGTTTCGGCAACTGTGACATTGCAGGAATCCTGGGACCTTGTCAATACCTTTGAAAAGACCGGCTCCCATTGCATGATCCTGGAAAATGTCTGCTACCGCCGTGACGTCATGGCGATCTTAAAGATGATCCGCGCAGGCATGTTCGGTGAAATGACCTATGCGCATTGCGGTTACCAGCACGACCTGCGTGGGATCAAGCTGAATAACGGCCACAGCAACGAAGGACACGGCGTCGAGTTCGGTGCGAAAGGCTACTCCGAAGCAAAATGGCGCACGCAGCATTCGGTAAACCGCAATGGCGACATTTATCCTACCCACGGCCTGGGACCGGTAGCCCACTGGCTGGATATCAACCGGGGGAACTGTTTTACTTACCTGACTTCCACCAGCACCAAATCAAGAGGACTACATAAATACATCGTCGATCACGGCGGCAAAGATCACCCCAATGCGAAAGTCAATTTCAAATTGGGCGATATTGTTACTACTGTGATTCAGTGTCACAATGGCGAGAACATTGTGATTGTGCACGATACGAACTCGCCACGCCCCTACTCGCTCGGATTCCGCGCCCAGGGCACAGAAGGCATCTGGATGAACGACGGGCACAGTATCTACCTGGAAGGCGTGTCACCGAAGGAGCACATTGGCGAACCGGACAAGCCATATCTCGAAAAAAACGACCATCCGCTGTGGGCCAAGTATGCCAAAGAGGCCGAGAATGCCGGCCATGGGGGAATCGACTACTTTGTACTGAGAGGTTTTGTGGAGGCTATCAAACGCAAAACCGCGCCTCCGATCGATGTATATGACACTGCCGTGTGGAGTGCCATCAGTCCGTTATCGGAGCTTTCCATCGCACGTGGCAGTTCTCCCGTCGAAATTCCCGATTTCACAAGAGGAAAATGGAGAACAAATCAGCGGATCTTTGGCCTAAATGATGAATATTGAGTATTATAGTAAAACCCTGATTTTAACCAACCAAATAACCCGACAACCTAATCCAATACGACTTAAATGAGCAAAAAGAACAGTTACCTGGGTCCCCTCTTCATTATCGGCATTCTATTCTTTGTGATGGGTTTCGTCACATGGGTTAACGGAACACTGATCACTTTCTTCAAAAAAGCATTCTCACTCGATAACACCAGTTCCTACCTGGTCACGTTCGCATTTTTCATTTCCTACACCGTCATGGCGATCCCATGTTCGATGGTATTGAAAAAGACCGGTTTTAAAAACGGCATGTCCCTGGCGCTCGGCGTCATGGCAGTAGGTACGCTGATATTCATTCCGGCCGCCGAAATGGCGTCGTATCCGCTGTTCCTGGTCGGTCTTTTCACGATCGGTATCGGACTTACGGTATTACAAACCGCTTCTAATCCCTACGCAACAATCCTCGGGCCGCGTGAAAGTGCTGCCCAGCGGATCAGCATCATGGGTATTGCTAACAAATCGGCTGGCATTTTCAGCCAGATTATTTTTGGTAAACTGCTCCTCGCAGGCGCATCCACGGGAGACCCCAAGTCGGAACTTGATAAAGTGGCTATGCCGTATCTGGTCCTGACGGCAGTGTTGGTGGTGCTGGCATTGGTGATCAGGATGTCGAAAGGACTGGTCGAAGTAAGTGAAGAAGAAGACGATGCTCCCGTTGCCGGGCAGCAGGTATCGGCGCAGAAAACCAGCGTATTGCAATTCCCAAATCTCGTACTGGGTGTAATAGCATTGTTCTGCTACGTGGGTGCCGAAGTAATCGCGGGTGACACGATCATCAGTTACGGCGTATCGCTCGGCTTTCCCGAGGAAGAGGCCCGTTTGTTCGGAACTTATACATTATATGGTATGATGACCGGTTATTTACTGGGTATTGTACTGATCCCGAAATATGTATCTCAACAGGCCTACCTGAAATTCTCGGCCATTCTGGGTCTGGTGGTAACGGTTGTTGCTATTAATTCGACCGGCTTCACCTCCGTCATTTGCATTGCGATACTTGGTTTTGCCAATGCGGTGATCTGGCCTGCATTGTGGCCATTGGCTTTGAGCGGCTTGGGTAAATTCACAAAAATTGCCTCTGCATTGCTGGTAATGGGTATTTCCGGCGGCGCAGTATTACCTTTGGTATATGGAAGCATCGCCGACTCGATCGGCAGTACGCAGGAAGCTTACTGGATTTTGGTTCCACTTTACATTTATATGCTGTATTTCGGCTTTGCAGGCCACAAAAAGAAAAGCTGGTAGTTCAATGAGGATTTCAACTCCCGGCCGCATTTGCTTTTTCGGGGAACACCAGGACTACCTGGGGCTCCCCGTGATCGCAGCGGCCATATCGCGAAGGATTAGCGTTGACGGTGGTTATCGCGATGATCATAAAATAGTGTTGCATTTGCCCGATCTGGACACGACAGAAGAGTTTTCCCTCGACACGACTTTCCCTTATGTCAAGCCACGCGACTATTTTCGCAGCACGATTAATGTCGTCAAAAGAAAGGGCCTGACCTTTTCAAAGGGCTTCGAAGCAACCATTCACGGCAATATTCCCATCAATTCGGGAACGTCCAGTTCCTCGGCACTGATTGTTTCATGGGCGCATTTCCTGGACAAACTCAGCGATAATCCGCTTAATTTTTCTAAAAAAGAACTGGGAGAAATCGCCAATGCAGCCGAAGTGCTGGAATTCGGCGAGCCTGGCGGAATGATGGATAACTATTCTACGGCCATTGGAAATGTCATCTATCTCGAATCGACGCCCGTCATTAAAGTGGAAGCATTGACACCCAGGCTGGGTACATTCGTCCTGGGCGATTCGCTGGAACCCAAAGACACGCTCGGCATTATAGCACGCTGTCGCTATGGAATGGAAGACGTAATTAAAATTGTTACCGATTACGACCCTTCGTTTTCTATTTTCACAACACCGATCGAAAAGCTGGCAGATTACAGCTCGCTACTGTCGAATGACCAGTGGGGCCTGCTGAACGCCAATATTGAAGACCGCGATATTCTGGTGGAAGGCAAAGCATTGCTGATCGAGAGTGCGGAAAATCACACCAGCCAGAACTTCGACAAACATTTCGGAAGCCTGCTTTACAAACATTACGAAAACCTGCGCGACCACAAACGCACGTCCACACCTAAGATCGAACGCATGATGAACGCCGCATTGAATGCCGGTGCATTGGGCGGGAAGATCAACGGCTCGGGCGGAGGTGGCTGCATGTTCGCATACGCGCCTACACATGCGGAAGAAGTGGCAGAAGCCATTGAGCGTGAAGGGGGAAAGAGCTATATTATTACGGTTGACGAAGGCACCCGGATCGAAGGATAATATTCGACCCGGGCGCTTTGTAGCCTCACAGGTATGTTTTTAAAATCACCTTGGCTCGGTCAGAATTGCAGCGAGCCTTCTGTTGTTCCCAAAATCATTGTAGTCAATTCCCAATGAATCCAGCGGCACTCCGGCACAGTTGAAAATGTGACCGAGTGGCGTACAGCCGAATGGAGTGGTAATAGCCAAAAATTGCTGATCGTGATAAAGGTATACCGCGGCATGATAACCACCACCGTTCGGAAGCGTGTAGTCCTTCAACTCGTCAACAATCCATGGGACAGTTTCCAACGATTCTTTCGTAAAACATGGTTGGTCGATACGATCGAAAATCCCATTATCCACGCAGGCAATTCCGGGAAACCAAATGCACAGAAGCACGAAGCCAAGTCTGTTCCCGATCGTCCTTTTGTTCATAGTCAGTTACGTTTAGCTGAAAATTTATGAGCATTTCCTGCAAACCGTTTGAAAAGAATCGCCTGATTTGGCATTAATTCTTTCATTTCTCGATCACCATCCGTTTAGTTTGTACCGTCCCGTCTTCAAAAGTTGCCTTCAAAAAGTATATTCCTTTTAAGCCCGAATTCAACTTCACGTTATACAGATCCCCTTCATTTCCAGGCAAATGCTCCTGCACAGTTCGTTGCTGATCATCCAGCATAGTAAGCTTTATGATCCTATTGCGCTGACCGTCCAAATTGATGGCTTGGATATCCTCCCGCGAACCGGATGATATTGTAATGGAACCGTCACCCTCAGCCGGATTAGGATAAACCTGCATTTTTGCACCGCTTGGTTTAAAGAACGTGAATGAATGCCTCGGTGCTCCGCAAAATGCAATTGAAAGTCCGCCATTGTTTGAAGGGCCAGAAAAATTGAAGTTTACAACACCTGAGCTCTGGTTATTAATGACCGTGCTCCCTGAAGTTGAATTAAATGTAGGCCCGGTATCCGGGTCGAGCCCCCAGAATATCTGCATATTGTGTGCGCCCCAGGTTGTATTCTGAAAACTTCCGGAGATGAGCTTTCCGTCGAGGTAGACACTTGTTAGTGGCGGGGCGTAGTTGCAGGTCCAGCAAGTTCCCGGGTTGCCATAGCCAGGAGGTACATCGAGAGCGTTGTGCTTAACCAATGGACCCGGTCCCCACTTGGAAATGAATTTTCCGTCATATGTTGTGACAGCAGAGTGGTCTCCTGAATATCGTATTCGTTGTTTTCCAATTGTGCTGTTATAGCTTGTTTGGATGTAGCTTGGATTCGCTCCGGCTACATACGGCGTAACTCCGCCACCAGACACTTGATCAATACAAGTCTGGGCTCCGCCCGTAGAGACGTGCCAGGCATAACCGTGACAGTTATAGTTCCTTGAGTAGCCCGAAAGTATTAAGCAACTGCTGCCGTATACGCCGTTCTGGATATTATTTTGCTCGGACTGCAATTGCGCATCTGAGTATTTTACAGAGCTATAAACGAATAAGGCAGAAGCTGGAATAGGAACTCCATTCGGAGTATTTACCTGCCCATTACACACCGTTTTTGACATCACTAAAAGCATTAAAGCCATTTGTATATTTTTCATACCAGTCAATATTTACCTTCTAACAAAACCGTCATCAATTCAACATTGTCATAGAATTCGCCGTAGTTAATATTCAATTTCCCCAAATGCTGTCCTGAGCAGTTGAATATATGACTGATAGGACCTGACGTAACGACATTTTCAAATGCTAAATAGTAGTTGCTTCTGTAACGGTAAACCGACACCCGTAGAAAACTCATTTTTGGCTGTTGAAACCAAGCCAATTCGGCCTTAATCCAAGGAACAGTTTCCAGTGATTCTTTGGTGAAACAAGGCTCGCCCACTTCGTACTCCTTTATTTCCGTTTCAGTGCAAGAACCTCCGACGAGGAGAAATCCAATCATTGTAAAGGATAAAAGCTTAGCTACAAGCACCTTTTGCGGCGTGTCTGATGATGTAAATGTTTTCATGACTTTCAGTTCCAGTTGGACTCAATGGTTTCTTACGTACTCGTCAAATTTGCTCAATAACAGCTCGATAGGATAAGCACTTCTTACAACCAGTCTTTCCTGAAATGGTCTGATGGTCTCAGGTTCGAAGTCGCTTTCCAATATCCCAGTACCCAATGAGCGCATGACCTTATCAAAAATATGGGCGCTGACCGCATCCGATATACTTCCAAAAACAACCCGGTACGGCAGCTTCACAAGCAACTGACTATGCAAGCGCTTCAAAAAGTCAGTCTTTTCCTGCGGAGACATTTGACTCAACAGTGCGTCATTACACATCATCAGCTCCACGCCTATCCATTTGAGCGAGTACGCGCCCATTGCAGCGCTGTCGGTCATGGCCTGAATCTTGTTGAAATCTTCTATAAAATAGACGCCACACAGCGCTTTCATGGCATCAGGCCGCCGTTTGAATTCCTCGAACCCATTAAACCCATTCAATGCGAATCCTACTCCGTCAAAAGGGCTATCATGCGCCACATAACTCCGAAAAAACGGGTGCTCCATCGTGATCAGCAGCAGTTCCTCGGTATTCAGCATTTTCAAATCAATGCCTTTGATCTGGCACGCTTCCTGCCTTTCGGCGACGTTGGTCAATGATCGCCAGCATTCGGTGCCGGGCTTGCAGGGGTAGTCCCATTTCAATACGGGTTGGGCAAACGTTGTGCATATAGGGAATGCACACAATAGAAGGAGATAAACCTGTTCATGTCAACGCATGTTTAAAGTGAATATCTGGCGGAGGGCCCGCTTGCAATCAGAATATCCGGAACAATGAGTCGATGAAAATGCAAACCGCCGCCTGGCACCTGCTACCCGGGAGCGGCTTACAAATATTTAACTTTTTTTATACTCAAAATAACTTTTCCATTATAGTGTTATCAGCCGGCCGGGATCAGGTATCGAACGGTTGATTTGAACTTGCTTTATACAGAGACTACAAATCGGTTCTACAAGATTTAAATGCACGATTGTAATTCCGATTGTGTTTTTGTTTTAAGACCTTTGTCACTCATGACATTTCAATGACCGTGATCACACCTGCCGAACAAAAAACAAATATTTACTGTCCTTCACTGACAGCATATCAAAGACGCGAAACCATCACCATCAACATCGGGGGCATCCCGATGGGCTCCGACTACCCCATTCGCGTCCAGTCGATGACGACCGTCGACACGATGGATACGCAGGGCTCGATTGATGAAGTGATCCGGATGGTGGAGTCGGGATGTGAGTATGTACGCATTACCGCACCGAGTGTGAAAGAGGCGCAGAACCTCGAAAATATCAGGAATGGATTGCATAAGCTGGGCATTCATATTCCGCTGATCGCCGACATCCATTTCACCCCCAATGCAGCCGAACTCGCCGCGCGCATCGTTGAAAAAGTACGGATCAATCCCGGTAACTATGCCGACCGCAAGCGCTTCGAAACCATCGATTACACCGACGCTTCCTATGCGGCCGAACTGGAACGGATTCGTGAGAAATTCATCCCGCTCGTCAGGATTTGCAAGGAATACGGCACCGCTATGCGCATAGGCACCAATCACGGTTCGCTCTCCGACCGCATTCTGAGCCGCTACGGCGATACCCCGCTGGGAATGGTGGAGTCGGCGCTGGAATTCCTCCGGATTTGTGAAGAATTCAATTATTACAACATCGCATTGTCGATGAAATCCAGCAACACGCAGGTAATGGTGGAAGCCTACCGCTTGCTGGTGCAGCGGCTGGATGAGGAGGGATTAAAGCCGTATCCATTGCATCTGGGCGTTACGGAAGCAGGTGAGGCTGAGGATGGACGCATCAAATCGGCGGTTGGGATCGGCACTTTGCTGGAAGACGGCCTGGGCGATACCGTCCGCGTTTCATTGACCGAGGCGCCGGAGAAAGAAGCGCCGGTTGCGCGTGCCCTCATCGAGCGTTACACGACACGGGCCTCACATGCAGCCATTCAACCGATCGACCACTGCCCGATCAACCCGTTCCAATATACGCGGAGAGATACTTTTGAGACATATAATATAGGTCATCTCAATGTACCCAGGGTCATCGCCGATTATTCCGATATCGAAATACGACAACTCGATGACCTGAAAAGCATTGGTCATTTCTTTTTACCTGTGCCCGATAAATGGGCAATGAATGACCAGGGCGCCGATTTTGTGTATACCGGAAAAATGCCTGTCCCCTTCATGCTGCCGAATGGATTGAAAGAAATCCTGGATCACGAGCAATGGCAGGTTCACCCGGAAAAACACAACAAATTTCCATTGTTCCAGG